>JAFDZM010000009.1 GCA_018266915.1 Bacteroidota bacterium | reverse complement strand
GTGGCAACGGCGACCCGGCCTATGTAAGGGGCGGCTTGTATGTGAACGAGTTCCCGATAAACGCCCGGTTTTTTCAGTTAAGGTTTATCATACAAGTCAATAATTTAAAATCATAATATGGCCTATATTATTGTAAGCGGCGCCATAGAAGCCAATGTGCTTTATATGGTAAGTGGCGCTTCCGGATCCATTACTTATAACGGTGTGACTGTAACGGTGGGCAATACCTTCAGAGGGGTTGCGTCTGTCACTGCATTTACCACAACCGGTGCGGCAACAGTTATCGAAGTATCGGAATTAACAGGCGGTGCGGCAGAATTTAAAAGCAACACGCTCGACTGGACCGCATATCCCGATATTTCTGAACTCTACGGAATGAATATCGAATACAGCTTAACAGGTAATGACAAAGTAGTAAACGATCAAACCCTGATTACCGGGGCCAGTATCGAGTATACCGAACCTGTGCAATATTCATTTGCCATTACCGAAACCAGGCTATAAAACCCAATACATCACCGGGTGCTCCCGGGAAAAGACCTTTGTTTTAATTGATTGTGATGCCCTGTTTGCCCTCTTCCTGAGTTTTCGGGGAGAGGGGTTTGTTGTTTAAGCCCGTTCGTGCAAAAACCGTGAAAACACCCTTTTATTTAGGGTAATTTTACTGATTATTAATCTGATAGCAGGTTGTAATTTAGAATTGAAAAATCAAATAATTACTAAACCTCCGATATCATGAGCAGAAAAACGGTTACTTTTCAAATCACTTTTACCGGCGGGGCCGGTACTATTGACCTTACCGGAATCGACGGATCAGGCGACCAAACATTTACGTCAGACGGGTCATTCACCGCAAACCAATCTACGGGTGATCAACACGTAATTGCCGGCGGAGTTGCACCCGCAGGCGGAAAGATCACTGTAAAAATCAGCTGCGACGGTAAAGAACTAAAATCTCAGGACTTTAACGGTCAGTTTGATGCCCAGGAGATAGACTACGACGTGCCTGACGACGACACAGCAGCAATGGCTCTGAGTGTGAAAAATCCAAAAGCAAAAAGGCCAAAAGCAAAAAAGGCAGCAAGTGCGAAAGGAAAGAAAAAATGAAAGCGCTATATATTTCCACTTGTATGCTTTTTTTTGCCACGGTCTCATTGGCTCAGCAAGCAACTGATAGTAAGAAACAGGCCGATGCCGAAGTAACGCCAGAGCAGTTGAACGCTATTAAAAACACTCCGGCTAAAACGGGGCTAACTTATAGCTCGCTTTCACAGTTCATCCAATCAACTGTAACGTCGGGCAAAAACGGGGGCTTTTCTTTTAAATCTTCCTTTTTTGGCCTGTCCTATTTATTTGGCGGGAAAAATGATAGCTTATCCAGTTACTATTTAAGTAAAACCGGCTGGTGGCAACGGAACCAGGAGCTATCCGTCGGAGTTAATAAGGCCAGCTCAGGGAATGACCAGATTGCACTGGCCACCGTGGGCTATAAGGTGTCAGTTATCAATCATAGGGATAAGTCGGTTGTCAACTTTTTTGCAGACGCTGTATTAAGCAAAGGGACAGATGTAGCTGATCATTCTATGGCGATAGCTGATGTAATATACACGTCAGATGTTGCGGTACACTTTGTAAAGGCAAACTTTAGCGGAGCGGACCTTAATAAAGTTTTGGCAGCAGTGGATGCTAAAAGAAAGGAGAAGCTAGCCAATATTCAATCGGCAAAATGGACGACCGATGATTTAGAAACGGCTATCACCGCCAGCAAGGTTACGATCACCAAGCAAGAACTAAAAAACCTGAGCCATAAATTTAATGACGAGCTAAAAAAAGGCGATGGAATGATAAAGGCATATACATCAGCCGATAATAGCAACAAGACCGACGATTACAAGCGGTTTAAGGCGATTGCTGATTCAATATTTAAAAAATATGGCTACAGCTATTCTGAATTACATAAAAATCTGCAGAAAGAGTATAACGCCTATGCCAAAAAAATCGAAATGGGCGCCCTCTTCACGCTGAGCTTTAACCCGGGCTATAACTTCCAATACCATCATTTTGATACAACAAGCTTTAGCGCACGGTATCTGAAAGGGTTCGGTAATTATAAAAAACCCTGGAACGTGGACCTGCAGGGAACAATCGTATCTCTTCGCGATTCCTCGTCTGCGCCTAAAGACTTTGGGCACAACAAGACAAAATTCAGCGCTGGTTTGAACAAAGTTTTTGCTGTTGACGACAAGGATAACCCCTTGCTGGAAGCTGAATTTGCGGGCGAATACGACCTGGTGCTCAATGGCAGATACGCCCACGAACGAAAACAGGCCGTTACAGCAAACCTGGTAACAAGCATTCACCTTTCCAAAGAATTTACTTTACCGCTTACGCTGAAGTATGATATAAAACACCCCAACCTGTTTGGATTTGTGTCCGTTCAGTGGAACCTGGAAGACAGTGGGAAAAACAATTCAAAAACCAATTAGATATGATAACGTTCACATGCCGGAATATTACAAATGGCACCGCTTGCACCGGCCACGTGCGGTATACTGTCAACCTTGTAGAAATGGTGGATATGTTTCAGAGTTTAAAAACAGAAGTTAACACATTAAAAGCACCGGCCAGCGAAGTAGCTACTCACAGTGAGTTTAAAGCAGCTGTTAGTAAATTGACCGGGGCCGCCGCAGGGAAAAAGGCCGCCAGAACAAAGATCATCTACCTTACCTGCGATGCAGAAGCTATGCATGTAGAATCATACGAAATACCAGTAAAATAGCAGATTATGGATATCCAACAAATTGCAAATGACAAGTTTTGGCTGGCTTATGCCACCAACACCATAAACGCAGCAGAAGCCAATTTAAAAGATGCTGCCAGTACCCTGGCAAAGTTGATAGCTACTTTTTGGGGCATCTATACTGCCGCGTTTTCCGGCGGGCTGGTATCGGGTAAAGTACATATAGATAATGATTTGGAGCTGGTTTTACTTATCCTTCCCATTCCTTTACTTATTGCCGGTTACCTTGTAGCCACCTGGGCCCAGTTGCCCAGCCTGTCGACGCATAAAGTAGATCCCCGCATACCCGAGGATGTTATGAAGTTTTATAATGACTCGGTTAAAACAAGAAAATACAGGTTAATAATAACCTACGTTTTCATTTGTTGCACAGCAATATTCCTGGTGGTAGCGCTTTTTATAGCCAACTACAATCCCCCAAAAAGCACAGCTACTGAAAAGCCTGCAGTTGCCAAACCTAAATGAATGGGGGAAAGGCTTGTACCCATATCGTGCGGAGAATAATTTAATTATTCTCCGCATTTTTTGCGGATAATAGTTTGATATGCGGATAATTAAAGCCAACGGCCCGCTGCCGGACATTTACGGCACCGACGGTGCAAACGAAGGCCGGCATTACACCGCCATTTACCAGGTAGAAGCCAATAAGCAAACCATCTGCTATAACCTCAACGGCGGCACCTATCCATTCAGCCTCAAAACCGAAGGAAAATTGTACTATTTTTTATCGGTGCTTGTACGGGCTGAGAAGTAGCATCAAAGGCAGGAGTAGCCTTTGCGCTTGGTCACCGTAATACTGCTACGGATGTGACAATGCAATGTAAAATTAGTTATGATCAATGAAACGGATCGTCAATTGCACTTTCAATTTGTTTCTTAACATTTAGTGCGAAAGCCTCAGCCTCTTCTTGGGTCACGATGGTTACTTTAAGCTTGTCTGCTTCCTGGCCGAGAGTCTCGACAATAAACGGCTGCAATTGCGGATTATGCGCAGGGTTCGTGGTTAGAAAATAGAGATTGAGTGATTCATTTTCCGCTTGCAAGGCCTTAATGATGCCTGACCATTTATAAACTTTATTTTTAATCGAATCTTCTTTCTTCAAATCGAAAGCGAGTGTTTGGTAACAATGCCAACTGCCGTTCTTCCAGGATTTGTCGAAGGTAATTTTGTCGGTCTTCGTTTGAATGGTGTGGTCCTGCAGATGTGATGTGACGCCATATTTATCAAAATGAGATTTGTAAATTTTTGTCCACACATACGAATCATTTTTAACTTCTCCACCAGGTTCAATATTGTATTTATCGACCATGCGATAAAACAAGTCTTCTGTTGCATGGCTAAGATCAAGGTCCATTCCTGTCCGCACATCAGATAGCTGGAGGGCGCTGTCATCTTTGACCAGAATTCTGCTGGTAATCTGAGTTAAAGACGGCGCCGGTTTGGCAATTGCCTCTGCACCAAAAAAAGCGAGTTCATTTCTGACTGATGCAAGTTCTTTTTGGAAATGTTTTAGGCTATGCAATAAATGGTAGCCATTAATGTCTTCAAAAAAATTAGAGATGCGGCTAAACCTGGAAACGACTTTAGCTTCCAGGAATTGGTGTTCCGGCGCGAAAACCACAATGCCTACATTGACGAATTCACCCGTAACCTGATCGTGCGTATAACGCAATAGCTGATAATGAAACCTGATCATAGTAATAATTGAGTTAGTTCACCTGCGAATAAATGAGAATTTTCAAGTATGCTGTTCAAATAGTTTTTAATAGTGCTGCACTGATCATTTAACCAGTCCGGCGGGATAATGGTTTCAACTTTTGTCCAAAATAAATCATTTAATACCGTTAATTTATCAATAAATGGTAAGAAATCATAAGTATTTCCTTTTAAATATTGGTAACAAAAGTTTTGACTGATCCATTCGAGGTCGCTGTCACGAAAAGTCCACGGTATCTGGTTGCGGAGAAAAGGTAGCTCCATTACGAAGCCAAAAGCAATCTCATGATCGAAGACAAGTAAGTCATCGCCATTATACAAAAAATTTGGTTTGTCTATTCGTCGGTCGGCATTGCTAATGAACATATCAAAGGCAAATAAGTCAATCAATTTGCGTTTAAAATCCTCGCTAAATGTCTGTCCTTTGAGGGGTGCTAAGTATCCACGTTGGTACTCATTCCCAAAATTGTAACCCAAGCTGTTGGATGCAATCTGATACATTTCGTTGCCCTGCAAAAGCTCGACGAATTCAGGGGACACTGATATGATCACTGGCTCCGGCACCTTTAGGCCGAGTTCCCGGGCAATCCATGCGGCAACTAGTTCCCGCACGCTCGCTTCGGCAGACATGCGCGAGGCAGCACGGTATTTAATAACATAGTCTCCCTTTACGCCAGTTTGTTGGCAGACCCCAAGAATTAATTGCGGAGTAGTAGTCCCTGACTCTAACACCCGGAGGGGTTCAAGCGGCTGGACAATAGGAAGGTAATAATTGGTATGAGAAAGTTTAAGCACGCGCAATATTAATTAAAGTTTATTAAAAAACCTGATAATCAATCTGGTTTGAAATAAAAAAGCATGCTTATATAGCTGAAATTTTATATTTCGTATACATGTGTTTTTACATATGTATACGAAATGGCATTTTTCTATACATATCAGTCGCGACATGTATAGAATTTCGAAATTTTTATATGTGTTAAGACAAACTCAATTCAAGATTAACAGGGCATCTACCTCACCCCATCCCTCAAATACTCCTCTTTCAACTCCGCGCGATTACTATCCGCAGGATCTTCAATAAAGGTGGTGTCTTCATCCAATATAGTGTCGGGGTAGTATGGGTGGCTGGTGCGGATGCTGTCTTGCAGGTGTTTTGCGCGGGCCTTGTAGGCGCCCAGTATCCTGGCGTCGATAAAGATCAGGCCGGCTATCAGGATCATTACGATGATCACTATGATCCATACGGCTACGGGTTCGTTTTGCTTTTTCATTTTTTGAGATTTGAGATGTGAGATATGAGATTTGAGATATGAGATATGTTTTTTCAACTGGTGGTTGTCCATGATCGATAGTCCATAGTCCATAGACCATAGATTATTACCATTGACCATTGACTTCTGACTTCTGACTTCCGACTTCCGACTTCATCCTTCCGACTTCAACCCTTCCCCATACTGCACCATGTGCTGGGCAAATGCGGGGTGAAAGCCGTGGTGGTAAAGCGGGTGGTTCAGGTCGAACACGCTGAGGCGGTCCCTTACGGCGGGTTTCATCTCCAGCGAGTCGATGTACTTTTTAAATTCTGCGGCTGCCTCCGGGCCATCGGTCAGCTCAATAATTCTGAATGCGTTCATTTGGTTGGGTGGTTGAGTGGTTGAGTGGTTAAGTAGTTGATTGGTTGAATGGGTTAAGTGGGACTTCCGACTTCCGACTTTCGACTTCAGACTCCTGACTTCCGACTATTTTGTAAATAAGGGCTCCGTTGCTGCTCTATCAGTGCCGGCAGATCGGCGTCGTTTAGCATGGCGTCGCGCAGCCAGTTGGTTATTACCAGGCGCTTGGCTACGCGCTTGCATTCGTCGTGCTGCTCTTTGGTCAGTATGTCTTTGGCTATGTTCTGGTTCAGCATTTCGAGCGAAGCGTTTAGCTGGCGGCGGCGTACCAGGTTGGTGCACAGCGCTATCTCTATCTCCTTATCCTTTATCAGCTGGGGAATGGCGTCCTGCATAATGCCCTTTTTGTAGTCGGCGCCTATGAGGCCGATGCTGTTTAAAAACAGATACACCGTGGTGGCGGTAATGCCTATTGGCTTGCCGGCTTTTACCTTCTCGTAGGCATCCATCACCAGCTGCCGGGCCGTGTTGAACTTTTCATCGGGGGTAGGTTCGGTTTTTTGTTCAGTTAGCAGACGGTTTCTGTCCTCCACCAGCTTTACGCGGGCGTCGCTGTCCAGGTAACCCTGTATAAATTGCTCAAATGATACCACGCACAGCCCGAAGTACTCGCCATACTTGCCGCGGATGCCATTGGCAAAGGCTACCGGCACCTCGGCTATCCGCATAGAGGGGAAGCGCTCCATAATGGAGTCGGTTACTTCATTCACCAGGTAGCCGGGGTCATCGGGCACTTTAAAATTCAGGTCGGCAAAGCATTTGGCTATGGATACGTTTACGGTTTTAAACAGGTCTTCTTTAACCGAATTCAGCGCATTGGGCTGAAATAAGGGGTTGTTTTCAATTTTGGCTAACTGGCTCATTTATCCTCTGAATTTTGTGGCTGTGAACGATTCGATTACTTTTCCCGGTCCGCGCTCGGGCGATCTTTCTTTTTTGGCGGAACTTTTTTCTTTGTCCATACTCAATATCCTTAGGTGGATAGGCAGCCAATTCCTGAAATTTTTAAGCAGATCTTCTTTTGATTTTGCGCCGAGTTCGCCCAGGTCATTTTTTTCTTCGTAAAAAATTTTAATTTTTTCTTCCAGGTCAATTTTGTACTGCTCGGTGAGCGCCCGGCAAATAGATGTCAGCTTAAAAAAATCAGATAGCGCGCTGTAGGCTATTACTCCTGTTTTTTCTGTTTCTGTTTTGGTATTATTTAAGTCATACGAAGTATGAAAGGAAGTATGAAAAGATGTAGTTAAAGAAGTATGTAAATTTTTATTGTTGTTTATTTCATACCTCACATTGCTGT
The DNA here is from genome assembly GCA_018266915.1 of Bacteroidota bacterium. Lineage (GTDB taxonomy): Bacteria > Bacteroidota > Bacteroidia > Sphingobacteriales > Sphingobacteriaceae > Mucilaginibacter. The sequence continues at coordinate 22,050 of JAFDZM010000009.1, read as the reverse complement.
CGCCTTTCCCTTTAGAAACAAAGTCTATCATGCCTCTTTGTTTCAGTTCGTTACGTGCTTTTATAAGGGTGGGGTTGGTAATGCCCAGGTCGCCGCATATACGGGTGTTCTGGCGCTTAAAGGGATTCCTCCAGTTTTGCTTGTTCGAGACATCCAGCAGGTGGAAGTACAACAAACCAGCAACCGTTCCGAAGGGATGCTCCTCGTGCTTGCGCCAAAAATTATTTATCAGTTCTATGTAGTTCATTTAGTGGAATAATGCGTTGCCCGGCAATAAATAGTTTGCCGGTAGGTGTGGTTTATCCAGCCAATAAATTAATCAGGGACAATTGTGCTAAGCCTCATGACCATTTACGGTCTGATGCTTTATTACTTTCCGGTTTAAAGTGCCGGCCGCATTATAGTGTCTAACTAAGTTTTCTTTTTCAATATGCTCTAAAAGGGCAATGATGCGTATGGTGTGCGTATGCTCTATCAGGATGTACATCATCCAGCCCGAGTGCTCTTCAAACCGTTCGCCGGGCTCGGTAGTTTTTACGGCCACGTTCCATTCTTTTATGATTGTTTTTGGCCGGTAAGCATTTACGGGATAAACCACCACTATTTTTTTTAGTGTGAGCCCTTCCATCACCGTACAGGGACGGTTGATTGCCGGTTTTTTGAAAAACACTACAAGCCAATAGATGATCAGCATTGTAAATGTCAGGGCGATAATGCTATGCATGGTTATCCTCCTGTATTTTGGCTATGCTTATGGCAACTGTGTTAAGACCGATGCGCCGTTTTATCTGCTCCTTCTGATCGGCAGGAATAGCCGGATCTGTTAATAGGTTAGTGAGCAGCTCATTGCTGCCCGACAGGGCGTTTGTAAGTAAAATATTTGAAGGGTTCATCATGATAAGGTTTCCTTTCCGGCAGCTAAATAGGCTTCTATTATGCCAATCAGGTTTTCGTCAATAAAATCGTAAACAGTAATATCTCCGGGGCGGGCGTAATCGTGCCATTTTTCTATCGTAAACTCCATGAGTTTATCCAGGGCCACTTTTACCTGCATCTGTTTGGCTCCCGCCAGGTAATCTATTTGTACATATTCATTGTATTGCCACACTTTAACCAGGTTGATCTCTGACTGGCAAGGGATAATGCCCGCACCATCTCTTTTTGAGGGTTTTGGCTCCACTGCCGGGACAGTTAAGCTGCTTTTGCCGATTATATTTGTTCTCATAATAACAAGAGTTGAATTACTACTTCATGATCAATCCGGTGTTGGCGCTACTGTTTATTCTATCCAATCCATATTGCCTGTGCCTATACATTTTGCTATGTAGTTTACAGCTGCCATCAAAAAGGTTAGTGCAAGCAGCATAATAGCAGCGCACATAATGAATTCTATTTTCTGTTTGAATGTTAATTTTCTCACTGCCTGTGTTTGGGCTTTATTTTTTGAATTTGGGCTGCCAGCCCGGGTTCAGTTTTTGAACTTTTTTTAATAACTCTATTACTTCGGGATCTTTCAGTGCAGTTTGAAAATCCGCAAACTGGCGCCTCCTCATTGCCGTAGCCATATCCTGGTGATAAACCTGCTTTTTGGTGGGCCGTTTAACAGGGGCCTGTACAGTTAGTTGCGAGTGAACCAGTTGCATCTTTTATTCCCCCGCTTTTTAATATGGATATCTGAACTCCGGCTGCCACCCGGGGAAATACTTTTGTATCTCGGCTATCAGGTCGGCATGCTTTATAAGGGCCTTGTTGTAACCCAGCTTTGCGCTGTCGGTATCAGATTTGGCAGCAGGGGATACACCAGACGTACACGCCTGCCCAGCCATTTCTGCATTAAAGTGTACCAACCGCAACGCCATATTAAGCCTCCGTTCCGTTCAGGCAGGGTTGATAAACTAAGCCGGTATTTGCCTCTAAAAGGCGGCGCGCCTCTATAACCAGTTCATCCGGATAATCCTCTTTCAGCGTGTGCAATTCATTCCTGACTTTGGCATAGGGTATATTAATATTATTGGCCAATGTCCTGATCATTCCTACCGGAGCATTTTGTCTGATGAATAATATTTCTCGGGCATCAACTTTCATTTTTTTATTTATTTCTTATTGGTAAGTTTGCAAAGCATCTTTGCATATGCAAGCAAATGTATACCAAATCTTACAAAATGTAAAGACATTTTGTAAACAAAACAAATATATCATTTTAAAACATTGACTGTCAACGGGAAAAAATTAAGAACAGCTTTGCGGATAGCCGACCTCACCCAGGAAGCCGCTGCTGAAAAATTAGGTGTATCCAGGCAAACCGTATCTGTATGGTTAAAAACCGAAGTTTTGAACGCTGAAATTATACAAAATGTAAAGTCTAAGCTGGGGATTGATCTGTATGACAATGTTGAAGCTTCTCCGGTTAAGAACCGTCCATACGCCATAGACGATCATGAAGATTCAAGGCCGTCAATGCTGCATTCTCCTGAAACACCATACTATTCAAATACCGGGCACGATGTTGACAGGCCCGGCATACCTATGTATAATTTCCCTGCATCGGCTTCTGTGGTTGAGATGTACGGTGATATCAATGACCTTAAAATAGTTGGTTATTTAAACATCCCCGGTGCGGCTAAAGACAGTTTTGCTTTGCCTGTACACGGGCATTCAATGTATCCTACTTTAGAAAGCGGGTCGTGGTGTGTATTACGGCCAATATCTGACGCGGGCGATATTGAATGGGGGCATATTTACTACGTTGAATACGGGGATTATCGTCTTTTTAAAAGACTGCTTCAGTCTGATCAGTCCGACAGCGTAGTATTATGGAGCGATAACCAAAGCGACGTTATAAACGGTAAACCAAAATATGCACCCAAAACAATAAAACTCGAACGTATTAAAAAGCTTTGCCTGCTTACTGATATTATCCGGAAGCCGAATTATTAGGTATAACAATCACGCTAAAATACTGACTGAATGGTATTTGAAGCGGACTTTAAATAATAAAAACCGGGTGTAAAACCGGGTGTAAAATAGAAAGAACAATAGGCCTGAATACATGGGAAAAGCACAATTGAAACACGAAAACAGGGGCGGTGAGAATTCGAATCTCGTACCTGGTTGTTGTAAAAAATGAATCTATAATTTAGAATTCAGGAAACTGACCTAAAATTAATTGCTTTGTGTTTTCTTCTATTAGTTCGCTTAAATCCACCCCTGTTTTTATTTGAAGCAACTCAGCTTGAGTAACAGCCCCGCCGGATTTTATTTTAAGATCGTAATATAAATCGCTGATATCATGGGTTTGTATATCATTACAATCTACGTAAGTATCTTTTACCAGGTTATTTCCTTCTTCGTCTTTTATTCGAACAAGAGTTTCATATCTCAGTCCCGCCAATTCAAAGTATCTGCGCTTAGTTTCAAACTGAGAAGTGCAACAAATCATAAATAAATGATCATCGTCAAGCATTCCCATATAGATGTGTGGGTGTGGATCAGGTGAACCTATTTGAGGATTTTTAAACCAATAAATATTTCCTATGGAAAGTAGTTCAATAAAATCCTCAATAGTTCCCATTAAAATTGACGGTAATACTGCTTCTTGCTTAATGATAATAACTCTTCACTTTGATTAAAGGCGTTGTCATTTTCATCAATTGAAAAAAGGTCATCGATTTCTATTGGGAATGCCGTAGAAGGATCAGAGGCGAGCGCTTTTTTATATTTAAGCCATTCAGGAAACGTGTGTGTATAATCGCTTAAATCAAATTCATTAAGCTTTCCGAACTCCTGGTAAACCAAATCCAAAACCTTTATGTCGGTTTTAGAAAAGACACCGTAATCAATATCCCCAATCGAAGAAATATTGTATCCATTTGGGGCAGTCAAGAACTTATTTGAATATTCAACTATGTCGTTACCCGACCATGAGGATTTAGAAATTATATCTTTTGTTCTTGAGGGCACGGGGCCATTCTTCATAGCCACATAATTATCATTTGTGATAGTACGGCCAAACATCCTCAAATGAACTTTATCAGCCAGATAAACAAGTTTACCTGCCTTCATGTAGTTTATTTGGTACCCCTCTTTTTTGGCAAAAAAATTTAGTGCTTGAACAGCTTTTTCAAATTTAAATGAGGTCATATTAAGATAACATTCATTAGTATAAAAGTGTTGGCAATAGATTATACGTTGAAAAATGAATGAGTTATATGCAAATATAATGCAAATAATTTTTGTAAAAAAATAATAATGCTAAAATTATTATCCAATTGCACTAGTTGGTGTCGATATTATATGCTATTAGGGATGTTGTTGCTAAAATAATTAGCGTAAACCTGCCTCTGGGTAGGTCTTGAGTCCAAAGCCATAAGTCAATTTAAATCGAGACTTTCGACTTCAGACTCAAGACTTACGACTTCAAGCTAAGCCGCTGCTTTAAATTCATGCTCGTAATACCACTGGAGAATGTATACCCCGTCGCTCCAGGTTAACTTGCCGTCAGCAGCCACTTGAGCGACCAAAATAGACAGATTGTGAAGGAAGGCGCTTTTAACATCGCCGTCTAATCCTTGTAAAACCTGCACTGCGCATTTGGTTATTTCAGAGGGATCAGTGAGTTGTCCGCAGCTATCGGCCAGTTTTAATTCGGTCAGGATAGCTGGTAATTTGGCACGCAGCCAGTTTTTCACCTCATCGTCGATATCGCCGGGGATGATGGCAGTTAAGATATCCGCCGCTGGGGAATCGACAAAAGTTTTGATGCCCTCGGTTACTTCGACGCCAATATGAATGGCGGTTTTCAATTCGGCAGGGATGCCGTCAAATAGTGCTTTGATCTGGTTCCAGATCTTTGATAGGAAGGATTGTAAACTCATGTGTTTTTAATTAGTGAATTAGTGAATTAGTGAATTAGTGAATTAGTGAATGGTTGATTGGGTTAAGTGGTTGAATGGTTGATTGGTTGGACTGGGTTTGGCGTAGGTTGACTCACCCAGTCCCCCGATAGCTATCGGAGGCTTCGCCCGACCACCCTCTCTATCCGCTGGCTAGCGGATAAAGAGGGGATTTGTTGTTTTTTGGTTTTTTTCTTATCCCTCTTTACCGCTTGCTGTAGAGAGGGGCAGGGGTGAGTAAACTATGCGCCTACGCCATTGATCAGACTATCCCAACCCAATCAACTATTCAACCCAATCAACCACTTAACATTACTTTTTACCCATCTCGTCTACCTGGTGCTGCAATACAGATACTTGTGTTTCAAGCACCTTGAGCCTGATATCGTAAATGCGGTTTTGTGTTTCCTGGCTTACTTTAATATCGTGGATGTCGTCTTTCAATTGCAGGTAGGAGGTCATCACGGTTGCTACTATGCTGGCGGTGCTAAAAATGGTTACCAGCAGGTTTTTAATGGTGATGCCTTTTAACTCTCTGTGTTCGATAGTCGTCATAATGGCTGGGTTGAGAGGAATAAACGGCGTTCGGCAGTACGGCGACCGGTTAGCGTATCACAGTCTACTTTCCGGCCGGTTTTTGGATCGGTGGTTTTGTTCCACACCAGGAACTGGTCGGCAGCGCCGGCATAATCTTTGGCGTTCAGTTTTCTTAGAAGAGTTGATTCTTTTAGCGCGAAAGTGCCTTCGTTATAAGTGAAAGATACCAATGCATCAAATTGGCTCTGTGTCAACGGGACTTTTACATAAGTATTGACAGCGTCTTCATACTGACCAAGAGTATTTACAAAAATTGCCGAGGCCTGATCGGCGTTGGCTAATTTATCGCCGGGTTTAACCGGGCGGCCATCATGATAGCGTGTTGAACCGTAGCCGATGGTCCATACGCCTGCAACATCGCGGTAGGCGCTAAGGCGCAGGCCCTCGAAGCTTTTAATAAGCTGTTCGCCTTGTGAGCTTAAATTCATAGAGAATGGGAGTTATGTTAAGTGGTTAAGTAGTTGTAGTGGTTAGGTAGTTGAAGTAGTTGTAGTGGTTGAAGTAGTTGTAATGGTTGAAGTTGTTGAAGTAATTTTAATGGTTGATTGATTTTAGTTATGTGCTGAAAAGAGATCAGGCATAACGCTTTCATCGCCATGATGAAAGATTTGGAAAGTAAATGCAGAAAGGCTGTGCCCGTTCCGGCGTATGTTCAAAGATAGGATTCGGTTATTGAAAAAATGGTGACATTGTTTTGTCACCACTTGTTAGTGTGCAGGTAGCGTAGCGCAGAGTTGACTCACCCGGTCCCCCGATAGCTATCGGAGGCTTCGCTCGACCACCCTCTTTACCGCTTGCGGTAGAGAGGGGATTTAGATTTTTTGTTTTTTATGTCTTTCCCCTCTTTACCGCAAGCGGTAAAGAGGGCAGAACAGCGTAGCGCTTTCGGGGTGAGTTAACTCTGAGATCGATTATTGTGCGCACTTAACGCTAATGCTTATCACCGTTGCGACGGCGCCCGTGACCATGGGCATCGTCATCATCATCATGCAGTTTGTCGGGAAGGATCTTGTCATCTATATCTGCCCCCTGTATATTGGTTTCCCAGCCTTTGGGTTTCGACACCGTTTTGGAGTCCCACCAGCTATCGGCCTCTTTGCCATTTTTGTTGAAGAACCTGATCTTATTATAACTGATCTCCACGTCGTCGCTTGGCTGACCTGAGTAGTTGCCGTATGACAAGCCATCATTAGAATATGCCGTTGGTGAGCTGTAAATGGTATTGTGGTCCATTTTGATGTGACTGCCGCCCTGCACCTGCATGCCTACAAAACCGCCATTGATAACTACGTTGTAGCGGGCCACCTGGTAGCTGCCGCCAACATCGCCTAAAACTATGCCTGCCGCGCCGCCAGAATCTTTAATTACCTGGCCCCCGCGGATCCAGTTGCCAATCACCTGTATCGAGTCACCGGGCAAACCGTTTGATTTGTATACGCTCAGCAAGTCTTGCGGGTGCTCCGCTTCGCCTGCAATGTTTTCAACCCGGTTATAGTTTATCTGGCTGGCGGGGGCGCTTACATTATTAAACTGAACGGCGCAACCGGCAGGGAAGGGACCGTTCATATTGCGGAAATAGTTGTGGTTCACCTTTACCGTTACCGAGCTTTTGGCATTTACACCTGTTTGCACATTGGTGATATAGCAACTGTCAATCAATACATTCTGACAGTTTTCGAGCAGGATGCCCACCTTTTTTGAATCCTTCAGTTTGCATTTGGTGATATGCACGTTGGAGCAGTCGCGCAGGTAGATGCAGTTGGATTGTCCACCGGTTATTAAGTAACCGTTAATGTTGACGTTATTACGGCCGGAAATAACAATGGGACTACCTGGCTTGTATTTTCTTTGTGCAAATGCTACGGTAGCAAGCAGTAGTAATATGATCGTTAGCAGCTTCTTCATTTTGTTAGATTAATGGGGTAAATTAATTAAAAATTATCAATTTGCTGACGATTCGACAGCTTCTGGCGACGATGGTTTATCGCTTGCGTTAGAACAAGTATCGACGCTATTGGTTTCATCCATTTTTACAGCGAACTGAGCAATAGCTGCTACAGCTGTTCCCGCCGAGATTAAAGAAGTGGTAAGGCCCGAAGGAATACCGTGAATGGTGGCCAGGGTACCGCCCAAGCCAGCCAGGCCAATACCAAATATTTGTACTTTTTTGAAAAATGCAGGCGTATCGCTGATGATACGCTGCCATAGGGTGAGTTTTTGCATAGGGGACGGGAATTGAAGTTTTAATGTTAATTCTTTTTTCTTGCTTATTTGTCCATATATTCAGCCTGTTTTGAACAAAGGCTATAAAATATTAAGTATTCAATACCTGCGTGGATTGGCCGCGCTCGGTGTCGTGTTTTGCCATTTTGGCTTTGCCTTAACTAATTACCCGGCCTTGTCAAACGCCTTTAATTTTGGTCAGCTTGGCGTAGCTGTTTTCTTTTTTATTAGCGGGTTCATTATCGTTTATTCACTCGACAAGAGCGGCTATAAACCGGATCAGTTTTTTACTTTCCTGATAAAACGGTCTATTCGGATTGACCCGCCTTATTGGGCTGTGATTGCGCTCTATATTGGTCTTGGCTACGTTTTAAATCATTTGCCATCATACCGGGGCATTATATTTAAGTTCGGCATTGGACAATTCATTTCTCATTTATTCTATGCCATTCCGTTCACCCGGTATCAATTTTACAATCACATTTTTTGGACTCTTTGCGTTGAGTTTCAATTCTATGTAATAATAGGCCTGCTTTATTTCCTCTCAGATGGAAAAGTATATAGAACAATATTTCTCTTAGCTTTTGGAGCAATTAATCTATTGCATTTTGACATGGATGCAGTAATATTGAATTACTCAGGCATATTTGCTTTTGGCATATCGTTTATGATATTTTGCAGGAATAGAACCAGGCGAAACGCAATCTTGCCAGCCTTATTTATATGCCTTATTACCTATTGTCATGGCATCACAACAGCGGGGGTGCTATTGGCCGCTTGTATTATCGTTATGGTTGCCAATGTTCATTTAAAACCACTGTACTTTTTAGGCAATATTTCCTACTCATTATACCTCACTCACACCTTTATTTGGGAAATTTGCAACGGCGTATTCAAACGAATAGCAATTGCTCAATTTCAGCTTTTGTGCTTTGGTATTGAGTTAGCCATTGCAATTTTATTCGCGTGGCTATTTTACTTGCTAATTGAAAAACCAGCCATAAAGCTGTCCAAAAATTTCATTTATCAAAGAACGTCTCGCCTATCGGTTAAGGGTTCGTCAATGCAAACCCGTTAGTATATAGTGTTGCTGGGCCAATAAGCATATAAACTCCTTTTACAGATACGTTCCCTAACAACCTTTTTGCTCCTGACCCTTGCAATGTTAAGTTTTGATAGCCCGGCGTAGCATCAGAAGGAACAGTGATGTCTTGGTTACCTGCGAGGCTGTAAATGACTGTATTGGCCGCTTGATTGCAATAGAGCTTACCTGTGGCCATAGGCGCGGTAACATTCTGATAAGTAAATACACTCCGATTATCAAATATAGATGTAGCGTCAACGCCTGTAATAGTTCCGCTGATAGATAAACCACCCAACGTAGCACCAACACCATTATTGGTTAATGTTTTCCCAGATGCAATGGTAAAGCTAGCAGCAATAAGAGGTGTAACATTTGATGCTCCATTCAGTGCAAAGATGACTGATTGAATTATATTTACAGGATTTGAGCCGAAGTTTACGCCCGCACGTATATCTCCCGACCAATTACCGGAAAGATTTACTGTTGGAGAACCTGTAAAATTTATCTTACCTGAGGATGTACTTACAACAAGTGCCGCAAAATTAACAGTACCATTACCTGACTTGCTAATGGTTCCTCCGTAAGTAGTTGTATTCGAAACCGCGAAGTCATAAGTCGATAACTCTAAAGTCCCTGACACAACCAAAGTATGACTTACAGTAGTATTTCCTATGGTGGTTGCACTGCCATCTACTTCTAAATCATAAAATGATGTTTGAGGCAAATTCATTGTTACTCCAGCATTGATTACTATTTTGGAATTTCCACTATGATTGAGGTTTAATACTCCTGTAGCCATTACCGGATTAGTATTTCCATACCCATAAGAGCCATCGATATTTAGAGTACTTGTGCCGTCTACCCCGTTCACTGTCCCCATGTTTAGCCATCCGCCTGCATTAGAACCTACACCACCCGTAGAGCCAATACTTAACGTTACGCCTGAACCAATTAAAAATGTGCCACTACCGATACTTGAGATAACATTTCCCCCTGTTGTGAAAGCCCACGTTTGAGAAGTAGTTATATTTACATTAGTACCGAAGTTTGTGCCATAACGAGTATCTGATCCACTAATGCCAGTTCCGCTAAAGTTCACTGTAGGGTTTCCACTGAATACTATAGAACCGTTTGAGCCAGCGCCAAAAACCACACTGCCAGTAATATTAATAGTACCTCCGCTATTCTTACTTAGCTTCCCGATTGTAGCATTAATGTGTTTAAGATTGGCGTCAAATGTGCCCAATTCCAGTATGCCAGCATCTATGTTTAATTGGTTTGTTACAGTAAGATCGGCGCTTAGGGTCTTAGTACCTGTATTAGTTATTTCCAAATTATAATACGTTAAAGGCATTATGAAATGATCCATGTTTGAATTATACAGAACATTTGATTGAGTGCCTGATAGGAAATTATTGCAATAATTTATGTGCGTATTTAACCACAATGCCATAGGACTTGCAGCCGTGGAAAAATCTATGGTCCCATCACAATATAATCCACCATTTACAATAAGTTTTTGTTGATTACCTGCTCTTGAAGCCGTCAACTCCCCATTGTGATATATATACAAATTACCTATGGTGAAATTATATAAATATGAAGTAGTAAGGGTGTTGTTATAATCTACAGTATGGCTAATGTGTACATCATCCCCAAGCTGTGGATAGGTATGGTTTTTTTTATCCAGTGCATTAGAAAGCCATGTATTGGGATCTTCCCAATTTCCATCACATACACTATACCAGACATTTTTCCTCCGGCGCAGCATGGTGTGGTTTTGTGATGTAGATACTGCTAACTGCATATCAGAACCCTCTGGTTTTTAGTCGTACGTAGATATCGGCGGTAAGGGCGGTTTTGTTTATTATGTAAAGGGGCACACCGCTTTCGATGGTGATGACGCGGTTGCCGGCCAGGTCGAGGTCGAATACTGCCGGGGCCAATGCTGCCATTGATGCCAGTGCAGTGCTGCCGTTATTGCCTGAGTTTGCCGGGATGCTTACCTGTACCAGGTTGTTTTCGGCAGTAGAAGTACTTCCTATAAGGAAGTCAAGATTACGGGCGTTAGAGGCGTCTGTGTTCCTGAAAAGTATATCGGTGATGACCGAGCCGTTGGTTGCCCCGGTAAAAAGCAGGGTGGCTGTGTTAGCAGCCAGTCCCGATGCCAGCTTTACGGCAACATAGGTAGAGGTTAAAGTGGCGAAGACCGTTTGATTTGAGTTACTAGTCATTTTGCTTAATGAGTGAATTAGTGATTTAGTGAATTAGTGAGTAGTGAATTTGTATTGACTTTTCACTATTGACTACTCACCGTTCTTAAATAATCGACTGTGTAAAGTTGGCGTTGAATTTATTAGAGGCTGATTGCCTTGCGGTGGCTTCGGCGTTTACCAGGGCAGTTGTTTTGGTACTGCTGTATACCGTGGTTGTTGAAGCGGTGGTGTCATCAATAGAGGGCCCTGTAGCAGGTGGATCAATCCAGTGATCGTTGTAATCGGCGCCATCTATTTTGGCCAGTACTTGTCCTGTTGTTCCTCCGGTTGGTACGCCTGCTCCCGCTGGTCCGGCTGGGCCTGTGTCGCCGGTATCGCCTTTTGCTCCTTGCAGACCTGTCGCACCAGTTGCTCCGGTAGGCCCGGTTGCGCCGTCGGCTCCTGCAAGGCTTACTCCGTCAGGCCACACGCCTCCGGTTTTTGGGCCAAAGAACATGAACGTACCGGTATTGATATAAAAATCGCCATCGGTTCCTGTTGAAAGGTTGGAGGGATCGGTTGTTCCGTTCAGAATGGATTTGCCGTCGGCACCGTTTGTGCCGTTGGTTCCGGGTGTGCCTTGCGGGCCGGCGGGACCGGTTTGCATGGAAAATACCTGGTTCCAGGTGCCGGCGGATTTCTTGTAGAAAATGCCAGTCCCAGTGTTGATGTAAGTGTCGTTGTTGTTGCCTGTCGCATTGCCCGGAACGCCCAGGCCGTATAGCACTGTGCCGTCTGTTGAACCTGAAGAGGATGGGAGGGTATATACGACGTTCCACACGCCTGATATTTTTTGCGCGAAATTGCCTGCTGAGGTATTGATGAATACGTCACCGCTTTTACCGATGGTGTTTTGAGGTAGTGTTCCGCCAAAGGAGATACTGGCACCCAGGTTTAGGTTAGCGCCGATAAATCCGAGCAGGGTAGAGAAGGCGAACTGGTAATCAGTGCCGTTGTCTACCAGGACTGAAATATCGGAGGCGTTGATGGATGTAGCTATGGGGAGTTCGGTTATTTTTTTGTCGGACATAAGATTTAAAAACTACCGTCATTGCGAGGAACGAAGCAATCCCCGGACTGTGCAGTTCAGTGAGAAAAAATTTGTTAATGAACGTTCAATAAGAAAATTTTGCTGCATTGAATGTCCTAAGTAGAGATTGCTTCGTTCCTCGCAATGACGTGGTGGATTAATTGGCTAATAAATCATCGAGCGGTAAATAGTTACCTGCATAATCATCGCCGGGGTAATTGAAATCGGTTTTATCAACACAGCGGATGCGGGGGCCTGCCTGGCGGCTGCTCCTGTTTTTGGGGTTGAATTGCCAAAGCGGGAAGTCGGCTTTGTGGTCACGGAGGAATTTTTCTACCTCGTTGGCATGGGCGTTGGCTACGCTTCGGTGTTGCTGTACCAGTTTGGCTACATCCTGTGGCGAAAGCGGGTCGGCATTGTCATGATGCTTGATTACCGGGCCTGAGGCTGTGTAATGCACTGCATCGGCTTCGACAAAACGGGCAAAGGTGAAGTAAACCAGAGTAGGCAACAGCCCTTCATAAAGAACGATGTGGCCATAACGGTCGAGGTATTCAGTACCATTCAGCAAGTCTTTGTATGGCTGTGGTGTATTGTCCTGCAAAGTGCCGTCGGGATTGAAATACTGTATGAAATCATAGTATAAAGCATGACCGAGGAATGGTTTCAGGTCGAGCTCCTGCGCTTTTTTGACGAAGACTTTTATCCTGTCGGGTTTAATGTTGACGGATAAGTCTTCATAGTTTTGAAATGTGATCTGGTCGATCAGGTATGGGGTGTTCATGGTTAGTTGGATTATTAAATTTATCGTCATTGCGAGGAACGAAGCAATCTCTTTGCTATGCAGATCACGGAGAAGAGATTTCTTAAGGAACGCCCAGTTTAAAATCATGGTCCTTGAATGTCCTATGTAGAGATTGCTTCGTTCCTCGCAATGACGTTTTATGAGACCATTTTCTCCGCTTCTTCCTGCTTAAAGCCGTAGGCGTAAACCAATGCGGCGATTTTGTTTTGTGCGGGTATTGCAGAAAGCAGGAGTTCGTTGATGCTTGCGCCGGCTTTAACGCCTGTAATATCGTCGGAAACTTCTGTCGGCACCGGTAAGATGTTCCAGTTGCCGGATGGGTTGATGCTGGTATAAAAGTTGCCAAATATTTCGGCGAAGATTTCGGATAGCTCCTGCCTGTCGGGTGCGGTGTTGTCGTTAAACTCGCGTATGGCTTCTTTCTTTTCGCCGCCATTGCTCAGTCCGGATGATTTCTCAGCATTAATCAACTCTTTTGGTATCGAGAAGCCCTTGATAATGCGTGCTTCTACTGATTTTTCAGTCGATTCAAATAGTTTATCATTATTCTGGATTGAGTAGGGACGGAATTCGGGTTTTGAGTTTTCGTCTTCATACTCTATCACGATGATCTTCTGCGCACTTTTTGCTCCCTGGAAGGTGCCAAGGTCGCGTTCTAATTGCGAAGGTACATTGTAGTAATGCTGCTCATCACTATCCGGGCGACTGTTATCTGCTTCTTCTCTGCGCGATTGCATAAAGAGCATAGTTGAAGGCAGGAAACCTGTAGTTACCTCGCGGTTGTTGAAGGTTTTGATACCGGCTTCGGTCTCGAAATCTTCCCAAACACTGTCCGCTTCAATCAGCGGATAATCATCCACTTCGGGGTTAAAGTAAAAGAGTTGCCCTTTGTATTTATCCCATCCGCCTGCGGCAATTACCTGTTGTTTGATGACAGCCGGGTCGGGATTGTATTTATCAAGGAAAGTGATCTTGCTGCGCATGATATTTTTCCAGGTTTTGCGGCCCCAATCGGAGTATAAGGCATATTTACCGGCAGTCTCCGGCGAATCGGTATCGCCCATGCGGATATCTTCAAATTTTACATAGCTCACCGAGGCTACCTTATAAGCCGCATTATAATTAATATGGATACCCAAGCCTGTAAACAAAGCCTTATCAGAAGCAACAGCTTTTAACAATTTTGCGAGTGTAAGCCCTTTTGAATTGATTACCGCCTTACCAAGGTCAGCCTGCTCAAAACCGGCTCCGCCTATGAATTTTGCACGTTTGTTCCAACAGTCTTTTGCCGTGGGCGATGATGCAACCAGCTCTAACATGCGTTGCGGATAAGCATTGTCGAGGTCGTAATTTAGTATGCCAAAGGTTTGATTAGGGCGTACTAATATGCGGCGTTCAATTTGTGGTAGATAGGTTTTCATTATTATTTATAGTTGTTTGTAATAAACCGTCTTTGCGAGGAACGAAGCAATCTCTTTGCTATACAGATCAGGAGGAGTATGTTTCTTAAAGAACGTTCATTAAAATCATTGTGCACCACGACCTGTACAGTTCGGAGATTGCTTCGTTCCTCGCAATGACGCGCAGATTTTATCCTACCAAAGCTTCAATGGCTGCAAGTGTGCTGGCGTAGGTTGCTGATCCGCTTTCGGGTGCGATAGATATGGCGCGTGGGGGGTAGGGCTCCCTCATTTTATCAGGGTTTGTTAGTTTGAGTTTGTAACCGCCTTCGAGGGTTTCGTCTGCTGCATTGCGTTCGGCGTCGGTAAGGATCAAACCATTTACGGCGCCAAACAATTCAATTGCTGAATCGCCGGATTTATAGTTGTTCACGGCGATTGCCTGCACTCGTCCGTAGCCCATTGCCATCAATTGTGTTTTGATATCGGTTGATAAACCGGCAATGTTAAAATCGACCTCTTCGGTGTAGCGTGGCCCAACCTGTGTTTTGGCCAGTTTGGACATGGTATTGAAACTATTGTTGGTGCCCTCGAATTTGTAGATTTTGGCCCCGGATACAGCAGTTAGTCCCGTTACGATGAGCGGATTGGTGGTATTATACGTTAGGGTGATATCATCCTGGTTAAAGATGTAGATCACATCCTCAATACCTGCGGTGATGGGATCAGCTGTACCAAGACTGAAGCCTGCATTTATTTTATTGTAAATTGACATGTGCGTTGTTTAATGAGTGAATTAGTGAATTAGTGAATTAGTGAATGAGTGAGTGGATTGCCAATTAGTGAATTAGTGAATTAGTGAATTAGTGAGTGGATTGCCAATTAGTGAATTACCGAATGAGTGAATTATAAATTTTAAGGTGATCGCCATTCAAATCAATAATTCATTAAATCAATAATTAACTCACTAATTCACTCATTCACTAATTCACTCATTATATTCAGGCGCTCAGGTAAAAGATCTCGTTGGCGAATTTGTAGTTTACGGCGGCTTTCATCCGGGCCTTCATGCGTACTACGTTATCATTAGTATATGGCTTCATGTAAACTGTTGACAGTTCGGATGCATCGCCTAACAGATCGACACCTAAAAACAGGTTGGATGAACGCGCACCGAGAATAGTATTTGCCTGCCAGTGGTTCATCAGTTGGAGGGGTACACCTAAGTAATCCATTTTCTTAGGATCAGAGAAAGCATTCAAAACATTGGTCGCTTTGTTTGCCTGGGCCTGTGCGTAGGCATAACCGATGTGTAATGGAATTTGCAGGTTGAAATCTTCCTGGCTGCGGTCGGCGGGATCAAGCTGTGAATAAACACTGCTTAATACGCCTAATACGTTGCTGGCATTAATGTAGCTGATGGTAGCTGCGGTTGCTGTTCCAGTGAAAGTTGCCGGTTTGCGGGTGTTGATCTCGTTGAAGTTACGAACCAGTTTAAATGTTGTACCGCTTGTTATTTGGATGAAATAAGATTGCCCTTGAATGGCGATACCTGGTGCACCATTGGTAGTGTCTTTACTGGTGCCGGTTACAGCAGAAATGGTCACTACGTCGCCGTCGGTCAGGGTAGAGGTATCGGATACCGTTACCACGCCGGATGCATCAATAGCTGTTGCTGCCATAGAGGTTGCCGGTTTGCCCAATCCAACTTTGTAAACGCCTTCGGCTGCTGCAATGGTTGGCAATAAACCTGCGAATGATGCGGTAAAGGCAGCTTCTTTAGTGGCAGATTTGCCTAACCAGTATAAACGTTCATTAGCTATCTGGATTTTGGTTAAGTAGCGCTGAACCATGAAGTCGGATAGGTCGACAACTCCTTCGTAGTCCATAAAGGCACCTGGTTTCAGGCTTTGTGATTCCCATGATTGTACGAGTTTGTCCCATTGTTCCTGTTTCATAAACTCGTATACTACCGGGTCGAGGTAGCTTTCGTTTTGTAGTGCAGTTGTGCCCTGGTCGGCGAATATACCTGACGGGTCCTGCAGCACTACGTCGTCATCCACATCAAGAATGATCTTGCGCGATTTGACGTCGTTAATAACGGTCAGCAAACCACGTTTCACCGAATCGGCTTCGAGTAATGTACTGGCCATAAATCCCGCCAGCGCTTCGCCGGCGTAGGTATTGTTTGTAAATGTAAATTGGGGCATGTTTTGTTTTAGGGTATTGAAATATTTAATGGTAGTTAGTTGGCAGTTTGCCGTTGGCGGTGTGCAGTTATTTTGTTTCAGTAACCTGCAAACTGCAAACCGATAGCTGCAAACTATTTGGAGACAGCTTTTTTAACAGCGTTCTTAGCAAGAGTAGTTTGAGGTGCGAAGAATGGTGCCGGTTCGGTTTTGGCTTTGTTGCTGCGGCGGGAATTTTCGGGGGTGAAGTCGGAGTGGATTTCGTTCTTTATTTCATCACGGGTTTTGTTCAGGCGATCATTTGCTGCATCAAGGGCTGCTTTGGCTTCAGCTAACAAGGTATTTTGTGCGTGCAGTTTTGCTTTGATTGAGCGGATTCGGTTCTGTACGTCTGTTCTTTTCCTGGGACTGATGAGCAGATTGTCAGAAATATCACTGTCGTCATCATCGTCGGCATCAGGATCATCAGCAGGAGTTACCGATTGTACTTTACCGGCTTTTACGGCGACTTTCCGGCCCGATGAAGTGGTGTAACATTCGGCTGCTGCCGGAGTAGTCATGTCTTCATCCTGGTATACTTCGGTGCCTTCGTCCAGTTCGCCGGCGTGGTGCAGGGTGCCTTTGTCGGTAACGGTTTGTTTGTTGACCACCTTTTTGAAGAAGTTCATAATCTTATCTAAAACCGATGTGGTTTTTTCGATAAGGTCCTTGTTTTCAATATTCATGTTTGTATTTGTGTTTAAGAGCTTGTTGATGCAACGCTGATAAATAGCAGGAGCCGAGTCAGTATATTTTTTTATAAGGGCGCTGTTGGTGATGGGCTGACTATAATCTTCTATCTGATCAATAAAGCCCAGGTCAAGGGCCTGGTCGGCAGTCATCCAGGTGACGGAGTTGATCAAACTATTCACGGTAACTCCGTCTAACCCGGTTTTATCCATATAGATCTGGGCCAGGCGCGATTGGACCACATTCAGCATCTGCACATCTTTTAATAACTCATCGGCATTACCGCCCGAGCCAACCATAGGTTTGTGGATCATGAGCAGGGCATATTTGCTCATCGCCACCGTCTGGCCGCCCATAGCCACTATGGAAGCAGCAGAGGCGGCCAGTGCATCTATATAGGTTGTTACTTTGCCAGGGTATTTTTTTAGCAGATCGTAGATGGCGATAGCATCAAAAGCGCTGCCTCCAACGGAACTGATGTGTATTTCTACATCCTGGCCGGCGGCATTTTGCAGCTCAGCCTGTATGTAGCCTGATGATAAGGTGCCCGAGCCGATGTTATCTGTTTCGGTGTCGTATAGGTAGATTTTGTACATTTTTTTAGATGTGAGATATGAGATATGAGATTTGAGATGTTGGTTGAGTTCGGAAGTCGGAGGTCCGAAAGTCTGGAAGATTTGAACACGATTTATGGATTGGTGGATTTACAAGATCATGTAATCTTTGTAATCGTGTTCTCAAATTTCGGGGTTATTGTTTATTGTGTTGGTGACGGTATTTTGTTAGTGATTTAATTTGTAAATTTGAGTAACCGTATCACATTTCAATATGGCGGATAAACCATTCCTTTATTACGATAGGCTCAAGTTGTGGGATATAATTATTATTACGATCTATCTCATTTTTTCAATTAGTGTTTTCATTATTTATAGGTATGGAAGTAACGAGTTTGTGCTTAGCGTGGCTCTCGCACATATTGTTTGCTCTCAGATATTCTCTTTTATTTTTTTATATAGGTTATTAAGAAATTTTAGTTTCTATTTAATATGGTTTGGCTTTGCTATTCTGCATGCCGTCATGTATTTTCTTCTTATTGGTAATAGACAATTTGAGGCGGAAGATGTAAAACCTTTTCCTGTGTTTTTAAATACAATCGTTCTTCTTTTAATCTTCCAGGTGCTCAGGTATTTTAGTCTTAAAATTCAAAAACGTGAATTTGAATTCCCTGCTTCAAGAGCACCATACAAAATGCCTGGTGAAATAGAATCCTCAGCTATCGATGGGCTTGTGCTTATCATTTATTTTGTTTCTCTTTTTGTCTTATTCCGTATTGACAGATTATTGTAATAGTCGGCAATTAGTCAAGTTCGGATTCTCTCCAGTAATAGATCAGAAGTGCTGTTAAATAGATGATGATTGTTATGCTGATTGGCATATTTCAAAGGTCGGGATAATAGTTTGTTTGGGTGGTGACAGGAATTTGTCAGTGGATATTTGTAGATTTGAGAAAACCTTGTTACAATGAACAAATTATTTCTTATTTGCTTTTTTTGTTTTGGTGTTACGGCCTTAAAAGCACAAAAAATTGACTCTGTTGGTACAAAGACAAAGGACAATGTTTTAGATCAAAAAGTATTTACCTGGGTTGAAAAGATGCCAGATTTCCCCGGCGGCTTAAATGCTTATAAGAGATTTCTTGCCAGTAACCTTGTTTATCCCGAAAGCGCCAGACAAAGGGGCGTTAAAGGTTTTGTGAGAGTCAGTTTTATTGTTGAGATGGATGGCAATTTATCCGACTTTAAGGTACTTAAAAGTCTTTCAAAAGAAATGGACGCAGAAGCAGTCAGGGTGCTACGAAATTCACCAAAGTGGATTGCCGGAACTCAAAATGGGAGCCCTCGTCGCGTAGCAATGACTTTAATTGTAGGCTTTCCGCCTGAGTCGTTGGCCGTTCCGAAAGATACATCTGTTTTTTATATTAAGATGGTGGGTAATGAGGAGACATTGGTAGATTCAAAAGACAAAGCTGATTTTTATCGGGTAGTATTGCCACCGGACACGACCGTGGACAAGACGCTGGCAGTCATCAATGAATTTTATAGAAGCGGCCGAAAAAAGATGATCGGCAACGCCACAATTATAGATCGTCAGCTACTACTTTCCGGTTCATGTATGGAATTCTACGAAAACGGTAAACGCAAATCAATAAAAAATTATGTTGATGGAGTACAAACCGGTGATTATTCTCAATATTACCCCAGTGGCAAATTATATATAACGGGCGAATGTAGCCCGGATGGCAGTAAGAAAATAAAAGATGCAAGAGACACAACCGGGAAAATAATAGCATCAGATGGAATAGGGAACATGATTATTTACAGTAATGATTTCAAAAGAATTGTAGAGGAAGGACCGATAGTTAATAGTGTAGAGGAGGGCGAATGGCATGGCATGTCTGCAGACTCAGCGAGATCAATAATTAATTATAAGCATGGCCTTTTTCAAAATGGCAAAAGCTTCGACCAAAAGGGTTTGGCATATCCTGATAAGCAGCCATTTCCAGTACCGGCTTATCCAGGCGGAAAAGATGCCCTCTGGACGTTTTTGCAAAATACTATCAGATACCCGTCAGTTGCAAAGGAAGCTCATGTACAGGGGCAAGTATATGTTTCATTCAACGTAGAACGGGATGGCTCTTTAACCAATGTTCATGTAGTGAGAGGCGCGGGCAGCGGCTTGGATGAAGAAGCTATCCGGGTAATTAAATTATCATCTAAATGGAATCCGGGAATGCTAGGTGGAATTCCCGTAAGAACTCAATATACACTTCCTATTAGTTTTTCCTTGCAGGTGGAAAATTGATGTATAACAATGAACTATGAAAAAATACCTAATCTTACTGATTGCCATTATATTCTTCAGTTCTTTCTCCCAAAAGAAAATAATCTGGGTTGCAATCGGCGACTCTATTACTTACTTAAACGACCACCCGGATGAGACAATGAACAGGGTGAGCAAAGGGTATCTGAGCCGGGTTACGGCCACGTTGCCTAATGTGCAGTATATTAACCAGGGTCATAATGGTTGGAAATCAACCGATATTGCAGCCAACATTGACAAACTGGGACTTGTGAAAGCCGATGTTTATACCATTTTCCTGGGAACGAACGATTGGTGGGGCGGTATCCCTGCCGGGAATATCAATGACTACAAAAATGCAACCGGAACGGGAACTGTCTTTGGTTCATTCAGGATAATTATAGATAAAGTCCGCCGGTTAAACGATCAGGCTAAGATCATATTGATTACGCCTATGCAGCGGAGTGATTTTGTGTATGTTCTTGATCACAACAACAATGCCTATGGGTCTTACAAGCCGAAAAACGGACAATCGCTGTCGGAGGTTGCAGATGCAGTAATTGCTATTGGCGAGTATGAGCGCCTGCCGGTGATAAACCTTTATCATGACCCGCGCTTCGATATCAAGAACATGGTTAATTTTAAACGGCTAAAGGACCCGCAATCTGGTGAATACAAAGATTTTCCGTACCCGCAATCGACGACAATTCCGTATGATCCAAAAAACGATGAATACCCTTATCCTCCGGCAGCGATAAACATGACTTATGACGGTCTGCACCCCTCAGATAAAGGGGATTCTGTTATAGCCCGTTTGGTTGTGGATAGTTTTGATAAGTTAGGGGTTGCAGCGCGAGGTGATAAATAAAATAAGCGGCCGCCAAAGTGGTTATGAATAACTCTTAATTTAAATTGCCAATCACGTTTACTTTTGATTCAAACTCTTCCTGGCTTAGTTTGCCTTTACGCAGTTGACTAAGGTGTTTTAATCCGCTTAACCTGTCTAATTCGTTTTGATATTGCCGGCGTTCATCATCTGTCTTAGGCGCTTGCTGAAGCCTTAAACGGATGGAGGTGCGTGATATTTCATCCTCGAGTGTATCGGGCGGGCAGGTACTGAATTGCTCATAAATTTTTCGGGGGAGGGGTACAGCAGTCATCAGTATAGTTTGTTTGCCTATTATACGACCCCGTGAAAAATTGGGTTTTAAGATGGTGTTATTGTTTTGTTATGAATTATGTATAACCTTGATTCATGGAGTTCGCCCGGTTTTTCGGTTGGTTAAAGCAAGTCGTTTTATTTTCATGACGTTGAATAGCGTATCACTATAATAACTGGTATCCGAGGTGGAATACAAGTGTAGTTTGGCGTTAAAAGAACCTTCGGTAATGTTTATCCCGGATGCACCAGTGCCAATACTGCCATAAAATGAACCCTGCGCATTGGCTCCTTCCGAGCTTCTAATAGTGAGAGTACCGCGCTCCAAAAATTGAGGTTCCCCATTGCCTATTTGATATTCAATAAGAGCCTCATAATATGGGCTGTCCAAACGAAAAGTTCCGGTATGAAATGTACTGTCAATGAATAGGTTAATATAGTCCTTACCGGATGTGGCTTCTAACATAAATGTGTTATCGTCATACCAACTCGCGTCGGGTTTGGCAACCTTAGCTACGCCATTTACTTTCCAATAAATATTATTATCAGGCTCGGGGTTGTTTTTCTTGCAGGAGCTGATGATTACTATTAAAATCAGCAGGATGGATAATTTCGATAAAGTTTTCATCGTATAAGGTTTTAGGTATAGAGCACCTGCTAAACACATTGTTTAATGCGTCATTACAATGTTACAAAATTTTTTTGATTGGCTTAGTATTCTGCCAGCGGGTTAGCCTCACCCTAAATCCCTCTCCAGGCTACCGTGTACCCACCATCTTTATCACATACCCCATAGGGGTAATATGTTGGTAGAAAATACATATAGTA
>JAFDZM010000099.1 GCA_018266915.1 Bacteroidota bacterium | reverse complement strand
GTGGCAACGGCGACCCGGCCTATGTAAGGGGCGGCTTGTATGTGAACGAGTTCCCAATAAACGCCCGGTTCTTTCAACTGCGGTTTATCCTGCAGGTAAACAATTTAAAGCAATCATAGGATCAGCTTCAGTGTTCCTATTACTATTAGAAATATCAAGAAAATACCAAGATAATCAATATGAGTGCTACCTATAATTGGGCCTATAAGCCCGGAGTTACAAATAAATACAATATCATTATTAATTCTAGCGCAGATGATGTGCGGCCCGGCGGAATGGCTTATGTGGCGCCCTTTGGTAATGACATTACAGGCAATGGCAGTCGACAATATCCTTACAGAACTATAGAAGGGGCGACCAATAAAGTTTCTGGTGGATCGTTAACCGTTATATTGGCAGCAGGAGTGTATAGAGAAATTCCATGCACTACTACTTTACCGCAAAATAGTACCGTTCGGGGCATTATCGGAGATGGTGATGTGATTTTAGATGCGGCTTATGTCAATACCAATAAGCCATACGCAAATGCTATTGAGCTTTCTGCCTATAATATCACCTGGAGGAATTTTTCAGACGCCGCTGACGTTGCTAAATTTCCTGCCTTTGATGTCATATATGAAAATTGCCAGTCATTATCACAATATAATGATGCTGGTTACAACTATATTAACAACTGTATTTATAACAATATAGGCAGAGCTGAAGCTTCTAATGGTTCTACAAATATAATGGGCGGTATTAATACGTTGAGTAACTGTACCTACAATAATATAGGATGGTTGTTGTTTACAAATCCACCCCAAAAATATGCTGTTACCAATAATATCTATGTCAATTGTAATATATCGTTTGACCATTATACCGAATTAGATTACTCGCTTTTTTATAATTGTAAATTCTATTTTGGAACAGCCACCCCGGTTTTCACTGCTATTAACGATGTCGCCTCTTTGCAGGCTGCTATGGCAGCAGCTTTTAGCGTTCCGGCAGATGCCGCTAATTTTTCACATTGTATATTCGCCGATCCAAAGTTTAATAACGCGTCAATTGGCGACTTTACCTTAGCAACCGATTCACCGGCAAAAAATGCATCGCCCCAGGGAACCTATATTGGTGCTGCGCCCGTGGGTTCTACGTTAAAAATCAGCGCCACCGAATCCAGCGGCAACCTCGATTTTTCAAGTGCTGTCAACCTTACTATTAATGATAATAGTTTAACCATAACCGATACGACCCAAAACAGCCAGGTAGATACCAAACTGATTGCTAACCCCACCGGGCGCGAACTGTCCAAATTATCGGTATCAGGTATTACTGCCGACA
>JAFDZM010000098.1 GCA_018266915.1 Bacteroidota bacterium | reverse complement strand
AATTTACAACAAACCATTTACTACCTAACTCTTATCCCGAACTCACGTTATTTAACATTTGTATTGTTTATTTTAGGGGTAACATAAACCAGCCATGAAAAAGATATTGTTATTACTGATCGTTATTGCGGGTGTTACTCAATTGAAAGCGCAGCAATCCACTATAAAACCTTTCGATCAAAATTTGTTGAAGACGCCAAAGGATCAAAGCTTTTTTCAATTTAAACCTGGCGATAGTACCCTGTTTAAGAACTTTTCGGTTATACCAAATCAGCAATTATTAGCATTGGCACCCAATAAGTTGATGGATAACAATGTGCTTTTATTAAATCCGGCAGCAAACATTGATCATATGCCGATAGCAAAGGTGGACGGTAATATAGACCACATGCCTATTGTAAAACCAAGTGGTAATTTGGAAAAGATGCCGGTTGCGAAAGTGGCGCCGTTGGGGCTGCTGAAGCCAATTATCCCCTGATTTTTTCCAGTTCGGTATCAGGAATTAATTTCCCCTGTTCACGTCTTTCGATCACTTTATCATATGACTTTTCATATTCGGGGTGATTGGTTTTCATTAGCCTGTCCCAAATATTGAAATAAAGTCCGTAGTTGCACCTGGTTAACCTGTGATGCATATTATGATGAGTGGATGTATTATGCCATTTAAACAGCCGGTGGCTTGCAAACCCTTTCGGGAATATCTCAAACCCAAGATGCCCAATCACATTCAGCAAAAGAGAATAGATCGTAAATATTACCAACGCTATAGGATGATATGGCATAACGAAGGCAATAACAGGAATAATACCCACTTCGATAACCGCCTCTATCGGATGAAAAGCATAAGCAGCGAAAGGAGTGGGGTTGATAGAAAGATGGTGCGTTTTATGCGCAATCCTGAACAGTGGCTTCCAGTGCATCAGCCGGTGCGTCCAGTAAAAATAAGTATCATGCAGGAAGATCATCAGGATGATACTGAAAAACAAGTAGAAATAGCCATAGTCATGAATATTGTTATACACCCTGGTATAGCCCTTTTGGCCTGCTACAATGGTAAGAATGATGATTATGCCGAAGATCAATACACTCAGCATGGAGTAACTGATCTCTCTCAGGATATGCTTGTTTTCCGGATACCGCTGCTGGATTTTTGCATACCAGAATTTGTGGTTCTTCCAGACATAGAATATGAAGTAAAATATACCGGCTAACAAAAAATAACGCCCCACTATGCTGAACAGCACACGCGTTATTTCACCTGCTTTGGCCAATGTTATTTCGGCGGTCATATTGGTATGACGGTCAAACCCTTAAAAGATTTTAAGATGTTGATAATTAATTTATTGATCAGAAGTCTTTATTCAGCAACTTTTCCAACTCAGCAAAGCTGATATTCATTTTAACCCGGCCCTGCTTGGCGTAGGATATTTCACCGGTTTCTTCGGATACGATGATGGCGGTAGCTTCATTGGTTTCGGTTACGCCAATGCCCGCACGGTGGCGCAAACCGAATTGCAATGGCAGGTCGGTTTTGTCGGTCAATGGTAGGATACAGCTGGCCGCTTTGATCTTATTTTCAGATATCACCACAGCGCCGTCATGCAACGGGCTGCTTTTTTGAAAAATACTCTCCAATAAGCGTTTAGATATTTTTGAGTCGAGCACCTCGCAGCTGTTTTGGTAAAATTGTTCGTCGTAAAACTTGGCGAACACGATGAGCGCGCCCGTACGGCTTTGTTTCATACTTTTGCAGGCATCGATGATGGGTTTTATGCGGGCATAATTGTTTTTTTCGTCCTCCCGTTTGCCAAAGAAATAGGCCCACCAGGCTTTGTTTCGCTGCAGGGAGGCATTTTTACCCACCAGCAGCAAAAATCGTCGTATCTCCTGCTGAAAGACGACTATGACCGCTATGATGCCCACATTGACAAAATTTTGCAGTATGGCCGTAAGCAGGGTCATATGCAACGCCCGCACCACAAAGAATAACATGTAAATAACCGCAAGCCCTATAAATATATTAGCCGCTATAGTACCCCTGATGACGCTGTATAGCTGATAAATGATAAAAGCCACCAGCAAAATATCCAGTATATCAAAAAAGGTTACCTTCAGATGGCTCAGATCAAATAAATGCATGTAGCGAAGTTAATATTTTAACTTATTAGATGTGAGAAGTGAGATATGAGATTTGAGATAAAATGTCTAAATCATTTATTAGACGTAAGATTTGAGACATGAGATTTGAGATAGAATACTTGAAGTAAAGCAGCAAACTATCCGCCTGCTTTGCATCTCACGTCTCAAATCTCACATCTCAAATCTATCCCTGGTATGGTCCTCCGGGAACACCCCAGCCCCAAACAGGCATTGGCACATCCGGACTTTCGGTTACTTCATCGGTGTTAGAGTTGATAACGGCTATGCGGGTGCCCCACTCCAGGTAAGCCATAAATGCAGAACGGAATTCGGGATCGTCAGGCAGTTTTAATTCATCAGCAGTTTGCAGTAACAGATCTATCCAGCGTTTGCGTTGCTCTTGGGTAAGGTGTTTAGACAAATGCTTTTGAATCATCTTACAATGGCTGCCTTCTGATTCGCTGTAAAGCTTGGGGCCGCCAAGTACTTCGGCTACAAAGTGTGCCACGTGCAAACGATGCTCGGGCGACATGTGTTTGAAAACCGGGAGGAGGGTGTCATCGGCTAAAACCTTATCATAAAATTTTTGAAAAAGCGTCTCGAATGCGGTCATGCCGCCTGCCCATTCATAAAGCGAAGGCACTGGTTTGTTGTTTTCCATAAGATGATCGTAGTAAGATAAATACGATCAGGACTGGTCAATTAGTGTGCCGATTCTTTTTTAGGAAATATTAGTGAGGCTACAATACTTATTGTCAGTATACCAAGAATAATAAGAAGCGAATTACCTGTGGTGAGCCCGATCTTATCTGCATAATTGGCAGCCAGCATTTTGAGGCCGATAAATGAAAGCAATACCGATAGCCCAACTTTCAGGTAGTGGAATTTCTCGATAATATTCACCAATAGGAAGAACATCGACCTTAAACCCATAATGGCAAAGATGTTGGAGAAAAATACGATATAAGGATCTTTGGTGATGGAAAATATAGCCGGGATGGAGTCAACTGCAAAGATAAGATCAGTTACCTCGATGATCATCAGCACCAGGAACAGCGGAGTGATCAGCTTTTTGCCATCGATTTTTATAAAAAACTTTCCGCCTTCAAACTTGGGGTGAACAGCAAAATGCTTTGATGCAAACTTTACTACGCGGTGGTTCTCGGTATCAATTTCATCTTCTTCATTGCGGTTGATAAACATCATTACTCCTGTATACACCAGGAAAGCGCCGAACAGGTACAATATCCAATGGAACTGGCTGATGAGTGTTGCACCCACAAAAATGAAAAGGAACCGCATGACGATAGCGCCTATGATACCCCAAAGCAATACTTTATGGAAGTACTTAGGATTGACTGAAAATGCTGTGAAAATGAGCACCATCACAAAGATGTTATCCACTGATAACGCATATTCTACCACGTATCCCGTAATAAACTCAAGCGATAGGTTCTTCCGGTACAAGCTCAAGTTTCCCTGGAAATCATTTGGGTTGAGCTTAAGCCGATGGAAGTTTTTGATATTGATCTCCTGCAGGGCAGCAAAATTATCGATATGGTGCAGCAGGTGACCGTATTGCAAAATGAGCCAGTAAAATATCAAGGCCAGCGATACCCAAACGCCGCTCATCAGGCCGGCTTGTTTCAGGCTTACGGGTTTGTCGCTTTTCCCAAACAAGCCCAGATCAATGGACATCATCAGGAAAATGAATAGGATGAAGCCACCTATAAATATCAGTTCGCTCGGCATTATTTATTTCTTTCGGTGGTAAACCGCACTAATTGTTCCAAACTCTCCCGCGAGTCGCTCTTAGGGAATGTATTTAATATTACAAATGCCTCTTCCTGGTATTTTTTCATTTGTGTTTCGGCGTATTGAAGTCCCCCGGTTTCCTTTACAAAGCGGATAATCTGTTCGATTTTCTTCGGGTCGTCATTATGGTTTTTAACCAAATTGATGATTCGTTTTCTTTCAGAGGAGTTAGCATTATTAAGGGAATAGATCAGCGGCAGCGTCACTTTTTTCTCTTTAATATCGATGCCTAACGGCTTGCCCACATCATCAGTCCCGAAATCAAACATATCGTCCTTGATCTGGAACGCAATACCGATCTTTTCACCAAATGAGCGCATTTTTTCAATTGTCGCCTCATCTGCTCCGGCTGAGGCTGCCCCGCAAGCACAGCACGATGCGATCAGTGAAGCCGTTTTCTGACGGATCACTTCATAGTAAATAGGCTCATCTACATCCATGCGGCGCACCTTCTCTACCTGTAAAAGCTCACCCTCGCTCATTTGCTTTACCGCTTCGGATACAATCTGCAATAATTTAAAATCATTGTTCTCTATCGATAGCAGTAACCCTTTTGATAACAGGAAGTCGCCTACTAAAACGGCAATCTTATTTTTCCAGAGTGCATTGATAGAGAAGAATCCACGGCGCTGGTAGGAGTTATCCACCACGTCGTCGTGAACCAGCGTAGCCGTATGCAGCAGTTCAACCAAAGCAGCACCGCGGTGAGTGGCATCGGTAATACCCCCACAAATACTGGCCGAAAAGAATACGAACATCGGCCTGATCTGCTTCCCTTTTCGTTTTACAATGTAGTGGGTGATACGGTCGAGCAGGGGAACGGAGCTTTGCATCGAGGACTTAAACCTTTCCTCAAAAGCATCTATATCGGCGGCAATAGGTTTTTTTATCTCGTCGATGCTCAGCATGGGCCTTACACAAGCTTTTTTATTTCGTTATTGCGATTTGGCAATGTGCAGCAAACATAGTGTTTTTAGTTGATTAAGTGAGTGGTTGAATGGAGAATGGTTAAGTAGTGGAGATGATTATCAGTATCCAGCTATTCAATGTAATCAACCATTCAACCACTTAACCATTCAACAATTTCATCACCCCATTAAACCAATCCACCCAAAAACAATCTATTATTAAAACAACGAAATAATAAATATTAAAACAGAACACAATGAAAATTAAAATATTAGGAGGTGCTTTAGTTGGTATTTTAGCTATTACCTCAATCGCAAATGCACAAACCAAAACCCCTGTTATTAACCACAGGGAGCACAGGCAGGAACGTCGTATTAACCAGGGTGTACGCAGCGGCGAACTGACTAAATCAGAAGCCCACCACCTGCGTGCCCGTGAAAATAAGATCAGAAATGATAAACGTATGGCAAAAGCCGATGGCCATGTGACCCGCGGCGAACGCCGGCATTTGCGCAAGGAAGAAAATCGTACCAGTCGTACGATTTACCGTAAGAAACATAATGACCGCGTTAGAGGATAAATTTGATAAGTGTAGTGATTGATTGTGGGCGTCCCGGGGTGTGACCGGGGCGCTTTTTTTGTATCGCCTATTTAAAAAATATAATAACTGTATATCATTTTGGTTACACGGCAACTTTCTATTCATATGTAAGTCTAATCCAATAAATTAGTTCTATCTAAATTATTACCTATGAAAACTTTCATTATCACTACTTCCCTGCTTTTACTTTGCGCGTCACTGATCCAGGCGCAGGACATTAAAAAAGCACAGCCCGACAGTATTATCAAAATTATCCCGTTTGGCGAGGGCCGGTACTCGGATTTTTTGTATACTATCGGCGGTAAATTGCAAACACGTGAAGATGTTTTAATCCGGCTGATGCGCTACGCACCATCCGCGCCGGAGGTTTCAAAAGCAAAAACTAACCTTAAATGGACTTATGTATCATTCGCCGGTGCAGCAATAGCAGGCACCGCAGCAGTAATTGAATACAGTCATAACAACAAACTTGCCGGCGCTACCACAGGTATTGTCAATGGGCAGGCAGCCTTTATTTACCAGCACCACAGCTTAACAAGCGCCTATATTTTTACCGGCGCAGCTACGGCCTTACTCACTTCTGCCTTCATTAATCTGATACAAGCGGGAAAACATGGTAAAAGAGCATTGAAATTATATAATCAGCAGTACGAGTAATTATTTTCTTGCAAGACCGGATGGTTTTCGATTTGCATGTCTATGGTAGATTGCATTTATAAAATAAAATGCGGCTTGCCATTAACAACGAAGTCGAATAGCCACTCTTTTATTACAAGGCCCCAGCCTTCTGAGCAACGGGTATAACTCTCTTTTTGGGGAACAAGACCTTCATGTTTGAAGTGAAGTATAGAAGAATATCCAGTGTGCATTATTTCAAAAACCATTTTGGTATTCGTCCATTCATCCTGAACTTTTAGCCAGTTGAGCTTGCTTTCTTCAACATACCAGACTACTTTTTCATCCGGCACAACTTCTATCAATTTCTGTTTTGAATAATGTGCACCGGGATGATTGATTATAAACTCATCATTTAATTTAGCACTGCATCCGCTATAGTCTGTGCCGCCCCACCAGTTTGGCACCCCGTGAGTAATGGCCTCGAAAACTTCCTTAGGCAGTTTCGGTATTTCAAAAGAAACGCTGAAGCTTTTAGCTGTTGTGGACTCGGGTATTAAGCTGTCGTTCCAGTCTCTAATGACAACCGATTTTACAAGACCTTCTAATATGAACGGATCCTCTGTTACAAATTGCTCAGCTGCCGCCCGGCTTATGAAGATTGCCATATTTCCCATATCACTAAATGGCCCGATGCCAATCACTTCATTCCTGGCAATATATTTATCTACGATGGCCTTATGCCTTGGGTAAACATTCATAATGGTTTCCATTGCAGCACCTGATGATTCTCCAATAACAACTGCTTTCATTTTTCCGATTTTGGTTTAAAAAAATAAGATTATGTAAATCTATAGGTAACTTTTAAGTTACGCAAATTTTTGTTGAATTAGTTGTACTGATTGTATTAGTTACAGTAGTAAAAAAATCGCTTTTAACCTACTTCAACCTTTACAACATCTACAACCAACCACTACAACCAACTTTGATTAACCAATTGAATTTCTTACATTTAAGTGTAATCTACAATTAACACCTGGATCCAATCCAATTATGAAAAAAGAACCTGTTCTTATCATTGCTGCCGTTGGCTTTTTAACCGGTTGTATATTAGGTATGGCCGGATCGTTCGTACCTTCCGATATCATCCGTAATATTCTTTGGGCTATTGATAGTTGCGGACTTATCCTGGCTGCTGCTTTGCTGGCGTTATACCTCTCTAAAAAGGGCTACGATATAGCCGCCGCTGGTTTTTTGATTTTTGCAATAGCTGAAAGCATAGTATTCTTCAGTTGCGCGGGAGAACTAAATGCAAATATCCCGGCATTTGGAACTGGAGCATGCCTGTGGGCTTTGTCCCTTGCTGTTATCAGTTTCCAAAAGGTATTCCCTCTGTTTGTACGTGGTACTGGCATTATATCAGCCTTGTTGTTCGCTGTTACGGCTTTTCAAATTTTTACAGGCCATCCTGCTACCGCTTTAACTAAACCATTGCCGTTTTTTGCTTATCCGTTTTATGCTGCGACGCTGGCTGGGTGGGCGTGGAATTTGGTTTATAGGAAAGGGAGTATATAAGCGGGAAATAGGTCTAAAGGAAACTTACATTTTAATCTTAATAATAATCTTTTTAGTTCATATTTTCTTCGCTGTGCTAGTAGGGTCTCCCAATGGGCCATTTGTTAAAGAACCATAGATCATTTATGTTTCATTTGAATGGTTATTCCGGATGGCTCATAGCTGAAAATATTTTTCCTAATTTCACGCCTTCAGGAGATTTTAGATGATACAAGAGTTTTACCAGGGCCAGAGCAAGGCCCTGTTCCGCCTGGTGCACGATGAATCAACTTTCGACCGCGTTTTTTATGGAAAGGACAGAAAAGAGCGCCTGCTGACCATAGCATGGAACAGGGGAGACGCCCAGCAAGTTAATATTGATGGTATCAGCTATGATTTCCCAACCAATACTATTCTTTGCCTGATGGTCAATGAGTCCTTTCATTTTGAACGCCCTACTACTATCGTCGCATGGCAGTTTAACAGGGAGTTTTATTGCATTGTCAATCATGATAAAGAAGTAAGCTGTGTAGGATTCCTTTTTTATGGGTCAGCTCAAAGGATGTTTATAGAGCTCAATGACGATGATCAAAAGAAAATCGACTCATTATTACAGGTGTTCAGTGATGAGTTAGCAATTAAAGATCACATACAGTGGGAAATGCTGCAGGTAATGTTGAAGCGCTTGATCATTATAGTGACAAGGCTTGCAAAGGAACAATATGTAAGTGAGGAGGGGCTTACCGGAGATAAGCTCGATATTGTACGGCACTATAATTTTCTTGTGGAGCAAAACTATCGCAAGCAACACCAGGTGAAGTTCTATGCCGGAGAGCTTAACAGGTCTCCAAAAACATTATCCAATCTATTCGCGTTGTATAATCAAAAGAGTCCGTTACAAGTCATACAGGAAAGAATAATACAAGAAGCAAAGCGCCTGCTTCTTTATACCGATAAAACAGCCAAAGAAGTAGCCTATTTCCTCGGTTTTGAGGATGCGGGTCATTTTAGTAAATTTTTTAAAAAGCACGCCGGGCAATCATTTTCTGGTTTTAAAAAGGAGTCTGCTGATAAAGTAGACTCATAAGCTGCATTTCATACACTTCGGGAAATAGTGCCATATCATCGGGAAATCTAACCATTTTCCTGCCTTCCTTACCAATGTACCTTTGAGTATCAAATTTAAACTTAAAAAAAAATGAAAAAAGCAACAATCAGTGTCCCTCGTCAGGTTTCCTCCGACGACACAGTGCTGACTAAAGTCGCTGCATGGGTAACTGCTAAAAATATTCCCTTCTTTATTATCGCCATTGGTATGATCGTGATGCTCTTTTGGGCAGGAGCGTTTAAGATGACGGCGCCGGGAGCAGAAGGTATTGCGCCCCTTGTTAATAACAGCCCGTTCATCAGCTGGGATTACAAAATATTTGGGCCTTACGTCGGGGGTGACTTAATAGGCCTTACTGAATGGGTTGCCGGCGTGCTTATACTGATAGGTTTCTTCAAACCTAAGGTAGGAATTATCGGCGGCTTTATTGGCGTACTGATATTCTTCACAACCAGTACTATGCTGCTGACTACGCCAGGCGACATCATTTATGTTAAAGGAATGGGATACATGAATAATCTGGGCTTATTCCTGTATAAGGATATCATTAATCTCGGCGCATCTTTTTACCTGATCAGTTATTTCGGCAGAAAAGCGGCCGTCAAAGAAAATGTGAACTGACCACCCATCACAAAAATTTGATAAGTGCAGCGATAGATGAGGCGTCCCGGGCGTGACCAGGGCGCCTTTTTATTAGTGTCTCAGCAGGGTCTCCCAAAGGGGACCCGGCTGGAACAGTAACATGTGTCACGCCTGCTGATAAGCCGCCTCAATATCTTTAATAATAATCTTCTTCATTTTCATCATCACCTGCATCACTGCCGATGACTTTTTAGGGTCGGGATCATTAACATAGCGTATCAATACTTCAGGCGCCACCTGCCACGATACGCCGTATTTATCTTTCAGCCAGCCGCAGGGGCCTTCCTCGCCGCCGTTGGCAGTAAGAGAGTTCCAAAAATGGTCAACTTCCTCCTGGGTTTCCGGCTCAATAGCGAAAGAGATAGACTCGGTGTATTTGGCTTCCTGTCCCCAGTTTAAGGCGGTCATCGTCATCCCGAAAATTTCAAAGGTAGCAGTCATTACGGCACCCGGCATCGGGCTGTTATCCGGATAACGCTGTACGTGCAATAATTTACCGTTAAACACGGATACATAAAAACGGGCTGCTTCTTCCGCTTCTGTATTAAACAGCAAGAAGGGTGTGATTTTTGTTTTCATAAGTTTTTCAATTTTTAATAAAATATTGCTTAAGCTCCCATTGTACCGGTCTTCACCTCTCCGGCTCGTTTGTAATTGGCGAAAATAACTCCACCCGGTGTAATTACACTCTCTGTCAAAGCAAATGCAGCCGGAATTGTTTCATCGCTATATATCGTTTTCCCTTTACCAAGAAGCACCGGGTAGATTTTTAGCCAGAGTTCATCTACTAAATCGTGCTTAAGCAGTAGCTGAACCAGTTCGCCGCTTCCCCAAACTTTAATGTCCGAACCTTCAGAATTTTTGAGCTTTTTAATATCCGCAACGCTTGTAAGAAACTCTGAGTTCTTCCAATCTGATTTTGTCATAGTATTGGATAAGACGTATTTTTTGACATCATTTATACCTGGCCAATAGTCGGCATGTTGGGGCCAGTAATTGGCAAAGATTTCAAACGTTTTTCTGCCCAGCAGAATGTCTGTAGCTTCCATCTGTTTTTGCATAAGCTTGCCGGTAGCTTTATCAGCAAAAGTTGCAGACCAACCGCCATATTTAAAGCCGCCTGATGGATCTTCCTCTGGTCCGCCCGGTGCCTGCATTACTCCATCTAATGTGATAAATGTTAAAACGATTATCTTTCTCATAATAATTTGTCCTCCAGATAGGTTTTGTTATGATACAAATCTCGCGAACAATATGATACCGCTGGTATTGTGAATACGGCAAAACAACGGGCTGAATGCGACAGAAATCAACGATAAAGTTTGATGTGCATTATTTAGAATTCATCATTCGATATTCAATCAATTATTTACCTTTGCAATCCTGTTTTCCCGGAGAGATGTCTGAGTGGTCGAAAGAGCACGCCTGGAAAGTGTGTATACCCCTAAAGGGTATCGAGGGTTCGAATCCCTCTCTCTCCGCCTTTTCATGTCTAAGTTCTAACTTGGGTGTTTTTTATATAAGTAGGGCCGTCCAACTGAACCCGGCGATAATCCTGGATAGTTAAATAGCAATTGAAAGAAAAATGAACTTTCATCCCACCAGGGCATCCAAAAGAAAGACTGTGATAAATGGGCCCCTATCCCTTTTTTATAACAGTCAAATCGCCATCATCATAATTGGCAGTTACTACCCGGTTGGCAAAAAGCAAACGCCCCGGTTCAGCTTTGGCCAGCTGTTTCAGAGTGTCGATTACCAGCGACTGCACATTCGCCCGTTTTAATCCCGTGGTTGCCCCGGCGGGCAGCGTGAAATATTTGTTTGCCCTGATAGGTTGATAATCTATTTCGCCGGCCCAATCGTCGTCGTCTGGGTCATAAACTTCAGCGCCGGTTATATAAACCATATATTTTTTATCCGATTGCATCATGCCGAAATTAATGGCCACAATGTCGGATCCGGGTGGGTTTTCATTTTCCACCTTTTTAATCCAATCTGAAAGTAATTCTGTAAGGTCCATCGGTTTCAAGCTGTGTGATAAAGAGCAGCCTTATAAATATACAAAATAGTAACGTTTTATTATATCGGTAATTCATCTGAAAAAAATTGATGCAGTTAAAAAGTTAATATGCTTATAGCTCTCTCCTCTCTCAACATTACCGTTAAAATACCTGGAAAAATGGGTGAAAATACGCTTCCTTTCTTCTGCTGTTTTCATATAAATTTAGTTAAAAATAGAAATCGGTATATTCATTAACCTCTTTAAACCTATTATCATGATAAATCGAAACACATGGGCGTGTAAAACCTGTACGGTAGACACCACCGGCCTCGACATTGTTCCGGTAGCCCCTGTTCAAACAGAGAAAGTTCAGGATACAACTGCGGTTCTTCCGCCGGCAGATTACCTTGTAATTACATGGACTGAAGCCGAAACGGATGCCTTAGCAAAAGTTTTAAGCAGGGGGCAGTATAAATTTTACGGGCTAACGCCGGCTGAAAATAATTTTGTGCCATTGCGTATTGATATAACAAAACTCCCGTTGCCAAACCACCTGGAATTAACGGCACATGATGTGCAATGTCATGCATTTTATTTTGTTACTAAAGTTAATGGAAAGAGTGTGATATGTCTTAAATCAAATTTCCATCCCAAAAAGGAAAAATCAGGAAATAAATATGGTGGACCGCTGCACGATTTTATTGGGTGGCTGGTTAAAAATAACAATTTCAAATACATAATGACAACGGGGACATCGGGCTGTATATGGTCGAGCCTGGACCTTGGAGATGTGATTGTATGTAACAGCGCCCGCTACGATCCGAATGAACAAGCTTTGAAAGACGCGGGAAAGCCAACGGCAGTCTTTACATCCGGAGTTGGCCTGGCGGGTACGCTTACAGGCGGCAAAAGTCAGTTTGATATTATGTCGGGTAATTTGTCTGTTTATGCCCAATGTGCCATTACTAAAATGAAACCTGAACGAAAGCCTGCCAATGGTGCGCCGCGGATATATTACAAACCTTCGGCTGCGGGTGAGCCTAATACCGTAATATCCGACATAGCATTCACAGCCGAGCGTGATAATATAGATAATAAGAACTATGCCAGTATGGGTGCTACATTTGATAATAATGATGCCTTTGTAGCAGAAGCATGTAAAAGTGCAGGATATACCAATTGGGTTTCGATCAGAAATATATCAGATGTGCCCGGTGCAGGCAGCGATTCAACTTATGATAAATACCAGGATTGTTCCTCAATAATTGGCGGTTTGGCTATATATGCATTTATTGCAGGGCATTAAATTAATGTCAGGCAGGGCCTCCAAAAGGAGGCCCTGCCTTGTGGAGAAATATTATTTTTTCAAACAAAAAATAATATTTAAGTGTGTTATCTTGGTACATCCTATTCCGACTAACGGGACTTCTGTACAAGCCAATTCTAATTGATCTGATTTTATTTATTGCTATTTAATTTCTTATTTATGAGGACAACCATTACTGCTTGTTATATAATCGCTATTATATTTCTCGCATCCTGTCAAAAGTCGGCTGTTAGTCCGGCATCCGAAAAATCGACGCCTGCATTTACATCAAAGAGTTTAGCCTCGGTTAATTCGGCAATGTCCTATAACGATAAACAAGACTTTGATATGACTACATTGGGGATACAAGCAACCAGTTGTACCGGCGAACAATTGCAGGTGGTGAGCGGCATTTATCACCTCGATCTGCATGGGGTTATTAATGGCAATACTTTTACAGCGGTAGAGCATGTGAATGCGCAAAATTTTAAGCTCGTTGGCGAAGCAACGGGCACTACTTATGCAGGCTCGGTCTCTTATAACCAATCCTTTAATACAACATTTACTAACGGAAAATTTGTAACAAAAACAACTCAATCTATCCTGTTAACTACACCGGGCGGCAAAAACAATGTGATGGTAAAAATGGATGTTCATCTAACCATCAACGCCCAGGGCGTGGTGACAGCGAGTATCGACAATTTCCGGACTGATGATTGTAAGTGAACCGTCTAAGCAAGTCTGCTACCAGGGGAAGACTTGTTTAGTAAAGCTCTCTTCTATAGCCGTAGATTATTCTGAGCGAAGGCTCTTCACCGGATTAGTCAGCGCTGCCTTTATAGATTGAAAACTTATCGTGATCAAAGTAAGTACAATTGCCGCTATTGCTGATAGCAAAAACACGCCTGGCCCAATGCTGACCCGGTAATCATATTTCTGCAGCCAATTGCTTAGAAAATATAATGCGATTGGCGATGCGATGACGCAACTTATCGTCACTAATAAAATAAAATCGCCTGATAGCAGCATCCACACTTGTACTATAGATGCACCCAGTACTTTGCGAATGCCGATTTCTTTCGTGCGTTGTTCAGCAACGTATGCAGCTAACCCAAATAATCCAAGGCAGGAAACAAAAATGGCCAGTCCTGCAAAAATACCAGCCAACTTACCCACTAGTGTCTCCAGGCTGAATTTCTGATTGTAAGTTTCGTCTACGAATGAGTAGGAGAAAGGATAAGCAGGATTATATTTATCAAATATCTTACCGATCTTCTCAATGGCATCATGCGGATCTACGCCGGGTGTCAAACGGTAGATCACCTGGCTGGCAAACTGTTTATGAGTAAATACCAATGGTTCAACAGGTGTAAATGGAGATTCCATCAGTGCATCCTTTACCACTCCTATGATTCTCGACCGCCCGTCGATACCGTTGCATGTTATGATTTGATTTATGGGTTCTTTCAGCCCCATTCGTTTAACGGCAGATTCATTCACTATAACATTATTTGTATCGGCTTTCTGGTTGTCAGAAAAATTATGTCCATCAATTAGTTGCATGCCGACTGTCTTAAAATAATTGTTATCAATAATTATGGCGCCTACGTTTATTTTCTGGTCACCTGCATTTTGGCCAGGCCATTGGTCTATACCGGTATGCCAGCCAATGCTGGTAACAGGACTTGATGCTTTGGTAACACTCTCCACCATGCGTGAGGCCATCAGTTCATTTTTGAGTACATCGTAGTGATCGGCCAGGTCTTTCGTCATAAAAGTTGATACCAACCTGTCGGCGCTGTAACCAGTGGGCCTGTTTTTGGCATACTGAATTTGCTGGTAAATGATCACTGTGCTGATAATAAAAGCCACAGAGCAAGTGAACTGTACCACTAACAATATTTTTCTCGGTAACGAAGCGGTCTTACCGATCAGGATATTACCCTTTAATATTTTTACAGGGTTAAATGCAGAAAGATAGAATGCAGGCCTGGTGCCGGCCAATAATCCCGTAATGAGCACATAGCTTATCATGATGCACCAGAAAACAAAATTACCATAGGGGATATGTACCGAATTGGTAGTAATTGCATTGAAGTATGGGAGAGCCAATTGTACAAGTCCAACCGATAATACGAAGGCTAAGAATGTTATAAGGATAGATTCTGTCAGAAACTGGATGATCAGGTTGCTGCGGCTTGAACCAATTGCTTTGCGAACACCTACTTCACGTGCGCGCTTTTCAGAGCGCGCTGTTGAAAGATTCACAAAATTGACACAGGCGATCAACAAGACAAGCCCACCGATAATGCTAAACATCCGCACATAACTGATAAAACCACCCGAAGCTTTTCCATCTTTGAAATCGGAATATAAATGCCAGTTTTTTAATGGATAAATAAAAATCTCCGGTTTGTAAGAACGTGACAATGGATTGTTCTCGACGATAAGGTTTTTGATTTTGGCAGCAACCTGGTCGCTTGTTACACCCGGCTGCAGACTTACAAAAATTTCGAACGAGTTGTTATCCCAATTGGCACGGGCATTTTTTATAAAATCTTCGGTTTGCTCTGCATAACTGAAAGGCATCAGGAAGTGAAATTGAAATGTGGAGTTGGACGGGAAATCCTTCATAACACCGGTAACTTTCACATCATGCTGGTTATCAATTTTGATTGTTTTACCTATCGGATCGTCCTCTCCGAATAGGGATTTCGCAGTAGATTCATCGATTACGATTGAAAAGGGGTCTTTCAGCACATTGTTCACATTACCTTTCAGCAGGGTATATTGAAATATTTTCAGGAAATCGGAAGCCACCGTGCCACCGTTAACCAATAACTTTTTATTTCCGACAAGGAAATCGCGTGCCGGGAAATCGGTTAAGTCAGTTACAGCAACATATTTGATACCCGGCACATCATTTTTTAATACATCAGCCAGCGGGATAGGCAGGTAATTTTGAGTATGTGTACCATCGTGCGAATTAGTAAAATTCACTTTGACCGAATAGGCCTGTTCGTATCCTGGCAGGAACTTGTCGTACGAATATTGATCATATGCCCAAAGACCGATCAATAATGCAACTGCCATACCGGTGGCCAAACCGGTAATATTGAGGGCGCTGTAAACCTTATTCCCAAGAATATTGCGCCAGGCGATCTTTAAATAATTTCGTATCATGACATTGCGTGTTAATTTTTCAGGAGCCCAGTTTGGCGGGCTTTCCGAACGCAATATTACCGGCCGAATGCACGGCAGGGGTGCCAACTTATCAATTGGTACCTCTTTTCTCAAGTTGTTTTTATATTCTAACGGGGTTTTGCCTGTCGTTTCTTTAAAAACCCGGTTGAAAGTAGTTTTTGAATTAAACCCCGACTCATAGGCGATGCCCAGCAGCGTCAGCCGGTCGTATGAGGAGTCCTGCATTTTCCTTGCAATTTCACGAACCCGAAATTCATTGATAAAATCACTGAAATTCTTTTCCAGCCCAACATTAATGATCCGGGACAGGTCATGCGGATGGATTGACAGTTTTATGGCCAGCGAGGTTAACGTCAGTTCGGCATCTTCATATAGGCGGTTTGCTGCCACTGCTTCCTTTAACCTTCGGCCCTTCTCCCTCGCATCCGCTCGATCAGTTATAGGCATTGTCAGTGGTATGTTGCCGTCAGGTTTCAACACCGCCTCGGCAGCCAATCCAATCAGTGCAAAAGCAACAGCAAAGGAGAAAATATCTTTGAATAACCATAACAGGGAAAACAGACCAAGCAGTAGTAGCATTCTTTCCACCCGGCGGAAAGCAAAACGCGGCCTGTCCATTAATACTGGTTTCAGCCTGCGATAGAAACTCTGTATCAATCTGTGAGACAGGTATAAATAGCCAAGGATCAAACTTATGACTACCCATGCTGGCATCCAATATCCGACAAGCAAAGGGCAAAAGTGCAGTATATCTTTCTTTCGAAATTGTAACTCTGGGTGTGTTAGCTGTCGTACATAGAAATATACGAGCGACCCAAGTGCTGGTAAAAGAAATGGTGTAAGTCCGCCAGTTTTCAATGCGATAACGGCTAAGGCTAAACTTAAAAACAGATTGCCTTTTTGATTTCCCTTTTTTGCCAATGCCAAAAGTAACGCAAGCGTCAGCCCCGAAAAGAGTGTCGCGTTGGAGGCCAGGTCGTAGATATCGATATGGGGAAAATAGGGTTTCAATTATGAGTAAGTTCTTCAATCATTGTTCCAATCCATTAATGCATTGATTATTATGAAATTATGTATTTATTAGAAATGATTATGTAATAAAAACGAACAACGGGTTGTTCGCTTTCGACAAGGCCGGATTCATCATAATATATTAACACCATAAATTTATATTTGTGATAACCGAATATAATCACGGATATGAAAACCACACTTGACAAAGCAACCAGGGACGAACTGATCAGCAGGATAAGTAATTTAAACGAAAACAGCCAGGCTCAATGGGGTAAAATGAGTGTGTCGCAAATGGTAAGACACTGCACAGCCTGGGAGGAACTGATATCCGGCAGGCAAAAATTCAAACAAGCCTTTATAGGGCGTTTATTTGGGAAAATGGCACTGCGCAGCATGCTTAAGGATGAAGCGCCGTTAAAGCGTAATACGCCAACTTCTCCCGAATTTAAGATCACCACAAATGGCGGGGATGTAAATGCCGAAAAGCAAAAATGGATCAGCCTGCTACAAGACCACGGGCAATTTTCTCACGATAGTATCGAACACCCTTTCTTTGGTAAAATGACTTTAGAACAGGTAGGATATATGGCTTATAAGCATACCGATCATCATTTGAGGCAGTTTGGTTGCTAGCCAAGACGTCTAAGCAGGATCTCCCAATGAAACCCTGCATTGAGGAATTAGTTTTATCGTTCTAACGTAAACGTAGTCGAATGCGAAACCGACTCATTACTCAATAAAATATCACCATTCTTATCACTCTTAATCTTCTTTCCAGCAGTGCCATTCATGTTAACGGAATAATAAGTATCCGGCTTTAACTGACGCACTACGTAAGATACCGGTTGTGCAGAGGCTTTGTCCGTCATTGCTGAGAATTCAATTTTATGATGATCCCAGTTTTTAATTTCGATAGTCAGCGGTTGTGCGGAAGTGATTTGCAATGAGGTCTTTGCACTATTTCTGTCGAAGTAAAATAACTGTCCTTTGATCGTATAGAATCCAAAATTGTACGGTGCTATAATCTTAAATATTTTATTCGATATCGCGTATTTATTGTTATCAAGCAAAATATTTACACGTTGCCCCCTGAAATTATAATTCAACGCTGTTCCGTATAATTCCGGCGAAAGGTGCGGCTCCAGGTAAAGCCGGTTATACATCGGGTTGATGCCATAAATGGCCTGGTATAACCCCACGATGGCGAGACTATTACCCGATAAAATATCATCCCCCAACCCATCCTGTTTAAGCCGCCCGTAGCGCTGAAATGCTAAGCCGTCCTTGCTGTATTGATGAAGCACATTCTTCACGTACTTCAATGCCAAAGCAGGATCGTAGCTTGCATAAGCCCGAACACCGATAGAGCCCCATGATAAAAACAGGTCGCCATTTTCATAGTTTGGAAAAGGCCACTGCCAGTCATTTCCTTCGCCTTTTTCATAAGAAGTCATGGCTATTGGCCAAAAGAAGAGCTTTTCCTGCTCCATTTGTTTTTCAATAGCATCCAGAATAGTTTTCTTTCGATCAGCATTATCACATATCTCATAAGCAATGGCCATAAAATTTACCGGGGTAACCATATTGCGGCCATGTATCGTACCATCTTTATCACGCCAGTGCACATAGCATTTATTTTCTTCATCCCAGAAACCGCCTTCGGTAACCGGTTTGTTAAAGCTGGCTTTCAACTTCGCGGCGAAATCTTCATAATATTTTGCTTTGACCGTATTGCCTAATTGATGTTCGATAGCTGCCCATTTCACCAGTGCACGATAAAGCTTGGCGTTGACAAAGGCGTTCTCATAAGATGCCCATATAATGTCAATCCAGTCGCTGCTTTTTTTCTCCGACTGGTTATCCGTCATCATTTCGACCAGGCCGTTGTTATTGCTATCTCTTTTCAGAATCCAGTCGAGCGCCTTTTCGCATGAAAGCTGGTGTGTTTTTACCCAATGCAGATCACCGTTCATATCATACAGCTCAGCCACGTTGGTAACCAAATCCGGGTTTGAATCCATCAGGATACCCCATTGCGCTTCATAAAATCCGTATTTGTTGAACTTGCCCGGCATGGCATCTTCATTAGTATAGGCCCAACGGGGGTACACGCGTCCATCAGGTTTTATGGCGTGGTCGCGGTAAAAATCGAGGCAGCTTTGATAGCCTTTTAAATATTGAGGATCATTGATCCCCAAACCCAATTGAGCGATATACTGCTCATGCAGGCAAATCGGCCCGTAAGGCGTATGCCAGCTGTTACCTCCAAAATGTAGCGAATCGATCACACCTATGCGGGCAATAGTGTTAAGCACAGCGCTTACTTGCGAACCATCGACACCTTTTAAAGTTCCGCGTCCGTACCGTTCATTAAAATCAAAATAACTAAGGGTTAATGTTTGCGTGCTTTTACCCGCAGCTAAAGTTTGTGCTGACCATACATCCGTATGCCCCCTGATAAAGCGTCTGCGGTTGGTCCCGGTATCTGATTTTGGGATAAACGCATTATCGCCTATGCTAACAGTATATGCCAACTTATCATCGTTGGTGCGGGTATACTTCATGGCCACCTGTTTGCCGGAAGCGGCAACCGTAATGTTTAAGCCATTTCCTGTTTTACTATTCCAAAAGCTCGATGATCGGCTATGTACACCATATGTGCACAATTTTTCATTAAAAAGATAAAACCAGGCCAGGCCGCCATATCCCTGGTAAGCGCCTTCCCAGGTATTGATATTATCAAAATTAAAAACCGGTGATGCCACTTCGTCAGCTTTTACAGGGTTTGACAGGCTGCGTTCGATCGTCCATTTAATGGATGGCCCGCTGGTATCAAATATCCAATTTTCCGAGACCGTCAAATTAGCATCGCCATATTTAATTCCATTAACCCTGATGCTGTTTTTGCCCCTAACCAATACCGGGCTGGATTTTAAATGAAGCGAGGAGTAGATATTATCACCTACTTTTATTGAAGTAAAAATGCCATCATCGTTACTAATCACTTTTTGACCATTTACTATTAGCGAACTGATACGTGCGCTTTTTACGTAGTCAAGTGTCATGTTAAGCTGTCGGCTATTGATTGTGACTGATTGTTGCTTTGGCGCAATAGTAGTATTTACGGCTTTCGATTCTGCGGAGATAATCAGCATAAAAGCTGAAACTAAAACGATGGCAATTATTCTTTTCAAAAACATAGGTATTCAATTAAAGATCAAGTAATATCTGGTTTTGTGATGGAACAATACGAAAGTGATGAGTATTCCCGGGGTCGGCAAAGTTTCCTTTTGCAGCTGTTATTGCATATTTCATTCCTTCAAACTGTGCCGAAACTTTATCTGAAGTTACGCTGGTAAATGGCAGTTCTGCTTTGTCTGCAGTTTCTAAATCGAGCAGCCATTTAGCTTGATGTTTGCTGCGCAGGCTTATCCTAACCTGTTTCTCAGTAAAGACAATTTCCAGCGATCCTTTAATGTTTTTTAACGGCCAATTGATTAACAACTTTCCGGGCATGGATTCAGTTATCACTGGATCACCGCCTTCTAATAATTGTTCTTTGCCATTCAAAATCATTTTAAACTTCAGTCCGGCAAATTTATCGGGTGTGCTCCATAAATAACCATCCACTGCAGGGAGGGTAAAAAATGTGCACTCGTTGGAGGTAGCTACTTCCGTTTCATATTTAGAACGTAATTGCTCATTAAACAAATGAATATCCCTAAACCTTAATGTCCCATTTTCCCAAAGCAGATTTGCGCGGTAAAAACGGCTGTCGAACCAAACTGTTCTGGCATTACCACCTGGTATATCTTCGGTAGCAGTTACCGCCGTCGGTGGTGTCACTTTATAATGATCCTTAAACCACTGACCCGACTCGGCCAATGTTTCTACTTTTATCTTTTTCTGATCATTTAGTTTTTTTATTAATTGAAATTGCAACTCCAATCCTTTGGCCATGGCAGGCCATGTAAAAGAGTTTTCTTGTCCGGCCTGGGTATAAGCAAAACCCAATGATGCGCCGTTGACAAATTCTTTGAAAAACCAGTTTACCCAGGTCGAATCTCCGCCGGCGCGAGGATATACAGGTTCCAGTGTAACTACTCCCTGCCGCTGATGACCCAGGCCTTCATCATACTGACGGATCGGGTCGCTGCCCAGCATCCTGAAAATTGGCACAGGTATTTGATTGGCTTCATTTTGAGCAGGCATATAGGCATTTACCTTGCTGGGGTAATAAGCCTGGTTCCAATATCCGCCCCAGAGTGTGTAGCCATCAGTGCCATATTGATCTTTACAATTGGCCGATGCGACGATGTGGTATTTTTGATAAAGGTAATTGAGGGTATGGGCATCGATAAACCA
Source organism: Bacteroidota bacterium (assembly GCA_018266915.1). Classification (GTDB taxonomy): domain Bacteria; phylum Bacteroidota; class Bacteroidia; order Sphingobacteriales; family Sphingobacteriaceae; genus Mucilaginibacter. Next base: position 167,055 of record JAFDZM010000098.1, on the reverse strand, counting down.
CGATGCCACCGATTTAGGGTAATAACCGAATATCCTTTTAAAATCCCGCATATATACATCGGCAAGTTGCTCACGTTCATGCGGGGTATAGCCGGTGGAGAAGCCAATATTGGCGCGCCAATCCCACGGATAACGTCCCCGCCACTTTAATCCGGCGTTTTCTACAAGCGGCTGAGGTATTTCCCACCAGGCACCGATCTCGAAAGAATTTCCAGGCAAGCTTTTCAGAAGCTTTTGATATCGGGAATCGAGCAGGGCATCATATTGTAAAAGAAATGTTCCGCTTAAATGATATTTTTTCATCAGGGCCACCTGCTTCACAACTGTTTGATAAAGCACATCTTCTGTAATAGCGGAATCCCGAGGCTCCAGCAAGCGGATAAAGTTGACAATATTAACGATCCTCGGGCCTTTGACCTTAGGCTTAGTAGCTGGATGAGAGGCCCGGAAACTACTTAGCGTAATAAACCCGGTGAGCGCCAATAATACAATTGCTAAAAATTTAAAGTCAATTTTATATCGCATAGGTTTTAAGATGATTGAAATAGCAATAGGGGAGCATTGCCGATTTAATTCAAATATGGATTAATTCATGTTTATATGACAGATTATTTTTCATTTTAATTCGATATATCTCCCGGTTCACTTGTTAGTCCAGTGTAACTTTATCGTTATTTTCCTGACTAAATTTGATTTTTGGTCAAAAAGTTTTGAAACTTAGCAGAAATAAAAACACCGCCAATGGAAAATAAAACTGCCCTTTTAGTGATGGATATGCAGGCCGGTATCGTTCCGCGCCTGCCGGATGCAACTTCTGTATTAAATAATGCAGGTAAAGCTATTGCCGCCGCCCGTTCAAAAAATATACCTGTAATTTATGTTGTTGTAGGTTTTAGACAAGGAGCGCCGGAGATCAGTCCGAATAACAAAACTTTTTCTCAGGGCAAAGTAATGTTTGAAGGCATCAACATGCAGGAATTTATGGCCGTTCACCCGGATGTAGCGCCACAGGAAGGCGAGTTGATCGTTACCAAACGCCGCGTAAGCGCCTTTGCAGGCAGCGACCTGGAGCTGGTGCTGCGTTCATTCGGTATTAGCCATATGGTATTAACTGGTATAGCTACAAGTGGTGTGGTATTATCGACAGTTCGCGAAGCCAGTGATAAAGATTACCAACTGACTGTTTTAGCCGATGCCTGCGGTGATGGTGATGAAGAAGTTCACCGCGTATTGGTGGAGAAAATTTTCCCGCGCCAGGCTGATGTGCTAACCACTGACGAATGGGTTAAAGCATAAAACTACATCAAAACACGATATCGATCACGGTCTTTCCTTTGGCTTTTCCGTGTTCGATATCGTTGTATGCATCTTCAATAGTAGCGGGCGTGTAGTCTTTTGGATTGAGGAATGGAACAAGCTTTCCCGTTTCTGCAAGTATTGTGGCTTCCCGCATAATCTCTCCATGATGCGCCCGCCCTTTTCCTGAGATCAATGGATACAAAGTAAATACGCCTGAGTAAGTTGCCCCCTTGAAAGATAATGGCGCCAGACTATGAGCCCCCCAACCCAGTATGCTGATCACATGACCTGTATATTGTTTCACTGACTTAAATGATGCATCAAGTGTAGCACCGCCCAAAGTATCAAATACGATATCGAAACCATTACCATTGGTATATTTCTGAATATATTCTTCAACTGCCAAACTGGTATAATCTATAGGCGTCGCCCCATAGCTTTTTATAAGTTCATTTTTTGCAGGATCAACCGTACTGAAAACCATTGCTCCTTTAGCTTTTGCTATTTGAATAGCGACATGTCCCACACCGCCGGCACCACCATGTACAAGTACAGTTTTTCTTTCCGATACATTAGCCCGGTCAACCAAACCTTCCCAGGCGGTGATAAAAATCAGAGGCAAAGCAGCAGCTTCACGCATGTTTAAATTTCCTGGTTTAATGGCAAGCAGATTAGCGTCTACAGTAGCATATTCAGCCAATGATCCCTGATTGCCACCAACACCGCCTGTCATGCCATACACTTCGTCTCCGGGTCTAAATGCCGTTACACCTTCACCAACGGCCTCCACTATTCCGGCCATATCTATTCCCAATATTGCTGGCAACGTAACCTGTGCATGAGCAGCCTGACCTGCTTTAATCTTCATATCAAGCGGATTAGCACCGCTGGCTTCAATTTTCACCAAAACTTGCCCTTTTCCGGCAACTGGTTTATCAACCTCTCTTATCTGGTAAGGAGCATTGAAACTCTCTAATACAAGTGCTTTCATGTTTTTTATTTTTTCAGGGTGATCAGTAATATGCCATGCGATGGAATTTTACATAGCAGACTTTTTAATTGCCTGCCCAAATTCTTTTTCTCCCATAAGTTACGTACCTGGTAAACAGAGTTAGCACTAATGGATGAAAATTGAAAATCAAAACTTTGTTCGGTATCAGTTGGATTGAGTAATCCTACGGCGGTTTGACCATCATATAATTCCTTTGTCCAGACTTCTATTTTATTATCTAAAGTAAGCTTAAGATTAGCTGCTTTACCTAAAGCGTCCTGGTCAATGGCGATTACCTGGTTATTGGTCAAAAGAGATAAAGTGTATTGATCGATATGCTCCACATTAGCGCCGATAAATAAAGGTGCACTCAGCAGGCACCACATGCTCATCACGGTACGCTGTTCTTCTTTGGTAAGGTGATTACTATTTCCTTCGCGACTTTCAGCGCCCACAGCACCCACTTGTAAAATATCCGGGTCGTTCCATCTGCCCGGTTGAACATATTCTGATTTATCAGCCAATTTTTTGAATGCCGCATATACCGATGCCCAATTGTCACGAACATCATCCCCAGTTCGCCATAGCTGTCCTCCGGTTTTATATCCCCACTTCCATACATCGCCCATTCCGTATTGACAAAGCGAAAAAATAATATCTCTTGGCTGCTCTTTTAACGCATTACCCATTAGTGTGTACGGCTTCATCAGTTCTTCTTCCGAATTGTCTTTTGCAAACACGCCATAGCTGCACCAATCGTATTTCAGGTAATCAAAACCTACCTTGGCAAAATATTGAGCGTCCTGTAATTCGTGACCGTAGCTTCCTGCAACGCCGCCACAGGTAAGCGGTCCAGGCGAACTGTAAATCCCTACCTTAAACCCAAGATCGTGTACCTGTTTTACTGTTTGCTCAATGTTTTTATAATGCTGATTAGGCAGTAGCTTTCCATTGCCATCGCGTAAAGTGCCCTTTCTGTCGGGCAGATTATTCGGCCCTTCGTGGTATTGGTAAACATCTTTGTTTACTTTATGATTCAGCTGTTCCCAAACCGGGTCTTTATCATCAGGCTGATTGGTCCATGGGTCGTCAATTTCCAGTATGCTCCAACCGTATTGATCAAGACCATAATGCTTCATTAATTGAGCAGTTTTTAGAATATCAGACTCTTTCGCCTTTCTGCCATAACTGTACCAACTGCTCCAGCCCATAGGTGGTGTCAGGGCTAATTGATCGCCTGCCACAATGGTGAAATACTTCTTAGCCGAGCCACTTTTATTTGAAGCATTTATTTCGATCCTGTATTTGCCTTTTTCAGCAATACTGCCCGAAATAATTCCTTTTTTCTTATCATAGCTTACACCTTTGGGTAGATTTTTGGCATTTATCTCCATCGGCCTCAAGCCGCTTATTGGGATTGTATAAAAGAAATGCTTCCTGGTTCGGACACCAAAAAACTCCGGACTATTGACCTGAGGTTTTTGCTGAGCAGCGACAAGCGTAGGTATAAGAATCGTGCATAGCATGCACATAAAATGTTTTATCGGGCGAAATGTTGACATAGATGGATTAAGAGAAGTTCATAATCCAAATCTACTAAAGAGAAGACAAAAAATAATCCTCTGTGAACTCTGTGATTTTCCTTAGTGCCCTTTGTGGTTAATTTCTACCACAGAGGACACGGAGAGTTTATACAAAGGAGCACAGAGGACTGAAGCTTATAGTGATTATGCAACTACACCACCCATCAGCGGATCAGTATGGCTGCTTTGTCCGGTTTCGACGTGCCCGGCATAACGCTTTTCGTAGTTCTGGTGACCATTTGTTTTTACGCTGAAATCGTACCATTGATGGCTTTTCCCCAGGTCCAAAACTATCGAAGCTTTGTCTGATGCAGGTATTACTACATTTTGAAGGTTGTGTAGTTTATAAGCGTTATCCTTAATCTCAATAGTTTGTGGCTTGTCTGTTTGATTACGGATATCAACAATTACATTGCCGGTCAATTTTTTACCCATTTGTGCATGTTGATAATTTAAACTGACGTGCACAGCCGGGTCTTCAGAGTTACCTTTAAACTCACGATAGAAACCATTAGGGCCGTATACTCTTAAGTGATAATTTTGGTCCTCAAAATCTTCGATAGGCCAACTGTCGTCTAAGGTATCTCCTGCGGTTAAACCATAGGCCCAGGTACGCAGATTTACAAATTTGCCGTTGGTTTGTTTATAGCTTCCTGGAGCATATACATTAAATGGTGCACCTACAGTTTTATCACCCCAAATTTTGTTGCCTGCTGTAAATTCTATATCGAAGGATTTTTTATCAGCGCCTAGCTTACCATCAACATACAGCTCATACGGTATAGCGCATGATGGCCGGGTACCTTTTTCCTGTTTTGGTAAATAAGGCGAATTGTGCGGTTCATGATTAGCCTGAGCAATTTCTTCCTTAGTCAAAAGCTTATAGTCGTTCGGGAGTTTCCGGAATTGCGCTTTATGGATGCCTTCAACGAATTCATTCCTTTTTAAAAACTCAGGGTTTTTAATTTCGCTGGCGTTATATGGCCTGAAAACAGAAGTCAAGTCGCCGCAAACAGTTCTGCGCCAGTCGCTGATATTGGGTTCTGTTATTTTCTTTCCTGTTTTTTTAGTTAAAAAGTGCTCCAAAAATTGTAGGGTAGAAGTATGGTCAAATACTTCGGAATTTACATATCCGCCCTTGCTCCATGGCGAAGCAATCACCAACGGTACACGGAAACCAAGACCGATAGAGCATTCCCGGTCAAATGGTTCAGGGAAGCCCTTACGGTCTTTTTCCTGTTCAAGCGTTACATAATCTACGCGAGTATTTATGCCTTTTGAAACCTTGCCGGTTTCTGGTCTGCCGGAATGCGGTGCGGTAAACGGTGGTACGTGATCAAAATAGCCATCATTCTCATCATAGGCTAATATGAAAATGGTCTTTTTCCATACCTCAGGGTTTTGTGTCAGGATATCCAAAACTTCCGACACATACCATGCGCCATACCATGCCGAACTCGGGTGATCGCTAAAATGCTCTGGAGCGGTAACCCATGATACCATAGGCAATTTACCGTTCTTCACATCATCCCTGAACTGGTATAGCACGTCGCCTTTTGGTACTTGCATTTCGCGCTCAGTGCCGTTATCGTTATATTTTAAAGTGAGCAGCTCGCGGTAATCCGGATCGTTTGCATTGGTATCAAAAGCTTTCCGGTGAAGGCTTTTTTCATGATCTGATAAAGCATCAAACTGTCCCGGTTTATATAATTCTTTTTCTTTAGTTACGCTTGTAAGATAATCCTGCAAATCTTTTAGCTGATGCTTCAGGTGGTCGATATGTGCATCGCCTGCCGGTAGCGAAGCTATCTTTTTCTGAAGTTCATCTATTTTTTGAGGCAACTGGGTCGACCTTTTTTCCAGCGCTTCAATATGTTTCGGATGTAAATGGATATTATACTGTCCGAAGAATTCCAGCGGGTTATCCTGGAAGTTTGACAACCACGGATCTTCATCACCTTCAAATCCGGTATCGATGGCTACTTCATTCTGATAACATTTCCATGAGATGCCATTTTCTTCAAGCCGCTCAGGGAAAGTTTTCCAGTTTAAAGTTCCATAATCCATATCGTCGTTCCACACGTGGGCTCTCGAATTTTCGTGCTGCTCAGGACGAACGGTACCTGTCCAAAAGTATAGCCTGTTTGGATTTGTACCGGTTAATGATGAGCAGAAATTCTGATCGCAAACTGTAAAGGCATCAGCCAGTGCATAATAGAATGGGATATCCGCGCGGTTGTGGAAGCCCATTGTCAGCGGCATGTGGCTATACTCTTTAATGCCGTTCTTTTTTACGTTTAGCCACTGATCATAGCGGCCATCGTTGCGGGCATTTACCTGGTTAGCCCATGAGTGCGGTAACGAGCTCATCCAGGTAGCTTTGGTATTTTTTATATCCAAGTGGAATGGAGCATAGGTTTCACCTTCGGCGTTCGACTGGAGCCATACCTTATTTTTATTAGGCAGATCAATAGCACGCGGATCATTATAGCCCCGAACACCCTGCAAAGTACCATAAGTATGATCAAAAGAGCGGTTTTCCTGCATCAATATCACAATATGCTCGGCATCCATATAAGTACTGCCTTCAGGCGCATTGATGGCCATTGCCTTTTGAATAGAAGCAGGGATGATATTAGCCAGTCCGGTTGCTCCGGCCAGCAAAGCTGCTTTTTTTAGGAAATCTCTTCTTGTATCAATCATGGTTTTTGATATGCAAATATGCGGATGTGCAGATTTGCAAATTTTAAAGTTAAGAATCAATTATTATTTACGCATTCCGATCATCTGCATATCTGCAAATTCGCACATCTGCATATTATTTCGCTGCAAAAAACTGCTCACAAAGACCAAATGACAAAGTCATCCCATTACCGCCGAGGCCATTGATCACAGTTACTCCCGGCTCTGTCTCAACAATCAGCTCGGTTTGGCCATTCATCATTTTGGGATAAATGCCGTGCCATGATTGTATTAGTTGCCAGTCCTTAAAATTGGCAAATGTATGTAAGTAGTCGGTTATCAGATTATTAACAAATGTTTTGTCAAAAGGATCATGCACCAGGCCATATTCGTGTGAATCACCAATAGTCAGCTCGCCACCGCCATTTTGTGAAACCATCACATGGATGCCCCAATTTAAATATTCGGGATATTGCTCTTCATATCTTTTGCGCAATGCAGGCAACGAAGGTGCGATCTGAAATCCCGGGTAATGTATCATAGATAAGCCACCGCACAATGACGGACCAATGCGCCAGCCGTCAGGTTGAGCAACCAAACGCATCATTTGCAGTTTGCATTTAGTGATTTTTGTTTCCAGGAACAGTGCTGGGTACAGTGTTTCGAAATCAGCTCCGCTACAAACAAATATTTCATCGGCCTGCCAGCTACGTTCACCTGAAAATACTGACGGGTGCTCTATTTTATTGATGGCCGTGTTCCAGTGAAAATCTACACCGTATTTCTCAGCGAGGTAAGCTGCTATTTGTCCGATCGCAACTCTTGATTCGATGATCATTTCCTCGCCACTCCATAATGCACCTTTTAAACCAGTCGGGTTAACGGCTGGAGATTTTTCCAAAGCCTGCGCAGGAGTAAGCAAAGCGCAATCACGATATAATTTATTAACTTCAACATATTCGGCCATTACCTGTAGCTCATCATCCTGATGAGCAAGATGTAATGAACCTACTTCATTATGCCAGATGTTGGCTTCGGTACATACTTCTTTATAAATGCTTCGCGACAGCATAGCCCGTTCAAACAGAGGACCGGTTTGTTGACCAATGGGCCATACCATCCCAAAGTTGCGGATAGATGCACCGACCGCGCGTTCATTACGTTCAAAAACGGTTACACGATAGCCCCTAATTGCCAATGCGCGTGCAGTGGCAAGGCCTACAATCCCGGCGCCAATAACTATGGCCGAAGAGTTCTTCATACAGGTAAAATATTCAGTTGTTCTTGTTGATCCAGTTTATCTTTACGGGCACTCCGCATAAAGTATATCAGCGATAATGTTGCACATATACCGCCTATAACCGCTACTGCCAGCACGCTGTCTTTAAAAAACATGCCCCAGCTGATGGTAGGCTGTCCTAATTCTTTTACTAAAAGCACACTCACACTGCCCAGGTACCCCATAGAATCAGCTACATAAATTAAAAAGCCCACATTGCCTTTATAATGAAAGGAAGCTAACAAACGCTCAAAGAAAACGGCATTATACGGCACATAACCCAGGTAAAGTCCTAACCCTGCCAGCGTCATCCAAACCATTGGACTGATCAGGTTAAAAGTGAACAAGACCGTTCCGATACCTATGAGTACGCATCCGGATATGATCATGATGTGGATCAAACCAAAGGCCTTTAAGTTCTTTTTTATCAAAATGAGCAGGCTCATGGCGACCAGTACAATTACCGATATAATGGAATCTATTTTGGTATAAATCGTATTGTCTTTTATGCCCATGCTGTTCCATATTTCCACCTCAAAGCTGTCACGCACATCGCGCATGATGGTGAGCAACACATAGATGATTAGCGTAAGAATGATACCTGGCAGAAATTTTTGTAAAAAGCTTTTTCGTTCGGCCGCATCCATTGGAAGGCGTTTGGTACGGAGACGGATATCTTCTGGTGTCGGAGGCGGCATCAGCTCCAGCATAAATACGAAAAGCAGTAAAGGGAGCACAAATAATGCACCCGTAATAAAAGGCATAGTGTATTCGCTGAAATGGAACGAGCCCATCAGCATACGTGCGACTGTTTTTACAAAGCCCGAAGCAAATATCAAACTGATGGACAAAACAGCTGCCATAAATTCAGTCGACTTACGGCCTTCAAGGTAGCCGAAAACAAGCCCCCATATCAAACCAAGAGGAAATCCATTAATAAATAGACAAATTATATTATACGGTGCAGGAATTATAGAAAAAAGTAATAACGCTGACCATGCTATGCCGATCAGCATTAAGATATATTTTGCACGCTGGCCAGGTTTTAATTCAGAAATGAATTTTACACCGTAGAATTTACTCAAGGTATAGCCTATAACCTGTGCGATTACCAGCCATACTTTATAATCAATATGCAAATATTGAAGACCACTGAAAGTACCCGCAGCAAAAGCCTTACGGAATGCATACATACAGGTATAGGCCCCGAAAGATGACACAGCAGCCATAACTGATAACAGTCCATAAGGCCATTTAGCTACTTTTTGTCTGCACTGATCAATCAGTTTCATGCTTATGATTTGATGATATCCAATACCTCAACTATATTTATCGAAAACAACTAATTTAATAAACATTAAGGCAGGAATAAAGTTGAGCAATGCTAAACTAAGTTTATTAATATCGAACTAATTTAGTGTTAAGGTTTGATTAAGGATAGTGATCAGTTAACCAGAAATCAGTTAACCAGGACAGCCTGATAACTGGTTAACCGGTCACTGATTAACTAAACTACTTCTCCTCAAAAAAATACACCACCAGCATACTGGCTGTATCTTTCCCCATGTTGACAGGAGTATGGGGGATACGTCCGTCAAACAATAAAGAATCGCCTGGCCCTAAAAGTATTTTATCTCCGTTTATCTGGTATTCTATCTGCCCGGATATGATATATTTATATTCAAAGGCATCGGTCTCTACCAATGGTCTTGTGGAATTTGGCTCAAGTTCAAGAATGACAATATCTACTGTAGAGTGATCGATGAACCGGGTAAATATCCGCTTATAATGGAAACCACTGGCAAGCTCCTTTTCAAAATGGTCGTACTCGTCTTTTCGCTTTACTAATACAGGGGATGAATCACTTTTAGTCCGTATATCTTTAAAGAACTCATTCAGGTCGATATTCAGCGCCCTGATAATATCGATCAGCACCATCAATGATGGTATAGTACGACTGTTTTCTATCTGCGATATCAGCCCCTTGCTTACATTGGCCTGGTTGGCCAGTTCCTGTACAGTAATATTTTGTTCGCGCCGGCGCTCTTTTATACGGTTACTGATCTGGATCAGTATATCATCTTCCATAAATTAGGTAAACGAGGTATATTTATAATTGGTATTGCAAAATAGAATTTTTGGAAATCCTTTTTGCAATAAAAAGCAATTAAATCCGGAAAGGGGAATCTATCACGAAAATTTAATGATTTAATAATATCTGATACTTTTATTTGCATCATAACTATTACTCTCTATGACCCGAGCCGCTACTACACCAGAAGATATAGTTGATGAAGTTTTCGCCCTTTACGAAAAACATGGTGACGAAGACTACATTGGCGAACCGGTGTCTCAGTTGGAGCACATGTCACAGGCCGCTACCCTGGCGGAAGATGAAGGTTATGATGACGAAGTAATTTTAGCTGCATTTTTTCATGATATCGGTCATCTGTGCGCCGAGGATGCCGAGGCTGAAAGCATGGATGGTTTTGGCAACGTCGATCATGAAAAACTTGGTGCCGATTACCTGCGTGAGCGCGGCTTCTCAGAAAGACTGGCTACTTTGGTAGAAAGCCATGTTATTGCCAAAAGATACCTTACTTATAAATACCCCGAATATTATAATAAGCTTTCTGATGCCAGTAAGGCTACCCTTGAATTCCAGGGTGGACGAATGACTAAACAGGAAGCTTCCGAATTTGAAAAACATCCTGATGCTGAGTTGTTTATAAAACTGCGTCATTGGGATGACCAGGCTAAGGAAATGAATGTCCCGGTGCAAGACCTTGAGCACCTGAAATCATTAGCCGTGAATCATCTGCATAATAATAACTGATTCGGAACTTCTGCCTGAATATTAAATAATTGTAAGTCGATTGTAATTCGGCTGTTACAAAAACTGCCCTTCTTAACACGTTTTGCACGTAACCTTAAGCTTTCCTTAATACTAATTTAGTTTACAAATAATAAACTAAGTTTAGTATTGCTGCATGAAAAATATCCTTCTCACCTAATTAATTCACAGATGAAGCAGCTTTACATTCACTTAAGGACAATGATAACGATGGTGTTATTATTCCTTGCCCCGATACTCTCTTTCGGGCAGATCAAGATCGGTGGTACAGTCACCGACGAAAACAAGCAGCCTTTGCCCGGAGTAACCGTTTTACTTAAAGGGACTACCAAAGGAACTGTAACAGATGTTAACGGTCGTTTCTTATTTACCGTTGAAAAAGGACAGGTGCTTACATTTAAATTCCTGGGTTATATAGCGCAGGACGTTACAGTTGGCGACCAGCCCATTATAAACGTATCACTCGTTTCCGATAGCAAATCTCTTAATGAAGTGGTGGTAACCGCCTTGGGCGTTAAAAAAGAAACCCGCCGCATTGGTTACGCCACACAAACAGTAAATGGGGACCAATTGACCACTGCACGTGACCCGAACCCGGTAAACGGCCTGATCGGTAAAGTAGCAGGTCTGTCAGTAGCAGCAACATCCGAAATTTTGGGCGTTCCGAACGTGACCATCCGCGGTGGTACTGTTACCCTTTACGTTGTCGACGGTCTTCCTATTAACTCGGATACGTTTGACCTTAGCCCGGACGATATAGAAAGCTATACCGTACTGAAGGGCCCAGCCGCCGCGGCATTATATGGCAGCCGTGCACAAAACGGCGCTATTGTTATTACTACCAAAAGAGGTAACAATGCTAAAAAAGGCCTTACTGTTGATATAAACAGCAGTACTGTGATTAATAAAGGCTTTACCGCTTTCCCCCGCGTTCAACATTCATTCGGACCGGGTGAGAATACATTTTATGAGTTTGTAGATGGCAGAGGCGGTGCACCGGGTGGTGTGGATAGCGATTATGACGTTTGGGGTCCATATTTTAATGGCCAGCTGATCCCTCAATACGATAGCCCTGTTGTAAACGGTGTGCGCCAAGGGACGCCGTGGGTTGCCCGTGGTGCTAACAACCTTGCAAACTTTCTTCGCACCGGTTATCAAACCAACAATGATATTGCCCTGACTGCCAACGGCGATAACTATACTACCCGTTTTTCAATATCGCAACAACACCAGGATAGCTATATTCCTTTCCAGTACCTGAACATAGGTAACGCCAACTTATATGCGTCATTCAGCCCTACATCACGTTGGAAATTTGAAGCTAACGTTGATTTTAACAGGCAGAGTACTGATAACTACCCTGATGTTCAATATGGCCCGAACAGTATCATTTATAACATGGCTATCTGGACCGGCGCTGACTGGAACGTAAACGCACCCGATATTAAAGCTATATGGCAGCCAGGTAAAGTGGGGGTAGCTTCTGAGTTTGAGGAATATACCCGTTACCATAACCCATGGTTCCTGACTGAAATATGGACACGTGGCCATTATAAAAATGATACTTACGGATACGTTTCCGGCAACTATAAAATAGACAATCACTTAAATGTTACCCTTAAGGAGCAGATTACTACTTACAATATGCTCCATACAGAAGATATGCCTTTCTCAGCGCACCCTTACGGCCGTGAAGGTAACCAGGGTGACTATCGCGAAGATCGCCGTGATTTGTTTGAAAATAACACTTTCCTGACTTTGAACTACGATTACACGATCAAAAACTTTGTAAATTTATCAGGTTTGGTTGGTAGTAACTTACGTAATTTCAGCTACAACTCGAGCTGGGTTTCTACCGACTATTTGAATGTACCGGGAGTATATGCTTTCAGCAACTCTAAAAACCCTATACAGGCAACAAGTTTTAATTCTGGAGAACGCCAGTTAAGTATTTTCGCATCATTGGATGCATCTTTCGGACACTTCCTTACTTTGTCAGGAACCATCCGCCAGGAACATTCTTCTGCCTTCCAGAATGTGGCTAATTACAGATATCCGAGCTTGGCGCTAAGCAGTGTTATCTCTGATTACGTAAAACTTCCTGAAGTGATCTCGTTCCTTAAAGTACGCGGTTCATATGCGAACATCCGTTCAGATGAAACCAGCGCTACCATTGGCCCTGCTCCGTTCAGCACCATAACCGCATTTGGCGGCTCTACAGGTCCTTCGCTTTATGATAACCCTCTCGGTTACGGCACAACATATCTATCACCATATAACGGACCTAACTACGCACTTAACAGCGCCTATTCAACTGCCAAACCTTATAATAACCAAACAGCAGGTTACGGCCCGAACTCGCTTTACCAAACCAATATTCAAACCTTTACCCGTGTTAACTGGGAAGAGGGATTCGATATCAAATTCCTTAAGAACCGTTTGGGACTAAGTGCTACAGCTTTCCAGTATATCGATGGTCCGCAGATTTTGGATAACCCGATTTCTACAGCAACCGGTTATACAGATGAATATATAAATGCCTTGAAGACCAAGAAAACAGGTTATGAGCTCTCATTAAGCGGTACACCGATAAGAGACGCAGGTGGTTTTGGCTGGGATGTATTGGTTAACTGGTCTACTTATAAAGAAGTTTACAAAGAGTTGCCAGCAGGTCAGAGTGTTTACAACACTTATTTCCATGAGGGTGACCGTGTAGATAATTTCTATGGTACCAAGTTTGTGCGCACACCTGGTGGCCAGATCATCAACGGATCGAACGGTGAGCCATTAGTAGACCCGGTGCCTCAATATTTAGGTCACCTTGATCCTAACTGGACATGGTCTATCTATAACAAATTCCATTATAAGAGCCTGAGTCTTGGTTTCCAGTTTGACGGTTCAGTTGGTGGTGTGACAGATGATTATGTATTCAACAAAACTATGCGCGGTGGCGCTAACGCTTTGACAGCAGAAGGCGCGTTGGGCGCAGCCCGTTACCAGGATTGGTTGCATTTCCCTGCAAACAACCAGAAACCTGATCCAAATTATAAAGGAAGCTATGTAGGTCAGGGTGTACAAATATCAAATGGTGTAGCACCTAATTATGATTCAAATACCGGTGCTGTTTTGAACTATGGCGCTTTACAATTTGCTCCAAACAACACACCGGCTTTTGTTCAGGAGTATGCCAGTGAATATTATAACGTAGCTGAGGCTTACCTGATGAGCAAAACTTATGCAAAACTGCGTGAAGTGACCATAGGGTATGATTTCCCGAAAGCCTGGTTACAAAGATCCTTTATACGATCAATATCTGCATCGATATACGGTCGTAACCTTCTGTACTTCTACAAGGATCCTAAATTCAAGGACGTAGACCTGGATCAATATGCAAATACACGCACAACGCTTACTGGTTTGCAATCGCCGTCTGTAAGAAGCTATGGTATCAACTTTAAATTATCATTCTGATTTATAACGATAATGATTATGAAAAAAATATTAAAACTTCAATTACTCGCAGCATTGATGCTGGTCACAGCGAGTGGTTGTAAAAAAAGTTTCGAAGATTTAACCAAGAATAACAACGTGCCTACCAGCGTTCCCGCATCGTTGTTGTTGAATGGTGTTGAATACACTATGGTTGATTTTCCTGATAACTCGAACGAGATTTATTGCCAGTATTATATCTACAACTATAACTACTATGGTAATAACACCTACAATTTCGGATCAGGCGACAACTATTACAATGCTTTGAAAAACGTTATGCTGATGGAACAACAGGCTGTAACAGCGGGTTCACCGGCAACAAACGGGTATAGCGCTTTGGGTAAATTTTTCAGAGCATACTTTTTCAGCAAAATGAGCCTCGAGATGGGTGATATCCCGATGACAGATGCCTTGAAAGGTTTGAGCAATCTTACTCCAAAATATGATCCGCAAAAAACAGTTATGAACCAATGTTTGTCATGGCTTGACGATGCGAACACTGATCTGACTAATGTAATAGCACAGGGCGGTACAATCACCGGCGACTTTTTCTATAATAACGATTTGACTAAGTGGCAAAAAACGGTAAATGCTTTTAAGCTGAGACTTTTATTAGAGCTTAGCAAAAAGGCAACCAGTGATGCTGACATGAACATCCCGTCACAATTTGCGGCGATAGTTAACAATCCGACCAAATATCCAATAATGGCTAGCTCGGATGACAACTTGCAGTTTACATTCGTTTCGCCAACCAACTATTATCCAATGACACCGGATAACTTTGGTCAGAACGGTTCAAGACAGAATTCATCGCAAACTTATATTAAGTTATTGACTACCTTCCAGGATCCGCGGGTATACGTAGTGGCTGAACCTGCACGTCATTATGTGGATGATTTGGGACAAAGCCCAACTGATTTTGCCTCATTTATCGGCGCTGATCCTGGCCTCGACCTTGGTATAATGTACTCAAATGCTGGTTTGGGGGATTATTCATTCATCAACAGGAAGCATTATTATTCAACCTACACCGGTGAACCAAGCATACAGATCGGTTATCCTGAGCAAGAGTTTAACATTGCACAGGGTATTAATCTTGGCTGGGTTACAGGTAACGCTGAAACACACTATGTTAATGGTATACAGGCATCCTGGACTTACTATAGTATACCGTCAACCGGCTCGTTTACTGCTTATTTCTACAAACCGGGTTCAACCAGTGTAACTAACCTGGCAAACTATGATACCTTCACTATTAATACCGATTGGGCTACGTATTATGCTCAGCCGGCGATTAAATATGCAGGTGGCGCTACCGGTTTGACCCAGATCTTACAGCAAAAATACTTGGCATTATTCCGTCACTCAGGTTTGGAGTCATACTTTACCTATCGCAGAACCGGTGTGCCTGACTTTACTGTAGGCCCTGGTACATCTAACGGTCAGCGTATAGCGTTGAGGTTCCAATATCCTACAAGCGAACGTACTGCCAATACAAAGAACTACAACAACGCATTGCAAAGCCAATATGGCGGTAATGACGACATCAACGGCATTATGTGGATACTAAAATAAACCGAGGGTAATAATTGTTAACAATTGATAAATTACCAACAACTATTAAATTAAATTTCAGTAAAGGTGGGCTTAATATCCCACCTTTATTTTTGTCGCATTAACAAGGTTTATTACTTTTTTTGTTCTTACAAATAGTAGTTTATGAAGAAGCTTGCATTGTTGTTCTTAGCTCTTTTAACTGTTCCGCAATTATTCGCGCAAAACCACCGGACACAAAATATAGTGGTAGTGACTTTAGATGGATTCCGTTGGCAGGAATTGTATCGCGGTGCCGACTCTGTCCTCATCAACTCAAAATACACCGACACCAAAGCCGATATAAAAAAGAAATTCTGGGCCGAAACGCCTGAAGAACGCCGCAAATTATTGATGCCTTTCATGTGGTCGACCATGGAAAACGACGGACAATTATACGGCGACCGTGATTTGGGAAATTGTGATGAAGTAGCCAATCAGTATCATTTCTCATACCCTGGTTATAACGAAATATTTACCGGATTCCCGGATGTACGAGTAAATAGTAATAACCCGGTTCCTAATCCAAATACGAGCATTTTTGAATATCTGGATAAACAAAAAGGTTTTGAGAATAAAGTGGCAGTATTTGCCTCATGGGAAGCATTTCCGGCTATTTTTAATGTTAGCCGTTCAGGATTAATTGTAAATGCGGGTTATACAAATTTTTTGGATGCAAAAGCAGATGATCGTCTGAAATACTTAAACGAAATGCAGCATAAAGCGCCTCATTATTTAGGTGATACCCGCATCGACTTTATGACTTACGAATTTGGTAAGGAATATTTGAAAGAATACAAACCACGTGTGTTATATCTCGCTTTTGATGAGACTGATGACATGGCGCACGCCGGAAACTATAAAATGTACCTGACCCAGGCCCACCAGGAAGACGCTTACCTGAAAGAATTGTGGGAATATATTCAAAGCGACCCGGCCTATAAAAACAAAACTACCCTGATCATCACTTGCGATCATGGCCGTGGTGATGCAAATATTGATGCCTGGAGAAGCCATGGCGCTGGTGTGAAGAACTCTGAGCAGACCTGGTTTGCTGTTATCGGTCCGGACACACCGCATGATGGGATCATCAAAACACAAACTACTACTT
Source organism: Bacteroidota bacterium (assembly GCA_018266915.1). Taxonomy (GTDB): domain Bacteria; phylum Bacteroidota; class Bacteroidia; order Sphingobacteriales; family Sphingobacteriaceae; genus Mucilaginibacter. The sequence goes on along the minus strand of JAFDZM010000098.1, from coordinate 150,171 downwards.
ACCATAAACAACTAGCCCAAACAATTGCACAATTACTGGGTTACGATTTCAAAGCATCAGCAGATCATGAAGTAGGCGACGCTATTTCTTCTGTAATGATAAAAGACAAAACCGGCCTGGGTAAATAATTAAATGAGAAGATTTTTAATAGTATTAGCTGCCTGCATTGTTTGGATCAATGCAAGCGCTCAACCCAATCCTGCACCAAAGGCACGTCATAAATTTATAGTGATCTGCCACCGCGGCGATCATGTAAAGTATCCCGAAAATACTCTGGCTGCTTATGCTGAAGCAATAAATAATGGAGCAGATTATGTCGAAATCGACCTGCGCACTACCAAAGACAGCGCCCTGGTAAGCATGCACGATAACACGGTAAATCGTATGACCAATGCCAAAGGATTGATTAAGGATATGACATTGGACGAAATTGAACAACTGCAGGTTAAGAGCCGTGATAGCCTCGATAAAAAAGTTTATCGTGTTCCCACTTTTGAGGAAATACTGAAACTTTGCAAGGACAAAATCTACATTTATATCGATTTTAAGAACGCATCAGTGCCAGCTACCTATGCTATGCTTAAAAAGTATGGTATGGAGAAACAGGTGCTGGTTTATATCAACGCTATTCAACAATACATAGACTGGCGGCATGTTGCTCCTGATATGCCATTAATGTTCAGCATGCCAAATAGTGCGAAAGATGTGGAGGGCATGAAAACCTTCATCAACCAGGTAAAGCCTGATATTCTTGATGGTGGCTGGAAAGAATATTCCAAAGAAATGGTGCAGTTTGCCAATGAGCAAAATATTCCGGTATGGCCCGATATCCAAAGTATGAATGAGGATAAAGACTGGGATACAGCCATTGCCTTAGGCTTCAAAGGTATGCAAACCGATCATCCGGCTGCTTTTATCAAGTATTTGGAAGAGAAGGGATTGAGGTAACACAATAAAAAGCAATGTCATTTCGATGAGCCAGCCGGGGTAATGCGAGTAGGAGGCGAAGAGAAATCTTCTGCGCCATGCATAATGGACTATGCAGGGTGTATAAGATTTCTCCTCACCCCTTAGCTAATCCCACTGCGTTTGTCGAAATGACATTGTTTTTGAATGGGGTTATTAAAAAATGATCTTTCCAGTTGCTGTTACCAATGATGCAATCCTCACAGCATCAAAAATGCGCTCCTCGGTAGTGCCCATTTTTATCAGCGAATCTTCGTGAGCATTCACACACATTTCGCAGCCGTTGATGGCAGAAATAGCAAGACTAATCAATTCAAAAAACTCTTTTCCGGTTACAGGCTTCATCATGATCTGCATGCGGATGCGTGCAGGGATCTGGCTGTATTTCTCTTTCTGCGTAAAGTGACGGAAACGATAAAATACATTGTTTGATGCCAGTAAAGATGCACAACCTGCCGCTTCTGCAATTTCAGCAGCATTGGCGCCCTGCTCTTCAGCATAACGGGTGAAGAATTGCGTAAGTACCTTGTTGTTATTATTGATAGCAGATGAAAGACCGATTAATGCACATTCCTTAGCGCTTAGGTGCTCTGAAGTCAATGTGCTGGTCAGGTTCAGCTTCAGGTCACGCAAATAACGTGATTCGCCTTTTTCAAGCAGTTCAAGGCTTTCGGTACGGTAATCACTATCGATACCTAAGGCTTCTAATATTTCGTTGGTTATTTCTGTTGTTTCACTCATAATTTTTGAGAATGATAGGAATAAAAAAGTCCCCGCAAAACGAATATGCGGGGACTTATTAGTTAAATTAATTAGACGGTTAAAGTCTCTTCGCCTTTAACCCAGTTGCAAGGGCAAAGTTCGTCTGTTTGCAAAGCATCCAGTACGCGTATAACTTCTTTTACGTTACGGCCTACGCTCAGGTCGTTTACAGATACCCAACGGATGATGCCGGTAGGATCGATGATAAAAGTAGCGCGATATGCAATTTTTTCATTTGGTTCCAGTATGCCTAATTGTTCAGCCAATGATTTTGAAGTATCGGCCAGCATCGGGAATTTCAGGTCGCGCAGATCGTCATGGTTTCTTCTCCATGCTGCGTGAACAAATTCAGTATCAGTAGAAGCGCCGATCAAACGGGTGTCGCGGTCGCGGAACTCGCTGTAATTGTTGTTGAACTCAGCAATCTCAGTAGGGCATACAAAAGTGAAATCTTTTGGCCACCAGAACATCACTGTCCACACGTTATCTTCATTAGCAAGATATTCTGATGTAATGGTTTCAAACTCTTTACCTTTTTCGATACTTACAACTGCTGTTTTAGAAAATTCAGGAAATTTCTGACCTATAGTTATCATATTATTATTTGTAGATTAATTTGTTGCAAATATACCGTTTTTAAGTCGGTCAATTTATATAAAGAATTTATGATATATAAGTATTATCTATATCGATATGAAATTAGAATTGATTTTGATGATATTTTAAATTGGGGCGTAATTTATCCGCCTCAATTATGAAAATTTTAAGAATAGGTATAATTATTGGGAAAATGAAAATCGGCTTCGTTACCTTATGGTAGTGCTTGGCAAATCACCATAAACAAGATACTCCGATGAGTTTAATTTGTAATCCTTGTTGGGATTCAGAACTTTAATCTTTACTGAGTGCTTTTTATTGGGTAATTGATATTTCCAGTATATTTCCTGCCGGCGCGTAGTAAAACTGGTGGGCAATTTTGCAGTTTCCGCTTTTTGACCGTCAATGGTTACCTCTATATCAAAAATGTATTCTGGCGAGTCTCCATTTTTCTTTACGGCTTCACCTTTCAATACAAAGCCTGTGCCGGTAAAGTCAAAGCTTAATTCGCTGGTATTGATATCATGAGGAAGATCAGTCTTTTGCAATGGTTTCATATTGGTAAAGCCTTGTTCAAACTTTACAGTTTTCGGTTCCTGAAAGGGGATAGTTATTTTGTCGCCATCTACCTTACCACCATTTCGCTTAATATTTTCCAAGGCATGTTTAAAACCAATCTCATAAACCTTATTCAGAGACATCGTGGTGTATTTAAAGTCGATGGATTCCGCTTCTTTTAATCCCATTTTCCAGTAGGCCGGTATTTTTTTATAGCCAAGCATCGCGCCTAATATACCACCTACAGTTGAAGGATTACAATCTGCATCCTGACCACAGCGGGCAGCAATTTTTAACGTTTTCGTATAATCGCCATTACCATATAATAAAGCCAATACTACATAGGCCGAATTCAATTTCGAATCAATATCAAACGCATTAAAAACCCCATCCGGACATCCCACTTCTGACGACCATTTCTTTTGTAGTTCAAACCACGTTTGGTGCCAGTCGTTTGGATATTGCTTATGCCAATTGATCACGTCGTGAATACATTGATAGTAAGTACTTTTTGTGGGGATAGTCTTTAGCGCCTCGTTGACTATATACTGAACGTCACCGGATATAAATGCCTGCGTATACATCGCGCCTACAAATACACCACCATACCAGCCATCGCCATAATTCATAATATGCCCGATCTTGTCACTTATTTTGGAAGCCGTATTAGGCATTGCCGGACTCATCAGCCCAGCAAAGTCCGATTCGATCTGGTAATCAATATCATCCGCGTGCGGGTTGTTCATCCAATAGCCCGATAGTGGAGCTTTAATGCCATTCAGCAAATTATATCGTGCCGCCTGATTGGCGTGCCACAACATATAGCCTGCATGTGCAAAAGCATTGGCAAAGGAATCAACAGGCGCATCGAGACCGTATTTCTCAAACACATCTACAAAGGTGAGGTCCATATACAGGTCGTCATAAAGCCCCGGGTTTTCAATCATTGTCTTTTTCAGATAGCCATCATACCAAACCAAAGGCTGATAATCCTGTATAAAAGTACCATCGAAACGGAACTCGTATGGTCCACCGAAAGTAACCGCAATGGTTTGACCGGCCCAGCCGCCCATGATCTTATCTTTTAGTTGCTCCTTAGTAAAAGTGATTTGTTTAGGAGCTAATTTGGTTTGTGCTGAACCACTGGTGATACCAAGTAGAATGGCTATGATCAAGAGTAAGAAGTTTCTCATAGAATTGGTTTAAAATGAAACAAGGGCATGGTGAACTACACAACGCCCTTGTATTAAAGGTATAAAGAAATTTTAGACTTTTAAGCCCGATTCTGCTCTTTCAGGCTTTTACTCAGTGCAATTTTTTCTATAGCCGATTGCTTCTTACGTGCAAGCTCGGGCAAGTAATATAATTCGTTAAATTGTTTCTTGTTATCCTTATAACTGCTTACAGCACCAAGAAAATTCATAGTACGAATATATACCCAGGCCAGGTCAATCTGCATCGGTTTAAAGCCGCTGCGCGCACTTTTGGGGAACAGGTGATGATTGTTGTGCCATTCGCCTGCTACAATGCCAGGCCAAATTTGGTTTACAGATTTATCTTTTTTATTAAAATCAATACCGTCGCGTTGAACACCTGATCCCTTGCCATGCCCTTCATAATTAAAGGTTCGCACGCCAACAGCCCAGAAACCCGCTGCGCCAAACAAGGTGCAAAGTAAAGCAGACCCGCCTAAGAGATAAAAAACGGTGCCCCAAAATGCCCAGTTAAGCACCCATGATAATACCGCCCGGCCTGGATTTACGTATGACCCCCAGCGTTTGTACTGCTTATAGCTATTGGCTTTAACACCGGTATGAAGCATCAATGATTTTACACGGTTATAATCCTGTTCACTCAGGTTTTTTGCTATCGGCTGATGATTTACATCGGCTAAGAAACAATATAGAAAGCCGCCGTATGCGTTGTAAGGATCGCCCGGTTTGTCGGATTTTGAATGGTGGACGTGGTGCGAGATCACATAGATCTCTTCGGGAATTACATTTAGTGTAAGGTTTTGAGTGAAAAACCGCCAAAAATGATTTCTGAATTTATAGGCCCCGTGCGTACAATATCGATGGTGCCAGATGGTACCGTGTGTACCCATGATGATCATGCTGTATAAAAATGCAATCAGGAATGTGTAGAGACTAAAATACTGAACAAGAAATAATGTAAAAAAAGGAGCAAGGCATAAAACCTTGAGCCAGCTAAAAAAAGGCAGCCAGTTCCTCTTGTCTTTAAATACATTAAGCCTCGAAAAGAACTCTCTGAAACTCTCGCGGGCTGTTGGTTTGATCAATTCCCCATTTGTGTCCATCCACCCGTAAGAGGGTACCTGCAATACACGGTCTAAAAATGCCATTTATACTAGTTTAAATAATTAAGCGCTTTATTAAAATCGACTTCGAGACTAAATGAATGGCATAAATGATATGCAAACGGTATATTTATTTCCTCTTTTCCTAGCCTGTCAAACATGATAATAGCTTAAATATCACCATATAATAAAACTGGCAATCCCTAAATGCTAAGAGTAGTTTAATTGGTCGCTTTTTTCTAAAAGTATGTAATTTAAATGTAAAAAATACACTCTTCGAAAACAATTTTCTATTAAATCTTAAACGCAACGATAACTTAAAAGTTGTGTCGAAATAAAATAAAGGTTAAATAATTTATCGAAATAAAACAAGGCGATGTCTATAACATGAAAATTAGTTTCTGAGTAAATTTCTTAAATTCGATATTTAACCTAATTGGTCAATTCAAATGATTTTTGCAGACGAATGTCATCCGATGCGCTGCCGATCATGATCTGGAAGGTGCCCGGTTGTGTAACGCGCTCCAATCTATCATTATAAAATGCCAGCTCATCGCGCTTGATGGTGAAGGTAACCCGTCTGATCTCGCCAGGCTGAAGCAGGATCTTTTTAAAATCTTTCAACTCTTTGACCGGGCGAACCGGTTGCGAAACCATATCGCGGATGTAGAGCTGAACCACTTCTTCACCAGCAAACTTGCCTGTATTTTTTACCATAAATGAAACCTGTATCGGCTTAAGCCCCTTTACCGATGACTTAAACTTGCCCAACTCCATATTTTGATACTCGAATGTAGTATAACTCAGACCATGACCGAATGCATATTGCGGTGAATTGCGCAGATCATTATAAGCAGAAACATAGAACAGGTCAGTATCGCTTTTGGCAGGGCGACCGGTATTGTAGTGATTATAATAAATAGGAATTTGTCCCTCTGACCGTGGGAATGTGATCGGCAATTTGCCCGATGGGTTGTAATCACCATACAGTGCATCAGCCATAGCATTGCCGCCTTGTGTACCCAGCCACCAGGCATAAACAATGGATGGTATATTCTCAGCGGTCCAGCTGAATACCATTGGCCGGCCAGCCATCAATAATACGACTACCGGTTTGCCAGTGGCTTTAATGGCCTTGATCAATTCTTCTTGTTCGCCCGGAATGTGGATGTTCGATCTGCTTTTGGCTTCGCCGGTCATATCCGGTGCCTCACCCATAGCCATTATAACCACATTCGCTTTTTTAGCCGCGGCAATGGCATCGGCAAAACCATCATGCGATGTGCCGGTTATTTTGCAGCCTTCAGCATAAATAAATTTGGTATCCGGGGCATGGTTTTTCATGCCTTCCATCAGCGAAACAATGCCCTTATTTTGATCGACATCTAAGGACCAAAAGCCTTTTAATTCTTTCTCCGCTTTTACCAGCGGACCGATCAGCGCGACAGTCTTTAAATTTTTTGAAAGCGGTAGCAGATTGTTATCATTTTTCAATAAAACCATGCTTTTACGTGCCATATCCCTCGCTGCTTCCAAATTTTCAGGGCGATTCAAAGCAGTCTTTTCTCTTTCAGGATTGATAAATTTGTAAGGATCATCAAACAAGCCTAGTTCAAATTTCTTTCTCAATATCCGGCGCACTGCATCATCGATTAGTGTAACAGGTACCTTTTTATCAGCAACCAATTTAGCCAGGTTGTTGATATAACTGCGGCTTTCCATGTCCATGTCACTGCCTGCTGTGATGGCTTCCTGTGCGGCTTCGTAGTTATCCTTTGCATAACCATGATTGATCATTTCGCCAATCGAGCCCCAGTCGCTTACCACAAAGCCTTTGAATTTCCATGCACCTTTCAATATATCGCGTTGTAAATAGCTGTTCCCGGTAGCAGGTGTACCGTTTAGATCATTGAACGAATTCATGAACGTTCCTACACCTGCATCTGCAGCAGCCTTAAATGGAGGCAGGTAGATTTCCCAAAGTGTACGCAAACTCATGTCCACACTATTATAATCACGCCCACCAATAGCAGCGCCATATGCCGCAAAGTGCTTAGCCGTAGCCATTACCGCATCCGGGCTACCTATGCCATTCCCCTGGAAGCCTTTTACTCTTGCTGTCGCTATCTGCGAACCAAGATAGGGGTCTTCTCCGGCGCCCTCCATTACACGCCCCCAGCGCGGGTCGCGGGCAATGTCTAACATTGGGGCAAAAGTCCAGTTAATGCCTGAGGCGGAGGCTTCTGTAGCTGCAATACGCTCAGCCTTTTCTATTGCAGCCATATCCCAGCTTGCAGCTTCGGCTAGTGGAATTGGAAATGTAATGCTATATCCATGTATTACATCCTGACCAAATAACAGCGGAATTTTAAGTCGTGATTTCATCGCCGCATCCTGGAAAGTGCGGCAATGATCAGTACCCATTATATTCAATACAGCGCCAACACGCCCCTGCTTGATCTCATCCAGTTTATTACCCACATCCCTGGTAACCGGACCGGTTGCTTCCCAGTCACCATTGTATTGGTTTAACTGTCCGATCTTTTCATCCAAAGTCATTTTAGCCAGCAAGGCTTCCACTTTTTGATCGATAGTCTGCTGTTGGGCAAATAAGTGGGTCGCTATAACGCATAGCGCAAGCGGCAGGCAGATGAGTTTCAGGCTGATCTTCATGGTTTAAATTTTATAGGTTATAATTATTAGTGCATTCGCACATCTGCACATCCACGTATTCGCACATTTACAAATTCCCTTTTTTGATTTCGTCGGCAGCATAATTAGCTGCACGGGCAGTCAGGGCCATATATAAAATAGATGGACTTTGATTTCCGGTGCTGGCCATGCAGGCACCATCGGTGACAAATACATTTTGACATAAGTGCATCTGATTCCATTTATTGAGCAAAGATGTTTTTGGATCTTTACCCATGCGGCAGCCGCCCATTTCGTGAATATCCAACCCCGGAGCCTGTTTGTTCTCATGCGTCTGCACGTTTTTGCAGCCTGCTTTTTCCAACATTTCTTTGGTTTCTTTCAGGAAATCATTGATCATCCGCTCATCATTATCATCATACTCTACTGATGTGACAAGCAGTGGAATACCCCATTGATCTTTATGTTCTTTACTTAAGCGTACATGGTTAGTTATCTTCGGTACAGTTTCACCCTGCAGGTACATATACACCTTCCATGGCCCCGGTTCGGTAAGTGAATCCTTATATTCAGCTCCGATCTTGCCTTGCTCAGTATCCGGGTGGGATTCCCTAAATGCACCCATGAACGTGGTGTATCCGCCATGATAATCCGTTTCCTGTTTATGTAGATTTTTATAATTGGCCAGGATTAGTTCCGTAGGGTTTCGCCCAAAATAATATTTATCCAGGAAGCCATCCATATCCGCAGTTACCGATGCACGATAGTTTTGGAAAGCAACGTATTTGCCTAATAGTCCATTATCGTTGCCCAAACCGTTAGGGAAGCGTTTTGAGGTAGAGTTTAGCAATATCAAATTGGTATTCAAGGCAGATGCATTCATGAAAATAACTTTGGCTTTAAATTGCATCAACTCCTTGGTATTAGTGTCGATCACCCGTACGCCGGATGCCTTGCCTGATTGCTCATCATAAATGATAGAATGCACCACTGAGAATGGCCTGATGGTTAGGTTGCCTGTCTTCTTTGCCCAGGGCAGGGTAGAGCTGTTCGAACTAAAATATCCGCCAAACGGACAACCTCGCATACACATATTCCTCGCCTGGCATTTCACGCGGCCCTGATCTATATGTATCTGGTTTGGCTTGGTAAGATGCGCCCAGCGCGCATGCACCAGGTGACGGTCTTTATAATTTTCGCTGATCTTTTTACTGATTACTTCCTGCACACAGTTCATCTCGAATGGCGGTAAAAACTCACCGTCAGGCATCGATTCAATGCCATCCTTATTACCGCAAACACCAATGAACTTCTCTACATGCGAATACCAGGGCGCAACATCATCATAACTGATGGGCCAGGCAATCCCGTATCCAAACTTTTCAGGATTCTCGAACTCATATTTGCTCCAGCGCTGGCAGGCACGGCCCCAGGTAAGTGATTTGCCCCCAACCTGGTAGCCTCGTATCCAATCGAATGGTTTTTCCTGTATATAGGGGTGGTCTTTATCCTTTACAAAAAAGTGTGCATTATCCTCGCCAAACCCAGCCGCTTTGCTGATCAGCGGGTTTTCTTTCAGGAACTCGGTCGTCATCCTTAGCCGGTGCTTAAACTGCCATGGCGACGTAGTTGCGGTTGGGTAATCCTTGATATGCTCCACATTCCGTCCGCGTTCCAGAACCAAAGTTTTCAGTCCTCTCTCGCACAGTTCTTTCGCCGCCCATCCTCCGCTGATGCCCGAGCCGATCACGATGGCATCATAGGAGGTTTGAATTTCAGGGGCTTTATTATTTGTTGAATTCATTGGTATAAAATAATTGGGTGTTGCCGTTCACGCAAGCGCTTTTCGACCGTTTAAAGGTAATGTTTTCTGACTAAAGCAGGCATAGATTTATCGCTTATAAAGACAAATCGCTTTTAGAAAGGAGGCACCTACGGAGCCTTTAAAAACGATATTTTTCTATAAACTGGAAGCTCCTAGCGGAGCTGGCATAACGACGAATCATAAAACTCCGTAGGAGTATCCAGTTTATAGCAACATTAATAAATAGATTTTTGGCTCCAGCAGAGCCTCCTTTCTAAAAGCGATTTTTCTGTGCTTGCGATAACCGTAAACTTCTTTCTATATTTAGTCGCCTGATAATAAAAATCAATATGAACAAAGCCTTATTATGCCTGTTAATCGCCGTTGCAACGTGTCAGGTTGCCTGCAGCCAGCAAATCCGTTATGGCGATAACCCTGCAGCCGGAAAATATTACGATGTGCGTGGTATAAAAATGTATGCTGAAACCTATGGACAGGGTAAGCCCTTGTTGCTCATTCACGGCAACGGTGGCAGTATCAGCGCCTTTTCGCAGACTATACCATACTTCTCAAAAAAATATAAGGTGATCGCAGTTGACAGTCGTGCTCATGGAAAATCGGTCGATAAGAAAGACTCTCTAAGTTTTGAAATGATGGCTGACGATTTTGCCGCCCTGCTTGATAAAATGCATATCGATTCAGCTTATGTGATCGGCTGGAGTGATGGTGGTATCAATGCAATAGTTATGGCGATGCGTCACCCTGGTAAAGTGATCAAATTTGCCGCAACCGGCGCTAACCTGACTCCTGATTCTCTGGGACTTACTCCCGCAACATGGAACGATATGGTAAAACAATACGCGCGTGATAAAGACAAACCGCGCGTGACCGATAAAGAGAAAAATGACTGGAAAATATTCATGCTGGATTACGTGCAGCCGAATATTCCGTTCTCCGCATTAAAAGTTATCAAATGCCCGGCGCTGATTATTTGCGGCGATCATGATGTGATTCCGATTGAACACACCACTAAAATTTATCAGGCTATACCCTGTGCTTATTTGTGGGTAGTACCTAATTCAGGTCACCCGACACTGATTGAGCACCGGGATGAATTCAATATGGTTGTAGATGATTTTTTTGAGAAGCCTTATCATAAGTTTTAACCCAGCTGCAAACGCTTCAAATAATCAATGTTCACTTTAGCGCTTTGTAGCGGCGTTTCGTGGTAGAAACGGCTTTGCTCTACGAAGAAATATTTCATACCATCGTTCAGCGCCGTTGATAATAGGTGCGGGTAATTGATGATTCCCTGTCCCAGGTCGCAGGCTGATTCTTCTTCGCTGCCTTTGGGCAAACGTTGCTTTAATACATCGCGCATATGGCAAAGCTTAAAACGATGAGGATGCTTTTTGATGTATTCTTCCGGACTTTGGCCTTCGGTTACTGTGTAATAATAATCCATCTGGAAGTCGACCAAATCCTTATCGGTGTTCGCTAATAATATATCTATAGGTAATTGCCCGTCTACTGGTTTATAAGGATAATCATGCGGATGATATCCGAAGCGCATGCCATGCTTTTTGCAGATTTCGCCATTACGGTTAAATTCATCAGCAAAGCGTTTAAAATTATCAATCGACTTTTGCGGCCCCTTCCACGGACAGATCAAGTATTTCATGCCGATCTCTGCAGCTTTCTCTACTTGTTTTTCAAACCCACCGGGTTCATCATTGTAATGGCTTGATACTAGTGTCAGTCCAAAACCATTTGCCAGTTTCTGAAAATCCTTATTGTTCATTCCCCAAAACATGCCTTTATCACCACCGTAGCTTTCAATCTGCGTATAGCCCATCGCGCCTAATTGTTTCAACGTGCCGGGCGTATCTTTCGCCATATCTTCCTTTACCATGTAAAGTTGGATTCCCAGTGCAGGAAGTTTGCGTGGAGAAGCGAATAGTTCATTCCTAAACAAAGGAAAACTCAAAGCCAAAAGGCTCGTGTTTTTTATAAAATTTCTTCGGTTGGTCATAATAAAAATAAAGATTTGTCATGCTGAACATCGTGAAGTATCTATTACGTGAAGCTGTCGGGTACTCAACATATGTAGAAATAGATTCTTCGCTATCGCTCAGAATGACAATCCGTTAAATATTCCCCTTCTTCATTTCCTCCGCCGCATGATTAGCCGCACGTGCTGCAAAAGCCATATAAAGGATTGAAGGGCTTTGATTCCCCGTACTGGTCATACAGGCACCATCGGTAACATAAACATTGTTACACAAATGCATCTGGTTCCATTTGTTCAGGAGTGAAGTTTTGGGATCATGCCCCATACGGCAACCGCCCATTTCGTGAATATCCAATCCCGGTGCCTGATGGGTATCATGTTTGGTAATATCCTTCACACCGGCTATTTCCAGCATCTCAGCGCTTTGCTCCAGGAAGTCTTTGATCAGCTTTTCGTCATTATCATCATAACCTATGGAGGTGATCAGCTGCGGAATACCCCATGGGTCTTTCTGATCTTTGCTCAGCCGTATATGGTTATGCTCTTTCGGAATTGTTTCACCTTGTATATACATGCCTGCATGCCATTGCCCCGGTTCTGATACCGAATTTTTGAGATCAGCGCCAATGCCTTCATCCCAATATTTTCTACCCCGGTTAGAGTAAACAAAAGTCATAAAGCCACCAATGTAATCCGTATCCTGATTGTGCAGGTTGCGGTAGTTCGGGATCATTGGGTTAGTAGGGTTCCGACCAAAGTAATAATGATCTTCAAACCCTTCATATCGCCCATGCACGCTTGCCCGGTAATTCTGAAACGCCATGAATTTGCCTAACAGGCCACTATCGTTGCCCAATCCATTTGGAAAACGGGATGAAGTAGAATTAAGCAAAATCAAATTAGTATTCAGGCAGGCTGCATTCATGAAGATCACCTTGGCATAATACTCAGTCGCCTCTTTGGTGTTGGTATCGATTACCCTTACACCTGTCGCTTTGCCTTTTTTCTCATCATAAATTATAGAATGAACAACGGAGAATGGCCTGATGGTTAAGTTCCCTGTCTTCTTAGCCCATGGCAGGGTAGATGAGACTGAGCTAAAATAACCTCCAAATGGACAGCCCCTGGTACACAAGTCGCGTGCCTGGCATTGTCCGCGACCTTGCTGCAAATGTATAGGTTCAGGTTTAGTAAGATGCGCCCATCGCGTTTTGATCATGCGGCGATCTTTATAATGCGCATTGATCTTTTTTGCCATTGCGTCTTCCACGCAGCTCATCTCGAAGGGTGGCAGGTAATCGCCATCGGGCATAGCTTCCATGCCATCTTTATCCCCGCAGATTCCTGAAAATCGCTCCACGTGCGAATACCAGGGCGCAATATCTTCATAACGTATCGGCCAGTCGACAGCATAGCCGTAGCGTTGGGGCGCCGAAAACTCAAAGTTGCTCCAGCGCTGGCAGGCGCGCCCCCACATAATGGATTTGCCACCCACCTGGTAGCCACGAATCCAATCAAAAGGCTTCTCCTGAATGTAAGGGTGTTCTTTATCCTTTACGAAGAAATGATGCGTATCCTCACCATAAGCGTAACATTTGCTGATCACAGGGTTATCTTTTATAACCTGTAAAGGCTCCTCCATGCGGTGCGGAAATTCCCACGGACCTTTTGTGGCGGTAGGATAATCCTTAATATGTTCAATATTTCTTCCTCGCTCCAGTACCAGGGTTTTTACCCCGAGGTCGCATAGTTCTTTGGCAGCCCATCCGCCGCTGATGCCTGATCCCACTACAATAGCGTCGTATGTATGCTGCTCCGTTCCTTTACTCATAATTAACTACGATTATTTGATTTCGAATAAAACCAGGTTGATCTCTCTATTGCCGGTTTTGGTTAGATAAAAAGAAGTGCCCGGTGCTATATAGGTTTCTTTGCCTGGCTTTATAGTGATCGATTTGTGATTTTTCGTGTCATGAAGGATGATATCATCTCCTGCTACCAGTCCTGCAATCATCGGTCCGCGGTTGCTGATGGTTTGTTTATTTATGGAAGAATCTGTGAGTCTATAGGCAAATGCTTTTTCCTCATTGAACAACAACGTAAATGGCAGCGGCTTACGTCCATCGTTTGGCTGATAAGCCGAAAGAAGTTCGATATCTGTGACATGGTAAGGAACTGTATCCCAGTTGCTCACTCTGTGAATCACGGTATCCTTAGAAAAATCGCGGTAAGCAACAGTGCCTGTCACGCTTTGTCCTTTTACCCAATCTTGTCCCTTTGATTGTTGCGCTGTAATGGTATTAGTGAATAGCAAAATAACCGAGGGTGTGGAATGAATATGCTGCAAAGTAGTATCATGAGGCGGAATGTTCACATCCAGCACCCGGAAATATTTATTCTCAATAACATTCTTATGCCTTGGCTCATTACGCACCTGCACCTGAGCCTGAACAGCCAAAGAGGTAATTAACAGGATTGAAAGAAAAAACGATCTGTACTTCATTTTTCAATTATCATTATCGCAGTAAAAACATTGCACATTAGCATGCAGCCAAAGGAGCGAAGCCGGCAGCTGCGTACTTATTTTTTGCTCCATCAGCTTTTCCATAATGGCGTTTTTAGCGGTGCCGTTTACCAGCATGATGATCTTTTTCGATTGCAGGATATCAGTCATACCCAGTGTCATGCCATATTTGATCTGTTCACCGGTACCTTTTATCATCGTGTGTTGCAATGATGTAGTACTTAATGGCGCTAAATGGGCATGTGGGTGCAAAGTTTCTGCCGGTTCATTAAAAGCGATATGCCCATTTTTACCTAAGCCTAAAATACAGAGGTCGATAGGGCCATATTCATCCAAATAGTTATCGACATCCTGGAGCTCTTTTTCCGGATCGGCAGCCTTGCCATCAAAGGCAATATATTTATTGTGGGATATACCAAGCGGGTTAAACAAATGCTCATGCAGGTACTTTTCGCATGAGCCATCATCGTTGATGCCCAATCCATACCACTCATCCAGTTTGATGAAGCGAAGTTCGGATGTGTCAAAGCTTTCCTTCTTTTCTACCAGCTTTTGATAAACACCCGTTGGTGAATTGCCTGTGGCTGCGCAAACCAGCGATTTTGGGTTTTGCTGCAACTCATGAATGATAGTTTCAGAAGCCAGTTCGTTCAGCTCGGCAAAGGTATTGCAGCGGGTGATCAGCATAAAAAAAGGAAGTTTTATAATCGGTTGTGTTTCCCAAATATAAAACTTCCGGGGGCAAAGAATCGTGCTTTTATTGGTCTAAAACTGGCTTAATTAGTCAAACATTGGTTGCTGCGTAAGCGGGTGCGAGCCGTTGATTTTTGTTGCTCTGTCTTTCATAATGATAGATCAACAATAGCAGTGACAGGTTGATGAGCTGAATGATCGCCTCATACGAATCTGAAAATGGATCATGATAATACAAATGAGTGGTAACCGCGCATAGCATCACAATAATCAATCCTAAGGTAGCTAACGGACCTGTCTTCAGTCTTGAATGGAACAGGATACCAATAGCGCCCAACGGTTCAGCACCCATAATAAAATACAGGAACCAGATGGCGTAGCACGACTGCCTGAAAAATGCCATCATATAAGGCATATGCAGCGATTTGCCCAGTGTCACTACCATAAATGTATTGGCTATGGCAATAGATACAGCACGTAATGTTTTGCGGATGATTCTCTGTAAGGCTGCATTTTCGGCTTGCTCTGTTAATTCCTGAAAATTTAATGCAATGTAGGCCGCCAGGTATCCCAGCGTACCATACATAATGAGGCTGATAAGCTGCAGGAATATGCTCAGCACCTTTTGCAGGTCGGCGTCATTTACGCCGGTGAAGTAAAATATCCAGGTATATACAACAGACACCCATGCAATAAAAATGTAGATACCCGAAATGCGTATCACCGTTTTAGTATCAACTTCTTTGATGAAGTTGAACAGGCCGCCCAATAGCAGCACGCCTGTGAAAATCATGATATCCATACTCAAAATATTTAATCTATGAAGCAGGAATATTAACCGGGATCATCAAAATACCCGGCGCCTTGTCCTGCGAGTAATAAAGTGTTTTTCCGTCCGGCGAGACATAAGGATCGAAATTACCTTTGCCATTGTTCACTTCCGGTCCTAATTTTTCTCCCTGTGTCCAGCTATCACCCTTGCGGTAACTGATATAGAGCTCGTTGTTACTGACAAATATGATATAACGCTCATTCGGTGCGATGAAGGGATCATATATTTCCGCATCACCATTTAATGCAAGCAATTCTGGCTTTATATAATGGCCGTCAACAAGCTTGGCAGCATAACCGCCCATGCCTTTATGACCATCGCGGTTGCGTGAGCAGAAACAAACAGTCCCTTTGCTGCTTATGGATGGCCCGTAATCATTAAAGCCAACTAAATTAACAGGAGCGTCAAAATGCTTTGGCTCAGTCCATTTATCTCCTGAAATACGGTCGACATACCAGAGGTGATGGTTTTTCTGTGGTTTACTTTGATCCACAGCGGTATCAACAGGGCGGTTTGAAACAAATATCAGGCGTTTGCCATCTGGCCGGAGTGTAGGATCCCAATCCTTCCAATGGCCTGAGAATGGAGCAAGCATTGGCTTCGTCCATTTACCGTTAACTTTTTTGGTAAAATAGATAGTCGTGCCATCAGCCAGGTAAGCGGTTTTGCCATCGGGCAGAAAAGCAGCTACAGATTGATTACTGGTTGAATCGACACCTTCCTGCGTAAATACTTCAGGCTTTGCACCGGCAGGGATAATGTTTTGAGAATATGCAACTGATGTTACAAAGCATAAGAAAAGTGAAAGGAAAACTAACTTTTGGAATAATTGATTATTCAAATTCCCTCCTTGGGGAGGGGTGCGGTTGATATGTGAAGTGGGAGGGAGGGGTCTATACGCGCGCAAAGTCGCAGAAACCCCTTCCTCCACCTTCCCCAAGGAAGGAATCGCACATTCCTCAATAATTGATTCATTTAAGGTATACATAAGATAGAATTATCAGGTAAAATAAATGGCAGGTCGCATGGGAAAAGGCGCCGGCCAAAACATATATTGATTTAGTTGATGTCTTTCCCTTCTTGAAGGGTTTTAATAAAATTAGCTGTTATGTCCCTGTTTGGTTTATCTGGTGCCAGGTCGTGGGCTTTTTGTGCAAATGTTAAAGCCTTTTTGTAGTCGCCAATGGCTGAATAGCCTCTTGCCATGCCCGCAATAGGAAGAAACTCATTCGGGTGTTTATCATAATTCATTTTAAACACCTCGAAAGCCTCTTTTCCTTTTTTCTGACGTGTAAGCGATCTTGCGTAAAAATATAGCTCATTAGAGCTGGCATACGGATAAGCCTTTTTCATTACCGCAGCAGATTCGTCGGAGCGGCCAAGACCATCCAGCACCATCGCTTTCGTGCTCCATGCGGTAAAGCTTTTATCGCCGCCAAAATTTACGCTGGTAGCAGTATCTGCCCACATTAATGCCTCATCCAGGTTGGTTTTGTTTTGAACACAATATTGTGCCGCCTGGTCCCATGCTTCCCAATTGAACCCCTTTTCGCTTCTCAATTCCCTGCGAAACGATGCCAGTTGCGTACCTGTCACATCAACATCTACTTTGAAAGGGATCACCATTTTTTCCCATTCCAAAGCCACTACTGCGCTGGAAGGCGTCTGATCGGTAAACTCATATTTTAGCCATTCTACATTGTTATCTGATTTTACCGGTTTTACTTTAACGCGCAGTACATCTTCATCAGGTTTGTAAAAGAAGCTGCCCCAGGAAGCATTGTTTTTTGAGAAGATCAGCGTACATTCGTTCGGATCATAAGCAATAAAGAAACCATACTTGCCTGCTGCCAATGGCTGACCTTCGATCTTTACGTCAGTAGTAAATTCAATAGTAGTGTTCTCATTAGCCCCCGCACGCCAGGGTGCAGCTTTTGAAGGTCCAAACCCCTGGTCCACATAGCCGATAGGCACCAACTCGCCCCAAATATGGCCGTCGCGTTTTTTAACAGTCGGGCGGCTGTAATTGATCGTAACATTGGTGATGCCTATTCCTTCGCTTACGCTGGCCCTTTTGTTACCACCACTTGGTAAGGATGTAAGCTGCGCATGCGCAGACGGTATGTAAACGATGTGGATGAGAGCCAGTAATAAACCAGCGGTAAATAATTTTTTCATTGTGAGCGTTTTTTAATGGATGATTGATTTAATGCCATTTTCTTATTTCCAAACAGAAACTACACCCGGTAAATCAATGATCTGCACTTGCTTTACCACATTCTTTGAATGCGAGAGCAGTAGTAAGATGCCCGCTATTATCGGCGCCAGTTTCTCTGCTATGGGATGAAGTTTCATGTCTGGTAAAAGGTTTATAATTAGTTTTACAGACTAAATCTCATTTTTATCTTCCGGTCAAAAAATAATATTCAACTTCAACTGATTAGTTTTTAATTATTTAGACAAGAAACTCAATTGTTTTTGATAAAGGGCTGATTTGGGCAATTAGTTACAATTGTTGAGTTCGGAAAGGCAATGATTGAATAAAATCGTCTATTTGTTGAAAGCGGCAATGCATAATCAAAAAGCTTTGTATTTTTAAAAATGAATCTTTTAAAAGGGAAGGCAACAATTGGCCAGTTGCAGTTGCTGGTGTGGGTGGCGGTTTACTTTATTATCTTTTTTTCTTTCCTGCCCGAGGACGGCCCCTACCAGGCAGGTATATTCAGCGCCATTAATGTTATTTTTTATGTATTGGTGATCTACGGGAACATCAAATTCCTGTTTCCCAGATTTTATGAGAAGGGGCAGGTTGCGCTGTATGTAATGCTGGTAGTTATCCTGCTGCCCGCAGCAGGGTTGGGCCGTGGTTTTCTGGTCATGTTTATATACAATAAGTATTTTGCTGATCACGCCGAAAAAATGTCTGTGGGCAGTATCGCACAATTTTTAGTTGCCGGTCTGCTTACCTATATGCTGAGCTTTATTTTTCGCATTGCGATCGCTTATTTTAAACTGAAACAGCAAGCCGAAGAAATATTACTGCAAAAAAGCCAGGCTGAATTAAACCTACTTAAATCACAAGTGCAGCCGCATTTTCTATTCAATACACTGAATAATATTTATTATGAAGCCTATCGCGAGGCACCGCGCACAGCGGGATTGATAGAGCGCCTTTCGGATATTATGCGGTATTTTGTAGATGAAAGTCCGAAGGATGAGGTTTCTTTACAGACTGAGGTACAGTTTATAGAGAACTATATTGCATTAGAAAAGATCCGTATCCGCCATAACACGGAGATCAATTTCGTAAAAGAATATAACCCGGATGCCCGCATACCACCGATGTTATTAATGACCTTTATAGAGAATATTTTTAAGCACGGCATCGATAAATCGAGCCGGAAAAATAAGATCGATCTGTCGTTAGTGCATCAGAATGGTTATTTGCTTTTCCAAACCAGTAATAAAAAGGCGCCAAAACCACAGGAAACCTCACATGGTTTTGGTATACAAAACCTGAGAAAGCGCCTCGATCTGCTGTACGGAACAGCATTTGAATTGAATGTGGATTGTTCGGGCGACCAGTTTACCGCCTTTTTAAAAGTGCCGCTATCATGAGTTTGAGTTGTATTATTATCGATGATGAGCCCAATGCAGTGAACCTGCTGGAGATACTGGTCCATCAAACCACGCAATGGGAGCTAAAGGGCAAATGCTATGATGCGCTGGAGGCGATGGCATTTTTAAAAAAGAACAAGGTCGATTTTATCTTCTTAGATATTAACATGCCACAATTGACCGGCATGGAACTCGCAGCGATACTGCCAAAAGAAACTAAGATCGTATTTACAACAGCCTACTCCGAATATGCCGCGGAAAGCTATACCTTCCAAACTATCGATTACCTGCTCAAGCCGATCACGCTAAAACGTTTCATCTCATCTACCCAAAAAATAGAAGCTTATTTTGGCAATAAAGAGGTCATCCAATCTACTGCTCCTTCTACTCCGGATAAGGAATATTTCTTTGTTAAATCTGGCAAAACTTTAAGCAGGATCAGGTTAGAGGATATTCTCTACTTTGAAGGGGAAAAAGAATATGTTCGCCTGGTTACTAATACCGGGCAGTTATTGATCTATCGCCGGTTAAAAGATATAGAAGAGCAATTGCCGCTGCCTTTTGTGCGGGTTCATAATTCCTACATCGTCAATACTAAGCAGTTGGAGAAATTCCAGGATAATCATATTTACATCGCAGGTAAGCAAATCCCAGTAAGCGAAAAATTTAAGGGCGATTTTATGGCGGTGATACAGCAGAGGATGTTTTAGCCTCACCCCAACCCTCTCCAAGGGAGAGGGGCTATAAAAGCATTCATATTTCTTTAAAATAGAAGTAACTCCCTCTCCTTTGGAGAGGGCCGGGGTGAGGCTACTTCGCAAACAACTGCCCGATATCCTTAAAAGCCTTAAACTCCAAAGCATTTCCAGACGGATCAAGGAAAAACATAGTCGCCTGTTCGCCGGGCAATCCTTTAAAACGGATATAGGGTTCAATAACAAATTTTACTCCATGCGCTCTTAACCTTTCAGCCAACTTTTCAAATTCATCCCATTCCAAAACCACACCGTAATGAGGTACCGGTACATCATGTCCGTCAACAGGGTTGGTATGGTGCTCCTCAATATTTTGTGGCTTAGGTTTATAGTGGATCACAAACTGATGGCCATATAGGTTAAAGTCTGTCCAGAGTTCATCTGTGCGTCCTTCGCTGCAGCCCAGCACTTCGCGGTAAAATTTGCGTGCTGCCTCCAGGTCGTATACCGGTACTGCAACGTGGAATGGTGTTATTTTAGTCATAAATCCGTATCTTCATTAGATTACAATTATAATCATCAATTGTAAATCGGCGTTGATTTAATATTATCATATTTGTCGGTTATGAATCGCATCTGTTTAATCGAAGACGAGCAAAAAGTAGCCTCCTTTATCACCAAAGGATTGGAGGAACAAGGATATAACGTAAAAACAGCCGGGGACGGAGCAAGCGCCAACAAACTATTACAGCAGGAGCAATTCGACCTTCTGATAATGGATGTGATGTTGCCAGATACCAATGGTATTGACTTGTGCCGCAGTGTTCGCCAGAAAGATACTCAAACACCCATTTTGATGCTCACTGCGCTTAACCAGGTGCATGATAAAGTATCCGGATTAAAAGCAGGGGCAGATGATTACCTTGTAAAACCATTCCATTTCAGTGAGCTGCTTGCACGTATGGAGGCGCTGATGCGCCGGAACAAAAGTGCTGAAGAAAATCATCAGCTTACCTTTGATGATCTGATCCTGGATACCTGGAGCAAAACCGCCGAACGCGCTGGCAAAAAGATCACCCTCACTGCAAAAGAATATACCTTGCTGGAACTGTTTATGCAGAATCCCAATAAGATATTATCACGTGAATACATCGCCGAAAAAGTCTGGGAAATCGGTTTTGATACCGGTACCAACTTTATTGATGTGTATGTAAATTACCTGCGCAAAAAGATAGAGAAGGATTTCAAAAGCAAGCTGATCCATACGGTGATAGGGATGGGGTATATTTTAAAGCAATCGGGTAAGTAATGAAAATCAGGAACCGCCTTGCATTGTATTTTACCATCATCAGCGCGGTGATCCTGCTTATTGCCCTGTCGGTCATATTTATCACCTTCAATTCATTTGCTAAAGCTGATTTTTACAGCCGCCTGGTTGATCGCGCCAAGGTTGCTGCACAACTGTATCTCGAGGCTGATGAGATATCTCCGGATTCATTAAACCGTGTCCGTGAGCGTTATCTAAAACAACTTCCCGGAGAAGTAACCCGGATTTATAATGACAAGAATGCTGCCTCATTTATTAAGGACAGGCAGCAATATTGGCGCAGCAACGTGATCGATATGGTGAGGAAGCGGAAGGATGTGGAATTTGCAGAAGGGAGGCGCCAAACTGTGGGTATTTACTACTACGATAACCAGGGTAACTTCGTGATCCTAACTTCGGCAGAGGATATACAAGGGCATCGCCGTATTGATGATCTGATCGAAATTATGCTGGCGATGTTTATACTGGTAATTACCGGCCTGTTTTTTATTGGCAGGTGGTTTGCCAAAAAGTCTCTTGAACCATTGGATGATGTGGTGGGGGAGATGCAACTGGTAAACTCCAGGAACCTGAGTTTCAGGGTGAACGAAGGTAACGGCAAGGATGAGATAAGCGTATTGGCCCAAAACTTCAACCGCCTGTTAAAGCACCTCGAGAATGCATTTGAGATGCAGCAGACTTATGTAACTAATGCATCGCACGAACTAAAAACGCCTGTTACGAGCATTATTGGCGAGATTGAAGTTGCCTTGCATAAAGCGAGGTCGAATGATGAATATGAACGTGTTTTGAGATCAGTATTGATTGATGCAGAGGATCTGAATGAAACCATCGCCGGGTTAATGGAGCTGGCACAAGTAGACATGGGCTATACCCAGGCTGCCCTAGACCCTGTTGCTATTGATGAACTGATATGGGAACTGGCCGACTACTGGACAAACAAGCTGGGTAAAGGGCTTTTCGCTGTGAGCATTAAACATTTGCCTGCCGATCCGGAGCGGTTGCAAATACCCGCTAATAAAGCCTTGCTTGCCATTGCCTTTAATAATATCATCGGGAATGCCTATAAATTTTCTGATAACCAGCGCGTGCAATGTGATCTGTATGCTGACAATAGCCAAATGGTAGTAACCATTATCGATTCAGGCATCGGTATTCCGGTTGATGAACAGGAGCGCGTTTTTGAATCATTTTATAGAGGTACGAACGTGAAAAGTCTCCCCGGGAGCGGCATAGGATTATATATTACCGGTAAGATCATCCAGTTATATAACGGGCACATCGATGTAAAGTCTGAACCAGGTAATGGGACTACTGTTATCATCACTTTTGAAACAGGCGAGAAGGTTAACTAATGATAACCTGAAACCTATCTTGGGCAGGCATAGTTTCTTAGCAATTGCCAATATTATAACTTCAAAAAATAAGTATAGAATATTCTCCTATACTTTGCCGGTAAGCAGCCTATCGACAGTTGTCGCTGCAACAAATATCGAAAATGAAAGCAGAATCATAAAGGAACAGTTGATTGAAAACCATTATTGCACACTATTTTAAATTCTAATCCCATTCTAATGTGGCTTTAATTGTCCTCTAACACCTCCCGGATATTTTTGCAGAAATAATAATTTATGCTTCTAAAATATATCCGGACAATCGTATTGCTGCAAATAGCATGTGTTGCTGCCGGGGTCCCTGTGTTTGCGTTTGCACAAACCCCGGTTAGCGATACACTTAAGCTAACAGTGCGACAAGCCGAGGATCAATTCATAAAAAATAACCTGAGCCTGATTGTTGCACGATACAATATCGACAATGCCAGTGCGCAGATCATTACTGCCCGTTTGTTTCAAAATCCTGATTTCAGTTTTGCAAATGGTATCCATGCTACGGGTGTGCCCAATGCTTTCAGTGAGCAGTCGGCAAGCGTATCGCAGCTTTTTTATACTGCCGGCAAACGGAATAAGAATATTCAGTTGGCCAAAATTGGTGTTGAACAAGCTAAATACCAGTTTTTCGATCTGCTCCGTACGCTGAAATTTACGCTCAGAAATGACTTTTATACGATCTATTTTAATGAACAATCGGCAAAAGTCTATAACGAGGAAATTACCTCATTATCAAAAACACTGACTGTTTTTAAAGAACAGTACACCAAAGGCAACATCGCCCAAAAGGAGGTGTTGCGTATACAATCGCAGCTTTACTCACTTCAAACCGAGTACAATAGCCTGTTAGCCGGTATCGATACCACTGAAAGCGAATTAAAACTGCTGATCAAGGTATCGCCCAAAACTTATGTGGAACCTATCGTTACGCTGGATAGCAAAGAGATGGTATCTCAGATGCCTTATCAGCAACTGCTGGATTCGGCCTATGTCAATCGTTACGATCTGCGGTTAAGCAAAGCGACAGTCGATTACAACGATATGAACCTGAAGCTGCAAAAAGCAACTGCTATTCCGGATGTGTCGTTATCCTTCAATTATGATAAGCTGGGCTCATACGGTAACAACTTTATGAGTGCGGGCATTGCCTTTAGCTTGCCCTTTTTTAACCGCAACCAGGGAGCTATTAAACAAGCGCATATCGCAGTCGATCAAAGCAAGGTGCAGCTGCAAAGCCAGCAGGACCAGGTGGAGAGTGATGTGGCTACCAATTATAAAGGCGCACTACGCCTTGAACAACTATACAACAGTTTCGACCCGCAGTTTAAAGATGATTTTACCCACCTGATTCAGGAGGTATTTAAGAACTACGAGAAACGCAATATCAGCATGCTGGAGTTTCTGGATTTTTATGATTCCTACAAAACCAACACGCTGCAAATGAATAACCTGCAACTCAACCGGATACTCTCGCTTGAGCAGTTGAATTACGCGACAGGCACATCATTTTTTAATAAATAAGACGACATACCCCTACTATTAAAATAACGATGAAAAAAAAGTTCGCAAAAAACGGATTGATTGTCCTGGCAGTCAGCTGCCAGGCAATCAGCCTGCTACCAGGGCGAACGACAGGGACACTAAATTTCAAAATACCCCTACTAATGATACTTAATACCCCTAGTCGTATTAAGGTTGCCAAAGGCGGTGCAGCAATTTGCTGCACTTGCCACGGCAATGATTCATATAAAGGATAAAATATATTTTATAAAAGAGCCACGCGATATGTTAAAACCGCAACACTACCTTATGACTGCTGTCGTAGCAGTTTCAGCAGCATTAATGCTGCAAAGTTGTCATCGTTCTGAAAACACAGGCGGCGAAAAAGACGAAAAATTCCAGGTAACAGATACGCTCCTGAGGAGCCTGCTGATAGACACTGTAAAGGAGGCCAGTGCACTATCCGAGATCAAGCTGACCGGTAGCATCGCCCCTGACGAAAATAAATCGGTTAAAATTTATCCGATGGTAAGCGGGGTAGCAAAAGATGTCAATGTTCAATTAGGCGATGTAGTAAGCAAGGGCCAGACATTAGCCATAATGAAGAGCGCGGAAATGGCTGGTTTTACCAAGGATTATATTTCTGCCGAAGCAGACCTGAGAAGCGCCAAACGAACCCTGGAATCAACCCAGGACCTGTACAAAAGTGGCTTAGCTTCTCAAAAGGATTTTGAACAGGCACAGTCTGATTATCAAAAGGCAGTGGCCGAGCAGAAACGCGCCAGCGAAGTGGTCAGCATCAACAAAAGCAACGAGCAGGGATACGTTGTAAAAGCACCTATTTCTGGGTATGTAATTGAAAAAAATCTGACCGATAATACACAAGTGAGAGCGGATAACAGCACTAACTTGTTTACCATTGCTGATCTATCGGATGTCTATGTACTTATCAATATTTATGAGTCTGATATTGCCAATATTCAGACAGGAGATCCGGTAAAGATCACTACGCTGTCTTATCCTGATAAGGTTTTTGTTGGCAAGATCGATAAGATATACGATATGCTTGACCCGGATGATAAAGTGATCAAAGCGAGGGTGAAAATCACTAACCCGGGTAATAAGCTAAAGCCGGGCATGTTTGCCAGCGTGATCATTAAAGCTAAATCGGGCGAAAACCTGCCTATGATCAATACCCGTGCTTTGATTTTTGATAATGATAAAAACTATGTAGTAGTGGTTGATGGCAAGGCTCATGCACGTATCCAGCAGGTGGATATCGCCAAACGAGTGGAAGACCGTGCTTATATCCGTGCTGGATTAAAGCCAGGCGACCGTATAGTGGCATCAAGACAAGTGTATCTTTTTGAATCACTTAAGGATTGAGAATGATTTCGGAAGTCGGAAGTCCGATTTCGGAAGTAAGAAGATAAATAATAAAAGAATCACAATTTAATCCGAATTCGAAATTCCGAATTCCGCAATAAGAAAAATGAATCGATTCATAAAAAGGGTTTTATCATTCGCATTAACAAATAAGTACTTTATATTCTTCGTGACTGCTTTGCTTGCAGCCGGGGGGTATATCAGTTTTAAAAATATCAGTATCGACGCCTTCCCGGATGTAACCAATACTTCTGTTACTATCATTTCGCAATGGCCGGGACGTAGCGCTGAAGAGGTTGAAAAATTTGTAACCCGTCCACTGGAGATTGCCATGAACCCGGCAGAAAAGAAAACCAGTATCCGGTCGTCGTCATTGTTCGGCCTATCTGTAGTAAAAGTAACTTTTGATGATGATGTAGACTATGCATTTGCCCGTCTGCAGATCAATAATCATATCGGCGACGCCAATTTACCGGACGGCGTAAATCCATCCATTGAACCTCCTTATGGCCCAACGGGTGAGATATATCGCTTTACATTGACCAGCAATAAACGCTCTGTCCGCGATCTGAAAACGATTGAAGACTGGGTAGTTGACCGCGAGATACGGGCCGTGCCGGGTGTAGCTGATGTGAACAGTTTTGGTGGCGAAGTAAAAACATACCAGATCACCGTCGATCCTCAGAAGGCCTTGCAATATGGCGTTTCGGCATTGGAGCTGTATGATGCCGTATCGAAAAGTAACGTAAACGTAGGTGGTGACGTTATCGAGCAAAGCGGACAGGCTTACGTAGTGCGGGGTATCGGCTTATTGAATAATATCGACGAGATCAAAAATGTGGTCATCAACAACGTAAAGGGTACACCCATTTATGTGAAGACTATAGCCGAGGTAACTGAATCTGCATTGCCAAGATTAGGGCAAGTGGGACGTGACCGTGACCCGGATGTTGTAGAGGGCATCGTAGTAATGCGTAAAGGCGAAAACCCAAGCCTGGTGATTGCGGCATTGAAAGAAAAAATTCACGATCTGAATTATAATATTTTACCATCAGATGTAAAAATCAAAACCTTTTACGACCGTGAGGATCTCGTAAACTTTGCCACGCATACGGTGCTTCACAATATGTTCGAGGGGATCATATTCGTAACTGTGATCGTGTTCCTTTTTATGGCCGACTGGCGTACTACGCTAATTGTATCATTGATTATCCCGCTGGCATTATTGTTTGCCTTTATCTGCCTTAAGCTGAAAGGAATGTCAGCGAACTTGCTTTCAATGGGTGCTATCGACTTTGGTATTATCATAGACGGCGCCGTGGTGATGGTGGAAGGTATATTCGTTGTGCTCGATCACCGGGCCCGGGAAGTGGGTATGGAAAAATATAACCGGCTGAGTAAACTAGGTATGATTAAAGAAGCCTGTTTGGTAAATGGTAAAGGTATATTCTTTGCCAAGCTGATTATCATCACCGGTTTGTTGCCAATTTTCAGTTTCCAAAAAGTTGAAGGTAAAATGTTCTCGCCTTTGGCCTGGACGCTGGGTTTTGCCTTGCTGGGTGCACTTATCATGACCTTCACTTTTGTGCCTGCTTTTGCAAGTGTGCTCCTCAACAAAAATGTAAAAGAAAAACACAATGTCTTCGTCGAGTTTATCAGTGGCTTTTGCATGCGCATTTATTCCTGGTGTTTTAAGTTCCGTAAGCTGATGCTGCCATTTACTATTGGTACTTTGTTTATATGTCTTGCCTGTTTTGAATTGTTAGGAACGGAATTTTTGCCCGAACTAAATGAGGGTGCAATATATGTACGTGCAACCGGTCCGCTAAGTACGTCATTAGGCGAGTCGGTAAAACTGGCAAACGAGAT
The DNA here is from genome assembly GCA_018266915.1 of Bacteroidota bacterium. GTDB lineage: Bacteria > Bacteroidota > Bacteroidia > Sphingobacteriales > Sphingobacteriaceae > Mucilaginibacter. Next base: position 122,672 of record JAFDZM010000098.1, on the reverse strand, counting down.
GCGCAAGATATTCCTGAGCTTCTCTGAAGTGAAACAGGTGCTTTCGCAAACTGGCAGGCCGAATGACGGTACGGATGCAACCGGCTTTTATAATATCGAATTCCACGTTGATATTTACCCCCAGGATAAATGGGCGAGGGGTGAGACCAAAGAAGAATTGATCCAACGCATGCAGGAAAAACTAAAATTTTTCCCGGGGATTGACCTGAACTTTTCGCAGCCTATTTCGGATAACGTAGAGGAGGCCGTATCAGGTGTAAAGGGCTCTATCGTAGTTAAATTGTTTGGCGATGACTATAAATTTATTGAAGGCAAAGAAGACACTATTTTCAATATACTAAAAGGTGTAAGGGGAATTGAGGACTTGGGTGTTTTGCGCGATATGGGTCAGCCTGAATTGCAAATCAACCTTAATCAGGTAAAGATGGCTCAATACGGTGTTACCGCTGCGGATGCCAATGCTGTGATCGAAACGGCCATTGGCGGTAAAGCTGCCACACAGATCTATGAGGGCGAACGCAAATTCGACTTGCGCATACGTTATCCTGAATATTTTAGAAACAACACACAATCCATCGGTGATTTGCGCGTACCATCCATAAGTGGTAATAAAGTACCGCTTCGCGAGATTGCGGATATTACCAAAATTACCGGTATCAGCATGATCTACCGCGATGCGCACAAACGTTACGGGGCTATAAAATTCTCTATTCGTGGGCGTGATATGGGTAGTACTATTAAAGAGGCACAGGATAAGGTGAACGCCAAAATCAAATTACCAAAAGGCTACTTTTTGGAATGGGCGGGCGATTTCGAGAATCAGCAACGTGCTTCAAAACGGTTAGCCCAGGTAGTGCCAATCAGCTTGCTCATCATTTTCTTCATTCTGTTTATCCTGTTTGGCAATGTGAAGGATTCTCTGTTGGTACTAAACAACGTGCCATTCGCAATTGCCGGTGGTATTCTCGCCTTGCTGATAACGGGTGTTAATTTTAATATATCGGCGGGTATCGGTTTTATAGCCTTGTTTGGTATATGCGTTCAGAACGGGGTAATCCTGATTACCAAATTCAAGAGCAATATCAAAGAATTGAGGTTTCATTCGGCCCGCCGCTTTTCGGATGCATTAAGATTGGGTGTCGCCGACCGTTTACGTGCTGTGGTGATGACCGCATTAATGGCCGCGATTGGTTTGCTGCCAGCAGCTATGTCAAACGGTATTGGCTCCGAAGCATCAAAACCACTGGCTATTGTGGTGATAGGCGGATTGATCACCAACACAACATTTAACCTGTTCATCTTCCCTATTATATTCTATGGTGCATACAAAAAACGCGTCGAGCAAGGAAATATAGGGCGGATGTAAACGGAACTAATACCCCTGAGTATCGGTATTGTTGAGGGCGGTGCGGTGAGGCACCTGCCCGATACAATTTGGTACATTATCAAGCGGCAGGTTGTACACCTGTCGCTTTTGTTTTTTCTATTCGTTTCTAAGACTTTCAACAGGATTAATCGTCGCTGCTTTAATAGTTTTGAAAGAAATGGTGAAGAAAGCCACGAGCAAACCAGACAACAAAGAAATTGCAAATATCCACCAGCTGATGCTTACCTTGTAAGGAAAATCGCTCAACCAGCTGCGCATAAAGTACCAGCCAAGTGGCAATGCTATCAAATTGGCCACAAGCACCAACCTGAAATATTGCTTGTAAAATAACACTACGATATTGCTTATACTGGCTCCCAGCACTTTGCGTATGCCTATTTCGCGGGCTTTGCGGGTAAGGCTATAGGTGATGAGTCCTAAAAGGCCTAAACAAGAAATAAATATCGCCATAGTAGCAAATATGCCCGTCATTTTCTGTGTGCTTTGGTCGCGCGAATAATCGCTTTGAAAAATAGCATCGAGGAACCCGTAAGAGAATGGCGTATCCGGATTAAGTTTCTTCCATTGATCGGATACAAATTGTACAGCTGACGCAGCCTGATGACCATTCACTTTGGCTACTATGGACGTACATCTCAAAGGATTGCAGGCCATAATACCGCATGGCCCGATTGAAGCGTGTAAAGAGAAATAGTGATAATTCTTCACCACTCCGACTATCTTATAATTGTACACGATGCCATTATGCAAGTGCGAAACATACTTGCCCGGCGCCGTATAAGGATCGAAGCCTAATTGTTTTGCTGCTTCTTCGTTTAATATAATTTCTTTGCCAAAATCATGCAGTTCCATGTCCTCCTGCATATTGGTATTGGTAAATGTTTGGGGACTGATGTTGCTACCCGAAATCAATTGCAGGCCTAAAGTTTTCAGGTAGTTTGCGTCAGCAAAATCCATAAAAACGATCTGTTTATCATTGATCGATTTTCCTGACGCATATAAATTCATATCACCCGATATAAGTGGTGCAGTGGCGCGGGTAATGGTTTTAAAATTTGCATTGCTGCTCATTTGCTTTATCAGGATATCGCTGTTTTTCCGCGACTGATAGCTGTTGAGGTTGATCACCAATTGCTGATCCTTATCAAAACCAGTTTTAGCGTTGATCATAAAATGCAATTGTTTCCAGATCACGATAGTGGAGAAAATCAGGCAGGTGGAGATGATAAATTGCGTAACGATCAGAACCTTCCGTATGTTAAACATACCCGGTGAGCCGGTAATGTTACCTTTTAATACCTTAACCGGATTGAAACCGGACAAGTAAAATGCAGGATACAAACCTGACGCAAGTCCGGTTATTAAAGAGATCAACACCATCCATAAAATAAGGTTGCTGTTCTCCTTCGCGAAGAATGATAGGGATTGCCCGGTAAGACTATTGAACTCAGGTAAGAATAGAAATGCTAACGCGATCGAAATCAATAATGAACAAATACTGATAATACTTGATTCTGTTAAAAACTGGTAACGTATAGCTGATTTAGCGGCACCCAGAACGCGGCGCACGCCGGCTTCACGCGCACGGCTCATGGCCTGGGCGGTGGTCAGGTTCATGTAATTTATACTGGCAAGCAGTAGGATCAGAAATGCTACGGAAGCCAGGAGGAAGATGTATTTGATATTACCCTGTTTGTAAGCCAGGTAATCCATATAATCTGAGGAATTAAGATGAATGTCCTTCAGAGCTTGTAGCGAATTAGTTATGTGATCACTGTGTTCCTTCATCTCCGCACCACCGTGACGCTTCATGTAATCGTTCAATTCCTTAGTTACATACTGAATATTGCTGTTGGGTTTCAGCTTTACATAAGTGTAAAAGTTATCATTAACTACCCAGCTGTTATTGTTGGCGATATGCTCACGGGCGCCGTCGCTGTTATTTGACGCGAAAAAATCAGCCTGGATGTGGTTTAAAAAATCTTCCTTAAAAACACCGGTTATTGTATAAATGACCGTCCCAACTTTTACGGTTTTACCAACCGGGTACGCATCACCATAAAGCTTTTTTGCAAGTGTTTGGGATAGAACGACCGTATTGGGCGCTTTGAAAGCTGTATTCCGGTCGCCATGTAAAAAATGGAAGGAGAGGATATTGAAAAATTCCGGGTCAACCCAATAACCAGAATCTTCAGCATAGGGTGTATTGACGCTGCTTTTTTGTGCCTGCACAATTATTGTCCCATTGGTAGCATCAAGGCGGCTTACTTCTTCTACTTCCGGAATTTCAGCCTTGAGGTATTTAGCATAAGGCATACCCACGGTAGGGGCCTTGCTGCCATCACTAAAAGTTGATGTTACACGGTAGATATTTTCACCATTGTCAAATCCTTTATCAAAACTTGCCTCGTGCTGATAATAAAGGAACACCAATGCGCAACAGGCAAGACCGACGGCGAGACCAGAGACGTTGATAAGCGTGGTAGTTTTATGCTTCCAAAGGTTGCGCAGCGCGAGTTTGATATAGGTTTTGAACATAAGCGGAGGGCTATATTCAAAAATAGAAGCTTTGAATTAAATAAGTACTAATGAGTTACTTATTTAACAAAGTTTAACGCTATGATATCGTCAACTCACCCCGCAGGTCAGTCTCCAGCAGTTCTTTAATAACAGCGGGCTCTTTATATTGACCCAACAAGTACATCATTTTGGTGATGGCAGCTTCGTAGGTCATGTCGTAACCGTTTGCTACGCCCATGTCTTTTAATTCTTTACTGGTTTCATAGCGGCCTAACTCCACTGTACCGACTTTACATTGGGAAATGTCCAATATCACTTTGCCGCTGTTGATGGCGTTTTTAAGCAGGTCGATAAACCATTGATCGGTAGTTGTATTACCCGCACCGAAAGTCTCCATCACAATACCGCGAACATCGGCAGAAAGGATGTTTTCTACAACCTTCGGACTGATACCCGGATACAGTTTCAGCACTGCCACATCATTTGCCAAATCGCTGTGAACTATGAAGTGATCGTCTGTTGGTTGACGTATATCGTTAAGACTGAATTTAAGGTGAACACCCGATTCAGCCAGGATAGGATAGTTCGGTGAACGGAATGCCTCGAATTTCGATGAGTTGTATTTAAATGCCCTGTTGCCTCTGAATAATTTGTAATCAAAGTAGATACATACTTCAGGTACGCGTGCACGGTCGTGCTTTTTGGCTTTAGCAATCTCAATTGCGGTCATCAGGTTTTCCTTCGCGTCAGTACGGATAGCGCTGATGGGCAATTGAGAGCCTGTAAAAATGATCGGCTTAGCCAGGTTCTCCAGCATAAAGCTAAGTGCAGAGGCGGTAAAAGCCATAGTGTCCGAGCCATGCAGGATCACAAAACCATCAACATTGTCATAATGATCCCTGATCAGATGGGCAAGCTGGCACCAGATCTCGGGGTTCATATTGGATGAATCGATGATCTGCTCAAAAGAATGAACCAGTATCTTGCAGTTTAACTTCTCCAGTTCAGGAACATTCTCCATGATCTGTTCGAAGTTAATTGGCTTAAGCGCTTTGGTTTTGGGGTCGGTCATCATACCGATTGTCCCTCCGGTATAGATGATCAGTATCTGGTTCATGAATCGGGGCTAATCAAATAAAATGTAAATATAAAAACGTTCACACACCAAACACAATTTTTGAGTTGGCGGTGGTTACTGCGGCAACTTTCTCAACACTTATCTGGTGCAGATCAGCCACCTTTTCGGCAACATAGGTCAAATATGAGCTCTCATTGCGCTTGCCACGGTACGGAACGGGCGTAAGATAGGGAGAATCTGTTTCTAAAACGATATGTTTTAAGTCAATTTCCTGTACAACCTTGTCCAGTCCTGAGTTTTTGTAGGTTACTACACCGCCAATGCCCAGGTAAAAACCGAGGTCGATCAGTTGATGTGCCTGCTTGACATTACCTGTAAAGCAGTGTAAGATTCCTCTCAGGTCATCATCTTTTTCTTCTTCTAAAACAGCAAGTACCTCATCAAACGAGTCGCGGCAATGAATGACGATAGGCAGTTTTAATTCTTTGGCCCAATTGATCTGTATTTTGAATGCCTCTATTTGGTTGTTCAAAGTAGTTTTATCCCAATAGAGATCGATTCCTATTTCGCCGATGGCATATATTTTATGTTGAGGAATGGCTTTGTGAATAGTATCCAGCTCCTGCTGCCAGTTCTCTTTTACGTCACAAGGGTGCAGGCCAAGCATCGGAAAACAGTATTCAGGAAAAGAAGCCACCTGGCTCATCACCAGATCAATAGACGCTGAGTCGACATTCGGTAAAAACAAACGGCTGATACCATTATCCAGGCAGCGTTGCATTAATTCCTGCCTTTTTACCGGATCGGTTTCGTAATATTGATGAGTATGTGTGTCGGTCAATATCATGCTGCAAAAATAAAAAGCCCCGGCGAACCGGGGCCTATATATTAGCTTTTATTTGGAGCCACTTTGGATTTTTGTGGTGTCGAAGCTTTGGGGGAAGTTCTTTTTTTCGTGGTCGTCTTTTTAGGAGCTGGCTTTGGAGCCGCATGTTTTATTGGTTTCACCTTCACCAATTCTACATCAAATACCAGTGTGCTGTATGGTGGGATATCCTCACCTGCACCTTCAGGGCCATAGCCCAGGTTAGATGGTATGATCAGTTTCGCCTTTGAGCCTTCGTTCAGCAATAAAAGACCTTCATCCCAGCCTTTTATTACACTGCCTGTGCCAACTATTACCTGGATCGGCTCATATTTACGGCCCGGCTGATTTAACCCTGCTTTCTGAGCCTCGGACTCTATGCTTGAATCGAACACCTTCTCATTAGTTGTACGGCCAATATAATTAACAAGCAAGGTATCGCCTGTTAACGGTTTCGGCTTCAATGAAGGTTGTGTGACCACATACTTCAACCCAGATGGCGTAGTTTTAACGATCAGCTTGTGAGCGGCAATGTATTTATCGCGGTCAGCAGCTTCTGACGCCTTCATCTTTTCGCCTGCCGCATTTTTCTCGTCCATTGCTTGTTGCAGCGATTGTATCTTGTCAATCTTTACATTAAATACCAGCCAGCTTCCTTTTTTAAGAAAGGGAGGACGCTGATCTTCGTGATCTTTAAAAATAGAATCCGTAGGTACCTTTATATAAGCGCTGTCTTTTGCGGCCAATAAAGGTAATGCATCCATCAGGTCGCCTACGTTTTGGCATTGTTGTACTTGTATTTTTAAGGGGTGACCCAGTGCATAGCTGCTAAAAAGAACAGAGTCCTTTTCAGTTTTCTGCACCACATCAAAGGTGATCACATCACTTAGTTTGATCTTATCGCCCGGATTGCTTGCTACTACTTTTACAAGTGCACCTTTTGGAGTTTTCACTGTATTATCCTGGGCGTTTGCACAAATACCTGCGGTAAAGAATAATAAAGTTATTAAAGCAAATTTCTTCATCATAGTATTAAAATAAAAGCCCTCCGGTTTACGCAGAGGGCTATATATTGGTTGTTATTTTTTAGCCGGCGCTTGCTGCTGTTTTGCCTGTTGCTGCAATTGCTGCAAGGTTAAAGGCGCAGGCGGCGTTGGTTTTTTCGCGTTTGGATCAGGGTGAACGATGTTAACCACCTCTACGTCAAACACCAACGGTGTAAACGGCTGGATGATCTGGTTACCCTGTTCACCGTAAGCCAATTTGGAAGGGATAACGAAAGTCGCTTTCTCGCCCTTGTTCATTAGCTGCAGGCCTTCATCCCAGCCTGGTATTACCGCTTTAACACCAACTGCAACCGGAATCGGTTTGTACTGCATCATTGGATTGAACGTTTTTTCTTTCTGGGCAACATCCTTAATGTTGGTTTCAAAAAGTTTGCCGGTAACAAACTTACCTACATAGTTTACATATACTGTATCACCTACAGCAGGTTTGTCGCCTGTGCCTTGTTTGGTAACAGTATAAAATAAACCTGATGCGGTGGTTGTGCCGGTCAGTTTATTAGCATCGATATATTTCTTGACTTTCTCAGGCTCAGCCTTTTTTAAAGCTTCAGTCTGGGTCTTCAGGTATGCTGTAATGGCGCTGTTAAATGCAGTATCTGCCATTTTGCCTTTCGGTATTACCTTGTCAATCTTTACTTCATAAACGATATACTTACCTTTTAAAGGAGGCCTGCGCATACCTTTTTTCATGATCGAGTCGATGTTGGTTTTGATAGTCGCGCTATCGCCTTCGCCCAATAATTTAACACCGGCAAAAATATCGCCCGGAGTTTGCGCTTTTTGCAAAAGGGTAAGGATAGGGCGGCCCTGTTCGTAAGTGCTCATCAAAACTGAGTCACCGTCGGTTTTAGCGATAAGCTGAAGACTAACAAAATCGCCTTCTTTTATTCTGGGAGCGCCTTTGTCAACGTGTATATCATATAGCATACCGCCAGTGCCCTTTTTAAATCCGCCGTTACAGCTTGCTAATCCAATTGCTGCAAGAGCTAAAAACATTAAGTTTTTCTTCATCATTTATTGTATTAATAGTTTTTTATATTCAGGTAAAATTTGTTTGAATTGATTGATCACCTCTTCCAGGCTATCGGTTGATGTGCCGCCAGCCGCGTTGCGGTGACCGCCACCATTGAAATATTTTTTACAGATCTCGTTCGCAGGAAACTCCCCCCTCGACCTTAACGAAAGTTTTACTTTATCTGGACGTTCCACTATAAAAGCAGCTAAGCGGATCCCTGTAATTGACAATGCGTAGTTCACAATCCCTTCTGTATCACCGGTAATTACATCATACTCTTCCAATTCCTGCTTATTAACGGAGATAAACGCTGTATTGTATTCGTATATTACTTCCAGTTTATTTTTAAGGCAATGCCCCAGGAATCTTAAGCGGTCTTCTGACGAATTGCTATAAACCAATTCATGAATATGCCAGTTTACGGCACCTGCTTCAATCAAGTCGGCAGCAATTCGGTGTACAGCAGGTGTAGTGTTAGGTAAACGGAACGATGCAGAATCGGTCATGATGCCGGTATACAGGCAAGTCGCCACATCTTTATTCACCAACGCTTTATTTTGCAATTGATTTACGATGAAATCATACACCAGTTGTGCACTTGCACAGGCATTGATATCCCAATGACGATAATCATCAAAATCCTCAGGCTCCAGGTGATGGTCGATCATAATCTTAACTGCGCTGCTTGCACGAACCAATTCCCCTAATTCATTTATGCGGCTCAGTGTATTAAAATCGAGGCAGAATATGATCTCGGCCTCTGCAACCAGTGCTGCCGATTCATCAAGATGTTCAGTAAAGATGATGACATTCTCATTGCCGGGCATCCATGCCAGGAAATCGGGATAGTCTGTGGGAGTTATTACTTGAGTATGATGCCCCTGCTGTATTAAATAATTATATAAGCCCAGCGACGAACCCATTGCATCACCATCAGGTTTATGATGAGTGGTAATGACAATCCTGCGCGGTTGGCTAAGTAGATTTTTAAGGGCAGCTAAATCAAGCATCAATTTTCAAAATAGCTGCAAAGCTAAAGAAATAAATTAAATACGAAGTATCTAATTATAAAGCGAAAAGATGGATTTTAAAAAAATAATCTGCTTCAAATCAGGAGGCTCCGCTGGAGCCTGATCGGCTTCTTATTTATTTCTATAAACAGAATGCTCCTATGGAGCTGTGAAAGATTGAAGTTAAAAGCAATATTGGGTTTTGAGTGGAAACAACAGGTCAGTTATTATAATCGCTCTTAAAAATGTATACTTTACCGTTTTTCTTAATCAGTTTCAAATCCCATTTATTTTTTTGCTTTATCAATGAGTCGCCATTTTCAATAAATGAGTAGAAACCATACCCTTTGCTACTCGTTTGTAGTTTATGCCCGGTTTGATAGTGGCTTAAACAATATTCTTTTTGATTGATGGAAACGTAAACTTCAGCGTGACCCGGAGTATGTATGTTGCTAACAACTCCACTAAATTGCCAGGAATAGATTTCTTTTTTCTCCTCTTTTGCGTGTATCCAAAATTCAACGCCGCAGATGGCGAAAAAAACAAGGGCCATGCCAAAGAATATTTTATAAACTTTCCAATATATTCTATCAAATTTTGACGGGTTTTCGGTTGCCATAACTGCTTAAAGTTAAAACATTTTATTTATAGAAGATACTTAGAAGCTCCATAGGAGCGCCCGGTTTATAGAAATGCACCCCGCCGAAAAGTTAGGCTCCACCGGAGCCACCTAAAAAACGTATGCCAGCTAACCGAATTCAAATAAAAACACGAACTATCTAAAAGCGTTTATTTTATAAAATTTAAAACACTACTTTTGCGGCAATTTTGATAAACACGATGGAAAATAATAAAACATTCACTATGATTAAGCCCGACGCGGTGGCTAACGGCCATATCGGTGCTATTTTAGATCATATTATAAAAGGTGGCTTCAAGATCACCGCTATGAAATATCTGTGGCTTACGCCAGAGAAAGCCGGCGAATTCTACGCAGTGCACAAAGCTCGTCCTTTCTACAACGACCTGGTAACTTTCATGTCTTCAGGACCGATCGTAGCTGCTATTCTTGAGAAAGATAATGCAGTTGAAGATTTCCGTAAGCTGATCGGTGCAACTGACCCCGCTAAAGCAGAGCCGGGAACCATCCGTAACCTGTTTGCAAAATCTATTGATGCAAATGCCGTTCACGGTTCAGACTCTGATGAGAACGCCCAAATTGAAGGCAGTTTCTATTTCTCAGCTTTCGAGAAATTCTAAATTATTGTATCCAGCGTGGTAAGGGGATAGTCGCATAGTTGACTCACCCGGTCATTGCTACGCTCGACCACCCTCTCTATCCGCTGGCTAGCGGATAAAGAGGGTTTTTCTTTTTTACCCTCTTTTCGCAACGCGAAGAGAGGGTCGACCAGCGAAGCGATGTCGGGGTGGGTCTATACGGCATGTGTGTATCACTAACCATATCCGGGATATATTTCCCTTTTCTGCTTGCTTTTTTGCACTTAAAGTAATAGTTTTACCGGGCTGTGAATGTTGCAGTTATGATTGTGTAAAATTAAATGGCACGATTATTGGCACAATAGCAGCAAAAACATACACCATGAAACTGTTAATTAAATGTTTAGTGTACGCCCTGGTGATAACAGCAATTATTGTTGTTAATTCCCTGTTTTTCCTTCATCACCCGCCCGAAGTACAACTTGTATTCATTACTCCCGGAGTTATGATATTAGGTTATTCAATCATCAGCGATGATTTCAGGAAAAAGGCATTGGCCAGGTCAAGATGGTCTAGAGGAAGATAATATCTTCAACCAGTACACTCTTAGTCTCGTTATTGATCTTCTCTATGATTTGCGAACGCATTAATATCAGCTCATTTTTAATGACAGACGATTCGATGCGCAGAAATAATTTCTTATCGTGAATATATATCTCTTTGGTGCGGTTAGCTACTGACTTGCCCACCAGCTCAGGCCACGAGGCTTTGATGCCTGTTTCGTCATACTTCCGCTTGATCTTGTATACCTGCAGCATTTGCTCAATGGCTTCTTTCAGGCTTTTGTCGTTAGTTCTGCCCATCAATTTCGCCTCCTGCTACTTTAAATATTTTTAAACCGACGTTTATCTTATCAAATATACCTTCCACTTTGGCGGCGCTGGTATCGGTGATGAATACCTGCCCAAAGTCGTGGTTTGATACCATCTGCATCAGTTTGGTTACCCGGTTATCATCCAGCTTATCAAATATATCATCCAGTAACAGCAAAGGTTTAAAGCCCTTTTGCTGATACAGGTAACTATACTGCGCCAGCTTTAACGCTATCAAAAACGACTTCTGCTGGCCCTGCGAACCAAACTTTTTCATCGGCATGCCATGAATGGCAAACTGCAGTTCGTCCTTATGGATACCCGTAGTAGTTCGCTCTAATATACGATCCTTTTCGGTGCTTTTTTTCAACAGATCGGCAAAATCACCCTGTAATAATTGCGACTCATAAACCAGTTCAACCTGCTCCGCATCGCCACTCAAAAATTGGTAATGCTTATTAAATACTGGCGTAATGGCCTCCATGAAGGCTTTTCGCTTTTCAAATATCAGATTGCCTGAGGTGATCAATTGTTCATCAAATACATTCAGCAGTTCTGGATCATATCTGCCGGTTTCAGAAATGCGCTTTAACAGTGCATTACGGTTGACCAATACCTTATTGTAGGTGATGAGTTCATCCAGGTATTTATTATCGGTTTGAGAAATGACGTTATCGATAAATTTCCGGCGTTCCTCGCTGCCTTCTATAATGATACTGATATCATAAGGTGAGATCATCACCAGCGGGAACAAACCAATATGATCCGCCAGGCGCTGATAATCTTTTTTATTGCGCTTAAATTGTTTTTTCTGATTACGCTTTAGTCCGCATGCAATAGTTTCTTTGTGACCGTCTTTATTAAAAACACCGTTGATCACAAATAGGTCGGTACCCGTTTTTATCTGCTGGCTATCAATCGGGTTAAAGTAGCTTTTGCAAAGCGACAGGTAATGTATCGCATCCAGCAAATTGGTTTTGCCCGCACCATTATTACCCGTAAAAGCATTTACACCCTCGCTGAAATTTAACTCAGCCTCGCTGTAATTCTTAAAATTGATAACGGATAATTGCTGCAGATACATAAGGGTTGCCAAAGGTAGTGATTTTGTGGTCAGTTAATCAGTGATCGGTTAATCAGTTAATCAGGAATTGGTGACGAAGAGATAATATGTTTTATGCTTTCTGATAACTAGTCACCGGTTAACTGATTAACTGATAACCAGCCCCCAACAAATATTTCCATCAACCTATTGCTAACAAAATTGAAAACTGTATTTTTGCAAACTTAATTTTAGAATAGAAATGTCAAAAACCCAGGCGAATAATACCCAGGTCATTGCGAAAGATAACGATTTTGGACAGACCGGTAAATTTGTACGCGAGAACCAAAAAAGCTTAATTTTTATTGCAGGAGCCATTGTTGCAATGGTGATTATTTATTTTGCATACCAGAAAATGTACCTCGCACCACGTGAGGAAAAAGCAGCCAGCCAGATGTATGTAGCACAGGATGCATTTGCTAAAAAAGACTGGGATAAAGCTTTAAAAGGCGACGCCGGTTACCCGGGTTTTGAAAAGATCATCAGCGATTACAGCAATACTAAAGCTGCTAACCTGGCTTATTTTTATGCAGGTATCGCTTATCTGAACAAAGGTGATTACAAAAAAGCAATCGACGACCTGACCAACTATCGCGGCAGCGATGCTATGGCTTCAGCAGAGGCTTTGGGCGGAACAGGCGATGCTTATGTTCAGCTGAAAGACTATGATAAGGCCTCTACATTCTTTAAGAAAGCCGCTGACAAAGCAAGCAACAAATTCCTGTCGCCTTTCTATTTAAAGAAGTTGGGATTGGTATACGAAGAGCAGAAAGATTACAAATCTGCCGACGAAACCTACAAGAAAATAAAATCAGATTATCCTGAAAGCAACGAAGCACAAAGCATGGATGCATACATTGCACGTGTGGAAGCTAAGATGTAATTCGGGAATTATATTCCACAATTTAACTGAATCCTAAAGGCCTATATAGTAATACGATATAAACCTTTAGGGTTTTTTATTTATACTCAAAAATCTGCTTAAACGTTAATAAAATGGCCACTCAGCTAAAAAATTTGTCCGATTTTTCTTCTACAGAAATACCATCAGCCATAAATTATCGCTTTGGTATAGTTGTTGCCGAATGGAACATGGAGATAACCAATGCGTTATACGAAGGGGCCTATCAAAGCCTGATCAACAATGGCGCATTACCGGACAATATCTTCAGTTACTCAGTTCCGGGTAGTTTTGAACTGACGTCAGGTGCAGATATCTTATTAAAGAATAAGCACGTAGATGCGGTGATATGCCTGGGATGTGTGATACAAGGAGAAACAAGGCATTTCGATTTTATTTGCGATGCCGTAGCTAACGGGATAAGTAACGTAGCTATAAAATATTCAAAGCCGGTTATTTTTGGTGTACTGACCACGGATAACCAGCAACAGGCCATCGACAGGGCAGGCGGCAAGCACGGAAACAAAGGTGACGAAGCTGCAGTAACTGCAATTAAAATGGCTAATTTGGCTGAAACTTTAAATTCGTAAAATTCGTTTAACAGAAATATAAAAGACCATGAAAAAATTAATTTACTTTATCATCATCGTAGTTCTTGCAGGCAGCATTGCATCATGCTCAAACAAATTATGCCCGGCTTATGCTTCATATCCTAAACACAGCCGATAACATAAAAAAGTCATTTTTCTTCCCTGGTTAAAACTAATTGGGTTGCTAACCGTACTTTTGTTGGTTAGTATATTTTAAACTTTTATGAATTGGATATCGTTGGAGTCAGCAGAACAGCTGAACGGAATTAAACAACACCAGGGTTATAGCCTTATTTATAAACATAGCACGCGCTGCGCGGTCAGCCTGATGGCAAAAAGGCGCATTGAAAAAGATAGCGATCACTTGCCTGAAGCTATGCCGGTTTATTTCCTCGACCTTATTAAACACCGCGATATATCCAACCAAATAGCACATGATTTCCACGTGCACCACGAATCACCCCAGTTATTATTGATAAAAGACGGCGAGTGCATCCTCGACCAGTCTCATAGTGGCATCTCTATTGAAGAGGCGCTATCTGAGGTTAATTGATTTCATTTGCAAATCTGCACATCCACGCATCTGCACATTAATCAAGTCACTGTAATATTCCAAATGCCCGTTTAGGGTGTTAGGTTGATTTTGCTTACTTTTGTTTTTATGATTGAATTGCCGGTAGTTCCTGCTAACCTAACGCAACGTAAGCCAGATTGGCTGAGGGTGAAGCTTCCTGTTGGAAAAGAGTATGCGCATGTACGTAATTTGGTGGATACCCATAAACTGCACACCATTTGCGAAAGTGGCAATTGCCCGAACATGGGTGAATGCTGGGGGGCAGGTACCGCAACCTTCATGATCCTGGGTAATATTTGCACCCGTTCCTGCTCATTTTGTGCGGTTGCTACTGGCAGACCGTTGGCAGTTGATCTGGATGAGCCAAATCGCGTAGCCAACTCGGTTAAATTAATGCAGGTAAAGCATTGCGTGATCACTTCGGTTGACCGTGATGATTTGAAGGATGGTGGTTCAATCATCTGGGCTGAAACCATCAACGCTATCCGCCGTGAAAGCCCAGAAACTACACTGGAAACTTTATTACCCGATTTTAAAGGTATCTGGGAAAACCTGGAACGCGTATTAGCTGTTCGACCAGAAGTAGTATCACATAATCTGGAAACAGTTCGCCGTTTAACTAAGGAAGTTCGCATACAAGCTAAATATGACCGCAGCCTCGAATGTTTAAGGCATATTTCAAAAGCAGGTTTACGTACCAAATCAGGCATTATGCTTGGTTTAGGTGAAACAGAAGAAGATGTGATTGAAGCTATGCAGGATCTGTTTGACGCAGGTGTGCACATTCTTACTCTTGGTCAATATCTTCAACCAACCCGCAGCCACCACCCGGTGATTGATTGGATACATCCTGATCAATTTGCCCGTTACAAGGAAGTCGGTTTGGAGATGGGCTTCAGGTATGTGGAAAGCGGGCCGCTAGTGCGTTCATCATACCATGCCGAAAAACACCTGTTTGAAATTTAAATATTACTTTCTATCTTCACTCAGCCTTGAGCAAAAAGCGAAAAATATCCCTTTCTGAAGAAGAACTTGTACTTGCTTTGCAGCGACGCGAAAAGATTGCTGCAGAAGCTTTGTATGATATGTATTCTGCATCACTTTTTGGTGTGATCGTGCGGATAGTTAACGATGAAGCCATTGCTGAAGATATTCTACAGGATACGTTTGTGAAAATCTGGAATTCATTCTCTAGCTACAGCACCGAAAAAGGACGCCTGTTTACCTGGATGGTGAATATAGCACGCAACTTGGCTATCGATAAAATACGCTCCAAGGACTTTAAGAATCAGACTAAAAACCAGGAGCTTGAAAATAACGTAACTTTCATTGACGAACAGAGAAATACGGTTTACAAGCCAGAACTCCTTGGCGTTAAGGATTTAGTGGAAAAGTTGAAGCCTGAACAAAAATCCATACTTGACCTCGTATATTTTAAGGGCTATACGCATGTAGAAGCTGCCGATGAGCTCGGCGTGCCCTTGGGAACTATTAAAACAAGGCTGAGGATGGCGATAACACAATTGAGGAAATATTTTAATTAGAAATTGGAAGATATTAAGGCATATATCGAATCAGGAATACTCGAACTCTATGTTTTGGGTGATGTAACGCCGGAAGAGCGGACCCAGGTGGAAGCCATGGCCCAAAAGCATCCGGCCATCAAAGCTGAACTGGAGGAGATCGGGCGCTCATTGGAGTTGTATGCCGAAGAAAATGCTGTTGAGCCATCAGAGAATTTGCGTAACCGGGTATTGAATAGCCTCGTTGTCAATTTAGGTGATGACCGTACCTTCAGTTCGACAAGAACAGCAGATGAGGAAGAAGATAATGTGATTATACCAATCTCCCGTGCGCGCTCAAATACCTTCTTTAAATATGCATTTGCAGCCTGTTTAGCCTTGTTGCTCGTGAGTATAGTCGCTTTGATCAGCGTGTATAATAAACTACAGGAATCAAATAACCTGGTAGCATCCCTGCAATCTCAAAATCAGCGTTTTGCAAACCAAACCAGCCTGATGGATAAGGAACTTGGCGTATTTCATGATGCATCCTTCAAAATGGTCAAATTACAGGGTACACCTAAATCTCCGTCATCAAAATTGACGGTAGCCTGGAGCCCGGTTAAGAAAAAGGTGATGATTGACATGACTAATGCCAGTATGCCTGTTAATGATAAGGATCACCAATACCAGCTGTGGGCAATGGTAAATGGCAAACCGGTCGATCTCGGTGTGTTTGACGCAGACACCACTTCAACAGGCATGAAGGAAATGAAGTCCATTGCTTCGGCCGATGCCTTTGCCGTAACCCTTGAACGTCGTGGCGGCAGTCCAACTCCAACCATGGATCAAATGATGGTGATCGGGAAATTCTGATAATTCTCTTCGTAACAAACCTGTCTTATTCTAACGAATTGGTATGTATAATGCCATAGAAATGTTAATTATTGTTAAAAAACAAAAATTCGCTATACGATGTTGTAACAAAAAGCGTATTAGGTTTGTCTTTTAGATAAATAAACAAGAGTATTCGTTCTTTATAAGATCAGTTAATATATTAATTAAAAACGCGACCGGACAATACTACGGTCGCTTTTTTTATGCCATTAACTTTGCAATGGTAACGGGTAACTGGGTGATCAAACGCCCCGGTAGTACCACATGCATACGGTTGGGTAAAGCCAGTTCGTCCCCCGCTTTACCATGGACATAGTTGCCGATAATACACGCATCTTCAGAAGAATAATTTTGAGCTAACAATGCCGCAATAACACCGGTTAGCACATCGCCCATGCCGCCGCTCGCCATAGCTGCATTGCTGGTTGAGTTAAAGAAGAGTTTTCCTTGTGGGGTAATGGTTATCGTATAGTCATTTTTCAGAACGATATAAATGCCATGTTCCTGCGCCATATCGATACCGGTTTGCAGGCGCTGCCACCAGCTGGTATGCTCACCAAAAAGCCTGTCAAATTCCTTCATGTGCGGCGTTATGATACTTCCTTTCGGAACATATCTCCATAAACCAAAATGAACTGAAAGCAGGTTGAGTGCATCTGCGTCCATTATGATGGGCTTTTGATAAGTCTGCAAGAGTTTGACCAATAAACTCAATGTATCCTTGTCCTTGCCAATCCCAGGACCGATAGCAATCGTGCTGAATTTTTCCCATTCAATTTCCGGTTCTTCATCTTTATTTCTGACAATACCCATTACTTCCGGGTGATAGCTATTGAGTGCAATCAACCCACTTCGTGGGATACAGGCAGTAGTCAATCCCGAACCCGCATAGGCACATGCTGATGCACTCAACAATGCAGCACCCATAGTCTCGTCTGCTCCCGCAATAATCAACGAATGCCCATAAGTGCCTTTATTGCTGAAACGATGGCGTGGTTTTAGTCTCTTGCGGATATCTTTTTCCTCTATCAGTTGATATGGCGAATCGAGTGATCGGATAAATTGTTCATTTAGGCCAATGTTAACTGCTTCCCAGCAATCAATATATGGACCTGATTCAGGCAGTAAAAAGTTAATCTTCGGCTGTTGGAAGGTAATCACCAGATCACACTTTAAAACGGAAGATTCAGGGTCGGTTACACCTTCGCTAAACAAACCAGTAGGTACATCAACGCCAACAACAGTTTTTTGAAGACTGTTTAAGTAGTTGACTAATCGCTTGAAGTCTCCCTCAAGAGGTTTATTTAGCCCGGTGCCTAATAGTGCGTCAATAATAACGTTGCTATTTTCTTCCGGCAGATATTCGCCTGGTTTGATCTCGAAAAAGCTGATACCAGAAGAACTTAATCGTTGCAGATTAATATTAAAATCATCAGATGACCTGGAAGAGAACCGGGCTATTTTAACATCGACTTTTTGATAACTATGATCCTTCAGCATTCGCGCTATTGCCAGTCCATCACCACCGTTATTGCCAGTTCCGCAATACACCGAAATACTTTGAAACTTATCCGGAAAATGGTTAACAAACCAGTCCACAAAAGCTTTGGAAGCCCGTTCCATCAGGTCGATAGAAGAGATAGGTTCGTGTTCAATAGTATAGGCGTCCGCCTCGCGGATCTGGGAGGAAATAAGCAAAGGAAGCATAATGACTAAAGGTAGGAATTGTTTATTTGGTTTGAACTATTAATATAAAGTGATATAATTTGTAAATTTGTTATATGAGCATATTGGTAAATACGCATAATGAGCTTGAAGAAAAAGTGCTGATCGCGTTTCTGAATAGTCTGAAGTGTGACTATAAATCAGATGTGAAAGGCAAAAAGGGGGAGGCTGATAAGGAGTTTCTTGACCAATACAACCAGGAAATTGATAAAGCTGAGACTGAAATTGAATCGGGGGATTATGTAGATCAGGATTACGTAGAAAAATTATTTGCCAATAGAAGAAAAAATCTCAATGCTGATTAAATGGAATAAAGCCGCCGTTCAGCAATTATTGGATGCTATCCGTTTTATAGAGGAAAATGATTTTTATTCATATGCTGAAAAACTATAAAGAAATATACTTTCAAAGCTTCGAAACCTTCCCCAAAATCCGACTCTCTATCCTTTAGATAAATACAAAAAAAACGACGATAGCAGTTATTATGCCTTTGAGGTAGGCCAATCTTAGGTATCGTATAGAATTATATACAACGAGATAAGTATTATAAAAATCCGACACACAACTAGAAGAGTATTAGTCTTGTCGAACTCCGCTTAATCTTCCGTCTTTAAAATCTATATGTAAATCTGGCATTTGATATTCAGTGGGGATTCCATGTTTATTGATTATTTTATAACCCCATTCTTCATAACTCGTATGTGTAATCTCGTATAAATTAACTTTATCAGGTTTACCAACAAGTATTCTCACAGAATCTTTTGACATACCAGTATGTAACGTTACATTTCCTTTTTTTCCTTTGATTTCTATGAATTGAATCTCGTTTCCAGAGTTGCCATTTTCTACCTTGTTTTGTATATAATTCACCAAGTCAATTGCTGCGTCAACCTTGGAGCGCGTTTGTTTCTGTTTGATTTCAACTACCAATATGGTTATTAAAATTCCAGCAACAAGACCGCCAATAAAAATGAGAAACTGTTTCATAATTTAGCGCTTATTTAAAAATAGCTAAAAAATGTTAAGTATTAAAGAAGTGAATAAAAGGCTTTAGCTAATCGGTTAAATACGTACTAATTTTGGATAACGACAAACACATTTAATATGAAAAAGTATACAACTGAAAGCTGTATGCAATTTATAAATATCAGGAATATTAATCGATATAGTTGTCATATCGAAAAGGTCTTTATTCAAATATACTATCTTATTCTTACTTTACCCCCATTTCCTTCTTCAAAAACTGCCCAGTAAAGCTTTCTTTCACCTTGCACAATCCTTCCGGTGTTCCACTGAATAAAATTTTACCGCCGCCTGAGCCACCTTCTGGTCCGAGGTCGATTACATGATCTACTACCTTGATCACATCAAGATTATGCTCGATAACCAGAACGGTATTGCCTTTGTCCACCAATTGATTCAATACACCTAATAAGACATTGATATCTTCGAAATGCAACCCAGTAGTGGGTTCATCCAAAATATAAAATGTATTGCCGGTATCTTTTTTGGAAAGCTCGGTAGCCAGTTTTACACGTTGTGCTTCACCGCCTGATAAGGTAGTCGACGCCTGGCCAAGCGTGATATATCCCAGGCCAACATCAAACAAAGTCTTTATTTTGCGGTAGATGGATGGGATATGCTCAAAAAACTCGCAAGCAGTTTCGATACTCATATCCAGCACATCGCTGATGGATTTGCCGCGATAACGTACCTCTAATGTCTCACGGTTATATCTTCTGCCGCCGCATTCTTCACAAGGTACTTGCACATCCGGCAAAAAGTTCATTTCGATCACTTTCATACCCGCACCCTGGCAGGTTTCGCAGCGACCACTTTTTACGTTAAATGAGAAACGCCCCGGTTTATAACCTCTAATTTTTGATTCAGGTAATTGCACATAAAGGTTACGGATATCAGAGAACACACCGGTATAAGTAGCCGGGTTAGAGCGAGGCGTACGACCGATCGGCGTCTGATCGATCTCAATCACTTTATCAACATTCTCCAAGCCCTCTATTGCTTCATAAGGCAACGGCTGTTTCTTCGCTCTGAAGAAATGATGATTCAGAATAGGGTATAATGTTTCGGTGATCAAACTTGATTTACCACTACCTGAAACTCCCGTTATGCCAATCAATTTACCTAACGGAAAATCAACCGATACCTTTTTCAGATTATGCCCTGTAGCTTTTTTAAGCGATAATATTTTACCATTACCCTCGCGTCTCTTTTTCGGTATCTCGATTTGCTTTTCCCCATTCAGATAAGAGGTTGTTAAGGTATGCTCAGCCATCAGCTGCTTAGGGGTACCCTGTGCTACAATTTCGCCTCCATGTACACCGGCCGCCGGTCCCATATCAATTACATGGTCAGCTTCAAGGATCATATCCTTATCGTGCTCCACCACCAACACTGTATTGCCCAGGTCACGCAGATTCTTCAGCGCACTGATCAATCGTTCATTATCCCTTTGATGCAAACCGATACTTGGCTCATCCAAAATGTACATTACATTCATCAATTGCGAACCAATTTGTGTCGCCAGTCTTATTCGTTGTGCTTCCCCACCGGAAAGTGTTCTTGCCGTGCGATCAAGTGTTAAATAACTCAAACCCACGTCCAATAAGAACACGATACGAGCACGTATCTCTTTCAATATTTCCTTGGCGATGGTATTCTGACGTTCATTCAGCCGGTCTTCTAGGTTGGTGAACCATTCATCCAGTGAGCGAATGTCCATGCAAGCCAGCTCGAAAATATTTTTATGGTCGATCTTAAAATGTAACGATTCTTTCTTTAGTCGTGCACCCTCACAAACCGGGCAGGTTTTCAGCACACGATAGTTTTCCATATCATCCAGGTCCTCCTCGCCGCGGCGTTCCTGTTGTTCTTCCAGCATACGCACAATGCCGTCAAAACTGATCTGGTAGTTCTGAACGTTCCATTTGTTATACTCTACCGCCACCGTTATCATTTCCTGAGAACCGTTTAGGATGATATCCAGCGTTTCCTTAGGAAGTTTTTCTATTGGAGTAGACAGGTTGAAATCATATTTCTTCGCCAATGCTTTCAGCACTTGGAATATCCATGTTTCGCGGTACTCACCCAAGGGGGCTAAACCGCCATTCATGATGCTTAGCTTCGGATTTGGAATAACCGACTTCTCATCTACCTCGAAAATATAACCCAAGCCATCGCACTTTTCGCAAGCGCCATAAGGCGAGTTGAACGAAAAAGTATTCGGCTGAGGCTCATCATAAGATATCCCCGAAACAGGATCCATCAGGTATTTGCTGTAATAAAATACGTTGTTGTCTCTGTCGGCTATACGGATGATGCCTTTGGCGATCTTTAATGCCGATTGGATGGAAGTATGCAGCCGTTTGTGATCTTTATCGCTGATCACCAGGCGGTCAACCACAATATCGATATCGTGAATTTTATAACGATCAACCTGCATTTTGGGTTCAACATCTGCAATAGCGCCGTCGATCCAAACTTTCAGATAACCTTGTTTGCGTATCTGCTCAAATAATTCACGGTAATGGCCTTTACGGCCCTTAACTACGGGAGCTAATATATTTACCGGTTGCCCATCGAATTTCTCAGAGATCGTCTTCAATATCTGATCTTCCGACATGCGCTCCATCTTTTCGCCCGTCACATAAGAATAAGCCTCACCTGCACGGGCATACAGCAGACGCATAAAGTCGTATATCTCGGTAATGGTACCTACAGTCGATCTCGGGTTTTTGCTGGTTGTTTTTTGCTCTATGGCAATTACCGGGCTCAGGCCGGACACTTTATCCACGTCCGGGCGCTCCATACCGCCCATAAACTGGCGAGAGTAAGCCGAAAATGTTTCCATATAACGGCGCTGCCCCTCGGCATAAATGGTATCAAATGCCAGCGACGATTTCCCGCTGCCACTCAGCCCGGTGACTACCACCAGTTGGTTGCGCGGAAAAGAAACATCGATATTCTTTAAATTATGTACCCGGGCGCCGTACACCTCTACTTCACTTTGCTCGCCCAGATCGACAGGTTTTGTAATCATATATAAATTAATTGACCAAAAAGCTGGTCTGCTAAGTTAATGATTTTACTAAATTAATTAGTATTTGTGATAGGATAAGGAGTAAAAGTCAATAATGACATTGCTGTGTCAGCGGGTCATTTTTTGATGGTGCAAAGGTACATAAAAAAAGCCGGTTTGCTCCAAGCAAAACCGGCCCTTATAGTGCTCCGTAAATGATTACGATTTAGTTATCAAATGCCATTAAATCTGTGGGTTCCAGGTTGGCGATCAATGATTGTTTATTGATCTTGTAACCGTATAGATCGGGTTGTTCTATCACCTGTTTCATGGCGATGATCCGGTACATATAGGCGCCCGTTTCAGGGTTAAAATGCATCCGGAAATAATTCGCTCTTGCCTGCCTTTGTTCTTTGAGCGCCTTGCTCATTTTTATCTCGCCGACATTGTAAGCCGCTGCTGCCAGTGTCCAGCTATGAAATTGAGCATACAACTCCGTGATGTATTTGCAGGCTGCAATGGTTGATTTTCGCACACTGTACCGCTCATCTTTTCCGTCGCCTACTTTCAGGCCGTAAGTGCGGGCCGTGCCGGGCATAAATTGCCACCAGCCTGCTGCACCTGCTTTAGAAACACCTGATTTTAGGCCCGCCTCAACTAATGGGAGGTATTTAAAATCTTCAGGGATGCCGTATGATTGAAGGATCGGGACAATAACAGGGAATATTTTTGCCGCTTCTTCCTGTAGCACATACGATTGTACCGTGGTGTAGCTGGTTTTTACCAATGTGTGTTTCATTTTCCGGTTAACACGGATATCGTTAACGGGAACATATTCATCAGCAAAACTAAAATCGCTGCTGCGATAATTTTTAGGGTAAATAAATCTGTATTCAGTGTTACGTTTAACCACCTTTTTGGTGTCCTTGTTCACCTTTTTGGTGTCGGTTTTACCGTAAACAGTTAGCACGGAAATGACAACAGAAACCCATATTACGGAGCACGTAATTAAGCCTTTTTTAATCATTTCTTTTTTTGGTTAATAAATAATCTATTCAAGTGAATGTTGTGCAAAAGTAAGGCCAATAAGCCAGATTATCAAATACTTGGATTTCCACACATGTGTGGAAATCGTGTAAATAACCCCTGAAAAGCGTCTTTAAATGATTTAAACCAACTTTTTGAACCGTTCAAAAAAATTGTAAAATCAGGCCGAAAAACGTACCTTTGACCCTCTTATAGAGCTAGCGTAAAGCAAAAAACTATGGTATTTAAAAGACCAGGGAACAGTCGCGACGACAGATCCAACGGATCACCAAACAGGCGCAAAACCGGGGATAGCAGACCCCAAAAATCGGGGTCTTCCCGCCTCAGCAAATCATCAAATTCCGGTTTCGACAGAACAGGAGATAAACCTGCGAGAAATAACCACGGAAGTGAAACACGTGATCCGCAAAAAAGTTTTTCTTCAACACGAAGAAAACCTTACTCGGGCAGACCGGAATCCGGTGATGCCGCGGTACGTCGCTCATCAGGTGCGGGCTCATTTTCGCGCGGAAGTTCAGAAGGCAGACCGAAAAGAAGCCCCGATAGCTATCGGGGTGGTGGCGATGAACAGACCGGCGAAAGAAAAAGTTATTCTTCAAGAGGAAAAACCCCATACTCAGGTAAACCAACATCAGAAGGCAGACCAAAAAGAAGCCCCGATAGCTATCGGGGTGGTGCTGAGTCCGGCGAAAGAAAATCTTTCGGTAAACCAGGTTTCAAAAGCGGAGAAAGATCATCGGACAGAAAATTCAGCAGCCGTTCATCAGAAGATACAGGATATAAGCCATTTCGTAAATCAGCTAACTCATCATATAATAAACCAGCATTTAAGACCGAACGCAGCGCAGAAGATAAACCATTACGCGCAAGGAAAAAATCTGCAGAAGAATCTGGCCTGATCCGCTTGAACCGGTATATATCCAACGCGGGTATATGCTCCCGCCGTAAAGCTGATGAACTGATCAGCGCGGGTGTTATATCTGTCAATGGCGAAGTTGTATCTGAATTGGGTCATAAGATCGACCCGAATAAAGATGCAGTACGCTATAATGGCGAATTGCTGAAACGCGAGAAAATGGTGTATGTACTTTTGAATAAACCCAAGGATTACATTACCACCACCGATGATCCGCAGGAGCGCCGCACAGTAATGCAACTGGTTGAAAAAGCAAGCAAAGAACGTATTTACCCGGTAGGTCGTCTTGATCGCAATACCACCGGTTTATTATTGATGACCAATGATGGTGACCTGGCCGATAAATTATCCCACCCTAAAAACAATATAGTAAAATTATATCACGCCGAATTGAGTAAAAGTTTGACCCAGGGCGATCTGAACAAGATATCTTTTGGTTTGGAACTGGAAGATGGCTTAATTAAACCAGATGCTATCTCTTATGTTCAGGGTGGTACCAAACGCGAAGTAGGTATACAGATTCACAGCGGTAAAAACCGTATCGTACGCCGTATTTTCGAACATTTAGGTTACGAAGTAGTAAAACTGGACAGGGCAGTATATGCAAACCTGACAAAAAAAGACCTTCCACGAGGCCGCTGGCGTTATTTGGATGAAAAGGAAATTATACAATTAAAGCATTTGATATAATAAGCGAAAAGCAGAAAAGTCCGAAGCAAAAAGCTCTGGACTTTTTTATTTCCGGTTGGTTTATACATAAAGCTTTGGACTTTTCGCCTTAAGCTTTTAGCTTTACAAAATAACCATCCTAAAAATGAAAAAACTTCTTTTAATTCTCGCCTTGGCATTTCCAGTGCTTACTTATGCACAAAAGAAAGACAAGACGCCATCCACTTATGACCTGCTAATAGGTACTTACACCAAAGGCAAAAGCAAAGGCATACTGGTTTACCGCTTTTATGTTGAAACAGGCAAACTCGCTTACCTGAGCCAGATTGAAGGTGTAAGTAATCCGAGTTACTTGTGTGTTTCAAAAGATAATCACTTTGTTTATGCTGTGAATGAAGACGGGAAAGATGGCGGTGTAAGCTCATTTACATTCGAGCCTAACCTGGGCCAACTAAAGCTTTTAAATAAACAATCGTCTGAGGGCGCCGACCCATGTTATATATCGGTTGATGAAGATCGTAAGAATGCGTTTGTGGCGAACTATACAAGCGGTAACTTGACAGTACTTCCAATAAATAAAGATGGCTCTCTGCAACCCGTTTCACAGAACATCCAGGATCAGGGTAAAGGCCCGATTGCCGACCGCCAGGAAGGGCCGCATGTGCATATAGCTTTGTTTTCGCCTAATGAAAAATATTTGCTATACACGGACCTGGGTACCGATAAAATAAACATTTGCCGCTACCACCCATCGGATGAAAAACCTTTATCGCCTGCTAACCCGGCATCGATAAGTGTAAAGCCCGGCAATGGTCCGCGGCATCTTGTTTTTTCACCAGATAAAAAATATTTGTATTTGGTGCAGGAAATGGGTAGTGCTATCAACGTTTATAAGTTCAACGGTGGCGACCCTAAAGAAGTACAAAGTGTAGGTATGCTTCCTGCCGGATTTAAAGGAACCAACGCTGGTGCTGCTATACATATCTCGCCTGATGGCCGTTTCTTGTATGCTTCAGACCGCCTTGATGCAAGCGCGTTGCTGGTTTATGCCATCAATAAAGAAACCGGAGAGCTCAGCTTTATTCAGCGCCAGCTCAGTTATGGTAAAAACCCGCGCGATTTTGCCATCGACCCATCTGGTAAGTTTCTTCTAGTCGCCAACCAGGACAGCGATAGCATACTGGTTTTCAGAATTGACCAGGCTACAGGTAAACTTTCCCTTATTGGCAACAAGATCGATGTAGGTAATCCGGTTTGTTTGAAATTCACTACGACTGAGTAAATATTAGATAAGACTTACGAAGTTTTTAAAACTTCGTAAGTCTTTGCCGTTCAGCTTTGGGCTTTCTGCTTTAAGCTATTTGCGCGCTGCTTTTCTCTATTACCTCTGCATAATAGCTTTCGTAAACAGGCAATATAATAGACAGATCGAATTCTTTAGCGCGTGCCAGGGAGTTTTCTTTAAATGTTTTCAGGCGGTTCTCATCTTCCAAAATATAGATCGCACTTTCAGCCATACCGTCAATGTCGCCTATTTCTTTCAGGAAGCCGGTTACACCATCGACATTCAGCTCAGGTAAACCGCCTGCGTTTGAGCTTACTACAGGCACTTTACAGGCCATCGCCTCTAATGCCGCTAAACCAAAGCTTTCTGATTGTGACGGCATCAGGAATAGGTCTGAAACAGATAAAATTTCTTCTATCGCATCCTGTTTGCCCAGGAAGCGCACATTATCACTAACGCCTAGGTCACGGGCCAATTGCTCGCATTCCGAACGCTCTCCGCCATCGCCTACCATTAATAGTTTTGATGGGATACGCTCGATCACCTTGGCAAATATCTTGATCACATCCATTGTACGCTTTACCTTACGGAAGTTGGAAGTATGGATCAATATTTTTTCGCCGGCAGGCGCTATTGCCTTTTTAAAGTGATCCTTTGCTTTCAGACTGAAGCGCTGCATATCGATAAAGTTGGGGATCACCCTGATCTCATTTTCTATCTCGAAGAAGTCATAAGTGTCCTTACGCAGATTCTCGGATACCGCGGTAACTCCGTCTGATTTGTTAATGGAAAAGGTAACAACAGGCTGATAGGTCCTGTCCTTGCCTACAAGGGTAATATCGGTACCGTGCAGTGTAGTGACTACCGGGATATAAATGCCGTAGGTCATCAATATCTGCTTTGCCATAAATGCAGCCGAAGCATGCGGGATGGCATAATGCACGTGCAGGATGTCGAGCTTTTCGAAACGCACTACATCAACCAAACGGCTTGCTAAAGCCAATTCGTAGGGTGGGTATTCAAAAAGCGGGTATTTAGATACAGCAACCTCGTGATAAAAGAGGTTCTCTGAAAAGAAATCGAGTCGCGCAGGTTGGTTATAGGTGACAAAGTGCACCTGGTGACCGTGATCTGCGAGGGCCTTGCCCAGTTCGGTTGCAACAACCCCGCTACCGCCAAATGTGGGGTAGCATACTATTCCGATCTTCATTGGTTTGGTTTTCTCTCTTGCTAAGTAGTGATGAAACTATCGCACGTTGCCAGCCTTAATGCGTCGCAGGTGTGCGTGCAATAGTTTCATTGATGCAAGTTTAACAGCTATTTATGGTAATAGTGTTATAGCTGTGTAAAATCATTTGATGGGGTCAGATGTCTGAAGTCGGATGTCGGTGGCTATAATTCACATCTTTTAATTCATCATCGGGCAATTGCACCCCTTCTGTAAAGCCTGGTAAACCACATCTTGTATTCTTGGCCTTATATTCAGGCTGGAAAGTTTGTCACTCACATTGGGATTCACCCGATTTGACAAGAAGATATACACCAGGTTGTAAGTAGGATCGACCCAAACGCCGATACCTGTAAAGCCGGTGTGCCCGAATGTTTTTGGCGATGCCAGTTTTGACGGGTAATGACGGTCGGCAATTGGATCCCAGCGGTCGAAGCCTAAACCACGGCGACTTACATCTGATTGTTTGGCAGTGAATTTATCAACTGTTTCAGGTTTGAAATACTGATCACCACCATAGGTGCCACGGTTCAATAGCATTTGGTATAATATAGCCAGGTCATTAGATGATCCAAATAAGCCCGCATTCCCTGAGACGCCACCCAGTAAAGCAGCGGTAGGGTCATGCACATAGCCATCTAACAGGCTATGGCGAAAAACCTGGTCATTCTCGGTAGGCGGTATACGGTCAGTTGGAAATCGTTTGTAAGGTAAGAAACCAGTAAACTGCATGCCCAGCGGATCATAAAAGTTTTCCTGGACGTATTCATTAAGCGGGATAGCAGTGATCGATTCATCTATTTCCTTCATAAAACACATGCTTAGGTCGCTGTAAACATATTGTCCACGGGTTCTTAAAGGTGAATTCAGCATGTCTGCCCACATCACATCACGGAAATAGTTTTTACGCAGGTAAAAGTGCAATGCAACTTTAGTAGGATAAGCAGCTGATGAATCTGTGCTGATATCCGTCGGTTTCAGCTTTTCATACGTTTGTATGTCGGGTATCAAACCGGCCTGGTGCTCCAGCAGCTCACTTATCTTGATGTCATTTTTATTGGTTTTGCGAGCCATCGGAATATAGGTACCGATGGTAGAATCTATATTTAATCGGCCTTCTTCTGTTAGCCGCATGCTCTCGATGGTTGTAGCTGATATTTTGGTCACCGAAGCCAAATCAAAGATGTCAGTGATCTTATCCGGGATAGTTCTGTCGTAAGTATGATAGCCGTAAGCTTTGTTGAAAATCACTTTGCCATCCTTTGCAACTAATACGACACAACCTGGTGTTGCCTGGTTAGCAATAGCCTCATAAGCGATTTTATCAATCTCAGTTAAATTATCGGAATTGATGCCCACTTCTTCCGGAACAGTGTACTGCAATCGGGTTTTAGTAGTGGTGAAGCCTGTGCCTACACGGTATTTCTGCGAATAAGTTTTATCCAGGTTTTGGGTAATTGCTATACCTCCAAAAATGGCTTCTGCACTGAACATTGCCGAAACGGGCGAAGATTTTCTTGAAAAAATGATCGGTGAATTAATATTCTCCAGTTTGGCTAATGAACTGCCATCACCAAAATAGGCAATCACCAGGTTTTTCGACCTTCGATTTTCGGCAATAAAACTTATGATCTGCGGGTTTGCCATATCGGCATCTGTAAGCTGGACAATTAATGTATTGTAGAGCTTAGTGTCGAAATCTAAAACACCCTGACCAGGCAGGCCCACATAAGCCATCCCGTCGAATGATTGGATACCGCTGTACTTGTTCAAAAGACTATCGAACACCGCTGCATAAGGGTATGAGAAATGAATACTGGCAATAGTAAGCTGTCCCAGTTCCTTTAGGGGGATCTGGTTTTGGCCATTATTCAGTAAGACGGTTGATTTTTCTACTGCTTTTTCTTCGTTAACAAAGGCTTGACCAATTAAAGGGGGATTTTGTGCGCAGGCCGAATGAACTAATATAAATCCTGAAAGCGCAAGGAGACAAAATCTCCATTTATTTTTTCTCATATACATTTTCTCCGTTGACGTAGGTTTTTAACACTTTAACATTTGGCAGGTCTGAGCCTTTCACCTTCATGATATCGTTATCCAATATCACAAAATCGGCAAATTTACCGGGTTCAATACTGCCTTTTTCTTTTTCTTCAAATTGTGCCTTTGCGGCCCATATGGTCATTCCTCTTAATGCATCGGCACGACCTATTGCATTTTCGGGCTGAAACCCTCCTTCAGGATAGCCTTTCAGGTCTTTACGTTCCACTGCTGCATAGAACGTATAAATAGGACTGATATTCTCTACGGGGAAATCCGTTCCAAGTGGCAGCCAGCCATTTTGCTTTAGCAATTGGTTATAGGCGTAAGCTGTTTTTAATCGTTTTTCACCTAAGCGTGCCCCAGCCCAGCGCATATCGGATGTGGCGTGGGTAGGCTGTACTGACGGAATGATATTGTAATCACCAAAATAATGAAAATCCTCCGGCGCTATTACCTGGGCATGTTCTATTCTCCAGCGACGGTCGTTTTTGCCCTTTAATACGCTTGCATAAATTTTCAGGATAACACGATTGGCCGAATCGCCAATACAATGTGTGCACATTTGGAATCCTTTTGACGCAATTTTATCAGCTACTTCCTGGAAATGCTTTTGATCGCTTAACAAAAATCCTTTCCAATTTTTCTGGTCATCATAAGGCTGTAATAAACATGCCCCACGCGAACCCAGCGCACCATCAGCATATACCTTAAATCCCCGCACATCCAGGCCCGGCGTTTTGAATATGCCGCGCTTGAACAGGTAATCATAGTTTTCCTTTCGATCCGAAAGAAGCACATACATACGCATTTTAAGCGAGCCCTTATGTTGTAACTGGGCAATGGTGCTTACCATGGTATAAGGTAGACCGCAGTCGGAGACCGTTGTCAGCCCGTCAGCAAAACAATTTCTTTGGGCGAACAAGAAGGCATCTTCAGTTTCCTGATCTGTGGGCGCGGGTATTTTACGGGTAACTATTCCTACAGCATTATCGACCAAAATACCCGTGAGTTTTCCTTTTACTGTTTCAATCTCGCCACCGGTAATAGTTTGCCCCGGTTTTACCCCGGCCAGGTTTAAAGCGGCCTGGTTAGCAATAGCGGCATGCCCATCCACACGGGTAAGCAGAACAGGCCTCACCGGAAATAGTTTATCCAGTTTATCTTTAGTGGGGAACTGCTTAACCTTCCATTTATTTTGATCCCAGCCCCGGCCAATTAACCAGCCATCCGGACTACGTTTTGCATTTGCCAACACCGAATCGACAATCTCGTCCCAACTTTTGGTGCTGTCCAGGTTTACTTCCTGTAATCCTAACCCGTATTCATAAAAATGGGAGTGGGCATCGATAAAGCCCGGGTAAACCGGTTTACCACCGGCATCAACCACTTGATGAGCTTTGTAGATGCTTTCCAATGAATCAGCCTTACCTACCGCGATGATTTTTCCGCCCTTCACCACAAATGCATCCGCAACAGAAAATTTAGCATCAACAGTATAGACTACGGCATTTTTTACCAGCAGATCAGCATTGAAGTCCTGTTGTTTGGTGCAGGCGGCAAATAAAAACAACAGCAGCAGAGGCGAAAGTTTTTTCATTGGCAAGCGTAGGTTTTACAGATATACAATTATCTGCATATTATGTTGTAGCAGCAAGTTCAATTTGTTAATTGTCATTAGTCATTAGGTCGCCGGATATAGGAATGAATTAATAAACAGGCTCCGTTAGGAGCCAAATGTTGGTAGAAATAATAATTGAAATAGATTTTTTGCTCCGTAGGTGCAATACACTAACATGCATTTCAAATAGGAATGGCGAAAAGGTGTTGCACCTACGGAGCAAACATGTGGCTTATACCTTTTCTACCAACATTTGACCCCGATGGGGTAAATCATGGAGGCATAGATACGCGGAAGTCATCAGTAAGAATATCACCAATGACAAATGACCAGTGACCAATCACCCAAATCTGTCACACCAATATAATAATGAGCGACTTATTGCCATATAGTATATATACCATAGGCAAAACTTAAAGTTATCCGCTCAAATATTTAATTTAGCATCATAAATGATCCGTCCGCTAGCTAGCGGACGGGCTGAGAAGGGAAATTGATTAAATGCCAGATATAATTCAGCTTTTACCAGATTCGGTAGCCAACCAGATTGCAGCAGGAGAGGTAGTGCAAAGGCCCGCGTCGGCAGTAAAGGAGCTGATCGAGAATGCGATAGATGCCGGAGCGGATAAAATACAATTGATACTGAAAGATGCAGGGAAATCACTGATACAGGTGATCGATAATGGCTGCGGGATGAGCGTGACCGATGCGCGCATGTGCTTTGAGCGTCACGCTACTTCCAAAATACGAAAAGCGGAAGACTTGTTTGCCATACGCACTATGGGTTTCCGTGGCGAGGCCATGGCTTCGATAGCGGCGATTGCACAGGTAGAATTAAAAACCCGTCGTCATGAGGATGAATTGGGTACCTGCCTACTGATTGAAGGTTCGGACGTAATAAGTCAGCAAGCCTGTTCAACTACTGCGGGCACATCAATATGTGTAAAAAACTTGTTTTACAATACACCTGCGCGGCGTAATTTCTTAAAGAGCGATCCTGTTGAAATGCGTCACATTGTAGATGAATTTCAGCGTGTCGTGCTGGCCAATCCGAATATATTTTTCTCGATGCATCATAATGGGCAGGAGGTTTTTCATTTGCCTGGCGCATCGTTAAAGCAACGAATTATTCACCTTTTTGGGAATAATTATAACCAGCGACTGGTGCCTGTTGAGGAGGATACATCTATTATTAAACTACATGGATTTGTAGGTAAACCGGAGTTCGCTAAAAAGACACGCGGTGAGCAATTCTTTTTTGTGAATAACCGCTTTATAAAGGATGCTTACCTGAACCATGCAGTGCTGACAGCTTTTGAAGAATTGCTGCCAGACGAAAGTTACCCATTGTATGTATTATTCATCGATATCGATCCTTCAAAAATCGATATCAATGTACATCCGACTAAAACTGAAATAAAATACCAGGATGAGAAATCGATCTATGCGATCATCCGCTCGGCGGTAAAACGCTCCCTGGGAAAATATAACATTACGCCGACGCTGGATTTTGACCAGGAAAATAGTATCGGGCATTTGATCACCGAAAAGCCGCTGGAACAAATAGTTCAACCGACTATTTCGTTCAATCCGGATTTTAACCCGTTTGCCAATGAACCGCAGGCTCCAAAGAGTGAGCGTTCATCAACGCATTCTTATACCCACGACGTAAGCGATCATCGTCGCACACCTATCCCACAAAACTGGGATACTTTGTATGAGATCGCCAAACGTGAAGAATCCGTTCAACAAGAAATGCATGCGGAGGTAACTATTCCGGTTCAGGAGCAGGAAGTAAGCAAATCGAGTGAGCGGCAATTGTTCCAGATACATAACCGGTACATCCTTTCGCAGATCAAATCAGGTTTTATGCTGATCAATCAACAGGCAGCACACGAAAGGGTATTGTATGAACGTTTTTTGCAGCAACTGGATAACCATTCAGGAACCAGTCAGCAAAGCTTGTTTCCGCAAACGGTTACTCTGAACGCGGGCGATTTTGAATTGCTGAAAGAGCTTTTGCCGGATATCCGCGGACTTGGATTTGATATACGCGAGTTTGGTAAAAACACAGTGGTAGTGGAAGGTATCCCCGCCGATTTGTGTAATGTAGCAGAACATGCTTTACTGGAACACTTATTGGAGGGTTTTAAAAATAACCTCGCCATCGTGAAATTGGATAAACGCGATAACCTGGCACGGTCGCTTGCCCGTAATGGAGCGATCAAGGCTGGCGCAAAGTTATCGCTTGAAGAAATGAACTTACTGATCGATCAGCTTTTTGCCTGCCAGATGCCGAATCTTGCTTTGAATGGTAAGCCTGTTATCAGTACATTTACCATGAATGAATTAGCCGAAAGGTTTGAGAAATAAAAGAACTAAATTTTACCTATGAGCGCATACAGGCAATCGCCCTTTTCCAATATAACACCGGTTGTAAAAAACCTGCTGATCATCAATGTCATCTTTTTTGTTGCTTCTTACTTATTACGCAATGTATTTGATATGGATAGGTGGCTGGCAGTATATTATTTTAATTCTCCGGAATTTAAACTGTGGCAGATCATTTCCTATATGTTTATGCACGCCAATATAATGCATATACTCTTCAATATGCTTGCCCTCTTTTTCTTTGGTCCGATATTGGAATACAGTGTGGGCCCCAAGCGTTTTCTGAACTTATATTTTATATGCGGGATTGGGGCTATACTTTTGCAATGGGCTGTACAAGCTATCCAGGTAC
Source organism: Bacteroidota bacterium (assembly GCA_018266915.1). GTDB lineage: Bacteria > Bacteroidota > Bacteroidia > Sphingobacteriales > Sphingobacteriaceae > Mucilaginibacter. The sequence continues at coordinate 88,761 of JAFDZM010000098.1, read as the reverse complement.
ACAATCTAACCGGTGGTTTCGTTATTTCTCATCCCGAGTTAAAATCATCATATATAGAATATGGCGCAAATGCCCAACGCCTCATTGAGATTTATTTTGCCCCCGTTGTGGGTGCTTCCGGAGCTATTTTCGGATTACTGGTAGCATTTGCGATGCTTTATCCAAATATGGAAATGATGATATTGTTCCTTCCTATTCCGATCAAAGCAAAATATATTGTACCCGGTTATATATTAATCGAAATCTGGTCGGGTGTTGGTCAGCAGAGCGGTGATAATGTGGCACACTTTGCGCATATTGGCGGGGCACTTTTTGGTTTTCTTGTTGTAAAATTCTGGAGATTGAATAGACCTAACAACTATTTCTAATTCTGGTGCGTTTATTGATATAAACTATATATGAATACCTGGCAACAAATTCAATATAAAATGCTCAGATCGGGCAGCAGGGTAAACCTGCTGATCGGTATCAACGTGCTTGTATATCTTCTTGTAAATATCGCCGGGGTGATAGACAGACTGGTCTTCCAAAGCAGTTTTATCGATTTCTATTCCGATGAATTGCTTTTACTTCCCTCATTTCTGCCCCGCTTAGCCAGCCATTTCTGGACTCCGTTTACCTACATGTTTATGCATGCGGGTATTTTTCATATCCTGTTCAATATGCTTTGGCTGTATTGGATAGGACAAATATTTGAGGAGTATCTCGGCACTAAACGAACCATCGGCCTATACCTTTTAGGCGGATTAACAGGTGCTATTTTTTTCGTGACAGCATACAACGTTTTTCCTTTTTTTGCTTCGGTACTTGCCAGTAGTACAGTTGTTGGCGCCTCGGCAAGCGTAATGGCAATTATTGTAGCCACAGCTACATTGTTGCCTGATTATAGCCTGAACTTAATCTTGTTAGGCCCTATAAAACTGAAATGGATAGCTTTATTTTATGTTATCCTCGACTTTCTAAGCATTGCAGGCCCAAATGCCGGCGGTGAATTTGCTCATTTAGGTGGGGCCCTGTTCGGCTTTATCTATATCAAACAATTACAACGCGGTAATGATTGGATAGGAGCCATTACCGGAATCTTCAGGAAAAGGTCAAAAATGAAGGTGGTGTCCCGGAATTCGGATAAAAATGCTTCAGGAAAACCCCGCCAGGACGAAATAGACCGTATATTAGACAAGATTACAGAATCGGGCTATGAGAGCCTGAACAAGCAGGAAAAAGAGATATTATCCAGGGCCAGCAAGGACAATGAAGCCTAAAAAAGGACTAAATTTTATTGATAAACTTTTACTTTGGGTCAACGTGGCCTGCTGTATAGGTTTATTGATAAGTTACCTTGCACCTGTCGTCAATCCCGAAAAATTCTGGCCCATAGCCTTCTTTGGTTTAGCTTACCCGTTTTTATTGCTGGCCAATCTTATACTCATCGTTTACTGGTTATTTCGTAAAAGTAAATGGGTGCTTCTATCGGTAGTTACCATTGTTTTAGGATGGGGTATTTTGAACAAGAATATCGGTTTGCGCTTCCCATCGGCGTATGGCATAAAAAAAGCTGAGGCTATCCGAGTAATGACTTACAACGTGCATAATTTTAAACGTTACGGATCGAAAAACGATATCCCCACCAAACATGAAATATTGTCGATCATTGCCGATCAACAGCCGGACATTATCGGTTTCCAGGAATTTTATACCCGCAACAAAGGGCAGTATAACATGCTCGACTCTATTCAAAAAATACTGAGGTCTAACAACTATTTTTTCGAATCGGTGGTTGAAAATAAGACGGAAGCCATCGGGCTGGCATTGTTTTCCAAACTGCCAATAGTTGCTCACGGCTATATCCAACTCACTGAAAGCAGGAACGAGAACCAGTGCATTTATGTGGATGTGAAAAAGGGGAATAAAGTTTTCAGGGTGTACAGTGTGCATTTACAATCTATCCGCTTCGACCCGGACGATTATCGTTACCTGAACAATATCTCGCAGCAGGGTAAGGCGGAAAAAGGCTCCGCCAAGCGTTTGGGATATAAGCTCAAGATCGCTTTTCAAAAACGAAGTGAGCAAGTATTCAAGATCAGGCGGCATGCTGACTCCTGCAGTTATCCTTACATTATTTCCGGCGATTTTAACGATACACCAACATCATTTGCTGTCAATCAAATGAGCAAAGGACTGAAGAATACTTTCCGCGAGAAGGGTTCTGGCCTGGGTCGTACTTATAATGGTAGTTTTCCCAACTACCAGATCGACTATATTATGACGGGTCAGCAGTTTGATGTACTGAATTATGCCATTATTGAAAAGCGGTTATCTGACCATTATCCGGTGTGTAGCGACCTCGTGCTGAAGTGAAGCCTCACCCCAACCCCTCTCCAAGTGGAGAGGGGCTATCATCATTAATAATAATTCCCCCTTTGAAGTCAGAGTCCTCTCCTTTGGAGAGAATTTAGGTGAGGCTAAACCTTAAATTCTTGCAAACAAATGATAAAAAACTCTTGTGAGCCTAAGGGAGATTTACAGGTGGCTGTAAAAAAATCGTAAGTTTGCCCACATGGATCAAAGCCTGTTTATTTACAATACTTTAACCCGTACCAAAGAGAAATTCGAAGCCATTAACCCGCCTCACGTAGGTATGTATGTTTGCGGACCAACCGTTTACAGCGATGTGCATTTGGGTAACTGCCGCACCTTTATATCGTTCGACCTGATATTCAGATATCTTACACATTTAGGATATAAGGTTCGTTATGTGCGTAATGTAACCGATGCGGGCCATTTGGAAGGGGATGCAGGTGACCAGGGCGAGGACAAGATCTCAAAAAAGGCTAAACTAACCCAGTTGGAACCAATGGAGATTGTACAAAAGTATACCGTAGGGTTCCACGATATTATGCGGGTATTTAATGTGTTGCCGCCGAGCATCGAACCTACGGCTACCGGGCATATCAGTGAGCAGATTGAACTGGTAAAAGTGATCTTAGAGCATGGCTATGCTTATGAAGTAGATGGTTCCATCTATTTTGATGTAGAAAAATACAGTAAGGATCATAATTATGGCATATTGAACAGGCGCAACCTGGAGGATATGATTAATAATACCCGCGACCTGGGTGGGCAGGATGAAAAGCGCGGCCCATTGGATTTTGCTTTATGGATCAAGGCTAAACCGGAGCACCTGATGAAATGGCCTTCGCCATGGAGCCTGGGCTTCCCGGCCTGGCACCTGGAATGCTCTGCGATGAGTAATAAATACCTGGGCCATCATTTTGATATTCACGGCGGCGGTATCGACCTGATGCCGACTCACCATACAAACGAGATAGCTCAGAATGTAGCTGCCTGTAATACCATGCCGGTCAACTACTGGGTGCATACCAATATGCTGACGGTAAATGGCCAAAAGATGTCAAAATCGTTAGGTAATAGCTTCTTGCCACAGGAACTTTTTGAAGGCAACCACACCCTGCTGAACAAAGGCTATAGTCCGATGACGGTACGCTTCTTTATGCTGCAGGCGCACTACCGCAGCACGCTCGATTTTAGTAACGAAGCAATGGAAGCATCTGAAAAAGGCTTTAAGCGACTGATGAACTCGTTCACTTTGCTTGATAATTTGAATGCATCTAATGCTACCGAAATCGAAATAGCGCCACTGCAGCAGCGTTGCTATGATGCCATGAATGATGATTTTAACAGCCCGGTATTGATAGCGGAGTTGTTTGAGGCGTCACGCATCATCAATTCGGTTTATGATAATAAATTAAAGATCGACGTAAAAAACCTGGAGCTATTAAAACAACTGATGAACGATTTTATCATCGATGTTTTGGGATTAAAGAACGAGCAAGCTGCTAATGATGATCTGCCTAAAGTATTAGATATGATTGTAGGCTTGCGTAACGGGGCTAAGATGAATAAGGATTATGCTACATCAGACAGGATCAGGGATGGGTTACAGCAGATCGGTTTCCAGTTAAAAGATGGCAAAGAAGGCACTACATGGAGCAAAATGTAGTGCTTATGAATAATGATTATAAATATTAAACCATTGTAATTTTAGTTAATCGAAACCGTTAATAATTTCGATAATAAAAAACTTAAACCCAAACGGCGGGTTAATACAGCCATACAGCAGTTTGACTTTTATTAGTAAATTGCCAAACCTTTTTTAGCCAATGAAACGATTTATCTTAATTGCATTTTTATTTATTAGCCCCTTAATAATTTTTGCACAACAGAAAGCCGCACAGATAAGTACGGTGATAGACGCCGAACACGCTTTTAAAAAACAAGTTGAGCGTAAGGGCATAAAAGATGCATTCTTATCAGTAGCCGATCCTGAGGGTATTGTGTTTAAGCCCGAAGTAATCAAAATAACCGATTTTTATAATTCCATCGATAAGCAACCCGGCACTTTAAGCTGGGAACCGAAGTTTGCGCGCATCTCAGCCAACGGTGATCTGGCTTTTACAGCCGGTCCGTACATTTATCAAAACGGGAAATCAGAAGACGATAAAGTATATGGTGATTATGTGTCCATCTGGCGCACCGATATCGAGGGTAAAATGAAACTGTTGATCGACCTCGGCATACAGCACCCCGAAAGCGAAAACCAGGAGTTAACTGATTTTAAAGAACCTGATACCGCTAAACGCACTGCCCCAAGCAAAGATCCCTTTAATGGCAGAAGTGTAATTATAGGTACCGATAAGGTTTTTAACCATGCGTTGACCCTTTCGGCGCTGGCTACTTATAAAGAGTTTTTAAGTCCCGAAGCCCGCTTCTATTTTCCTGGTTTTGAGCCTATAGCAGGTCAGGATAAGATCATGAAGTTTATAGACAACGAAGCTATCAGCATCACTGCTGAGACGATTAACGTTGGCCGTGCAACGAGTAATGACTTAGCCTACAGCTACGGCCGAGCCCGCATCAAAAAAGGCGAGATAGTAAGCAACTACAACTACGTACGTATCTGGGAAATTGACAAGGATCACAAATGGGATGTAGTTCTGGAGATATTCTCGTCGGTGGAACAATAGAGTTTAGTTAATCAGTTAACAGGAGATCAGTTATCAGGTTGTTAAATGTTTTAAAACTGATAACTGGTTAACCGGTCACTGATCACAACAATTTAGCAATAATATCATCAGCTGTCAAGCCCTCCGCTTCTGCGTGGTAGCTGCGAATGATTCTGTGCCTTAAAACGGGTTTGGCTACTGCTTTCACATCTTCAATATCCGGAGAGTATTTACCATGTAAAACGGCGTGGCATTTAGCGCCCAGTATCAGAAATTGCGATGCGCGCGGGCCTGCTCCCCAGTTCAGTAATCTTTTTACTTCCGGAGAAGCCAGATCGCTGGTAGGACGTGTTTTGGTAACCAGTTTTACGGCATATTCCAGCACATTATCGGTTACCGGTATATTTCTTACTAAGTGCTGGAAGTAGATGATCTGCTCCGCATTCAATACTTTCTTTACATCTGGTGTAGCATCACTTGTAGTATTTTTAACGATCAGAAGTTCCTGTTCCAACGTAGGGTAATCCAGTGACACATTAAACATGAAACGGTCCAATTGGGCCTCAGGCAGCGGGTAAGTTCCTTCCTGTTCGATTGGATTTTGTGTTGCCAATACAAAAAATGGCTGAGATAGCTTATGTGTTGCTCCGGCTACAGTCACTGCCTTCTCCTGCATGGCCTCAAGCAGTGCGGCTTGGGTTTTAGGCGGAGTACGGTTGATCTCGTCTGCAAGGATGATATTTGAGAAAACGGGTCCTGCTATAAATTTAAAATTGCGGTCCTCGCCCAATATTTCTGATCCGATAATGTCAGAAGGCATCAGGTCGGGTGTAAACTGGATGCGGTTAAAATCAAGATCGAGCACCTGGGCTACGGTTTGCACCAATAAGGTTTTAGCTAATCCCGGTACGCCAACCAGTAAACAATGCCCGTTGCTGAAGATGGAGATCAACACCGCTTTTACTACTTCATCCTGACCGATGATCACTTTATGTATTTCGGAAAGAATTTGCTTGTAGGTATCCCTCAAAGCATCTGCTGCTTCAACGTCGGTGCGGTGCTGCATATCGTATTATTGTTTTATTTGTGCTGCCAGCGGGGTGTTTGCCCATCCTTTAAGAACAGGGCAACCCTGGTATTCAGGATCGATCTTGATGAAGTTTTCTTTTCTTCTTTTCTCGAACCACTCACTCACTGTTCTGTTGATCTTATCTGATAAAGCTACGTCTTTTATTTTCGGAAAATCCTGTTTCAGATTAGCCTTATGCGCATCTGTGACAGATTTCAGGTAAAGTATCTTATAGCTCTTTTTACCGGTTTGATCTGTAAAAAGTTGCGGTTTTGATATTGAGCCCACCTTCATTGTATCCACAGTCAATGCAATCTGCGGATCGAGTTTGTCAGTAGGGATATAAGTAGTACGGGTTTCCACATTGTCTGCATTCAGCATCATGCCGCCATTGTATTTGGTGTCTTTGTCGTCTGAGTAGAAAGACGCGGCGGCGGCGAAAGTGACATTTTTGTGTTTCATCATGTCATCATAAACACTGTCAGCCTTCAATTTTGCCCGGTCAACAGCGGCCTGGGTTATTGCAGGCATGATCAGGATATGGCGCACATGCACCTGTTCACCACGGCGCTCGATTACCTGTAAAAAGTGAAACCCATATTCAGTTTCAAACACCGGCGAAAGCTCACCGGCTTTTAGCTTAAACGCCCATGCAGCAAATTCTTTTACAAAGGTAGTACGGTCAGCAAAACCCAAATCACCGCCATCGGGCGCTGAGCCTGTGTCTTGTGAATATAAGCGGGCCAGCGCACCAAAATCTTCACCTTTTTTTACACGGTCCAAAAGCTCCTGAGCCTTTTGTTTGTAAATCTCTTTCTCTTCTTTGGTCAGTTTTGGGTTGATCTGTATCACGCCCACTTCCACCTCCTTATTGTAGGTAGGCAAGCTGTCTTTTGGTATCGAATTAAAATATTTTTCGACGTCATACGGAGTTATGCTGATCTTCTCGGTTATCTTATTCCGCATCTTGCTTGCTATCATGTTCTCCTTAATATCCGGTCGAAGTTCGTCTTTATATTGCAAAGTCGAACGGCCCAGGAATTGCTCCAGCCTTTCCTGACCGCCTGCACGGGCAATCATCCCACGCATACGGCGGTCAAGCTCGTTATCTACTTCATCATCCTTCACGGTAACGCTATCGATCACGGCCTGCTGGGCAAGCAATTTTTGGGTCATCTGGTTGCGCAGGATAATACACTTGATCGACGGATCGGGCGGGTTGCCGCTGGCCAGGTAGTTGGCATATTGCAACTCTATATCCGACTGCAGAATTATACTGCTGCCCACTACAGCGGCTATTTTATCCAGCACTTTTCTTGGCCCCGCAGATGTTTGTGGCTGAGCAGCGGCTTTTTTTGAAGTATCGGCAGGTGTTTGCGCGAAGGAAATAGAAATCGTTAAAATAGTAAGTAAAATGGCTGTCCCGAACTTTCTCATTTATATTTTATCTGTCTGCGAAATATGCAAAGGTGCAAATTTAACAATAATCTGTTTATTAATAATTTGTGCGAATATGCTTATAAACGCTCAAACAATTATCTATTTTTGGTTAAAAATTGTTAAAAGTGAAAGTTGAAAGCGGTCAGGCACTACGTTTTATACTCCAGGATGAAATTTACCTGCTTAATGAAGATAAGTTAAACTACACTAAACCTAATGTCCAGCAGATCCCGGCTCCTCAACCCCAACCTGAAACAGTAACGCCGAAGCCTGTTTTTAATTATCTCGGTGCTAATAAAAAACATTTCCTTGTATTAACCCATTATATCAATAACGATTTTATGGCTGACGATCATCTTGCAGCACTTGAAGCTGTACTTGGACGTAAAAACCATAGTAGGGAAGATGTTGCGATCTTAAACATTGCTAAAAACAGTTCAGAATTCGCTGATCTGCTGGCTCATTTTAAACCTCAAACCATACTGATCCTCGGGCAGCAATCTATACCTGCAAATACCAATCACCCCAAACTCAACCAAATTGAAAAACGCGACGGTATCACCATGTTATACACTTTTGCTTTTGATGCGATGATGAGCAATGTGGAGAATAAAAAGGCCTTCTGGGAGCAGGTGAAAAGTTTATAATCTATGTCTTTAAAATTAGTATTTGCTACCAACAATCGCCACAAACTGGAGGAAGTGTCTCACAAAATCGATGATCAATTCGAATTATTAACGCTGAATGACATTGGCTGTACAGAAGATATTGAAGAAACGGGAGCGACGTTTGAAGAGAATGCAGCTATCAAAAGCAAATATGTGTATGATAATTATCACCTGAATTGCTTTGGCGATGACAGCGGCCTGGTGATAGATGCCTTAAATGGTGAACCCGGTGTTTATTCTGCACGTTATGCCGGCGAGCATGGTAATCATGCTGCTAATATCAAAAAGGTACTGACTAAACTGGAAGGCATCGAAAACCGAAAAGCCAGGTTCGTTACAGTGATTTCGCTGATATGGGGTGGGAAAGAACATGTTTTTGAAGGAGTTGTAGAAGGTACTATTCGCCATAAAACTACAGGCACCGGCGGCTTTGGTTACGATCCAATATTCCAGCCTGATGGTTATGATATCACCTTCGCTGAAATGAGCATGGATGAGAAAAACAAGATCAGTCATCGGGCAAGGGCAATGGAAAAACTGATTTTGTTTTTGCAGAATTTGTAATAGGTTGCACTCCTTACTCCATGGGTAAAAAACCGTAACCATCGTAATTTGTTATCCATTATGTATCCCGGTATTATTTAGGTAAAGAACCGGAAATATGCGAATGTAAATATTATTAACCAGTTATGATCAGGAAGTTAAAATCGGGGAAGTATCGGATTTATTCAAGGAAAGTTGATCCGGATACACACAAACGCAAAAATCTGGGCACGTTTGATTCAATGGATGATGCAAAAAAGCACGAAAGGGATATACAGCATTTCAAACATCATTAATTAGGAAATCCTTCGTCATTTGGATTGTAATCCCTTTATGCGATTCTTTTCATACTCGTTGTTAGGATCCAGTTTCAGGTCTTGTATACAATTTTTAATGGAGACGGCTATAAACTGAAAAGGTTACATAGCGGGAAGCTTCCTGATCTCGCCTCAAACCGTTTGGGCTCATGATTGTTAATCGAGAGATATCAGTAAATGATCATGAAAAATTTAGCAAAAATAATAAGCCTGATGGCGGCTGTCACGTTAATGGCTATCACCAAGGCAAATGCCCAGGTCAATGTGAGTGTTGGCATCGAGGCAGGCATAGCCCCACCGGTTTTGCCGGTGTATGCCCAGCCGGCTTGTCCGGTTGATGGTTATATCTGGCAACCAGGTTACTGGGCCTGGGATCCAGATGAGGGCGATTATTATTGGGTACCAGGGGTATGGGTAGCTCCTCCGAGCTTTGGTGTGTACTGGACCCCTTCTTATTGGGGCTTCGATGGTGGTGTGTACGTTTTCCATGCAGGTTACTGGGGACCGGAAGTCGGCTTTTACGGCGGTATCAACTATGGTTATGGTTATTATGGAAGAGGTTTTTGCGGCGGGGGATGGTCGGGCAATCATTTCAGGTATAATACAGCAGTATGGCATGTTAACAGAACCGTCATACATAACACTTATATCGATCGTACTGTTGTTCGCAGGAATACCATAGTAAATAACCACGTAGCCTATAACGGCGGCCATGGCGGTGTAATGGCCAGACCTACCCCGGCACAACGCATAGCCATGAATCAGCGCCATATACCGGCAACCAGTGCCCAGCGTGATCACCAGTTGGCCGCAGTGAAAGACCGCAGCCAATTTGCCAAAGTCAATCACGGACGCCCCGGTCTTACTTCAATGCGCAGAGTGGATCCCCAGCAATTCAGACAGCGCGCCAATACCGCTGCAAACCGTACCAGTACCAGTAGCCATGCTGGCCGGATGCAGTCAAACGTAAGGCAGCAAAGCCGTACCGTACATAATAATGCAGCCAGGCAAATTGAAGCCAGACATTCACAGCAGCAATACCAGGCTCAGCACAATCAGCAACGCGTACAACAACAGCATTACCAGGCCCAACGCTACCAGCAGAGAGCACAACAGCAACGTTATCAGGCTCAGCGCTACCAACAACCAAGAATGCAGCAGCGCCCTCAACAACAGAGGGACTTGCGGGTTCAGCGAATGGAGACTCCGCAACGGATGCAACAGCCAAGAATGCAGCCACAACGGATGCAACCGCAGCATATGCAACCACAACGTGCTCCGCAACCGCAACGGGAACGTCACAGGTAAGGGTAACAAATCAGAAGCCTTAAGTCGAAAGTCTTAAGGCCCTTTTGTTGTAGGCACCCGGGCGGGCTATCCATAAAAATCCCTGGTGCAAAATATTACCGTCATACTTGTTTCAGCACCCCACTTGCTAAGTATGTGTCATGCTAAGTGTACAGTATGGCGTCGGCCTGTCTCGTGGGTTCCCGAAACAAGTTCAGGATGGCGTTAGATGGATTGGCAAGCGGAACAAACATTGCCGAATAAAGTGAACAAAAAGCCCCGGACAATGCCGGGACTCTGTACATTATATTTGTTGTTTTCTTATAAAACTGCTACGTAAAGGCTTCCTGATGGAACAACCCTGGTGCTTTGGATAACTGAATAGGGCAGGTAAAAATAGCCATGATTACCCCATGGTGTGCCCCATGAGTTCTGGACGATAAATACGCCTCCGCCTGGTTGGGTACTGTCGTTAATATAGCCAACAATCGGTACGGCGTGGCCGCCCAATAATCTTACACCCTGCGCAAGGCTACCGCTTGAAGTAAGCGGATTGTAAGTGTAGCTGGTGGTGTTCAAGCCTTCAAAATATTTGTAGGTACGGGTATTATCATACACGTTGAAACCCATCATCACCGGTTTGTTGTTCAGAAGTGCGGTTTTAACGTCGTTTACCAGGTTTGTACCTGTACTCGAAATAACATAATAACCTGAAGTGGTAGTGGTGCCGCTGCTGTTGGTACTGCCGCTTTGCACGCCTATGGTATGGTTATTAGGTGCAACCGGTATAGTTGTAGAGCCGTAGTTGTAATAGTTGTATGGGTATGTCTTGTAAGGTGAAGCAGTTGGCGTAGCTACATTGTAACCCCCTGAACCGGCTACCCACGGATAAGGGTAATTGGCTTCCATTGGTATACCTGCAAATGTATAACCGCTGTATGTTAACGCTTTGCCGGTAGAGGTATTGCTCGACAATCCCTGTAAGGTTTGGCCAATGTTTACCATATTGGCGCCAGGGTCCGATCCGATAGCGTATTTTTCGATCACCACGCGTTCAACAAAATACAGGAACAGCGGGCTGAACGCTGCAGTTGCATTACTCGCACCGCCATAGGCAGGTGCGTCTGAAGTGTTAGGGATTTGATTTTGTGTCGCCAGGGTTACTCCGCTTGCTGTAGCGAAATTAGCTATAGGGGACACGGAGTTATTCTTATAGTAGTACAGTATCTCATCCGTTTCGGCACCGCAAAAACTGGTACATGCGCCGGTCTGCCCCTGGTCCCTTATCTGCGGTGTCACCAGCAAATAGGAGCTGTAGGCAGTGCCGTTATAAGTAAGGCCGTCAGGAGCCAGTTTGTTTTTAAAAAGATCGCCGGAAAAGGCAGGTACATTGGCCCATTCGGATGCGTCCATCGGGTTAAGACCCATTCCGTGGAGGTTCACAACATTAGTTTCAGAATTATTGGGTGCAACAGCATCCGATGTTTTGCGGCAGCCGTAAAATGCCATTGCCGCGACCGATAAGGTGACAAGAGTAGTAATAGTTTTTTTCATAACTGGGGAGTTGGTAAATAAATGATTTTAAATAACTTAACCTAAATCTAATATACAATTTTTCTTTATCATAATATGCGATTCTTGCCAAAAAAAATAATTCGCTAACTTAGATTCATGACCAACCGCAGGAAGTTTATCACGCAGGCCGCCGCGCTGGCAGGGGCCTTTTCGACATCGAGTTTGTTTAATCAACTGCACGCCGATGAATGGGCGCAGGCCGCAAAAAAGATCGACCATCTTTCGCCGGAGCAGGTGGCCACGGATGAGGATTACTGGAGCACTATCCAGAATGCGTTTAGCGTGAGTCCCAATATCATTAACCTGAATAATGGCGGGGTATCGCCGTCGCCGCTGGTTGTGCAGCAGGCTGTGGCGCGTTATAACGACCTGAGCAACGAGGGGCCGTCCTACTTTATGTGGCGCATATTGGATCAGGGTCGTGAGCCCCTGCGCGAAAAGCTGGCGCAACTGGCGGGTGTTGATCCGGAAGAGATTGCCATTAACAGGAATGCTACTGAATCACTGAACACGGTTATTTACGGGTTGAACCTGGAGAAAGGCGACGAGGTGATTGGCAGCAAGCTGGATTATCCCAACATCATTCAAGCCTATAAACAGCGTGCCATGCGCGACGGTATTGTATACAAGCAGCTCAGTTTCGAGTTTCCGATCGAGAATGACGAGCAGATTGTAAAAGTTTATGCCGACGCGATAACGCCGAAGACGAAGATCATCCACGTTACGCACATGGTGAATTGGGTGGGGCAGGTGATGCCGGTTCGTAAAATATCGGATATGGCCCATGCCAAAGGGATCGAGGTGGTTTGTGATGGGGCACACTCATTTGGGTTGATGGATTTTAAGATTCCGGACCTGGGTTGCGATTATTTGGGGACGAGTCTGCATAAATTCCTGTCGGCACCTATTGGCAGCGGGATGATGTGGATTAAGAAGGAGCATATCAGCAAAATATGGCCGCTGCTTTGCAATGGCGATCCGCATAGTGGTGATATCAGGAAGTGCGAGACTTTGGGCACACGTAGTTTCCCGATAGAGCAGGGCATAGGCGAGGCCATTAATTTTCACGAAGGCATTGGCAGCAAGCGCAAGGAAGAGCGTATCCGTTACCTGAAAAATTACTGGGCAACGAAGGTGAAAGATATTCCGAGAGTGAAGCTGCATACCTCGCTAAAGCCACAATTCTCATGTGCCATCTGCGGTGTGAGCATTGACGGCATGACACCGGGTGAGTTGGATACTGCATTATTCAGTCAATATAAAATACACACGGTAGGCATTGTTTGGGAAAACGTGAGTTGTGTTAGAGTAACGCCTCATGTATACACCCGTCTGGCCGATTTGGATAAACTGGCTCATGCGATTGAGAAGATTGCCGCTTCAAAGAAAACATAATTGTTATGGAAAGCGAACAGCCCAACATACAATATTCAACCCCACTTTTTATGGTGTCAAATATGGAGGCATCATTAAAGTTTTATGTGGATGGGTTAGGCTTCAAAATAATGAACACCTGGACACCACGGGGCACAATTGAATGGTGCTGGCTACAGCGTGAGGGCGGGTCGATCATGCTGCAGGAAGTTAGAATGACGACGGATAAATCGTATTTGGCAGGCAATAAACCGGGTGCAGGGGTATCTATTTGGTTTCAATGCAGGGATTCGCTGGTGTTGTATCATGAGTTTTTGGATAACGGGATTAAGCCTGACGAGCCTTTTGTGGGAAATGGTTTGTGGGATGTGAGGATAGTTGATCCGGATGGATATTACCTACACTTTGAGAGTAAGACGGATGTGCCGGAGGAGACGAGGTATTCGGAGTGGGTGAAGGGGAACTAGGATTCCAGTTTTTATTTGGCAGTTAGCAATAGTCTAAACCAACGCGTCATTGCGAGGAACGAAGCAATCTCCGAACTATGCAAGTCAAACAAACGAGCATTTTTCGCTGAACGTTCACTAAAATATTCAGGTTTTTTTGAATGTCCTAAGTAGAGATTGCTTCGTTCCTCGCAATGACGGATTTGTAATTTATTCTTTCTTCAACTGCCCTTCAATCGCGTTAGCTAACACCTTTGCCCATTTCTCATACATTTTTCCCGAAGGGTGTAATTTATCTTCGGCAAGGTAAGCCGGATCGTCGCCTATTTCGCGATAGAGTGAGGTAATGTTAATGTAGTTAACACCTGCTTTTTTGCTTTCCTCTTTATTGATGCGGTTATAGGCGTCAATCTCAGTGGCTATTCTTTCCGGGTTACGACCGTTGGCAAAAGGGGTCACGCCCCAATCGGGAATAGATAATACAAATACATGATGCTTATTGTCGTTTGCGAAGGCAATGCTGGTTTTGAGCAACTGAACAAATTCTGCTCTGTAAATGGCAGTGTCTTTATGCTGATATTGGTTATTCACACCTATGAGCAGGGTTACGATGTCGAACTTTTGGGTGAGGCTCGCGCTAGTGATTCCCTGGATCAGCTCATCTGTTCTCCAGCCGGTTTTGGCGATGATTGTTGGAGGGGAAATGTGCCTGCCTTTTTTTGTTAATAGAGCCGCTGCCTGGTTTGGATACGATTGATCTGCCGGAACCATTTCACCAATGGTGTAGGAATCGCCGAGGGCTAGGTAGGTCAGCGTATGTTGGGCAGAGGTATCCTTAGGATTCATGTTTGTGATTTGGGCAAATGCACCGCAGCTGCATAAGGTTAAAAGGGTTATTACGATTGCTTTCATACGATCTCCATATCGAACAATACGGAAATATGATGTTTTAAGTTTTTCTTGATGTCTTCTATATCTGCCTTTTGGCCTAATTCTTTTTGCATGGAGGTTACCGCTTTATCGTCAATACCACAAGGAACTATATTATTAAAGTAATCCAGATCGGTATTCACATTAAAGGCAAAGCCATGCATCGTCACCCAACGGCTACATCTTACACCCATAGCGCATATTTTACGGGCATTTTCATTATCAGGATCGAGCCATACACCAGTGTAGCCGGGGTAACGTTCACCCTTTAGTCCATATTGAGCCATAGTGAGTATTACCGCTTCTTCCAATGTGCGCAGGTAAAGGTGAATATCGGTAAAGAAATTATCCAGATCGAGGATAGGATAGCCTACTATCTGCCCCGGACCATGATAGGTGATATCGCCGCCGCGGTTGATCGGGTAAAAAACGGCATTCTTCTCTTTCAGGCCTTTCTCATCCAAAAGCAAATGTTCGGGTTTGCCACTTTTACCTAAGGTATAAACGTGAGGGTGCTCACAAAAAATCAAATAGTTTGGGGTTAACTCATCTTCTTCACTGTATTCGTCGCCTTCACTGGTGATCTTGCGGTTGCGGATTTTGGTTTTCAGGCCGACAGTTTGGCCAAATATAGCTTCCTGGCGGTCCCATGCTTCTTTGTAATCTGTCAAACCCCAATCCTGGAAAAATACTTGTTTGTTCTTCATATCCCTATCCCTTTACGTAGCCGATCATATAATCTTCGTACTGCAAATAACCTACCTTATAGTCTTTGGAGACTATACCTTTATTTAGATGTGCCTTTACATGTCCTTCTTGAGCAAAGTTAAAGGGCTCAAGCGAAATATTATCTGCAAATGAGACTTCTTTTTGCCCATAACATTTATAAACAGCTTCTTTGGCGCACCAGCAAACATACAATTGCTGCACCCTGTCCTGGTGATCGATAAACTCCATTTCGGACGGACGCATAAACTTATGGGCAATGCGCTCCACCTTTTCTTTTATCTGCTCGATGTCGATGCCTACCTTATGAGTTCTGCTCAACATAACGGCTGCATAATCAAATGAATGGCTCAGTGATATATGATAGGGCAGATGCACCAAATAGGGCTTGCCGTGCTCGTCAACCTCGCAGTGTATATACTCTTCGGTGTTCAGCATTTTGCGCAGCAGCACGCGCGTGCCGAGCCAGTGGAGGTGCCGTTTGCCATGGCTAAGTTTCTCTAAATAAGCCTTTTCGCGGTCGTTCAACTGCAGTTGCTTGTACAAATCCTCCGCTTTCTCTTCTATTCTCCAAAGAGCAAATTCGGTATCAGCGTCAATTTGCTTTTTGTATGCTATGGCCATAAAGTAAAATTGCAAAAAGGATGGCAAAATAAATCAAATAATTATAATTTAGGCCAAATATCACAGTACAATGATTTTATCAGACAAACGCATTCTTGAGGAAATTGACAAGGGCCACATTATTATCGAACCGTTTAAACGCGAGTGTTTAGGCACCAATTCATACGACGTTCACCTGGGTAAGCACCTGGCTACCTACAAAAGCCGTGTGCTGGACGCCAAACAGCATAACGAGATCGACGGCTTTGAGATTCCGAAAGAAGGATTTGTGCTGCAGCCCAACACGCTTTATCTGGGCGTAACGATGGAGTACACCGAAACGCATCGTCATGTGCCGTTCCTTGAAGGTAAATCAAGTACTGGTCGTTTAGGTATCGATATCCATGCAACTGCGGGTAAAGGAGACGTTGGTTTTTGCAATACCTGGACACTGGAGATATCCGTAGCACAGCCCGTGCGTGTGTATGCTGGTATGCCTATCGGTCAGCTGATCTATTTTGTAGTGGAGGGTGATATTGAAACTCTGTACAATACGAAATCAAACGCTAAATATAATAATCCGACAACCCGTCCTGTGGAGAGTATGATGTGGAAGAACAAGTTTTAGTGAATAGTCAATGGTGAATAGTGAGTGACTTGTCTAAAATATAATTCTCGATTGACTACTCATCGCTCACCACTCACAATTATCATTTAGAAAGGTAATATTTCTCCCAGAAATCAACGGATTTTGACAACTCACTGCGGTCAACTGGTACGCTGTTGCCGTTACCGCCACCCATACGGCCACCACGGCCTCCGCCTCGTCCACCTCTGCCACCACCTCCGGCAAATCCGCCTGCACCTCCGTTACCTCGGGTCATGCCGTCATGATCACCGTTATCTTTATCTTGTCCCGGTCTTGTTATACCATTGATCTTGAAGTTGAAGGCCCATTCGTTTTTTGACAGGTCATCAGCGTGGAAAAATTTGAGTGGGATGGCTGCTTCGTATACCAGGTTGCCATCTTCATCATAATCTATAGCTACTTTAAAACCATAGGTATTAGAGGTGGTCATGGTTTCGCTTTCGATATCTTTAAAGCCGGTAACTTTTATTTCCCTCAGTTTGGTTAGTTTGGCATTCATCAGGTCTTCGCGGTCTTCCTGTTTTACGTCATTGTTGCCGCCTTGTAAATCCATAGCATTATCTGCCATGCCTTGTGCACTTTGATTACCAACAGGGAAAGTCATTGTAAAAGTTTCTTTCTTTTTGCCGCGGGTATCAATGCTTAAAGTTAGCCCCGCACGTAATACTCTTATCTGTTCGCTTCGGTCATTAATGCGGATAGCTATGTATAGGTTTTCCTGGTCGTTTGCGAGCGCATAGTTCAGTTGTTTTTCCTGGTTGTAATACCGTAAACTATCCCCCCATTCTTTTAAATCGCCATCAATAGTAATATTTGAAGGTGGTGGCTGTAGTTTATTTGCAGCAGCTTTATCCTGCCCAAAAGAGGTAGTTGATATAAAGAGTTGCAGCGAACCGATGCATAACAGGGGTACAAATAACGTCTTCATTGTAATTGTGACGAGCGTGTTACTTTTTCACAAGCAAACATCTTTTTGCCTTTTTTATTGCCGAATTTAGGTAATTTTGTCATTACAATGCCGACAGAAACCCAGGAAGAGGCCCTAACGCTCGAGGAAATATTAGCCGGGCTTAAAGAAATGCACCGTCTCATTTTATGGAACGATGATGTGAATACATTCGATCATGTGATCTTCTGCATGATGAAATACCTGGACTATTCCGAATCCCAGGCTGAAAAAATAGCCTGGAAGGTGCATAACGAAGGTAAGTGCGCCGTACTGGAAGGCTCATTTACCGAGATGGAAATCTACCGCAAAATATTGCAGCAGGAAGGCTTGACCGTTACTGTCGAATAAGTTTGATTTTCTTTTCCCTAAGAACAAGGCGCCGATTCCTATTGTCCAAATCCCATCGCGTCTTATTTTATTGACGATAAATTATATTGTCAATGTTAATTTTTTTATTTCTTATGTTAAAATGATGTTTTAGAAAACTGAATTTTTTCTGTAAAACAACATTTTATGTTAAAGCATTAAAATCATTTGGTTAAGAAATTCCCGATGGCTTAAAATTCAGATTTTATTCAAAATTGAAAGGGTTTCTTTGCGCAAAAACCGGTGTTTTAATGAAAGTTATCTTTACTCCTTACGTCCTTTTTTCAATTCCTGTCCGTTCTCAAAAAATATTAAAAAAATGCCTTTTGAGCATTTTAATGCTGTTTTTCTTTTCCACAATTGTGCATGCACAAAGTTTAAAAGGCAGTGTCACTGATGCTAAAAATGGTGAAACTTTAATCGGCGCCACAGTTCATATAGAAAAGGGGGATTTTCAATCGAACACTACGGTTAAACTTGATGGTGTTTACCTGTTTAAAAACATACCTGCTGGAACGTATAAGTTGCAGGTAAAATTTTTGGGGTACAAAACCACCCAGGAATATGCGGTAGAGGTTACAAACAGTAAAGAAGCTACGCTGAATATAGCTATGGCTGATAACGCGACCTCGCTTAACGAGGTAACTATAGTAGAGCATGCCGATAAAGAAACAGACGCGGCCGCGCGGGGTGCAGAAAAAAACTCCAACAATACCCTTAATGCGGTGTCAGCTCAAGCTATCGCCATTTCGCCTGACGTCTTGGTGTCGAATGTGTTAAGCAGGATGTCGGGGGTATCAATAGACAGAAGTAATACAGGCGATGCACGGCACGTGATCATCCGTGGTATGGACAAACAATATAACACCACGCTGATCAATGGTGTGAAGATACCAAGCCCGGATAACAGGAACAGATATTTGCCATTGGATATATTCCCGGCAGGCCTGGTTGATCGTTTGGAGGTTTCTAAAACGCTTACCCCTGATATGGAAGGTGACGCTTCTGGTGGTGTGGTGAATTTGGTAATGAAATCTGCTCCCGACCACCTGAAAGTTGAAGGAGAGATTGGTACGGGTTACAGTCAGATATTTTTTAATCGCAGTTTTGAGTCATTTAACCGCAGCACGGTGGATAATCAGTCGCCAGGAGAGAGGCATCCGAACAAAATTGCTTCGCTCAGCGAATTCCCGTATCAGAACCTGCTCACCCAGAAACAAAATGCCCCTATAAATAAAACCGCGAGCCTGACCATTGGTAACCGGTACCTGGGAGGTAAACTAGGCGTTATTTTCGCGGGCAGTGTGCAAAATCTTTACCAGGGCGATAACAGCTTTGTGGTTGTGCAAACAAGCACAGTAGGCCAGTCGCCCAATATCAATACGCCGAACCAGGAAACAGCTTTTCAAAGTTCTGATAACAGGATGTACTCGTCGGAAGTGAACCATTACGGTGCGATGGCAGCAATAGATTACAAATTCGACAATAACAACACCATCAAATTGTTCGGCACCTACGTTGGGTTGGATGAATACCGGGTGCGCCAAACCGCAGAAACTACGTATGGCGGTTATTCTTTCAATGGTTACCACGGCCCCTTTTCTGTAGACAACAGGACGCAAACGCGGTCTGATCTTCAAAATATTTACAACATTACGCTGAGTGGTAAACACCATATCACCAAAGACTTTTCTTTAGACTGGATAGGCACTACTTCGCAGGCAAAAGAGAATTTACCTGATATGGCTGAATTCGACTCTAACTACCAGTTCAATGAAACTATTCCGAATGGCTCAAATGTTCCTACCAGCATACAGCCTGAGCCTGCCGTGGTGGGCAACGAGTCGCGGGAATGGCTACATAATACTGATAAAGACCTATCGGGTTATTTGAACCTGCATTATAAAGCCGAAAATATTTTCAATCACACTGCTGAGTTTTCGATTGGCGGCATGGTGAGACACAAAACAAGGGATAATTTCCGTGATGTGTACAGTTTATCAAATACGTATGTCCCGGGTTCATCACCGCCTGCCCCGGAGCCATATACATCAATTCCTAACGCCACATACCAATGGAAAGACCTGGATACAACTTATGCGTATGGTTCATACCGTACAGATGCGGGTGTTTACACATTTACCGAAAATATACAGGCTATTTATGGCATGATAAAATATGATTTTACCAGCAAGCTGAACGTCATATTTGGTGTAAGACAGGAATATACCAGCCAAAATTATCTTTCAAATCTTCCTGTTACTTTTCCCGGTAAATCGGGCGATATTACCTATAACGATCTGTTGCCAAGCATCAATGCCAAATACTCATTGACAGATGAGCAGGCAATAAGGGCAGCTTATTACAAATCTGTATTAAGGCCATCTTTCTATGACCTTGTGCCGGCTACGGATGATTCACAGGACGACGCGTTTTATGGCCACGTTGGTAACCCATATGTGCAGCATACAGTTGTCGATAACTACGATTTAAGGTATGAGTTTTTCCCTGGTGTATTTGATGAGTTTATGGTGGGCGGTTTTTATAAACACCTGGTCAACCCAATTGAGACTTCGCTTCAACAGGCTTCTGACGGTGCAACTTTGTATTATATACCAAACAACCCTAGCGCCTCAGCACAAAACCTCGGGGCCGAATTTGTAGCCCTGAAATTCTTCGGCAATCTTGGTGCATCTATTAACTATACCTATACAAATTCGAAGATCACTACATCTAAAACAGTGAACGTTAATAGCGAACTGATTCACCGTACACAAACCAGGCCACTACAGGGCCAGGCCGCCAATATAGCCAATGCATCTTTGTTGTATAAAGACCAAAAGCTTGGCCTCGACGCGCAACTGTCGGTTTCATACACCGGTGAGCGAATAGCTGCCGTATCTACCTACTATGGCCTCGATACATGGGAAAAGCCGTCCACTTTCCTTGACCTGTCGGCCCAGAAGAAAATAGGCAAACACTTAATCTTATACATAAAGGCTAATAATCTGCTCAATACACCATATGAGCTGTTCATCAAGCAGAATAACCAGGCAAATTACTCTGGCTCGTCAAAATATCCGCACCAGGAAAGCCCTAATTATACAACAGTACAGTATGATCAATTTTATGCACGCTATAGCCTGGGTGTAAAGTATAACTTTTAATCTATCAGTATTTAACAATTAAAACACAATAATCATTATCCATTTCCCATTATGAAAAATTTACAGATTCTTTCGATCGGAATGTCACTTTTAGCGCTCGTATCGTGCAGCAAGAAAAGTGATAAGGCGGTAATCTCGCAGCCACAGATCCAGGTTGGTAAGGTTATCAGCAGTTCGGGTACGTTAGCTGCGGGCAGCTACAAAGGTACTATGCAGGCCAATCAAACTTACAACGTAAGCGGGGATATCACTATCAACGCAGGTGATACTTTGCTGGTGCAAAAAGGTGTTAAAATTAACATGACCAATGGCGCTAATTTTATCGTAAACGGCGACATTATTTTCCTGGGTACCAAAGACGCCCCAATTACGGTAACCGACCCACGGAGGACCAAAACTACCGGAGTATCGGTTTTAGGAGCCGACTCTGCATATGTTGGCGGTTGGGGTGGTATTTACTGCGGCCCTACAGCTAAACTTTGCGTTATTAAATGGACTCACCTTGATTTTGGTGGCGCTGCTTTGAAGGCGCTTCCATTCCAGGGCGGAAACTCATTAAAAGCGGGTGCTCAATTCATCTTATACTTCACCAACCCTGATGGTGTGTTCATTATGGAGGATTCATGGATGTATGGTTCGCCTGATGACGCTACCCGTTTTTATGGCGGTCACTTCAACATCATGAGAAACACAATGGAGAAATGCGGCAGCGACGGTGGTGACGGTTTCAATGCAAAAGGCAGCTCAACAGGTAACATGGCATATAACCTGATTATCGGTGGCGCCACAAACGGTACAAAAACTGCAAGCGACGGTACTACAGGCGGCGAATGCCAGTTCACTATGTATAATAATACTTATGTAAACGATGGTTTTAGAAACAGTGGCGTTTTTGGCGCTCGCGGAAGCTCTGCGGAGATCGAAAATAACTCGAGGGCATTAGTTTATAATAACCTGATTGTTGACTGTGCTTTTGGTGTGCGTATAGCTGGTGGCCCGGGTGGCGCTAAAGTATACCTGGCTGATACTACTTACAACGCAAACGATGCAATAAAACAAACTGCTTATGGCTACAACTACTATTATGGTGATAACGCTACAATCTGCGGCCAGTTTGTACCTGATAACCGTGCGCAGGCTGTTGTTACTCACCCACAGGCAACTGATATTCCAAACATGGCTAGCTTCCTTGGTTCAAGCTATACTTTTGGTGAAACTTATGACGGTTCGGCGCTGGTTGGTAAAAACAATCCAATGTTCGTAAACTACCCGCTTCCTGCTGCTAATAATTTCTGGATCACCCAGTGTTCAGTTGATAGTTACAACTTCCGTTTGCAGTCAGGTTCACCTGCTATTGGCAAAGGTACAACTGATGCCAGCAAGGTTGCACCTATCACTGCCGGTATCCCTGTCGATCCTAACTTTGGCGCTACCCAGATCACTCCTCCGGGAAAAGACATCGGTTGCTACCAAACCGACGGTACAGGTAATCAGCACTAATATTTAGCGATATTGAAAAGTACGATCTTTAGCATGACAACCCATTTTAGTAAAAACAGTAACATGTTTAATATTAAAAATGGGTTGTTGTGCTTTTTTATTCTAACTGTTTTCTCCTGCAATAAGTCAGGCAATACAGTCATCCCGAAAAAAGATACAACGGCAACTACTCCACCGGCACAGGTAAACTTTCCTAAACCAGGTTATGACCCGGTCGGTCTTGATAGTACAAAGCTGTTTAATCCCGTGCCTGTGGTACATGATCTGGCCAGAACTGACCTTGTAGAAATATCCGGCGTGGCGGCAAGCAGGATCAATCCCGGTATTTTATATATTCATAATGATAGCGGCAACCCCAACCAAGTTTATATGACTAACGGAAACGGCGATAACGTGGGAACACTCACCTTAACACCTGTAGGCAACCGTGACTGGGAAGATATTGCCGTTGGCCCTGGTCCTGTGGCTGGCAAAAACTATGTTTATGTAGGTGATATTGGTGATAACGATTCTAAGTATCCTTCGGTATTTGTCTATCGTTTCCCCGAGCCTGACCTGACCGGAAAAACTCTGCCGGTGACGATGAATATTGATTCGCTTGACATTATCGAACTAAAATATCCCGATGGCCCAAGGAATGCAGAATCGCTGATGGTTGACCCTTTAACAAAGGATATTTATATCGCCAGTAAGGAGAATAGTTTTTCGAAAGTTTATGTGGCAAGGTATCCGCAAAATACCAAATCGGCTACAGTAATGACGCCTGTTGTGCAGTTGTATATGAATAAAGCCACAGCCGGTGATATCTCTCCCGATGGCACTGAAATATTATTGAGAAGCAATGAATTGATCTGGTACTGGAAACTTCCTGCCGGGACAT
Organism: Bacteroidota bacterium; assembly: GCA_018266915.1. Lineage (GTDB taxonomy): Bacteria > Bacteroidota > Bacteroidia > Sphingobacteriales > Sphingobacteriaceae > Mucilaginibacter. The sequence continues at coordinate 65,248 of JAFDZM010000098.1, read as the reverse complement.
CCATCTCAGCCGGATTATTAACTGCCCCGCAAGTAGCACCTTATGCCAATAACGAACCCCAGGGCGAAGGGATTTGCTTTGCTGCAGATGATTCCGGTTATTACACGGATACCGAGATCAGGGATCACCCCGGTCATTTGGCGACTATTTCATTTTATAAAAGAAAATAAATCTACTTTATGAGAAAGCATAAAGTTTTCACAGCTGCGCTTATGATAGGTGCAGCTTTTGCGCTTAATTCAGGAAAGAGTTTTGGTCAATCTAAAACTTCTCCAGTGATCAATATGGTTTTCAGCTCGGATGCGCATTATGGAATCAGCCGTGTAAAATTCAGGGGCGATAGTAATGTGAAAAGTCATATTGTAAATGCTGCGATGATACAACAAATGAACAGCATTCCTGGTCTTACATTACCATTGGATGGAGGAATCAATTCGGGCCAAAAAGCAAGTCATGTTGACTATGTGATACAAACAGGTGATATAGCTAACAGGATGGAAGCGCCGATACAAAGCGCAGCTGCATCATGGTCGCAGTTTGAGACGGACTATGTGCATTCCATTAGCCTTATAGGGGATAATGGCAAACCTGCTAAATTGTTATTAGTACCCGGAAATCATGATATATCAAATGCAATAGGGTTTACCAAGCCATTAAAACCGGTGACTGACCCTACGTCAATGGTGAAAATATATAATGCGATGCTGAAACCTGCAAAACCTTTAACCAATGCAGATTACGATTATCATACTGAAAAAGTAAATTATTCATTCGACGTTAAGGGTATACATATGATGTTCATCACCCTTTGGCCTGATTCTGCCGAACGTATCTGGATGAAGAAAGATCTGGCCAAAGTGGCTAAATCTACCCCTGTTATTATTTTCACCCATGATCAGCCGGAGTGTGAATCAAAGCATTTTACTAACCCCCGGCCTCCTTATAATATGACCGCGGAAAATAAATTTCAAAATCTTACAGAGGAGCATTATAAAGAAGGATATATCGCATCTGCCGATGACGGCGCAACGCAGATAGAGCAACGGGGCTTTGTGAAATTCTTAAAACAGCATCCTAATATCAAAGCCTATTTTCACGGCAACAGTAACTGGAACGAGTTTTATACTTATCACGGACCGGATAATGATGTCAGTCTGAATACCTTCAGGGTTGATTCGCCTATAAAAGGCAAATATTCAGCAAAGGATGAAACTTTGCTGTCCTTCCAACTGATTTCTCTTGACCCTGCAGCGCAAAAACTAACCGTTCGTGAATGCTTGTGGAATACGAAGCCTTTACAAAAGGATCAGAAAGTTGTGTTTGGGAAAAGCGAAACGGTATCGTTGAAAGTGAAAAGTGAATAGTCAATGGTGAGTAGTGAGTAGAAAACTAATTCACTACTCACCATTGACCACTCACTATACTATATCATATAGTTCCAGCCATGCGGATCAGGAGCATTGCCGTAACGGATACCATCCAAAGTTTTCAGTACTTTTTGTGAGAACTCGCGTGTTTTCGGATCGCTTAAGAAGTATTCTTCACCATTATAACCGATAGAGCCAACCGGAGCGATAGTAGCAGCTGTTCCTGCACCAAATGCGTCAGTCAGTTTACCGTTTTTAGCGCCTTCAATAATTTCTTCAACCGATATACGGCGTTGCTCAACCGGGAAGCCCCAATCGCGGGCCAGGGTCATTACCGTATTGCAGGTGACACCTTTTAGAATGGTATTTTCTTCAGTTGATGGGGTGATCAATGTGCCATCTAATACAAACATTGCATTAGCGGCGCCCATTTCTTCAACGTATTTATGTTCTTTCGCATCGGTCCAGATGATCTGGTCAAAGCCTTCTTCAACAGCCTTGCGGCTCGGCAGCATAGCACCGCCATAGTTTCCTGCTGATTTTGCATAACCCATTCCGCCTGCAGCTGCACGGGTGTAGTAGGTTTCTATTTTCACTCTCAAAGTTTTTGAGAAGTAAGGGCCTACAGGGCAGGTTAACACGATGAACTTATAAGTAGATGATGGCGCTACGCCCAAAAACGGATCGGTAGCGAACATAAATGGCCTGATGTATAAAGAGTGGTTAGCCTGAGCCGGGATCCAGTCGCGGTCAAGATCGACCAATGCAGCTATGCTTTGAATGAAAATTTCTTCGGGCAACTCTGGCATGCAAAGACGCTCTGCCGATTTGTTAAAACGCTCTGCATTTTTATCCGGACGGAAGACGGAGACCTTACCATCAGCATGTTTGTAAGCTTTCAGGCCTTCAAAAAAGGCTTGTCCGTAATGCAAAGCAGAAATAGCCGGGCTCAACCCGATCTCAGCATAAGGGACTATCTGAAAATTCTTCCATTCGCCATCAGCATAATCAGCCACAAACATGTGGTCGGAAAAAATTTTGCCAAATGGCAGGTTACTAAAATCCGTTTGCGACAAACGGGAATTGGTAGTTTTGGTGATCTTGATGTCCAACGTCTCAGTCATATCCTTAGGTATTAAATTTGGAAAAGGGCAAGATAGGACTTTTGGCAGAAAATTCATAGGTAATGGTTCATGGTTCATAGAAAAACCCTGATAATGACCATTTAATGACTATGAACCATGATCTATAAACCAAGCACATCCTCCACCCAGGCCTTCCCCCAGTTATCTTCCTGTTCCCTGGTCCATAGTGACGGATAGAAAATACGTTTTTGAAAACGCGGAGGTAGATATTTTTGCCAGTTAGTACCGCCGGTTGCTTTGATCTCGTCTGGTTCGCGGTTAAGATATCGTACCGCGGATTTGTAGTGGGAGAGCGGCCAGTTTACATTTACGTTGACATCCAGTTGCCGCAATTCATTTTCGAGCGGGGTGGTCGATTGCTGCTCATATTGCAATTGCTGCAGCAGGGCATTAAAGTTTTTACTGGTGTTTGCTTTAGCTAATTCGATAAAGGTTTTGGAGTATTTTTTCTCGAATTGCTTAAGTGTGAGTGTCTTTTTGCCGGTAGATAATTCCGTCGCGCCAAATTTCCAGTAGAGAAATTCAAACTGGTCTTCGATAGGAGCGCTGCGCAATTCCTCGCGTTTGTCGCGGGCCACAAGGTTGATAAAATCCGTTGAATAGATCTCAATCATCCGGTATTGCCCACTTTGAAAACCACTGGCCGGTAGTAAGGACATCCTGAATTGCAGGAACTGGTCTTTTTCCATCCCATCAACCATGATCTCAAATGATTCAATCAAAGCATCGAAATAACGATTGATGCGATGTATCCTGGCTGTAAAGAAATCTGCCGTTAGTATCTCTTTTTCTGTGATCTGTTTGCACTCATGCAGCACCAGCTTAAAATATAGCTCAGTGATCTGATGATACATGATGAATATTTCTTCATCAGGAAAAGGTGTTTTGGGGTTTTGCAGGCTCAACAGCGTATCCAGGTGGATATAATCCCAATAGGTGAGAAAATCGGCATGCAGGAGGCCATCGAGATAGGATATCATATCCTGGCCCATGGCTTCATACTTTTCCTGCAACAGCGCCAGGCGTGATTCGATTTCAGGACTAATACTCATTGGATCGGTTTATCTGGCAAAGGTAATAAAGCTGGCAAATACAGAAACAAAAGCACCACATTTATAGTTTGATATTATCATGGCGATACAGAAAATCTTAATTGCAGTTGACGATAGCCGGTATGCTGATCACGCAGCTGAATTCGGCTTTGAAATGGCCCGGCTTTGCAATGCCGAAGTCGGCCTGGTAAACATTATCGAACCGATTATTATGCCTGCGGCAGGCAGTGATTCCATCACAGGAATTAGCACAGATATTTCTATGGTAGACGAGTCGGAGATGGTGCGCATTCAAAAAGAAGCTGCCGAAAATACAGTTCGGCGTATACAGGCGCAGTATGCTGAGCAGCTCAAAATAACCAACTTTACAGAGTATGGCCTTACCGCAGATGGTATATTAAAATGCGCCACAGAGTTTGGTGCTGATATGATCGTGATAGGAACCCACAACCGGACAGGTTTTGACCGCCTGTTTATGGGCAGTGTAGCCGAGCATGTGGTAAGACATTCGAAGATACCGGTGTTAGTGGTTCCTTTGAAGGGGGAGTCATCTTAGTTAACCAGTTAATAAGTGACCAGTTAACCGGTGATAAGGCATAGGTTTTAACTGATTAACTGATCACTAATCACTATTAATACAACAACCTAAACTTTATCGTATGATCAATCGCCTTTAGCTCATTCAGAACCTGCTTGCCGTAGCCTGCGGTAATGTCGGTTATTACATAGCCTATCTGTGCATTAGTCACCAGGAATTCACCTACAATATTGATGTTATGACGTGCTAATACACCGTTTATCTGCGCCAGTATACCAGGCACGTTGGTATGGATGTGGATTAGTCGATGAGCATTATCATTGCGTGGTGGCTGCAAGTCGGGAAAGTTGCAGCTCATGTGTGTTTTTCCCTCATTCATAAAGCTGATCACCCTCTTGGGAATAAAATCAACATTACGGGGATTGTATTTAGGATCATCGAAAATGATGATGCCATTTTCGCAGGCAACCTCAGCTAATTTTTTACTTGCAACCTTTCCCAAACACCCGATCACCTTTAATCTTTCAGCATTCTGCAATTGCTCTGCTGTAGGCTGATGCTCTTCGTCGCAAAGCAACACCCCGGCTTCCTCCAGGTATTTTTCCTCTATGCTTTCTTTTTCGCGGATATCATAACCTTCTTTGCGCATTTGCTCTAAGGCTTCTTCACCAACATTACCTACAACAAGGCACTTGATGCGGTTTTTAGGATAGGATATAGCTCGTGGCAGCTTATTGATAAAAAGGAACTCATCAAAGCTTGGTGTAATATGGTCGGCCTTCTCAGCTACAGATTTGCGCTCAATATTCTCAGTATAAGCAAAGAATTTTTTGATAAGGCCAGATTCTTTCAGCTGGAAATCAGAATAGCCATCGCCGATGCCGAATATCTCACCCTGCAAGTTCATATGGCGTAGTAACTTTACTTTGCCACCCTCTTGCGAAAGTGGATTTTCACGGTCATAGCCAATGATATTATCATTCTCATCAAACACAAAGGTATTGGCGTAGATATTTTCTTTCTTAATAAAATACTCGGTTACAACAGGAGTAATGAATTCTTTAAAGCCTCCGGAAACGATAAGTACGTTATCCTGGTGCTGCTTAAAAAACGCATTGTTACGGGAGAATGAGGTAGAAACTTTCTTTTTTAAATGGGTTACCAGTTGTTTCAGGTGCTCCCGGTTAGCCTGCAATAATTTTACCCTGCCCTCCAGGCTCTCACTGAAAGGAATACGCCCTTCCATGGCGGCATTGGTAAAATCCTCTATCTGTTGGTAAATTTTTTCTCTGTCGGGATGCTTTCTTAACGAAATGCGGGCAAGCTCGTCTAACGCCTCAACCTGTGTAAATGTGCTATCGAAATCGATAATAAAGTACTGGTCCATTTGCCTGCAAATGTGCAATTTTTGAATGATGCATCATAGTAAAATGTTGAGTTTGTTGATAGAGTTTACGGATGTTGATAACTGAATCTATTCTGACAGTTATCCAGGTAAAAATTATCGTAATCAACTCAGCCGACGATAAAAATAATCTTGACTGAGTAGCGTTATGTGTATTTACTACGTAAGTATTATTATACTTGCTTTTATTGTAGTGCCAATTAAATCCGGAAGAACTAATTTTTAGAACCAAATCCCCTAGTATGAAAAGATTTTCTACTTTACTTTTTTTGTTATCAGGACTGTTTTTTTCTGCATGCAGTAAAAAAAATGATAATACCACCCCCACAGGTCCTGTCATTATCGATCATCCATCAACAGTTACTACTATAGCAGGCAATGGCAAGCAGGGGTTTGCAGATGGGGCAAAGGAACAGGCATCTTTTAACTATCCAACAGGCGTTGCTGTAAGCAACCTGGGTTTTATATTTGTCGCTGATAAGCAAAACAACATCATACGCCTTGTTTCGCCGCAGGGCGTGGTTACTACTATAGCAGGAACAGGTACAGCAGGATTTTCCAATAAAAAGGATTCCGTCACCTTCAATTTCCCAAGTGCAGTAGGTGTTGATGGTGCAGGCAATGTATATGTAGCCGATTTGGGGAATTTAGCTATTCGCGAAATAAATATCAGCGATGCTGTAACCACGTTTGCTACCGGGTTCAATGGCCCAACAGGGGTCGCATCTGATGCAGCAGGAAATGTATATGTAGCCGACAATGGGAATAGCGTAATTGACAAAATTTCACCTAAAGGTGTAGTAACCTTGTTTGCAGGTTCAGTTGGTATACGAGGATCAAAGGACGGTACCGGCGCTGGAGCTCAGTTTAACCAGCCCCAATCTGTTGCTGTCGATTCAAGTGGTAATGTGTATGTAGCGGATGCCGGGAATAATATGATCCGTAAAATCAACTCACAGGGGGTGGTAACTACCATTGCAGGCAACACAACTGCAGGTAATCAAAATGCTGTTGGTACTGCAGCTTCATTTAACAGGCCCACCGGCGTAGCAGTTGATGCCAGCGGTAATGTTTATGTAGCAGACTCGAATAATAACCTGATCCGCAAAATAGCGACCGACAACACGGTGACTACCATTGCCGGTACAGGTACAGCCGGAAATTTGAATGGAACAACCGCTGTGGCCACTTTTAATAATCCACAAGGGATAGCTGTTGACCTGGTCGGCAGGATCGTTGTCGCTGATACGGGTAATGGACTTATCCGGCTGATACAGCTGAGCAACTAAATATTATTATTGTAAGGCCTTTAACATGAGTTATGGGCTTTTTTTATTGCTCTTTTACTTTGATGTTGGTAATATCAGTAGCATGAATAACATTGCAGGCGGTATCCAGCTCGAGGCGGTATTTCATCGTTATCTTTACTCCTGCTAAATCAGTCCTGAACGAATAGATGAGCAGATAATAAGTTAGTTTATCGTGCTGTATATTATAGACATCCTTTTCGTTTTTTACTGATAGATCAGGGCGCTGGCCATTTTCACTGTCTACATAGGCTTTTACCCTTCGCTGGTCACCGGCATTTATTCCCGCTGCATCCAATGATGTGTCAAGTGAAGTAGTGTATCGCCTTTTTTGTAATGCGGAAAATGATACGGTTTTAAAATATACAGGATTGCCAAGCCTGTTCTTGATGTAATGTTCGGCGCTTTGCTCAGCTCTTGATTGCAGCTCAGAGTTCATGCAACTGCAGCAAAAAAGTATCAATATCAAAAGGCATCTTCTCATAAACCCGAAGTTTATCAGCTAAAATAAAAAGTTTTGGGAAATGTTTATGCTGTTTTTAAAGCTTCGCATACCTCTCTTACAGAGGTTTTTAACGGTTTGAACTCAATGCCGGTTGCTTTTTTGATTTTGGTGTTATCAAAATTCTTAGTAAGTGAAGCAGCCTTTGCCGAAACTTTGTCAATCGATGGAGTTTTTCGTGCAATAGCTCCTGCAAAAGAAGCGAACCGCCAGGCCAGTTCCATCATCCAGGGTTTGGCTAAGGTTGATGGCGCTTTTATACCAAACTCATCAGCTATTTCTGCCGTCAGGCTTTTATAATCATGATTTTCAGCACTAATAATAAAGCGCTCGCCACTGATCTGGCTGTTCATTAGTGCAATCATGCATCTGGCAACATCTTCCACATCCACAAACCCGCCGCTGCCCAGGGTATAAAATTTAAAACCATCGCGGACAGTTTTAAACAGGGCCCCGCTACCTTCAGTTCCGGCGTTAGGGCCGATAATGATAGAAGGGTTAACAATTACTGCATCCAAGCCTTCCGCAATGCCCCGCCAAACCTCCATTTCACTTTCCAGTTTGGAGATAGCATAACCGTCGGTTTCAGTTGCCTGATCGAGATGATGATTTTCAGTGATCAGCTCACCCGGTTTGGCATCTCCCACAGCCGCTACCGAACTCACGTGAACCATGCGTATCCCGTTTTGGCGGCACAGGTCAACGAGGTTAGCCGTCCCTGTCACATTGGTATAAATCATCGGTTCCTTATCCGCCTGGCGCAGGGACACCCATGCAGCACAATTATATACTTGTGTGATACCTTTAAGGGCATTTTCTAGGGCGAAAATATCCAGCAGATCAGCCTCAACCCATTCAATATTTTTTTGATAAGGTGAAAGAAATGCTGGAATTGCTGAGGTAGCCCGTTTAGTACAACGGATTACGTTACCCTGTTCGGATAATTGCTTAGCCACTTCAGAACCCAGGAACCCCGTTGCGCCAGTAACCAGTATCATTTGTTTAATATACAGATGCGTGAATGTGCAAATGTGCGGATAGATGTGCAGATGTGCAAATGTGCGGACGTGCAGATAAATGAAATTTTCAAATCCGATAAAAATCTGCACATTTACATGTCTGCATATTTGCATATCAAAAAAATCTGCACATTTGCACATCTGCATATCAGTACATCAAATATGTCTTTATCTGATTTTTTTACACCGATTGATCTGAAAAAATTGGCACCTAAGAATGGTTATTATACCAGCCATCTGGGTGATAAGATCACGCATTTTTCGGTTGATTTTCCCGATCTGGATCAGAAAACAGATATCGCCATTATCGGTGTGCAGGATGATCGTAATGCATTAAACAATTCGGGCTGCGCTTTAGGGCCCGATTACGTTCGCGAGAAGCTGTACCTGCTTTTCGAGGGTGCTTATAAAACCAAAATTGCCGATCTGGGTAATATCCGGCAGGGCGCAAGCATAACAGACACTTACTTCGCGGTAAAAACAGTAGTAAGTGAACTGATCAAAAAAGGCATCCTGCCTATTATAATCGGTGGTGGTCAGGATATTACTTACGCCCAGTATATGGCTTATGAGGAATTGGAGCAGAAAGTCGACCTTGTAGTAATTGATCCGCGTTTTGACCTGGACGACGATGGCGATAACGACGGTTTAGAAACGACATCCGTCTCATACCTCAACAAAATATTTTTACATGAGCCGAATTACTTATTTAACTATAGTAATCTCGGTTATCAAACTTACTTTTCGAGCCAGGAAAGCCTAAGGGTGATGGACAAGTTGTACTTCGACGTACACCGCTTGGGTGAGTTAAGCGGACAGGTAGCAGTGACTGAGCCGATCATCCGTAATGCCAGTATGATCAGTTTTGATATAGGCGCTATACGTTCATCAGACGCAGCAGGCAACGCCAACGCCACTCCAAATGGTTTTTATGGTGAAGAAGCGTGCCAGATAGCCCGGTATGCCGGCTTTAATGACAAGCTAAGCTCTATTGGATTTTACGAATTCAATCCGGCATATGACAATAACGGTCAGACTGCTACGCTGCTGGCTGAAATAATATGGTGTTTTATTGATGGATTTTATAACCGAAAAAAAGATTTTCCGTTAAACCCTAAATCACAATACCTGATCTATAAAACGAGTCTGAAACACGACGACCATGAACTGGTATTTGTGAAAAGCAAAAAATCAGACCGCTGGTGGATGCAGGTGCCGTATCCAACCGGAGGCTCAATGAACGAACGCTTTCATCTGGTGCCCTGCCGTTATGACGATTACAAGACAGCTGTTGCAGGTGAAATGCCCGACCTTTGGTGGCGCACTTATCAAAAGTTAAACTGACATACAATTCATTAGCCGATTAAACGTTAACAACATCATTATCTGATAATAATAAATGAAAAGACTGTTTTTATATGTATTACTATGGATGCCTGTGGTAGCATTTGCGCAGGTTCCGCAACCTTTTAATGTGGTGGGGAAGTTCGGTAACCTGAATGCCAAAATCTATTTGGGTTACCAATTGGGGTCGAATAAAGTGTTAGATTCTACCCAGGCGGTTAACGGTAATTTTGAATTTAAGGGCGATATAATGTACCCTTCGCTGGCCATTCTGGTGATTGATTTCAAAGGAGTGGGGGTAAGTAAATTGGATGTTGGCCCTAACTCAGATAAACTGGCATTTTATATTGACAAGGGTACCACTACTATTCAAAGCCCTGATTCGGCATATAAAGCTAAGATCATTGGTTCGCCAATAAACGACCAGTATCAGAAACTTTTGGCTATTAACCAGGAGGCGGGCGAAAAGACAAATTCGCTGATGGCCGAGCAGGTAAAAGCTGCAAATGATCCGGCTAATTCTAATAAGCCCATTGACCAGAATGCATTGCAGGCAAAACTGAAAGTGATACAAACTGACTACCATGCCAAGCTCAAAGCTTTTATATTGGCTAACCCCGACAGCTATCTGAGCCTTTTAACTATCGGCACTTTAGGTGGCCCGTCGCCTGATCCTAATGAGTTATTGCCGGTTTTAGACGGACTTTCAAAAGAGTTGCAGGAAACCGAAACTGCCCGTTCCATGCGTGCAACACTCGAGAGTTTGAAGGCAACAGCCAATGGCGCAATGGCCCCTGATTTTGAACAGACTGATACTTTGGGACATCCTGTTCGCCTTTCGTCGTTCAGAGGAAAATATGTTTTGCTTGATTTCTGGGCATCGTGGTGCGGCCCTTGCCGCCAGGAAAACCCGAATGTGGTAAAAGTATTTAACGAGTATAAAAATAAGAACTTCACGATCGTTGGGGTTTCGCTGGACAGACCCGGAGCTAATTTCGCCTGGCTGGACGCGATCAAAGCCGATCACTTAGGCGGATGGACACAGCTGTCAGACCTTAAATTCTGGAATAACGCAGTGGCCAGGTTGTATTATGTACAAAGCATACCCAAAAATTTCCTGATTGACCCAACCGGTAAAATTATTGCGCAAGACTTGCGCGGTGATGACCTGGAAGATGAGCTGAAAAAAGTATTGAGATAGCATTTGTAGCAAACAGATCCGTTTAGAAATTTATTTGTAATATTGGGTTCTCAATAACTCAAAATGAAAAAATTGATCTCTGCTGCTATTGCCTTACTACCTGCAATAGCTTTTGCCCAAGATGGTAAATACACAGTGCAAGGTAAGGTGGGCAATTTGAACGCACCCGCTAAAATATACCTTCAATATCAAGTAAAGGACAAAACGACCACTGATTCTGTCAACTTAAAAAACGGCGAGTTCCAATTCTCAGGTACAGTAGGCGCAGCTCCTGTAAGCGCTTACCTGGTATTGAACGAAAAAGGTACCGGCGGCATTGTTTATCATGACTATAAATCCATCTATCTTGAAAAAGGTACCATCAATGTAAATAGCAGTGGTAAACTTAATGAGGCGAAAGTTGATGGGCCTAAAACCAACCAGGAAAATATTGAGTACGATGCATTGAATAAATCCATCAATGATGAACAGGATGCTTTGGATGCGAAGGTTAAAGCCGAAACCCCAGAGCAAAAAAATTCCGAAGAATACCAGAGAACGATTACTAAAGAGCAAAAGGAGCTCGATGCCAAATCAAACGAAGTAAATGCCAATTTCGTCAAATCACACCCGGGTTCGTACATTAGCCTGATGGCATTAGAGATGTATGCAGCTTATGGTGCTGACTATGCAGATGTAAAACCATTATATGAAAGCCTGTCGCCAGAAGTAAAACAATCCGAAAATGGTAAAGAATTTGGTGAAAGGTTACCAAAACTGAAAGCTGTAGCTTTAGGCGAAATGGCACCTGTTTTTGCTGAGGCCGATACTGCTGGTAAAACCGTAAGTCTTGAATCATTCCGCGGTAAATATGTTTTGGTTGATTTCTGGGCATCATGGTGTGGGCCATGCCGCAGGGAAAATCCAAATGTGGTGAAGGCTTACGGTATGTACAAGAATAAAAACTTTACTATTCTGGGCGTATCATTGGATCGTCCAAACGGCAAACAAAAATGGCTGGATGCTATCCATAAAGACCACCTGACCTGGACACAGGTATCCGACCTGCAATTCTGGAAAAGCAAGCCTGCTGCTTTATATGTAGTGCGCGGTATTCCTGCAAACTTCCTGATCGATCCCAACGGGAAGATCATCGCTAAAAACCTGCATGGATTTGATTTGGAGGATAAACTGGCTGAGCTATTCGGCAAAATATAAATAAGGGCACGAATTGTAGCGAATTGATGCGAATTTCACGAATTACTTATCTCAAGTATAATTCGTGAAATTCGTGTTTAAGTGGAATTCGCGTTTAATTAGTTTAGTGTAATTAGTGCTTAAATCAGGTCAAACCCAATATCTTTTCTGAAATACATGCCGTCCCAGTAAATACGGCTGGCATCAGCTGTTGCTTGTTGCAGGGCATTGAATATATTATCCTGCAGAGTTGAGATAGCTAATACACGACCACCTGTGGTGATCACATTATCGCCATGCATAGATGTGCCGGCGTGGAATACTTTTGACTCGTGAACGTTTTCAGTTCCGGTGATTACTTTGTCCCTCAAGTATTCGCCAGGATAACCGCCTGCTACACAAACTACGGTAGCGGCTGTTTTTGGAGAAATAACTAATTCTTTTTCGTTTAAATTGCCTTCTGCTACACCTTGCAGCAGATCGACGAAATCGGATTCAATCCGCAGCATGACACTCTCCGTCTCCGGGTCGCCCATGCGGCAGTTGTATTCAATTACATAGGGTTCGCCATTGCAATTCATCAATCCGATGAAGATGAACCCCTTATATAGAATTTTTTCTTTTTTAAGTCCGTTGACAGTTGGGACGATCACTTGATCGTGCACCTTTTTCATAAAGGCAGCATCGGCAAACGGAACAGGCGAAACGGAACCCATGCCACCGGTGTTCAAACCAGTGTCGCCTTCGCCAATACGTTTATAGTCCTTTGCTTCGGGTAATACTTTATAATGCTCGCCATCGGTCATCACAAAAACTGAAAGCTCTATACCTTTCAAGAATTGTTCTACCACTACTTTTGAGCTGGCATCACCAAATTTGGCTTCGGTTAGCATGCTGATCAGTTCACGCTCGGCTTCTTTTAATGTTTCGCAGATCAATACGCCTTTTCCGGCAGCTAATCCGTCAGCCTTTAAAACAATGGGTAAACTTTGGGTTGACAAGTAAGCAAAGCCTTCGTGTAAAGTTTCGCGTGTAAAGGTCTTTGAGGCTGCAGTAGGGATATTATTCCTGAACATGAAATCTTTAGAAAAATCCTTGCTGCCCTCTAGTTGCGCGCCCTCTTTTTGCGGACCGACAACAGGTATATTTTTTAGCTGCTCATCAGCCAGGAAAAAATCGTGAATTCCTTTTACCAAAGGTTCTTCAGGGCCTACCAGTACCAGGTCGACATTATTATCAACTGCGAACCGGCCTATACTCTCAAAATCTGCGGCTTTTATATTTACATTTCTGCCATACTGCGAAGTGCCGGCATTACCGGGTGCAATAAAAAGCTGCTTGCATTTTGGACTTTGAGCTATTTTCCAGGCGAAGGCGCTTTCCCTTCCGCCCGAACCGAGGAGCAGGATATTCATGCGCCAAATATAGGTTTTAATGTGCAGATGTGCAGGTGAGTAGATGTGCAAATGTTTCGCAGGCCACATATGTACATATCTGTACATCTGCAAATCAACATAATCACAGTTCAAACAAATAATACAAACAATTTCAATCGCTAACAATTACTTTTACTGTATGTCAAAACGATTGGATAAATACAGAAAGCTGCCGATCTTCAAGAAGTCGGAAGAAATATTGGAATTAGCTGAAGTGATAGCTGAGGCCTTGAAGGAAGATAGTAAGAGAGAGCATTTGGCCAGCGAGATAGTGAGCAACGCTATGATTATGCAGGTAAAAATTGCGGGAGCGGAGGGCGGCGGACTCTATTCGCTAAAAATGCAAAATGCCGTGGTGATCAAGATCGCCGCGCAGGATATGCTCAATGCGGTTATATTTTCGGCAATGGTTAACCTTAATGAAGAAGACTATGTGCAGTTGATGCGCGATAAAGTAGAGGAATTCAGGCTGGAGTTTTTAAACTGGATTCGTGGTTTTGATAAAAGCTACGATATACCAGACAACTGGGGTATTCGTTATGATTCAAGCACACCTGAGCAGGAAAAACTTGAAGAACTGATGTTTGATGAAGACAAGTTTTGGGATGATTTTGATGAAAATAGTTTGGATGACGATGATAATTGGGACGATGAAGACGAAGAAAAAGATGAATAAACCTTTCAGCTTTAACCTTTCGGCTTTCACCTCAAAAACGTACCTTTGCCTGCCATTATGACTACATAAATTGCTATGGCGCAATTGTTGACACCATAGCATTATATCGAAATACGTATGTTAGAATTTATAAGCAAGCTTTTTGGAAGCAAATCGGAACGAGACGTAAAAGGGATACAGCCGATTGTAGAGAAGATCAAAGCAGAATTCTCTAAACTGGATGGTATCAGCCATGACGATCTCCGTGCTAAAACCATAGCTTTTAAAGAGACTATAAAACAGGGCCTTGCCGAAATCGATGCTGAATTGCAGGAACTAAAAGACAGGATAGAAAATAACCCTGATCTGGAAGTGAGCGAAAAGGTTCAGCTTTATACCCAGGTAGATAAGCTGGAAAAAGACCGCAACAAGGAACTGGAAGTGATATTGATGGATATCCTGCCGGAGGCTTTCGCCGTGGTGAAAGAAACAGCCCGCAGGCTCAAAGAAAATAAAACCCTTGAGGTTACCGCTACGCAATTCGATCGCGATCTGGCGGCCCGTAAAAGCAACGTTGTGATCAAAGGTGACAAAGCGATACACCATAATACCTGGATAGCTGCCGGTAACGAAGTAACCTGGGATATGGTTCATTATGATGTACAGCTGATAGGCGGTACAGTATTGCACCAGGGAAAAATATCAGAAATGGCGACAGGTGAAGGTAAAACGTTGGTGGCAACTTTACCCGCTTATCTTAATGCATTGGCCGGACAAGGTGTTCACATCGTGACGGTTAACGATTACCTGGCCCGTCGTGACTCGGAATGGATGGGGCCGCTGTATGAGTTCCATGGTTTGTCTGTTGATTGTATCGATAAGCATGAGCCAAACTCAGAGGCACGCCGCGAAGCTTATATGGCCGATATTACTTTCGGTACCAACAACGAATTCGGTTTCGATTACTTGCGTGACAATATGACACGTTCGCCTGAAGAACTGGTTCAGCGCAAATTACACTATGCAATGGTGGATGAGGTTGACTCGGTATTGATCGACGATGCCCGTACGCCTTTGATCATTTCAGGACCGATCCCACGCGGCGATGAACATGAGTTTTATGAATTAAAACCGCGCATCGAACGTTTGGTGAATACTCAGAAAAACTATATAAATTCAGTATTAAACGAAGCCAAAAAAGCGATTGCCGATGGCAAAACCGGAACTGACGAAGGTGGTTTGGCCTTGTTGCGCGCACATCGTGGTTTGCCAAAAAATAAAGCGCTAATCAAATACCTGAGCGAAGGTGCAAATAAGCAGGTTTTATTAAAAACCGAAAACTATTACATGCAGGATCAGAGCAAGGAAATGCCGAAGGTTGATGCTGAGCTGTACTTTGTAATAGACGAAAAAAATAACCAGGTTGAACTGACGGAAAAGGGCATCGAACTGATCACTGCATCAGGCGAGGACCCGCATTTCTTTGTGATGCCTGACGTAGGTTCTGAAATTGCCGAGATCGAAAAATCTCACGCAAGCAATGAAGAAAAGGTTGCCCAAAAAGATACCCTGATGCGTGACTTTTCTATTAAGTCAGAGCGTATACACTCGGTAAACCAATTGCTGAAAGCTTACACCCTGTTTGAAAAAGATACCGAATATATCATCGATGAGGGTAAGGTAAAGATTGTTGACGAACAGACCGGCCGTATTTTGGATGGCCGCCGTTACTCTGACGGTTTGCACCAGGCTATCGAGGCAAAGGAAAATGTGAAGGTAGAAGACGCTACCCAAACTTTTGCAACCATCACCCTGCAAAACTATTTCAGGATGTACCACAAGCTTTGCGGTATGACCGGTACGGCAGTTACTGAAGCAGGTGAGTTTTGGGAAATATACAAGCTGGATGTGGTGGAGATACCAACCAATACGGCTATCATCCGTGATGACCGCCAGGACCTGGTATACCGTACCATCCGCGAAAAATATAATGCTGTAGCCGATGAGATCGTGAAACTGACACAGGCCGGCAGACCGGTTCTGGTAGGTACCACATCCGTTGATATATCTGAGTTATTGAGCCGTATGCTAAAACTGCGCGGCATCAAACATAATGTACTAAATGCTAAACTGCACCAAAAAGAAGCAGACATTGTAGCTGAAGCCGGTAAGGCAGGCACCGTAACCATTGCTACTAACATGGCTGGTCGTGGTACGGATATTAAACTTGGGCCGGGTGTAAAAGATGCAGGTGGTTTGGCCATTGTAGGTACCGAACGCCACGAATCACGCCGTGTAGACAGACAGTTGCGCGGTCGTTCAGGACGCCAGGGCGACCCGGGTTCAACCCAGTTCTTCGTATCGCTGGAAGATAACCTGATGCGTTTATTCGGTTCAGAGCGTATCTCGAACCTGATGGTACGAATGGGTATTGAGGAGGGCGAAGTTATCCAGCACTCGATGATCACCAAATCTATCGAACGTGCGCAAAGAAAAGTTGAAGAAAACAACTTTGGCATCCGTAAACGTTTGCTGGAATATGACGACGTGATGAACTCACAGCGTACAGTTATTTATTCTAAACGTAAGAATGCCTTGTTTGGCGAACGCCTGGAAGTGGATATTAATAACACCATTTTTGATGTTGCCGCTGATGTTGTTACTCAATATAAGGAAGAAAACAACTACGAAGGGTTCCAACTTGAGCTTATCCGTGTATTTTCTGTCGATACCGAGATCAATGAAGATGAATTTGCTTCAACAAATATCAACCAGCTAACTGATAAGGTATTCCACGAGGTGACAGCTTTCTATAAACGCAAAGCCGAAGCGATTGCGCAACAGGCGTACCCGGTTTTGAAAGATGTGTTCACCCAACGTGGTGAATATATCGAAAATATAGTGGTTCCTTTCACTGATGGCATCCATGGCATACAGGTGGCTGTTCCGCTTAAGAAAGCCGTTGAGAATAAAGGCGCTGAGGTGTTCAAATCGTTCGAAAAGAACGTGGTGCTTTACCTGATAGACGATGCATGGAAAGAACACCTGCGCGAAATGGACGAACTGAAGCAGTCGGTACAGAACGCCGTTTACGAACAAAAAGACCCATTGCTGGTTTATAAGTTCGAAGCGTTTGAACTGTTCCGCCAGATGCTGGCTACCGTGAACAAGGAAATGGTAAGCTTCCTGTTCAGGGGCGGTATCCCGGTTCAACAAGAGGCTGAGGAGGTTAGAGAAGCTAAACCACAACCGAAAACAGATATGAGGCAAATGCGTACCTCTAAACCTGAGCTGGTTGCAGAATCAAGCGGTGTACCGATGAATGATTTCGCCGATGTACCGCCGCCAAAAGCTACTCCTGTAAGAGTAGAACAAAAAATTGGACGGAATGATCCTTGTCCTTGCGGCAGCGGTAAGAAGTATAAAAACTGCCACGGGGTAGGGCAAGCGTAATAGACCAGAACGTCATTGCGAGGAACGAAGCAATCTCTACATAGGACATTCAATGGAGAAGATATTTTTTAATTGAACGTTCAATAACAAATAACTTCTCCCTGATCTGCATAGTTCGGAGATTGCTTCGTTCCTCGCAATGACGGGGAAAAAAATAAAAGATAAAATGAAAGCAGCATCACGTTTTAAAGCTATTTTGCAAATAATCGGGTGTTGCTTTATTATTTTGTTTGCTTTTACTGCCGGTGCGCAAACCCGCGGGAAGGTGGAAGTAATAAAAGATGCCCGCATCGATACATTTGCTGCACACAGACTTGAACTGAATAATGGTGCGGACGCAATGACCATTAATGGCTTTAGAGTGCAGATATTTACGGGTGAGAATAGAAAAGATGCCTACAATGCCCAAGCTAAGTTCCTGGAACAATTCCCCGATACAAAGAGCTATATTATTTATAATGAACCTAATTTTAAAGTCCGTGTAGGCGATTTCAGAACCCGTTTAGATGCTGAAAAACTGCAAAACGACTTAAAAAAATGGTTTACCGGGATGTTTATCATCCAGGAAAAGATCACCCCGCCCAAACAGGACACCGATGAATAAAGAACACATACAGCAGCTTTCCCAGGATATTTTTAATGAGGTAGTTGCCAACCGCCGCCATTTACACGCCAACCCTGAACTTTCTTTTCACGAAGTGGAGACTTCAGCTTTCGTGGCTAAAAAGCTGGAAGATATGGGCCTGGAGTATCATAAAATGGCCAATACCGGTTTGGTAGCCCTGATAAAAGGAGGGAAGCCATCCGATCAGGTGGTTGCATTGCGTGCCGATATGGACGCTCTGCCGATACTGGAAGCTAACGATGTGCCTTATAAGTCTCAAAATAATGGTGTGATGCATGCTTGCGGGCACGATGCACATACATCATCACTATTAGGTACTGCCAGAATATTGACTGAGCTAAAAAGTCAGTTTGCCGGAACTGTAAAGCTGATCTTCCAACCTGCTGAAGAAAAGCTGCCCGGTGGTGCAAGTTTGATGATACAGGAAGGCGTACTTGAAAATCCTAAACCACAAGCGGTGCTTGGCCAGCATGTGATGCCCTGGATAGATGCCGGAAAAGTAGGTTTCCGTGCAGGGAAATACATGGCTTCTACTGACGAGATCTATGTAACTGTAAAAGGAAAAGGTGGCCACGGGGCACAACCGCAGGCTAACATTGACCCTGTGATTATCACTGCACATATTCTAACTGCACTACAGACTATCATCAGCAGATATAATGACCCCAAGAGTCCGTCTGTACTTTCATTTGGTAAAGTGATTGCCAATGGTGCAACTAACGTGATCCCGAATGAAGTTTACCTGGAAGGAACTTTCCGTACCATGGACGAAGCGTGGCGTGCCGATGCCCATAAAAAAATGAAAAAGATGGCCGAAGGCATTGCCGAAAGCATGGGCGGAAGCTGTGACTTTAACATCATGAAAGGTTATCCATTCCTGATCAATGAAGAAAAGCTGACCGCCGCCGTTCGTGGTTACGCCGAAGACTATTTAGGAAAAGAAAACGTCCTCGATCTGGATATCTGGATGGCTGCTGAAGATTTTGCCTACTATACCCAGGTAGCAGATTCCTGTTTTTACCGCTTAGGAACCCGTAACGAAAGCCGTGGTATCACTTCATCTGTTCATACACCTACTTTTGATGTCGAGGAAGATGCTTTTAAAGTGAGTACGGGATTAATGGCCTATCTGGCGCTGAAGCAATTAGGTAACTAATATGCCTTCTGTATTCAGTCGAAGGCATCCGGTCAATTTTTACATTGCTTTATTTTTTATAGAGCTTTTTTGGGCATTCATGGCTCTGATGTCAGGCGGGACATTCATTCATAACTATGGCACCGATCAATTTGAAACCCGTAATTATGGCCTGTTAATCATGCTGGCTGCTGAAATAGCAGGTGCCATTTATTCGGTAGTTCGATATTTCAAACTTGGCCCCACGATCGAGTTGAACAATAAATTCATCAAATTTTATTCTACCCAATATTCCTGGTCTGATGTCGACAAAATAGAACTGCATGGTAAAAGATCTTTTATATTTTTTACTGCTAAGGAAGGAACATCGATAGTTCTTAAATCCGGTAGTCGGAAAATGTTTTTAGATAATCTTTATAGCAATACCGGCGAAATTAAGCGATTTATTCAGGATGTAGTAATCGACCAAAAGCCATTTGCTTCTGAAATAATCAATGCGCCTGCCGCAAAAGAAGCATATGGTGAGGCTTTTACAAACTACAAGGGAGTTCAATTTTATAATTATAGAGGTATTCTACTTTGGCTGATTGAGATAGTGATGGTTTATGTAGCTGCTGTCAACAGAAATACTGACGGAATTCTTATCTTCTGCTTAATTACTGCTTTGGTAAGTTTCTTTGCTTTCTCTTATTTTATGAATTATTTTCAGTTGTCAAGTCGGTTTTTTTCGGTGCGTAATCATAATTTACTGTGGAAGAGAAAATTATACCGATTGAATGATATAAGAGAAATTGTGTTTGAGCAGCCTGATAAAATGCCTAATTGTTTAAGGGTTATCACCCATGATTTTGAAAGTAAGCAATACCCAGCGGCGACGTTAAGAGATAAGACATGGAGACAACTTAAAGAAGATTTGGAAAAGCGTGGCGTTAAGATACGAAACGAGTGTATCCCTGATTATGTACCATTTGAATTTAAGCTTTTTAACGATTAGATTCTGCGGTCTCTTTTATCACCCTATTTCTCTCTTCCAAAAGCTTCGTCATATAGCGAGTTAAGATCATTTTATTGAACAGTCTACCAAGTACGCCCAACGGCGATTTAAACTCAAAAATATCCTTCATAATTGTCTGATTGCCTGAAATTGCAAAACGATGCTCATGCCGAAAGCTTTTGAAAGCACCGCTGTCCATCTCGTCAACAAATAAATTAGGCTGATCAAATTCGGTGATCTTTGATGTAAGCGTTTGCCAGATACCGAAATGCTTAGCACGCCAGGTAACGGTTTCTCCCAATTCGATCAATCCGGTTGTTTTACCTGCAATGGCTTTCTCCCCGGTTTGTTTGGTGGACTCCATATGCAGATCGATGCTTCTCGACAGGTCGAAGACTTTTTCGATGGGGGCATAGATTTTTGTTATTAACTCGATTTTGGCCATCGCGATAATTGCTAAACCACGTCATTAACATATGACGCTAATTCTTGCTCCCACCCATTGTTTTGGAGATTTTTGAAATATCGGCCCTCAATGGCTTTTTGATCTATATTTTTTGTTAATAATTTGGATTGGCCTTGCAAAAACAGGTTTTTGGATTCGTTCCAGAACGCCTGATACATTGTCCAGACCATCAAATCGAGATAAGGATTATCGGGGCCAATTACTAGCTCAACTTCATTCCATTTTGCAGAAAGATTTTTGGAAAAAGCAGAGTAGACTTGATGTTTATCCCTATTAGATAAATCAGACAATTCCTCTGTGATGGTCAAATCAGATATATCAATTTCATCGCCCCATAAAAATATCACAGACTCGTATATTTCTGAAAATTTCATATAATCAGCGCATTCCTATAAATCAACGAAAATCAACGGTTAAAACTCAGCATTCTTCGGGAACCTTGGAAAAGGAATCACATCCCTGATATTACCCATTCCGGTAACAAACTGAACCATACGCTCAAAGCCCAAACCAAAGCCGGCATGCGGACAAGAACCGAAGCGGCGGGTATCCAGGTACCACCACAATTCTTCAGTTGGAATACCCATTTCAGTCATGCGTTCCTCCAGCTTTTCCAGGCGCTCTTCACGCTGTGATCCGCCTACGATCTCTCCAATACCGGGGAATAGAATATCCATTGCCCTTACGGTTTTGCCGTCATCATTCTGACGCATGTAGAATGCTTTGATCTCCTTCGGATAGTCGGTCAGGATCACCGGTTTTTTGAAATGTTTTTCAACCAGGTAACGCTCGTGCTCAGATTGCAGGTCGGTACCCCAGCCTTCAACCAGGTAGGTGAACTTTTTCTTTTTATTCGGGGTTGATTCTTTTAATATATCAATTGCCTCCGTATACGTAAGACGCTGAAAATCATTATCCAAACAGAATTGCAGTTTCTCGATCAGCGTGTTTTCCGAACGTTCGTTTTGCGGTTTCTGCTTTTCTTCTTCTGCCAAACGCTGGCTTAGGAATTCGATATCCTCAGCATTGTTCTTCAGCACAAAGCCGATCAGATATTTCAAAAATGCCTCGGCCAGGTTCATGTTATCTTCCAGGTCATAAAAAGCCATTTCCGGTTCAATCATCCAGAACTCGGCCAAGTGGCGCGTAGTGTTAGAGTTTTCGGCACGGAAGGTTGGTCCGAAAGTATAAATATCACTCAGGGCCATCGCACCTAATTCACCTTCAAGCTGTCCGGATACAGTAAGATTAGTAGCACGACCGAAGAAATCCTGTTTAAAATCAACATCTCCGTTTTCCTGTCTTGGCGGATTTGCCAGGTCGAAATTGGTCACGTGGAAGGTTTCGCCTGCGCCTTCAGCATCCGAAGCAGTGATGATCGGTGTATGCAGGTAAACAAAACCACGCTCATGGAAAAAGGTGTGCACGGCATAAGAAAGACTGTTGCGAACCCGGAATACCGCGCCAAAAGTATTGGTACGGAAACGCAGGTGTGCAATCTCCCGCAAAAACTCCAGGCTATGTTTTTTGGGCTGAAGCGGGTACTTTTCAGGATCGCTGTCGCCTAATATTTCAATCTCTTTTGCTTTAACTTCTACCTTCTGACCTTTACCCAAAGATGCTACCAATTCTCCTACTACGCTGACAGCAGCACCGGTTGTAATGCGTTTCAGCAGGTTCGGATCAGTATTTTCAAAATCAACCACGATCTGGATATTGCTATTGGTCGAGCCATCATTTAAAGCGATAAACTGATTATTACGAAAGGTACGTACCCATCCTTTAACCGTTACTTCAATGTTGGTTTGCTCGCTCTCAAGCAATGCTTTGATCTTTGTGCGCTGACTCATAATAAATTATTTTGAGGCGCAAAAATACAAAAAATGGCTACTAATTCTAATGTGATGCTTTGAGCAATGGTGATATTTTATTTTCCTCTTCGAATAAAGGAATTACTTGGGCTTCTTTCTTATTTGATTGACTATGATTAGTATATGTAGGCCATGATGGTTCGTACTCCTCGGCCTGATTGCCAAATACATCCCAACCTGGTCGCTTACCTCTGGCAAATAGCTCCAAAAATGGGCCTGGACTGCATTGCTCAATTATTTCATAAACTTCATCAGGTTTTCGGGAATGCTCTTGTTTCTGTGTCCTAATAATATTCACCTGTGATCTTCCAGGGTCTAAAGTTCTTTGGCTACCTCTAATTCCAAAAAGAATAATTTCAGTAGTATTTCTAAAATAGAAACCAACGCCTCTTCCGTCGGGGCCGCCATCTTTTCGTACCTTATGCCAAATTAGATTCGTTTTATAATTAAATCCCCATGCCTTCATAACCTCGAGGCCTTCTAACAAGAGAGCATTTGGCACCCATAAATATAAATGGCTATTCTTATTGGAAACCGATTGCACTGGTATGTCTTTTATCTCTTCCAATGAAAGAGTACCATACCTGTTAAGGCGTTTATGCTCTGGGGCTACTTTGCCAGTTCTATTTGTAAATCGCCAAGGCGGATCAGCTAATATTGTCTTATAATTTCTATTAGTGATGTTTTGTAAAAAATCTTGTGCAACAATAGAAGCCATAAACTTTCTGTTTTCTGTTAGCAATTTTCGTTATATAAACTTTCAGTAATCCCAAAAACTAAAATAGGACAACCTGACCCACTTCCTCCCTTTATTCTTGGCAGCAATTTTGACATATGAGTAGTTGACGCGCCATATGATTTTCCTCTATCTAGTTGATCGAATATTTTTTGTAAATGATCACAGCGTGTGATGATTATACCAACACTAATTGTCCTTAAGTCGAATAAGAGTCTGAAATTGTTAAGATCTCGATCGAAAAAAGGATCCTTATTATTCCATTCAATTTCAATAGCTATTCCATTCTTATAACAATCGACTTTATGTGTTGGTGATTTCATGATAACATCATCAACTTTAATCGAGGTATCAAATTTCTTTTCAACCCAACCACGCGCATATAGGAAACTATCTATTTCTTCTGAGACTTTTGATTTTCTGCCACCGCCTTCTGTTATCCAGCTTTTACACAATTTAAATGTCGATAGCAATTCTAATAGATCAATCCATTCATTAGGAAAATCTGCCTGTAAAATGGCACAAGCATGCTTCCATTCATGAACTTCATAATTCTCCCGGATATAACTCGGGAGTAAATCTATCCCCATTTGCTAAAATTTTTGGTAAATATAAGTTTTGCAATAACAAGTAATGCAAAATATTTTATGTTATTTGTTAACAAACGATTTATATACTAACAATCATGATTAAGATTTGCCGGATATTTATTGCCAAAATAAATTACACAATGAACCCGAAAGCAAGCCTCATCATCGGCATTATCTGCATTTCCTTCTCGCCGATATTCGTTAAGCTTTCCGTTGCGCCGGCTGTTACTTCTGGTTTTTACCGCATATTTTTTGCCTGGATATTTCTGGTACCTTACTGCGTTGTAAAAGGAAATCTGAAAATTGTCCGAAAAGATTTACTGGTCGCTCTGTTAGGCGGCGTAGTATTTGGAGCTGACATTGCCGTATGGAATCTCTCGCTGATGAAGATCAGTGCGACAATCTCTACATTGATCGCTAATCTTGCCCCGCTTTGGGTTGGATTGCTGAGCTTTTTGGTCCTGAGGAAAAAATCAGGCCCTTCATTTTGGATTGGCACCTGGATAGCTATTTTCGGTATGGTGATTTTGGTGGGTTACAAGCAAATTTTTCATTTGCAATTTAATATCGGATTGATCCTTGCTTTGATTGCCAGTTTGTTTTATGCCATTTACATCATGATCACCAAAGGTATCCTGCAAAGGATAACAACGGTTACTTTCATGTTCTACAATATGTTGAGCGCATCGGCCTTTCTGTTTCTGATCTCCATATTTCAGCATAATGAGATGCTCAGTTTTCCAACCTCAACGTGGCTATATCTATTGGGCATGGGGTTGATTTGTCAGTTAGTGGGGTGGATCACTATCAATTATTCATTGAATTATTTAGATGCGACCAAAGTTTCCGTGGCGCTGCTTAGTCAAACCGTTATAGCAGGTATATGGGCGATGATGTTGCTGGGCGAGAAGCTTGATTTTAAGGAAATTGTAGGCAGCGTTATCGTACTGACCGGGATTGCCATCACTTTTTTGAAACGAAGGCAAGCAAATATTTCATAACTTACAATCGCCAACATTGGCGGATTGCCCTACATTTGTAAACTGTTTTATGATTACCAAAACCACCATAGACCGCATTATGGAAGCCATCGACATTGTCGAGGTGATTGGCGAATTTGTGCAGTTAAAAAAACGTGGGGCGAATTACGTGGGCTTATCACCCTTCGCTAATGAACGTACTCCATCGTTTACCGTATCTCCGGCAAAAGGTATTTTCAAAGATTTTTCATCAGGAAAAGGCGGCTCTGCGGTTACTTTTTTGATGGAGCTGGAAAAGTTTACCTATCCGGAAGCCCTGAAATGGCTGGCCAATAAATACGGAATCGAGGTTGAGGAAACCGTTGAATCGCACGAAAACAAAGAAGAAGAAAACCACCGCGAAAGCCTGATGATCGTCAGCGCTTATGCTGCTAAGTTTTTTCATGAAAGTTTATTGAGTAGCGAAGAAGGACAGAATATTGGCCTTAGCTATTTTAAAGAGCGTGGTTTTAATAACGAAACGATAAAGAAATTTGAGTTGGGTTATTCGCCCGATCAATGGGAAGCCTTTTCGGGCCAGGCCTTAAAAGAGGGTTACCAGGAAGAGTTTCTGGTAGAAAGCGGCTTGTCGGTTAAGCGGGATAACGGCGGACTATATGACCGCTATCGTGGCAGGGTAATGTTCCCCATACATGGGTTTACCGGGCGCGTTATTGCTTTTGGTGGACGAACGCTGAAGACCGACAAAAATGTTCCTAAATACGTTAACTCGCCTGAGTCGGAGATCTACCATAAATCCAATATTTTATATGGACTTTATTTTGCAAAAAAGGCGATAAGGGATGAAGATAATTGTTACCTGGTAGAAGGTTATGCCGACGTATTGTCTGTTCACCAGGCGGGGATAGAAAATGTGGTAGCCTCATCAGGTACTTCGCTTACCGTTGAGCAGATTAGGTTGATCAGCAGGTTCACCAAAAACATTACTATACTATATGATGGTGATGCGGCGGGTATCAAGGCATCCCTGCGTGGTTTGGATATGATCCTTGAAGAGGGTTTGAATGTAAAGGTGGTACTATTCCCTGATGGGCATGACCCGGATTCATACGTTCGGAGCGTTGGTACCAATGCCTTCAAAAACTACATCGACCAAAACAGGAAAGATTTTATTATCTATAAAACCGATATTCTTTTAAAAGAAGCCGGCCCTGACCCCATAAAACGCGCGGAAGTGATCCGTGAGGTGGTAGAAAGTATTGCGAAGATACCAGATTCGATTAAAGCCTCAGTTTTTATAAAGGATTGTAGCCATATCTTACAGATCGATGAGCGCGCGTTGCTTTCGGAGCTTAATAAAATGCGTCTTGCTAAATCGAAGAAAGATGCGCAACAAGGAGCGAAGCAGGCTGAGCAATTCGAGGAATTGCCCTTTGAGGACATTCCACTCGAAAAACCTGTTAGAGAAGATTATTCACAGGAAAAGGAAATTATCCGCTTGCTGCTATTATACGGTAATAAAATGATCGACTGGGATGGTATCGCCAATACCTATATCGGGCCGTTTATGATAGCCGAGTTAGGAGATGTGGAATTCGAACATAATCCGAGCAAAAAGTTTGTCGAACTATATAGCAAAGAGGTAGAAAACGGCGTTTTGCCGGATGAGCAATTGTTTATACACCTGCCCGATAAAGAAGTAGTTGATTTGACGGTTACACTATTAGCCACTAAATATACGTTAAGCGAAAACTGGTACGAGATGCATAAGATCCTCGTGCCGGATGAGCAGGTGAACATGAAGGCAACTATTTTGGGTGCGATATTTCACCTGAAAAAACATAAAGTGGGTAAGATATTGGATAACCTGCGTACCGAATTGCAGAATACCCAGGGAGATGAGAATACCGAAATTTTGCTGACGCAGTATATGCAGATGAAAAAGGTGGAAAAAAGTATTTCGGATTATTTAGGCTCAGTGATCATTAAATAATGGCTGTACACCTTGACCTTGGCCGCAGGGGCGAAAGTTTGGCAAAAACATTCCTGGAAGGTTTGGGTTACGAGATATTAGATGAGAACTGGACGCATGGCAAGGCTGAAGTCGACCTGATAGCTTATAAAGATAGAATGATCATCTTTACCGAAGTAAAAACCAGGACGGGCAATGGGTTCGGTGAGCCGGAGGATTTTGTAGATCTGCGCAAACAAAGATTATTGGCTGACGCCGCAGATGAATATATTTACCTGATGGATCATCAGGGTGAGGTGCGGTTTGACATCATATCCGTTTTATTTGACCGGAACGAAAACTATACATTAAAACATATTGAAGATGCCTTCTGGCCATCTGCCGAATAAACTATGAGAAACAATACTATTCTGCTTTTAACAGCAGTTGCTATGCTGGCTTTTGGTTGCGCCGGCTGCAATAAAAAGACTCAGGAAGCAAGTTTAACGATTACTCCCGAAGCTGGCACCAGTTACAAACAAGGTCAGCCGGTTTCAGTAAAGCTAAGCTACCCTGCAGATACCAAACCTGATTCTATTGTTTACCTGGTTGATTCAACAAGATTTGCCTCAAAAAAGGATTCATCAGCAGTTAGCCTTAAAACGGATTCAATGCGTTTAGGGCCAAGGGTTATTACTGCCAAAATATACCAGGGTGGTAAAAGCCAGGATGCTTCAACCAATATCGTATTACTTGCACCTAAAGCGCCTGAGCTTTATACTTATAAAATTGAAAAAACGTATCCACACGACACTAGTTCTTACACAGAAGGTTTGCTATATCAGGATGGTTATTTATATGAGAGTACCGGTCAGCCAGGGCATTCAAAGTTACTGAAGGTCAACCTGGAAACGGGGAAGGCTGTTATGCAGGCGAAACTTGATAGCCAATATTTTGGCGAAGGCAGCGCCATTATTGGTAATAAAATACTGATGCTTACCTGGAAGGATCCAAAAGTTGAATTGGTATATGATAAAAATACTTTCAAATTACTAAGCACAGCTCCGAATAATGTCGGTGTTGAAGGCTGGGGCATGACTAACGATGGTACAAAGCTGTATATGGACGACAGCACCAATCGCATTTGGTTTTTGAATAAGGATACCTATCAACAGATCGGCTTTGTCGACGTTTATGATGATCAAAAAGGCATAGACAGTATTAATGAACTGGAATATGTCGACGGGAAAATTTATGCGAACGTGTATACCACTGATATCATTGTAGTTATCGACCCTAAAACCGGCGTTGTATTACAAAAGATCGATATGAAAAACCTTTACCCGGAAAATCAGCGTCCTGAGGGTTTCGACGAAGGCAACAATGTATTGAATGGTATTGCATGGGATGCAAAAGGCAAACGCATGTTCGTTACCGGTAAAAAATGGCCGCATTTATACCAGGTGAAGTTTGTGAAGAAGTAGTTGGCAGTTTTGAGTTAGCCGTTTGCATTTTAAGTATGGAGATTAACAATTTAACCACTCACTCAATCAACTCAATCAACTAATTTAGCCGCATGATCTCTTTTGCTCATCGTGTGTTTATGGAGGTAGCTGCCAATTTGAGTTTCTCAAAAGCGGCACAGGTGCTGTTTGTTACCCAGCCCGCTATCAGTAAGCATATCAAGGCACTGGAAGATCAATACAAAGTACCTTTATTTGAGCGCAAAGGGAACAGTATTCTTCTTACTGAGGCGGGGAAGCGTCTATATGAAAATTTGCTACAGGCGACTGAAATCGAACGAAAAATAGAATACGACTTGTCTATCCTGAGCAATGTTTCGCAGGCCGCCGGGCATTTGCGTCTGGGCGCCAGTACTACCATTGCTTTGTACATTTTGCCTTCTATTCTTTCCGGTTTTCAGCGCGAGTATGCCAATGTGGATATACAACTGGTGAACCGCAACTCAGAATATATCCTGAACGCCTTGCTAAACCATGAGGTAGATATCGGCATTATCGAAGTAGACAATAAACTGACGACTGTTTCCTACAACCCATTCATGAGCGATGAAGTGATCCCTGTTTGCTCATCCAAAAGTCCCCTGGCTGGTAAATCTTTAACACTAAAACAGCTTTTGAAAACGCCAATTGCCTTGCGCGAACGGGGCTCCGGAACATTGAATGCCTTGTTAAAAGCTTTATCCGATCATCATATTAAACCTGCTGATCTTTCAGTAAAAATCAGGCTTGGTGGAACGGAAGCTTTAAAGAATTTTCTGCTGGCAGATCAATGCCTGGGCTTTATGCCGAGGCCATCTATAGTGAGACAATTAGCCGAAGGCGACCTGGTGGAAGTGCCTATTGAAGGATTAAAGATCACCCGCGATTTCTACTTTATCCGCCGCAAAGGGACCGAAGATTTCGGCCTTACCAGTAACTTTATAAAGTACGCTATGCAATTCGTATAGCCAGGAATATTATCCGCTATGCCAAAAGCTTCGATCATAGGTGCAGGAATTGGTGGGATAGCAACAGCTATCCGCCTTGCAGTGAAAGGCTATTCGGTAGAAGTTTTTGAGGCGAATGATTATCCCGGCGGTAAGCTGACCGAGATACAACAAGATGGGTTCCGCTTTGATGCCGGCCCCAGTTTACTGACCATGCCGCAGTACATTGATGAATTGTTCCGACTGGCAGGCAAAGATCCATCCCGATTCTTCAGTTATCAGAGGCTGTATATCATCTGCAAATACTTTTATGAAGACGGCAGCCGGATAACTGCCTATGCTGATGAGGAAAAGTTTATAAACAAGGTTAACCAAATTACAGGCGAAGGAAAAGCCTTGCGGCAATACATCTATAAAAGCAGTAGAATTTATGAACTGACCAATCAGATATTCCTCCAGCGATCATTAGATCAGCCTAAAACTTTTTTCACTTGGGATGCATTTAAATCATTATTGCATTTTGGCGAGATCGATACATTCAGAACCATGCATCAGGCTAACAATCAGTTTTTTACCGATAAGCGTTTGCAGCAATATGCTGATCGTTACGCTACCTATAACGGATCAAACCCTTACCAGGCTCCAGCGACGCTAAATGTGATACCACACCTGGAACAACATTTTGGCGCGTATTTTCCGAAGGGAGGAATGTATCAGATTACTAATTGCCTGGTAGAACTTGCAAAATCTTTAGGAGTAAAATTTCGGTATCGGTCAAAAGTTGACGAGATCGTTTTAAGAGATAAAAAAGCCGTTGGCATTAAGGTAAATGGCGCGATAATCGATGCAGATATTGTAATATCCAACATGGATGTATGGTTCACTTATCATAAGCTATTAGTCCAGTATCCGAAATATCAGCCTAAGAAAATTCTTAGTCAGGAGCGAAGCAGCTCTGCATTGATATTTTATTGGGGCATCAAAAAGCAATTTCCGGAGTTGGATCTGCACAATATCTTTTTTAGCAGTGATTACAAGGCTGAGTTTGAGTACATGTGGAAAAAACAAACCATTTATCATGACCCGACGGTGTATATCAATATCACCTCAAAATTTAAACCGGATGATGCACCGCCCGATTGCGAGAATTGGTTTGTGATGATCAATGTGCCAGCGAACAAGGGCCAGAATTGGGATAAGTTTATTGCAGATGCGAGAGGTAATATTATCAAAAAGCTATCACGAATATTACAGGTGGGTATTGCGGAGTTGATCGTTTCGGAATCTATTCTTGATCCCCGGTCCATAGAAAGCCGGACATCATCTTATCAGGGTTCTATTTACGGTACAAGTTCCAATAGTCGTTACGCTGCTTTTTTGCGTCATGCTAACCGATCATCTAAAATAAAAAACCTTTATTTCTGCGGAGGGAGCGTTCACCCGGGTGGGGGAATACCATTGTGTTTATTATCTGCCAAGATTGTAAGTGAGTTGATAGGATGACCAATAACCCTTGTCATGCTGAGCGATAGTGAAGCATCTATTCCATGAAGTTGTTGGGTACCGGCGATATGTAGTAAGCAGATTCTTCGCTATCGCTCAGAATGACAACGTTAATAGAGATTATTTAACCATCCCTGCCAGCGCCTCGATAAACTTCGGAGAATCATTCATGCTCTCCACCAATTGCACATGTTCTCCGCCTAATGCTTTAAACTCATCACCGTATTCGGTGGTTACTTCATAAACCGTTTCCAGACAATCGGCCACAAAAGCGGGGCAAAATACCAGCAAGCGTTTCTTGCCTTCTTTGGCCATTTGCGCAACAATCTCACTTGTGTATGGTTGCACCCAAGGGTCGCTCCCAAGGCGTGATTGGAAGCAAACAGTATATTGCTCTTTCGGTATATTTAATTCTTCAGCTATCAATTTAGCTGTATGATAGGACTGTGCCGAATAACAGAATTTATTTTTATCTGTAAGCGTTTGGCAGCAATCGGCAGATTTTAAGCAATGATTATGCGTATGATCGGATTTGATCATTTGACGCTGTGGCAAACCATGAAAGCTGAATAAAATATGGTCGTAAGTATCAGGATTGTGCTTGCGCGCGTTGTCGGCAAAGGCCTCTATCATTAGCTTGTTATCGTGGAAGGAATTGATAAAAGAGATGGTCGGACTGGTGGGCCATTTACCAACCAAATCCATTACTTTTTCATACACCGAACCGGTACTTGCCGAAGCATATTGCGGAAAAAGCGGTATCACTTGTATATTATCTACCAGCGCAGCTTTCAATCGCTCCAAAGCTGATTCAATATTAGGACTTTGGTAACGCATCGCCAGCTCAACGATATAGTCATCACCGAGTCGTTTTTGTAAAAGCCGTTGTTGCAATAAGCTATAATGCAATAAAGGAGAACCGGTCTTCGGATCCCATATCTTCTGATACAATTTAGCTGATTTAGGGGCGCGGGTAGGAACTATAATGCCTTTAACCAATAGCGTACGCGAGACCGGGTTGATGTCGATTACACGCGGGTCCATCAAAAACTCCCGAAGATATTTACGCACATCGGCAGTCGACGGACTGTCGGGCGTGCCCAGATTAATTAATAAGATTCCCTTTTTACCCATAATATAGAGGTTCAAAAATAAAATAAATTTCGCCCTGATAGATGTCAGGCGTAAATTATTGCTAATAAATGAAAAAGGAAACTAAAATTCTTCCAACGCGGCCTTCACATCTTCCATTAACCACATTGGTGTAGAAGTAGCCCCTGCGATACCTACCTTGTCACCCGGAGCGAATAAGGATTTATCGAGCTCATCAGGCGATGAAATGAAATAGGTATTTGGATTGTGTTTGCGGCAAACTTCAAACAGCACCTTACCGTTGGACGATTTACGGCCTGATACAAATACAATCTTATTAAACTTAGCTACAAAAGCGGGAAGGTCTTTATCTCGGTTGGATACCTGGCGGCAAATAGTGTCATTTGCCCTTACCTCGTATCCGCGTTCGATCAATTTATCTTTAATATCGTAGAATTTTTCAGTGCTTTTGGTGGTCTGACTATACAAGGTGATCTTCTGCGGAAGCTCCACCTCGTCCAACTCAGCGATATCCTGGAAAACTAAAGCTTCGTTATTAGTTTGACCTGACAGCCCGATCACCTCAGCGTGACCATGTTTACCGAAGATCAGTATCTTTTCGTTGCTGTCGTAAGATGTTTTGATGCGGTTCTGCAATTTCAATACCACCGGGCAGGAGGCATCGATCAACATAATATTATTTTCTAATGCCAATCGGTAAGTTTCAGGAGCTTCGCCATGTGCACGGATCAACACTTTCTCGTTACGCAGGTTCTTCAGATCATCATGACCGATGATGCGCAGTCCTTTTGCTTTCAGGCGTTCAACTTCTTCGTCGTTATGTACAATATCACCAAGACAATAAAGATAACCGTCCTGTTCCAGAATTTCCTCTGCCATATCGATGGCATACACCACTCCAAAGCAAAACCCCGAATCCTGATCGATAGTTACCTTTAACTGATAATCGCCCATAACGCTGCAAATTTACACACGATTTTATGAATTAAGGAAAATATTAACTGCTTATCAAATCAAGTAGTCCAAAAAAGGCAAATTGAGTTAGAAGAAAAACGACAGCTACTATACTTTGCGGTTTGAATTTGAATGCTTCAAATACTAACAGCATCAGAAAACTGACCCCGAACCAGCAGATATAATTTTTTAAAGGGATAACAGAGCTTGCCCAATGCCAGTAATTAAAATGGATAGCCACGGACTCGATCAGTGTATCCAGCAAAACCAATAACAATGCTCCAATTAGTGATCTAATTAAAAAGTTTTTTAAACGACTGCGCTGCATCAACACCCCTGTAGAATAGATTAGCATAAACCAATTGCAGCCTATAATTAATGGGACGTCGGATATTTTAAAGCCCAGTGTACTACCATAACTGTAATCGCCGAAAAGTAAATGCGTATGCGTTCCAACCCATTCCACGGCAAAACCCAAAACCGAAATGCTGACCAGAAAAAATATAAAACGGGAATCTATCGATTTATGTTTTAACACGATCACTGCCAGCATCAGCAATAAATGAAACGGGACGATCTGTAGAAATACATATCTTGTAAAAGGCAAGATCAATCCAACCAGTCCAATAGCATGAAAGATGAGCACAATAGAAACAGCTTGCTTATTTGCCGATAGCTCATCTTTTAGCGGAAGTGGCCTCATATTTTACGCCCCTTCCACATGGTGGTTTTGGTCAAATATTTTTGAATAGCTGAAAATGCAATAAGCACCATGCTGAATATCTGCAAGGGATGCAGCACAACGTTTAAGGCAGCATTCTGTCCCGATTCGAGCGAAATCATAATGCGTGTAAGAAGGATCAAGCCGATCATCATCAGGATAAGCTGAAAGTTCAGTGTCATGATGACTATCATGGGGCCTGCGATAAGCAACACCAGGAAAATCAGGAAGCTGAAAATATTATAATTAAAAGCTGCCAGGAAATTCTTACCAAAACCATTTATGGCGGTGGTATAACCGGTGTACATGCGGCAACTGATCATGCCATTGGCCAGCAAGCTCTCACCATTAAATCCCCGTACCTTCACCTGCTTCATGATTTCGACATCTTCTACGATCTTGTCTTTAGCGCCTTTATGCCATTCGTGCTGGCGGTAAACCTCAGCGTCAAATAACATAAATTGTCCGCTTGCGGCAGCGACTGCAGAGTTTTTCGACAGATAAACCAAACGGAGCGGCAGTAAATTGAGCAGCAGATAATGCATCAAAGGGACAGTCAGTAACTCGCCCAATGTGTCCATTTGCTGGTTGGTAAATAAGCTCAACAAAGCCAGTTTGCGAAAATGCATACGATGGACGGCGCTGTTGATCAGTCCGTCATAAATCTGCTCGTCCGCATCAAGGAATAGTAAGAAATCGCCCTGAGCCTGCTTGGCCAGTTGGTAACAGGCGTAATTTTTTCCAAGCCAGTGCCCGGTAAGTTCTTTTCCTTTGATCACCTTAAACGCGGCGTGTTTCGCAGCAAACTCAACGCAGATATCATAAGTCCGGTCGCTTGAATCATCATCAAGTATGATTACTTCATAATTGATGTAATCCTGTCTTTCAATGGATTCTAAAAGTGTAAGGATATTTTTTTCTTCGTTTCGTGCGGGGATAAGAATGGAGACCAGGTGATCATAATTTCTGTTGACACGGCGCAATTTGGGGTCCGAAATAAAATTGAATATTGTTACGGCAAAGCGCAAAATGATGAAAAAAAAGGTTGCGTAGATGGCGATGAACACGTTTATATCACAATTTCGGTTTGCTGCAATTTAGCATTATCATAATGTATTTGATAGGCGTTTTTTAAATCTTCAAAACTTTTATCCTCTGATGGTTCAACTTGCAAATAAACGGTCGCTGTTGGCTTTTTATGTTTCAGGAATTGAATAAAAGTCGCAACTAACAATAACTGGAATTTCCCCTCGGCTTTTTCCATTATCCGGGTAATGCCTTTCTCAAACTGAACAGTATTTACAAAGTTGGAGTACAATTTTCCCTGCGGGAATATGAGCACCAAGTTTTGTGGGTCGTTTAATAACTCAGCGGCATAATCCAGTGACTCAAGCATATCCCTTGATTGCTTATTGATGGAAAATGCCCCGCCATATTTTACATATTGAAATTTGACGGTGGTATCCTCGCGAACCATCACGTGAAATTTCTTCTTCAATAATTTGCAACAAACAACGTACAGGATCAGCGAATCCCAAAAACTGAAATGATTGGCGATAAGTAATATTGATTTATCGGGATCGACATTTATATGATCGAACTTAACCTCATGAAAATGACGCTTCACTATCCATATAACATATGAATGCAGTATTTGGCGAATGAAAAAATTGTTGCCTGGTTTTATCATCAATGCGCTGCATTTACCTGTTCCTTCAATGCTTTTTTATGATGATCGTTGATCATCTCCTTTAGCCTTTCAAAATCGAAATCGCGGTTAGTGCCGCAATTCAAAAATCTGAAATAGACAGATGGCTGCAGGCTCTCGAAATACTCAATAAAAGCCGAGTAATAAATGATCTGACAATCACCTTTAATCTTTTTGACGATATAATCGATACCCCGCTCAATGTTGATCTCATCGATATGGTTGGATTCCAATGCGCCCTGCGGAAAAACGGCTACAAGATTGTTTGGATCGTCAAGGAGTTTTGCGGCATATTGTAATGACTCAACTACTTCTTTCGATTTACGGTTGATGGAAAACCCTCCTACACGGTTGAAGAACATGCGTTTTTGCAGATGGTCTTCCTGCATCATGATAAAGAAATCGCGCTTTAGATAATTGTGAGTTAAGTGCCCGGCGAAGAAACCATCCCACCAGCTAAAGTGATTGCATAACAGCAGTACGGAATGACCCGGAAGCACCTCAACCTCATCATGTTTTAATACTTTAAATGCTTTGCGCAACCTGTAAGCCAAATATGGGGCGAACAGTTTTTTGATGAGCCGGTTGCTGCGCTGAGATATCATTCAGACAAATCTAATAAAAAGCCTCACCTAAACGGCGAAGCCTTCATGAACACCTTTTAAAATAATAGGCATGTGAATAATCCTCGCCTTTGGAGAGGACTTTATTTTTACTTCCTCTCCCTTGGAGATGGCTGGGGTGAGGCTAAATACTCATCCAATGCAGGCACAACCAGCCAGTGACCCAGTGGCACTTCATGTATTTCGGCTTTGGTTAATCGATCGGTAAACGATTTGGCTGCTGATTTTGGGAATAGCTTATCATCCCTGCCAAATATGATGGTGCATTTAATGGGATGGTGTTCGAGCAATTTGATAATCTTATCGGTATCAGGTTGCAGCCGACGTATCAGATTGAGTGTGTAATAGACGTCGAGGCGTTTTTTCTCAGTATCGATCTCGTTATAAGCGATATTATACAAGCTGTCATCAATAAACCGTAGCCTTCTTAAGGTTTTTAATAGCGATGGAGTCAGCCATTTGCTTTTAGTTGCATTCCGAAAGAAGTATTTGCCGATAGGTTTGTTAGTCAGAAAATCAAAGCCTTTATAAACAGACAGTCCATTTGGTGCCATCAGGATGATCTCGTCGATCCATTCGGGAAATTCTTCCAGCAAGATCAAAGCCAGTTTTGCTCCAATGGAATAAGCCATGAGCGACACTTTTTGCTTGCCATATATCTTAAACCATTCTTCCAGGTAGTTTTTAACGAGCGTTTTAGGCATGCCCGCAAGAATGTGTTCTTCAGTCCAGCCTTCTAATGCACTTTCGCCATGAAAAAAATGATCGAAACCGTAAACGTGGTATTGGGTCAGAATGGAGTCTTTCAGCACGTGAAACTGCTTCCCGGTCATGCCATAGCCATGAAAGGCCAGCATCGGTTTATCACCGCTGCCGTATTCATGATAATGTACCCTGCCCAGTCCGGGAATTTGTAAAAGGCCCATAACGGGCAATATTAAGGATAAAGGAGAAGATTGCAGAATTCAATTGAAAAACATAGCTATTCAGCAGTAAGGTATGCAATAATCGTCTCCGTAGCGCCGGTATGCTCTTTTACATACGCTTTAATTTTTTGACTAATGGAATAATAACGAGATTCATCTTCAGTCAGAAAGTCGAAAGTTTTTTTCAACTCACTTTCATAGCTGATACTAAAACCGATTTGCAGTATGATCAAGTCCTTCGCTTCTTTAAACCTACCATAATTCGGCCCGAAAATAACCGGCAATCCAAAAGCTGCTGCCTCAAGAGTGTTGTGTATTCCAACACCAAATCCCCCGCCAATATAAGCGATTTGCCCGTATTGATACAGGGATGACAACATGCCGATATTGTCAATGATCAGGATATTTAGATTTGAGATTTGAGATTTGAGATTTGAGATGTCGGAATAACGGATAGTTGAGTTTAAAGGTAATAGTTCAATCAACTTATTAATCTTCTCTTCTTTTATCTCATGTGGTGCAAAGATGAATTTCCAATCAGGATGATCAATAACCAGTTTCGCCAATAGCTGCTCGTCCTCTGGCCAGGTGCTGCCGGCTATAAATGTTTTTTTGCCTTGTGTAAAGTCAGCTATTGCCGGAAATGATTTAGGATTTTGAGCATTAACCCAAACCCTGTCAAAACGGGTATCGCCGCTTACGGAAACATAGCTGACGCCAATACTTTGTAACAAATGTTTAGAGTTTTCATCCTGTACAAAAAAGCGTGTTACGCAATTAAGCATTTTGCGGTGCAGGCCGCCATACCATTTAAAGAATATCTGGTCGGCTCTGAATATTCCTGAAATGAGGTATAAAGGAATTTCACGGTCATGCAGCTCACTAAAAAAGTGATACCAATATTCGTATTTAGTAAACACAGCCATAGCCGGATCGATTGCATCAATAAACTTCCGGGCATTTGATTTGGTATCCAGCGGAAGGTAGTAGACGGCGTCAGCATAAGGTGTATTTTTCCTGATCTCAAAACCAGAAGGCGAAAAAAACGTTATGATAATTTTTGTGTGGGGGTATTTCCCGCGGTAGGCAATCAAAACAGGCAGCCCCTGTTCATACTCACCGAGGGAGGCAAAATGGAACCATGCACTTTTGCTGAACTGCTGGTAGCCGGTGTTTTTTCTGCCATTGATCCAAAGTTTTGCTTTTTTGTTAAAAAAAGAAGCAATAAATATCAAAATGAAATAAAACCGGATACCTAAGTTGTAAAACAGCAACATTGAACTTGAAATTGTTACCTTCGCGGGGTAAAAGTACTAACTATAAAAACATAAAATAAATACGTATGAAAATTGCTGTGGTTGGAACAGGTTACGTAGGTTTAGTTACGGGTACCTGTTTAGCCGATACCGGAAACCAGGTTATATGTGTAGATATTAACGAGAAAAAAGTAGAGATGATGAAAAACGGCCAGGTGCCGATCTATGAACCTGGTCTCGAACAATTATTTAACCGGAACATCAATCAAAACAGGTTACATTTTACAACGAATCTCGCTGAAGCAATTGCCGAAGCAAAAATCATATTTCTTGCACTGCCAACCCCTCCGGGTGGCGACGGTGCGGCTGACCTGAGTTATGTACTGGGTGCCGCAAAAGATATAGCCAAACTGGTAAAAGAATACAAGGTGATCGTTACTAAATCAACTGTGCCGGTAGGTACTGCTGATAAAGTAACCGCCATTATGAAACAACATACCGATGTGCAATTTGCCGTGGTATCCAACCCGGAATTCTTGCGCGAAGGTGTGGCTGTGGATGATTTTATGAAGCCTGATCGTGTGGTGATCGGTACAGTGGATGAACGTGCACGCAAACTGATGGGCGAATTATATGGCCCGTATGTGCGCCAGGGCAACCCGATCATCTACATGGATGAGCGTTCATCAGAACTGACTAAGTATGCTGCTAACTCTTTCCTTGCTACCAAAATATCGTTCATGAATGAGATCGCTAATATGTGCGAACTTGTGGGTGCTGATGTGGATATGGTTCGTCGCGGTATTGGTGCAGATGACCGTATCGGTCGCCGTTTTTTGTTCTCAGGTATCGGTTATGGTGGCAGTTGCTTTCCTAAAGATGTACAAGCGTTAGCTATGTCGGCAACGGAAAACAACTATGATTTCAAAATCCTCAACTCAGTAATGAAAGTGAACGAGATTCAGAAGAAACTACTGGTTGAGAAGGTAAAGAAATACTTTAAAGGCGATATAAAAGGAAAAAAATTTGCTGTGTGGGGTTTAGCCTTTAAACCTGAAACGGATGATATCCGCGAGGCGCCATCATTGTATGTAATTGACGAATTGTTGAAAGAAGGCGCGTCAGTGACTGCTTTTGACCCTGAGGCAATGAACAATGTTAAAGCGTTATTGGGCGATAAGATCAATTACGCTGAAAATCAATATGAAGCCCTTAAAGAGGCAGATGCATTGCTCATCGTAACTGAGTGGTCTGTATTCCGTACACCTGATTTTGAATTGCTTGAGAATCAACTAAAAAATAAAGTTATTTTTGATGGCCGCAACCTGTATGATCTGCAAAAGATGATCGATTGCGGGTTCTACTACAACAGTATAGGCCGAAAAGTAATTGAATAATGGACAACCGTAAACGGGTACTGATAACAGGCGCCGCAGGCTTTTTGGGTTCGCACTTATGCGACCGATTTATTAAGGAAGATTTTTATGTCATCGGGATGGATAATTTGATCACCGGTGACCTGCGCAATATTGACCACCTGTTTAAGCTCCCGAATTTTGAATTCTATCAGCACGATGTATCCAAATTTGTGCATGTGCCCGGCGAACTGCATTATATCCTTCATTTTGCATCGCCCGCCAGTCCGATAGATTATTTAAAAATCCCGATCCAGACCTTAAAAGTAGGCTCGTTAGGAACACATAACCTTTTGGGTTTGGCAAGAGGAAAAAATGCAAGAATGCTGATCGCATCTACATCAGAAGTTTACGGTGATCCGACTGTAAATCCGCAACCTGAAGAGTATTGGGGCAACGTGAATCCGGTTGGCCCTCGTGGGGTATATGACGAAGCAAAACGTTTTCAGGAAGCTATTACGATGGCTTACCATAACTTTCATGGATTGGAAACGCGTATTGTCCGGATATTTAATACTTATGGTCCGCGTATGCGGCTGAATGATGGCCGTGTGCTGCCGGCGTTTATTGGGCAGGCCTTGAGAGGCGAACCGCTAACCATGTTTGGCGATGGCTCTCAAACCCGCTCATTCTGTTATGTAGATGATTTGGTGGAAGGTATCTACCGCCTGTTGTTCAGCGATTATGTTTTGCCGGTGAATATTGGTAACCCGGACGAGATCACGATAAAAGAATTCGGCGAAGAGATCATCAAATTAACAGGAACTGATCAAAAACTGGTAAGCAAACCGCTGCCGGTGAATGATCCGAAACAACGTCGCCCGGATATAACTAAAGCGAAGCAGATTTTAGGTTGGGAGCCAAAGGTATCAAGAAGCGAAGGTTTGAAAATTACCTACGACTATTTTAAATCGCTTCCGGCGCAGGAGATATTACACAAAGATTTTACCTATTATAACAAAAGATAATGTCGAAAATATTAGTTACAGGTGGCCTGGGTTACATAGGATCACATACAGTGGTCGAACTAATCAATGCAGGTTTTGAGCCGGTGATCGTGGATGACCTTTCTAATTCCCAGCCTAAAATATTAGAGCAGATCACCAAAATAACCGGCAAACGCCCTGTATTTCATGAGCTTGACCTGAGCGACGAAAATGCTGTAAAAAACCTGGCAACTGCCGAACCTGATATTGCAGGCGTTATCCATTTTGCTGCTTTTAAGGCGGTAGGCGAATCAGTTCAGAAGCCATTAAAATATTATCGTAACAATATTTACTCATTGATCAATTTGCTCGAAAGCTATTATGGCAAACCAGTCAACTTTGTCTTTTCATCAAGCTGTACAGTTTACGGTCAGCCTGATGAGCTACCGGTAACTGAACTTGCGCCT
Source organism: Bacteroidota bacterium (assembly GCA_018266915.1). Classification (GTDB taxonomy): domain Bacteria; phylum Bacteroidota; class Bacteroidia; order Sphingobacteriales; family Sphingobacteriaceae; genus Mucilaginibacter. The sequence goes on along the minus strand of JAFDZM010000098.1, from coordinate 24,239 downwards.
ATCAAACCCGCGCAATCGCCTTATGGTAATACCAAGCAAATAGCCGAAGAGATTTTATTTGATACGGTAGCGGCGGGATCACCTTATAAGGTTATCGCATTAAGATATTTTAACCCGGTTGGTGCGCATGAAAGCGCTTTAATTGGAGAGTTGCCTATCGGTGTGCCTCAAAACCTGGTACCTTTCATCACACAAACAGCCATCGGCAAGCGCGAAAAGATCACAGTTTTTGGTGACGATTATAATACAAAAGACGGTAGTTGCGTTCGTGATTATATCCATGTTGTCGATCTGGCTAAAGCACACGTTGCTGCTTTGCGGTTGATGGAGAAAGCGGAGTTTGCAGGATACGATGTATTCAACATTGGTACCGGTAATGGTAATACGGTGCTGGAAATCATCAAAGCTTTTGAAAACGCTACAGGCGAAAAATTGAATTACACAATTGGTCCGCGCCGCGCAGGCGACGTGGAGAAAGTATGGGGTAATGTGTCCAAAGCAGAAGAAAAATTGCATTGGAAAGCCGAACTGGGTATCGACGCGATGATGTCGTCGGCCTGGGCATGGGAGAAATACATTTCACAAAACCCTATCCAATAATTTTAGAATAAGAACATGCAGAAAATAGTTATTACGGGAGGAGCGGGATTTATCGGGTCGCATGTTGTGCGACGATTTGTGAAAAATTACCCGGACTATACCATTATCAATCTTGATAAACTGACCTACGCCGGTAACCTGGCTAACTTAAAAGACATTGAGCATCTGCCTAATTATCGTTTTGTAAAAGGGGATATAGTAGACAGCAAATTCTTAATCGACTTTTTTGTTGAAGAGCAACCGACTGCTATTATACATCTTGCCGCCGAATCGCATGTAGATCGGTCAATAACTAATCCCCACGATTTTGTTATGACCAATGTACTAGGAACAGTTAATCTTTTAAATGTGGCACGCATAAATTGGGAGGGACGTGCTGATAATCCTCGGTTTTATCACATTTCAACAGATGAAGTTTATGGCAGTTTGGGTAAAGATGGTATGTTCACCGAAACCACCAGTTACGACCCACATTCGCCTTATTCAGCATCAAAGGCAAGTTCTGATCATTTTGTAAGGGCTTACCACGATACTTATGGAATGAATACAGTGATCTCGAACTGTTCAAATAATTACGGTTCGTTTCACTTCCCCGAGAAATTAATCCCCTTAGCCATCAATAATATAAAACAAAATAAACCCGTTCCCGTATATGGGAAAGGGGAGAATGTGAGAGACTGGCTTTGGGTAGAGGATCACGCACGGGCCATCGACCTGATATTCCATAAGGCAAAGGCCGGAACAACATACAATATCGGCGGCCATAACGAATGGAAGAATATCGACCTGATTCGTTTGCTTTGCTCAATATTAGATAAGAAACTGGGCAGGGCAGAAGGCGAATCGGCAAAATTGATCACATTTGTAACGGATCGTGCCGGGCATGATCTAAGATATGCTATCGACGCCACCAAACTCAAAAATGAATTAGGCTGGATGCCGAGTATAACTTTTGAAGAAGGGTTGGAGAAAACGGTTGACTGGTACCTGGCTAATGAAGAGTGGCTGACCGATGTCACCTCGGGGCATTACCAGCAATATTATAATGAACAGTACGCTAACAGGTAATAATGTTTAGTTTCTTTAAGAAGAAAGATATCCTCACTTCGGTGAACTATGAATCGATAGCGGTTGATATGCATTCGCATGTGCTGCCGGGTATTGATGATGGTGCACAAGATGTGGGCCAATCTATCGATCTGATTGTACGGATGATGGAGTCGGGTATCAAAAAGATAATTGCTACGCCTCACGTAATGGCTGATTATTACCGGAATACGCCTGAGACTATCGGCAATGCGCTTGCTATCTTAAAAACGGAACTAAAAAGGCAGATGATCGATATTGAAGTAGAAGCTGCCGCCGAACATTATTTTGACGAGACATTTGAAGCTCGGGTAAACGAGCACAAGCTGCTTACTATGGGTGATAATTATGCCCTGTTTGAACTTTCGTTTATCAGTTTGCCAATGAATGTTATCGGGGTAATACAACGCATGAAGGAGTTGGGCTATAAACCTATCCTTGCTCACCCCGAAAGATATTCCTACCTGGACATCGAACAATTAAAAAACCTGCGCGACTGGGGCTGCGATCTGCAGATCAATACCATATCCTTAACCGGTTACTATGGCAAAGATGCTAAAAAAATGGCCGAAGCAATGGTAGACAATGAAATTGTAGATTTCATGTCGAGTGATATGCACCATTTGCGTCATGCCTCAGCATTTAAAAAGGCGCTTGACACCTCTTATGTACAACGCCTGCTGCAGGATTACCCGTTGAAGAATACACTCTTAAAGTAGATTCAAGAAGCAAGAACCAAGAGTCAGGAAATAAGAAAACTCATTACTGGTTTCAGTTTAAAATTGAAAGCATGGATCGCGGCAGTTTTAAAATAACTTGATTCTTGAATCTTGGCTCTTGATTCTAACGACTATTCGTATCGTAACGCCTCTACAGGATCCAGCCTGGATGCTTTTCTGGCTGGATAATAGCCTGATATCAGGCCAATCATACTGCATACGATAAGCGCTGCGGTAAAGGATAACCATGGCATAATAAATGATCCGCCTATTAATAAAACTACGGCATTGCCGGCAATAATGCCCAGGAATACGCCGGTTAATCCGCCAATCAGGCAAATAACTACCGCTTCTATCAGGAATTGTTTACGGATTATTCTCGGATTGGCCCCGATGGCTTTGCGGACACCAATCTCGCGGGTACGTTCGGTAACGGACACCAGCATAATATTCATTAAAGCAATTGACGCACCAATTAAGGTGACAGCGGCAATAAGCGCACCGCCAAAGGTCATGGTAGCCATATTATTTGCCAATTCTTTTTGAACAGAATCGCTCCTGGAGATCTCAAAATTATCAGCCTGTGAAATATTTAAGCCACGGATGTTACGGAATGCTGAGGTAGCTTCGCCTATAGTTGCATCCAAAACATCCGGGTTGGCTGTTTTTACGGTTATGTTAAATGAAATATCCTTCAAGGTATCCATTTGTTTGGCTTTTAAAACCGGAATAACACAAAATTTATCACCGCCAAAGCCGGAACTTGAACCTTTAGACGCAAATACGCCAACTATTCTGAATTTGAAATTTCCAATAAAAATAAGTTTGTTAATGGGGTCTTCGTTCTTAAACAGACGCTTCCTGATATCCTCGCCAATCATTACTACATTGTCCCCATGCTGAAGCTCGGAAATAGAAAAGTCCCTGCCATATCCTATTTTTTGTCCGCTGGTTACCAGGTAATTTTCATCCGATCCGCTAACCGAAATATTAGGATTCGTTTTAAGATTACCATATTTAGCGACAGCGGTACCAGTTACGCTCAGATTAATGGAGGTTGTAACCGGAAGCTTAAAAACTTCTTTAAATCGTGCAGCCTGCTCATAAGTAATAGAAGGGTATACTTTCCGGTGGCCACCACCGCCAAAATTGAGCCCCTCACCCCGGTTTTGTAAAGTGAAGGAATTGGCCCCAAGGTTCCCAAACGCATCATTCAGATTGTTTTTGATGCCGTCGATAGCTGTTAAAATACCTACCAGGGCCATAATCCCGATGGCAATAATAAGCGCAGTAAGCGAGGTTCTTAACCGGTTACCGGCTATGGATTGCAATGCTAAAGAAATATTTTCCTTGAGTGAGGTTTTTACCGGCATACCGTATAATCAGAATTCTGTGCTATATGACTATACGGTATGCTGGTTTGTTACAACTTTTTATTGATTTAAATATTCTGCCTGGGCCAGGTAGTAATATGGCCAGAACATATGATGTTCAAAAACATCTTTAGGATCGTCAGGGAATTGCTTGTGATAAGTATTATCAGGCATTAAAATGATAGGAGTACCACAAGCGGTAAAGCTGTTATCTTTCAGATAAACCGGCTCTTTAAATTTTGGTAATTGTTTTTGTACGAATGTATAGGCCAGCTTGCCCAAGTATTCCTCATGAGTTTGCTGCGCACTTTCAGGCTCTTTTTTAAGCTTGTTGAATATGTGCTTAATATAAAGACGCTTAAAAAACGGCTGATTCTTTATTTGGTCGTTGAAATTGACAAATGGGTTTGGCGTATTGAAGTTGCTGATTGTTTGGATAGTAAACGGAGTTTGCGGAACCCAATCGGCAGCATTTACAACCGACACACACCAGCCATTACGGGTTAGGTAGTTAAAATCGTAGCTGTAATAAATATTACCCGGTTTTGGCGGAGCGCTGCAATAAGTTTTGAAGGTGATATCATTACCAAGTAGCTGTTTGCTTTGCAGGTCGCCTAAGTATGAGCGTAACAAACACGCAATGGCGGCGCCCTGGCTATGGCCAACTATAATAAAGTTCCTGATGCCTTTTGAATTGTACAGCCAGTAAATCTTTGGCAATATAGTTTTTGACAGATCAGCCAGACCTAACAGCCAGCCTACATGTACACCTGCTTTTGGATTAGCAGCCAGGCTATAAGTAAACTCTTCCGAATCGCTGATGTGCAGTTTGCCGGTGGCCGGAACCATAGCCGCATAAAAGTTTTCGAGCCAGCTTAAATCGGATTGTGTGGTACCACGGATACTGATAACAGCAATGCCTTTATTGTTCACCCACAGGTCCCAACGATTTTTCAGCGGGCCCTCAGGTGAGCGGTAAACAAGTCCATATTGTTTTGGTAGCGGGGTGTGATCGTCCTTAATTGGATCATTAAATTGCTGCCGCGATATGCGAAGCATTTCCAGGTACTCTTTGGCATCAAAGCCGGGCTTTAATAACTGGGCATTACAAACCGAGGTCGTAAATAGAAAAAACAGAAGAATGTAGAAATACTTCATAGTTTAAAATAGGGTGATTGATTGTGTAAAAGATGGCTTTGATCCAATGTATGATACAAGGACTGCAGGTAAGATTGGTTGAAGATATTTAAAAACTTTCACAACGCAAAAAATATATAGCTAAATCACAGTGCTTGTTACGTGTAATGCGCCTAAAATGTTCCTATATATCACATATTTATTTTTAAAGTATCAGGAATGATACATAAAGTAGATTTTATTGCCAATTAGTAAAAATATAGGCAATAATTAGATTGTATTGGATTATAAATATTAGGCAACAAAAAAGCATCAGCTAATTTGCTGATGCTTTCCATAAATATTTTGAGAAATATAATTATACAGAGAACGACGAACCACAACCGCAAGTGCTGGCAGCGTTCGGGTTATTGAAGGTAAAGCCACGTGCATTCAGGCCGTCCTGAAAATCGATCTGCATTCCTACGAGGTATAAACCATGTGCCTTATGCATATATACTTTTATGCCGTCGATGATGTATTCCTGATCGCCTTCTTTTTTCTGGTCGAAGCCCAAAACATAGTTCATCCCGGAGCAGCCACCACCTTCAACACCAACACGCAAACCAAAATCGTCACTTATCTCTTGCTGGTCTTTCAGTTTATTTAACTCTTTGACAGCGCCTTGTGTAAAGCTAACCGGTGCTAATGCATTTTCAACAGCAGTACTCATCTTATTTTAAATTAAACATACAAATATAAGGTAAATTGCAGATTTTTGTTGCCTGTCAATTATTATGACCTTTGCCTAACATAAAAAATATGGTGCTATCAAGCTATTTACTCGACATTTTAAAGTTTACCCTGGCCGGTATCGGTACGGTTTACGCAGCTTTTTATTTGATAAAGCCTTACCTCGATAAATCAGAAAGCATACAACTGATAGAGCTGAAAAAGACTATCAGCAACCAGACTTTGCCATTAAGGCTGCAGGCCTATGAGCGTATTGTATTATTTATCGAGCGGGTGAACCCGGCTAACATGCTGGTCCGATTGAACGGCACAGGATTATCAGCAGCAGAATTGTACAGTGTGATCGCTAATGAGATCCGCACAGAGTTTCAGCACAATATCACCCAACAGGTATATGTAAGCAACAGCGCCTGGACTGTAGTTACCCGTGTAAAGGATGATACCTTGAGCGTAGTAACCAATGCGGTAAAAGCATTGCCAGAAACAGCAACAGGCCTCGATCTGAGCAAAACTGTATTGGCCCATTTAAGCCACTTACAGGATAATCCTTATGATATTGCGTTAAAGATCGTAAGGGAAGATATGCAGGCGTTGTTTTAACGTCGAATGTCCAATGTCGAATTTAGAAGGTTAATAAATCCGAAATCGTAATTCCGAAATCCGAAATCAAAGCATGTCCGGTAAAAAATTCACCACTACTTCAGGGATCGAGATAAAGGAAGTTTATTGCCAGCCATCGGCGATGAACGAACTTCCGGGTGAATTTCCGTTTACAAGGGGCATTCAGAAAGATATGTATCGCGGTAAACCCTGGACAATGCGTCAGTATGCCGGGTTTTCCACTGCTGAAGAATCCAACAAGCGCTACCACTACCTGCTAAGCCAGGGAACCATGGGGCTTTCAGTAGCTTTTGATTTACCTACACAGATCGGTTATGACTCGGACAGCGAATTTGCAGATGGCGAAGTAGGTAAGGTGGGTGTTGCTATTGATTCATTAAAGGATATTGAGATTTTATTTAATGGTATCCGGTTAAAGGATATTACCACATCAATGACCATCAATGCCACCGCTTCTATTTTGCTGGCGATGTATATCGCGTTAGCAAAAAAGCAGGGTGCCGATTTGAAGCAACTATCCGGAACCATCCAGAACGATATATTAAAGGAATATGCCGCGCGGGGCACTTATATTTATCCGCCTGGTCCGTCTATGCGGCTAATTACTGATGTGTTTGAATATTGCAGCAAGGAAGTGCCTAAGTGGAATACCATTTCTATTTCAGGCTATCATATCCGTGAAGCAGGCTCAACTGCGGTGCAGGAACTGGCCTTTACTTTAGCCAATGGCAAAGCCTATTTACAGGCTGCGTTAAATAAGGGATTGGATATCAATGTATTTGCAAAAAGATTATCGTTCTTTTTTAATTGCCACAATAATTTCTTCGAGGAAATAGCCAAATTCAGGGCAGCACGCCGGATGTGGGCACATATTACCAAAGAACTGGGAGCAACTGATCCAGGCGCACAAAAACTTCGCTTTCATACCCAAACCGGAGGCTCAACCCTGACGGCTCAGCAGCCGATGAATAATATAGTGCGTGTAAGCAACCAAGCTTTGGCAGCGGTGTTAGGCGGAACGCAATCATTGCACACCAATGGTTATGATGAGGCTTTGTCATTACCCACCGAAGCTGCAGCAAAAATTGCTTTGCGTACCCAACAGATCATCGCTTTTGAAAGTGGGGTGACGGATACGGTAGATCCGATGGCAGGTTCCTTTTTTATAGAAGAGCTGACCAATGAACTGGAAAAAGCTGCACAATTATATATTGATAAGATAGACGTCATGGGTGGCGCGGTGAAAGCTATTGAACAGGATTACATCCAGCAGGAAATTGCCCGGTCGGCATACGAATACCAGAACGAGATTGAAAGTGGTGAGCGGGTTATCGTTGGTGTTAACCGCTTTGTACAGGAAGAAGCACCTGCTGAGAATATTTTCCGGGTGGATGATTCCATCCGAAGAACTCAGATCGATAAAATTAATGCGCTCAAAGCTTCGCGGGATAATAAAGCTGTACAGGATTCCCTTCAGAAATTAGGCGAAGCTGCAAAAGGGTCATCCAACCTGATGCCTTATATACTAACAGCCGTAGAAAACTATGTCACACTGGGTGAAATAGCCAATGCACTCCGGGCTGTTTTCGGCGAATACTGAACAATTGGGCTGGAATCGCTGTATTATATCAGATAAACATCTGATTGTTGTTTTTCAGAAAAAATTATTATCTTGTTGAAATGAGATTTTAACGATTGTTATTATCCTGTATTTTTTGCCAAACAATTAAGTATCTGTTAACGTAAACAGTATAAACAAATGTTAATAAAGTACGTGAGTTGCGTGGCAAAAATTGAAAAAATGCCTTAACAGTGCGGAAAAGCAATATTCTACGAAATGTGCAGAATATAAGTTTTTTCTTTAAAAAATATGCAATGTTAAGTGTTAATTAAAGATGAAATAGTTAGACAAAATTTTAAAATTTAATTTTTTAATAAGGTTTTTTTTTGAATATTCGATGTTCCGTAACAGCCCCTTTTGATGTGTCGCTGAGGGGGTGAAAATCAAGATTTTAATAAAATATATATGGATAAAACTTGTACAAACGTTTGGAATAGCTGCCTTCAAATCATTAAAGACAATATCCCGGCGCAGAGCTATAAGACTTGGTTCGAACCAATCAAGGCCTTGCGCATGGAAGGAAGCGTCCTGACGATACAAGTGCCAAGTTTGTTCTTCTACGAGTGGCTGGAAGAACATTATGTAGGTCTGCTGCGTAAAACTATAAAGAAGCAGCTTGGAGAAGAAGGACGCCTCGAATACAATATTGTAGTAGAGCAATCATCGAGTAAACCGTACACCACCAATATGCCGTCGACCGGCAATGGTGCCGAAACGAAAAATCAATCCATGCCTGTTCCTATATCAATTAATAAGGACATCAAAAATCCTTTTGTGATACCAGGCTTGAAAAAACTGAATGTAGATCCGCAACTGAATCCAAACTACACCTTCGAGAATTTTGTAGAAGGTGATTGCAATCGTTTGGCCCGATCAGCAGGTTATGCCGTAGCAGCAAAACCGGGCGGTACCTCGTTCAACCCATTGATGATCTACGGTGGCGTTGGTTTAGGTAAAACTCACCTGGCGCAAGCTATAGGAAACGAAATTCGCGTAAAGCTACCGGATAAACTGGTGCTGTACGTATCCTGCGAAAAGTTCACCCAGCAATTTGTGGATGCACTTAAGCACAATAACATTAACGACTTTGTAAACTTTTACCAGGCCATTGACGTGCTGATCATGGATGATGTGCACAACTTTGCCGGTAAAGAAAAAACACAGGATTTCTTCTTCCACATTTTCAATCACCTGCATCAGTCGGGCAAACAGCTGATCATTACATCAGACAAAGCGCCTAAAGACCTGGCAGGTTTGGAAGAACGCCTATTATCACGCTTTAAATGGGGATTATCAGCTGATTTGCAGGTTCCAGACCTGGAGACCCGCATGGCGATCCTTAAAAATAAGATATACCAGGACGGTATCGATTTATCAAATGATGTGGTGGAATATGTAGCTCACAACATTGATAACAACGTACGCGAACTGGAAGGCGCTATGGTATCCCTGCTGGCTCAGTCAACCCTTAATCGCAAGGAGATTGACCTGAACCTGGCGAAACAGATGCTGAAAAACTTTGTAAAAAATTCTTCAAAAGAAATTTCGATGGAATATATCCAGAGCTTGGTGTGCGAGTATTTTGAGGTGCCTATAGAAATGGTGAAATCTCAAACCCGCAAACGCGAGATTGTTCAGGCCCGTCAGATTTCGATGTATTTGGCAAAGGCACATACCAAGAGCTCGCTAAAATCAATCGGCAGCTTCTTCGGTGGCCGCGACCACTCAACAGTGATTTATGCATGCCAGACAGTAGAAGACCTGATCGATACCGATAAGAAATTTAAAGGCTATGTAGCGGATATTCAGAAAAAGCTAAAAATGTCGTAATCGACTCAAGTAATATTGAAAACGCCATTGTGAAAGCAATGGCGTTTTTTGTTTTATCCCTTATCCACAATCCCATAGAAACCCTCCCTATAATTATCACCCACCGGAATAACGCTATCTTCAATAAATATCCGGCTGCGCTCAATTGCTGAAATATGCCGCAAGGCAACAATGTATGATTTATGCACTCTCATAAAGTCCTTCAGAGGAAGTGACTCTTCGATCTTTTTCAATGTTTGCAGGCTAAGTACGCGCTCGTTGGGCGTTTGGATGGAGATATAGTTCTGCAGGCCTTCAATAAACAGTATATCTTTTAGGTTGACCTTTTGAATGCGGTGCTCTGTTTTTACGAAAAGATATTCAGGACTGATTTCAATATTAGGTTGAATGCCTTTGTCTGCTGGTTTGCTGATAATTTGCTTAGCCTTTTCCGCGGCGCGGTAAAACCGGTCAAAGGCGATGGGTTTAAGTAGGTAGTCGATCACGTCATGCTCAAAGCCGTCGAGTGCATATTTGGAATAGGCAGTGGTCAATATAACCTTGCATTGCTTGCCAGCGATCTTCATAAACTGCAGGCCGGTCAGCTCAGGCATTTGTATATCAAGGAAAATCAGGTCAATGTTTTTTTCGCGGATGATAGATACGCCTTCTATCGGATTAGTGGTCGATCCTACAAGCTCCAGGAACGAGACTTTTCGCGTATAATCCGCCAGTATGTCAATAGCCAGGGGTTTGTCGTCAATGATCAGGCAGCGGATACTCATGCGGTTTTCAGTAGCAGATTAACGTTATAATGATCTTCATCATCAACAATCTTCAACTGGTGCCTGTCTGGGTACATGAGCTCCAATCTTCGGCGGACATTGTTCAGACCTATACCACCGGTTTTATCCTTTTGGCCCTGGTTCTTTTTATTAGTAACGGAGAAAGAAATATTCCCATCACCTGTTACCAATTTTATACTAACCGGGTTCGAAGGGTCATTTAATACGCCGTGCTTAAAGGCGTTTTCTACAAAGGATACAAAAAGGAGGGAGGCCACGGTATATTCACCAAATGCACCGTCAGCGTCCATTTGTACATAGGCATTCCCCTTGGCACTGATGAGTTGTAGTTTGATAAGCGTTTCCAGGTATTGTATTTCCTGCACCAGCGGCATAAAATCTTCTGTTCCTTCGCGAAGCATGTAGCGCAAAAGTTCTGATAGTTTTAATACGGCTTCCGGCGCCTGATCTGATTTTTGGTAAGTAAGGGAGTAAATATCGTTCAGTGTATTGAATAAAAAATGCGGGTTGAGTTGTGACCTCAGGAAGGCAAGCTCAGCTGTCGACTTCTCCTTTTGAAGCTCCTGCTGCAGCTGCTTGGTTTTATACCAACTTTCGGCAAAGAAATACATTAGTCCATATATAAAGTACTTCGGGAAATAATACCAAAACACATTTTCTATAAAGTCTTGAGCAGGCCAGGGGTGCCCTCGATAATTGTCAAACCCCAATACCGGGAGGAAGAAAAAATACTCCATCGAGTACCTCAAAACCACCGCCCCAACTATGGTAAGCAGAAATAGCAGTATAGCCTTAAAATATTTCCTGGCAACAAATAATTGCGGCGCTACAAAGTAGTAAGCAAAATAGAAACAGAAAATGGGAATTGCGATATAGCCAGTCTGTATAATGACAATTTTGGCAAAAGAAAGTATGCCCGCAGCGCGATCTGGAGTGGTAAGGTTTCTTGAATAAGACGACCATATATCGCTCAACAGCATTAAACTCCAAATCGCAATATGCAGATATATGACCAGTTTGCGCTTCATTCATTAAATATACACAGCATTTTAATGTGCTAGTTATAAAATGTACGAACTGCCAATTTTTAGTGACGAAACCGTTTTTTGACCCAATACAGATTTCGTCATCAATAAAAGGTCATTCGTCAATCGCGTTCTTTTAAAGCGATGTCCTGATCTGACTTTTATATAAAATCACAATCACAATGAAAAAGACAATCTACATTTTGCTAATAATACTGCTCCCCTTACCCGCTTTTTGCCAGGATCAGCTCAAGGTAACCGTTCATCCCGGCGTGGAGTTGTTTACCATAATCCAGATACTGGGTAATAAATACCCTCAGCCCAACCCTTCAGCTTACAGCAAGGAAGCGCTGGAATATTTTGGTAAATACAAAGACCACCCGGCGGTGAAAAAGGTGATCTCATTTGATAAAACCTATACTGACCTTGTAGAGTTAGGGTGGTGCATGAGTGATTTCCCCAATATCAAAATTTATGAACCGGTGGATTTACAGTGGTACAAAATGTACGGTAAGGAAAATGTGCTGGAGTATATTAGGCTGTGTAAAGACTTTTTTTATGACACCAAATTCTGGGATTTCTATCAGAAGCATAAGGCACGTTATGATCAATGGGGCGATGACCTGAAGGCGAAAGTCGATTCAGATAAACTGATTAAAAAGCTACAGGGTTTCTATCGCTACAATTCGGATGTACACTGGTATATCTGCATCGACCCGCTGAATAGCTGGGGTTCGCATGCCATTATGACCAAAACACTCAATCCGCAGTTCTCTGATTGGCTGGTTTATAATACCGGCTATTTTAATCAGGATGGCAATACTCAAAAAGACCCGTATTTTGAGTTTAAAGATTTTGATAACCTGGTTTGGCATGAGGGCAGCCATGTGTATATCAATCAGCTCCTTCAAAAATATAAACAGCAGATTGATGAATTATCTTACCTGTTCAACAAGGATGATATTGGTATGAAGCGCAATAATATCGATACCTGGGCATATTGCTTTGATGAGAATATGGTAAGATCGATCTCGGCAGTATTGTATAAAAAATATCGCAGCGAACGCGCATTTAAACGTCAGCAGGCACGCGAGATAGGTAGCGATTTTATTTATGTGGAAGACCTCGTGCCCTTCATTTATGACAATTACATGCAAAGCGACAAATACAAGGATTTTGCAGAGTTCTTCCCTGAGATATTAAAATACCTGAAGAACAAATACCCGCAAAAAAGCTGATTAAAGCTCACCTAATCTCATCAATGCATAAAATAGCCCGGTACAATGTAATGACTGGGCTATTTTATTGTTTAGCAATAGGTCTTTTATTTCGGCTAAGGTGAATTGCTCAACTACAATTTCCTCCTGCTCATCCAGGTGTTGTTCTTGAACTTTTTTGCCGCCCCTGGCCAGGTAGCAATAGGTGTGATTATTAGCTGTAGAGGGGTTAGCATAAACAACCGAAAGCAACTCAAAATCATCAAACTGGTAACCAGTCTCCTCCAGCAGCTCACGGCGCATTGCCTGTTGTGGTTGTTCCCCCGGATCAATTACACCGCCGGGAATCTCCAGTGAAACAATCTCAGCCGCATGGCGGTACTGGTGCACCATCAGTACTTTATTATCTTCTGTAATAGCCACTGCATTTACCCAGTTGCTATATTCAAGTACATAGTAATCTTCAACCACGTGGCCGCTGGGCATCACGCACTTATCAGTCCGCAACGTAGCCCATGGGCCTTTATGTATATAGTGAGAGGAAAGCTTTTTCCAGGTAAGATCTTTCATTTGGTTCAATTAGTGAATTAGTGAATGGCAAGATTAGAAAAATTACAAGGTAAATTATAATTAACCTTTCTAAAAATCACTCATTCACTAACTCACTCAATCACTAATTAAAACTCACCAACTTCCGCTTGATCCGCCGCCGCCAAAGTCTCCGCCTCCGAAACCACCGAAGCCGCCTCCGCTATCTCCGCCACCACCCCAGCTACCACCATCGTTTCCGCCGGAGAAACCTCCCCAGCCGCCACTACCGCGACCAAGCAAAGCACCACCCAGGAACCACCAGAAAGGACTTGCGCCACCACGACTGTCAATGATATGGCCGCCACCACCGCGGTTGCGGAAAATAATGATCAGTATCACCACAACAATAACAATGAGTATAGCAGCGCTGCCGCCAATGTTTTTACCCTGGTCCGGCTGTGCTTTTTTGGGTGATTTATATTCACCCTTGACGTATTTCATGATATCGGTTGTACCTGCATCAAGACCTGCATAATAGTTGCCTGCCTTGAAGTTTGGCCTGATATCATTTTGAATGATTTCGTGGGTTGTAATGTCGGGCAATACTGCCTCCACGCCATAGCCGGTCTGGATGGCCACTTTGCGGTCGCCTATGGCTACCAGGACAATAACGCCATTGTTTTTACTTTTCTGGCCGATCCCCCACGCGCGGCCCAATCGTTGGGCATAGTCATTGATGTCATAATCGCCAACCGATTTCAGGATCACTACCGCTATTTGGGTAGAGGTGGAATCGTCAAAGGCAACCAATTTGTGCTCCAGTTGCTGCTGTTCAGCATCCGAAAGTGTGTTGGTATAATCTGTAACCAGTGTATTTGATTTCTCCGGCAGTTGTTGCGCAAAAGTAAACAGTGTACACAGCGTTAAACAGAAAAACAGTATTAGTTTCTTGAACATGATCTTAAATTTTATTCGCCATCCATAAAGGCTATATCGTCAGACAATTCATTGGTGGCGTTAGCCTCATGCGGGAAGTATTTTTGCAGATGATCGCCGGCTATTTTGAGCCCGGTAACTATGCCTTCAACCACGTCGCCATATTTAAAATGGTTTAACATATCCTCTTTGGCATCGTCCCAGAAGTTCGCCGGAACAGTTTTGTTGATACCGCGATCGCCAATGATTGCAAACTTGCGGTCGACTGTAGCCACATAGATCAATACGCCATTGCGAAGTTTGGTTTTGTGCATGTCCAACTGATGGAAATATTTGGCAGCACGGTCAAGCACCTCTTCGTTGCAGTTTTTTTCGATGCAAACACGTATCTGGCCCGAAGTATGCCTCTCGGCATCCTCTATAGCCCTGCGGATACGCAGTTGTTCTTCCTCATTAAATATAGGCATGTGTTGTTGAATTAGTGAATTAGCGAATGAATGAATTAGTGAATGGTTTTGTAACTCACTCATTCACTAATTCAGTCATTCACTCATTAAATTAAAACTGAACTTTTGGTGCGTTTTCAGCAGCGGCATCTGCCTGGAAATAACCTTTCTCGGTAAAGCCGCCCATCCTGGCAATAAAATTTGTCGGGAATGATTTGATCCTGGTGTTATATGCCTGAACCGCTTCGTTAAAATCGCGTCTTGCAACAGCAATGCGGTTTTCGGTGCCTTCAAGCTGAGCCTGTAAGCCACTGAAATTTTCAGTTGCCTTAAGTTCAGGATAACGCTCTGAAGCAACCAGCAAACGGCTTAATGCACTGCTTAATTGACCTTGTGCAGCCTGGTATTTCTGGATGTTTTCAGGAGTCAGTTTGCTGGGGTCAACCTGGATAGAGGTAGCTCTGGCACGTGCGTTGGTTACGTCAACTAAAGTGCTTTTTTCAAAATTGGCAACACCTTTTACGGTAGCAACCAGGTTCGGAACAAGGTCGGCACGGCGTTGATAGTCGGTCTGAACAGTCCCCCATTTCGACTGTGCGTTCTGATCAAGGCTTACAATCCCATTGTAACTTGAGACGCAGCCACAGCCACCAATAAACAGGATAATGACGATTACAATTATAACAATGT
Source organism: Bacteroidota bacterium (assembly GCA_018266915.1). GTDB lineage: Bacteria > Bacteroidota > Bacteroidia > Sphingobacteriales > Sphingobacteriaceae > Mucilaginibacter. Next base: position 8,890 of record JAFDZM010000098.1, on the reverse strand, counting down.
AGGATGTTTTCATTTTTTTATGTTCTTATTAAAGGTTGAATTTACTATTTTGATCTCAAAACACATACCGTTGTTACAAAATGTCTTTTTGGCAGGATGTGGTGGAGCATAAAAAATCTCTCCCTGGTGTGGGGAGAGATGCTGAAATTTTTTGGACTATCACTACGGATATCAATTGTGTCATTGCGATGAACGGACTGTATGGTGAAGAAGCAATCGCGAACTATGCATCTTCGCCCTGTATAGCATGCGATTGCTTCGTTGCGCGACTCACACCACCCGTCTTGCGCCTCGCAATGACATTTTCTAAGATCATCACTTATTCACACTCGCACTCCTGTCACCCTTCAACTGAAAATCCGGGTGACCGCATTGCCACAGCACAAAAGCGAACTGATCGGCAAAATTGGCGAAGGTGACGCTTTTATCTTCTGTAAAATGGCCGTCGTCATAATTTACTTTGAGTATTACCGGCTTGCGGGATGCTGATGCGTTCTGTAAAGCGGCAGCAAATTTCCCCGGTTCCCATGGCACTACACGCGGGTCGTTCCACCCGGTAACGCAGATAACTGCCGGGTATTTAGTTCCATATACCACATGTTGCATGCCGTCCATTTCATACAGCGCTTTACATTCTACACTGTCTTTCACCGTGCCAAACTCAGGGATGTTTACCGGCCCGTTTGCACTAAATTCCAGACGCATTGCGTTGGCGCAACCTACGTTACAAATTGCAGCCGCGTACAGATCAGGACGCTCGGTGATGGCACGGCTTATCAAAATACCTCCGGCGCTGGTGCCCGATCCGGCTAATCTTGCCGGACTGGTATAGCCCTGCGCTATCAGGTATTCAGCGCAGCTGTTAAAGTCTTTCCAGGTGTTGGGCTTGGTAGTTTTATAGCCTGCTTTGTACCAGGTTTCACCTTTTTCGCTGCCGCCCCTTACATGCGGATAAGCAATGACAACACCTTTAGTGGCTAATCCGGTTTCAACATAATCAAAATAGGGCGTCATGCTGATGCCGTATGCGCCGTAACCATCCATCAGGCAAACATTATTGCCATCCAGCTTGGTTCCTTTTTTGTAGATGATGGAGAGCGGTATCATTGCCCCGTCGTGACCTTTCACTTCCACTTCTTTCACTTCTAAATTTTTATATTCAGCAGGAAATACCGGCGCCTTATTAAATGCACCCGGTTTATATATCTCTGCTTTCGCATTAAAATCAAATTCGGTATTAGGCTTTATCCACGAAGTAATACCGACTGTACAGTCATTTGTGGTATTATTAATACAGAAAGGATAGGCTGTGCCCGAGAAAGGTAATTTGAGTTCGGAGGTTTTGCCGGTAGCCACTTCGTATTTGGCCACATGACTATTGATGCCATCGCTGTAGGTAATGAATACATAATCCTTGCAATGTGTAATCGCTTCCAGGGTTTGATCTGTTTTTTCTTCAGCAATTGTTTGGGCGTTGTTCCAGTCGGGGTTTTTGAGATCGGTTGCTATCAGCTTATAATTTTTAGCGCCCTTAGAGGTTATGGCAAACGCCTTATCGCCCACTAATTCAAAGCCACGCACCAATTTATCTTCTTTTGTACAAAGCGGTTTCCATTGGATCTTGCCCGAATAAAATTGCGAGATAGGTGCATAATATAATTGCATCTCATTCTCAACCGTGCCTATGCCGGCAAAAACATAGTTCTTGTTATCATTGGTAGTGTAAACATAAGGGTATGCTTTAGAGGGGATTTTTAGTTCAGGATAACTACCATTGCTGAAAAAATCAATATCAGAGGCAGTTCCTGCATTGCCAATCTTGTGCAGTTTGGTTTTCGGGTTCAGGCGGGCCAAAGGATCCTTATTATCGGCGCTCTTTATCCATAAATATAAAACCGACTTATTATCAAAGCTCCACCCTTCAACACCCATAGTAGGGTACATTTTATCTTTCAGGAACTTTTTGGTGGCAACGTCCATAATTTTCACTGTGCCAATTTCTCCACCTCCTTCGGTATAAGAGATAGCTACGAATTTGGCGTCAAAGCTGGGTGAGAAGTTTTGGATCGACAATGTTTTTCCCTTGATATACGTCAGCGGATCAAATAATAATTGCTCGGCGCCATTCATCCCTTCACGGTAGTATAATTTGCCAACCTTTTCGCCGGGTGTGGTTTTGCGGTAAAATATACGGCCTTTCATGTAGGTGCGCTCGTTGATTTTTGCCGGCTGCAGTTTGTCCAGCTTTTTCCATTCGGCTATCAGTTCGTCGCGACCAGAAATATTATTTAGGGTAAACTTGCTGTAATCCGCCTGCTGTTTAAACCAGTTTACAACGGATGAATCTTTAATATGCTCCAGCCATCGGTAAGGGTCTTTGTACGTGACACCAAAGTAGGTATTGGTGCTGTCGACGGTTTTGGTTTCGGGTAGTTTTACTTGTGCGGATGCAGAGAGAAAACAAAGGCACAAAGCTAATAAGATCAACTTTTTCATAACACAAAGGGTTTAAGAAGTTAATAATTAACCAGGCGGGGTAGGTAGTATAAAATTATAATATAAATAATTGATAATCAATAGTAAAACTACGTTTATATTGTTGGCTGGAAAGAGTGTTTTTACCTGGTGCGGTTATTGGCCGAACCATTGTTTTGAAGATTAACGCATTGGCTTGATTTAATTTCACAACTGGATTCCAATGCATTAAATTATTCGAAAGAATATCAAAAACGAGCCAGCAGTTTTAGGATGCTCTAATTAGTTCAAAAAAATATTTAGATTTATCTAATCCTTACCTTAAACAATTTATTAGTATGAATGGGATTTCTGATAGTAGTAAATTAAGACAGATTCATAGAGACACTAATCTCAAAAAAATTAATGATTCACTGGTTAATAGAATCAAGACTCTTCAAAAAGAAAAAGATAATGAAATAAATATTAAATATATTAATGCTGTAGGAGGCCAATGGCCACTAATTCTAATAATAGTTCTTGTTGGTATATTTCTCCTATATCGAAAGAAAATTGATAAATTCTTAAGTAGAACCAAATCGATTAAAGGCGGAGTTGCGGGCGCCTCTATCGAAATTGTTCAGGAAGATATTATAGCTAAATCAAATGATGAATCGCAACTTAAAACTATAAACTCAACGAGCATAGATGTTGAGATGGAGGCTGAGGATAAAAACATTACATCAACGAACATATCCGAGGAGTATTCGATGTTTGATGTATATAAACTAATAAAGGACAACAAAAGTAATGACGCAAAAATAGCCTTTGAAAATATCCAATCCAAAATAACTAATCAAAGTGAACGGGAAGAAAATCTAAGTATATATCACTATTACAGATACATACATGGGTTCACTGATGCAATAGTCGAACTTGAAGGTATTAAGCAAAAGAGTGAAATAATAATTACAAAAGTTCGAATTGACTATTATATAGCTTTATGCCATGAATACAGTCAACAGTATGAATTGGCAATATCACTTGCATTAAATGCTCTTCAGGAAGCAAAAGACAGTAAACTAAATGATTTAAAGGTCCAAATTTTATTAGGAATCTCAGAATCTTTTGAGAAAAGCGGTCGCTGGATGGACTACATAAGTTTGTGTTTTGGTGAAATGAATGATGAAATTGATTTCAAGAGTAAATTTAGGCTGCTAAAAAAAATAGCTGACTTATATTATAAAAACAAAAGGATTTTTGAATCAATAGTATGTTTATTAAAAGCAAATGAATTTATATCAAACGACAAGAGCCTAATATTTGATTTAGCTTATCAACTTGATGAAATTGATTTAGAAGAATTATCATTACAACAATATGAATTAAGGATAAAGTTGGGTCCAGATGAAAGTAATGCAATTAATAATTTAGGAGTTGCCTACGGAAAAATTGGATTAAAAAACAAGTCGATGTTGCAATTTTTCAAAGCCTACGAAAAAGGGAATTCTTTAGCAGGGTCAAATTTGGCAAATAATTATTTGAAAGTTGGTTTTACCGAAGATGCTAAGCAAATTTTAAATAATATTAAATCTAACTTTTTAGATATAAATTCTAATGTTTGGAAATCTTTCGATCAGTTAGAACAGAACATCAAAGATGAGGATTCAAAAAATGAACAAATCTCTAAAAACAGTACACTTACCAAGGGTTTTTTGGAGTTTTTTCACAAATCTCTAGTGGAGTCGATTACACTAAAGACGACGCTCGACTTTAGCGGTTATCTTCTGAAAAATAATTTACATAATGTTAAAATGAATGAGTCGAATTTATCCTTGTCGATAGACTTTGAAGATTCTGAGTTTTCAATAAATTTTTTATCAAAAACTGATTTATGCGGTCAGTGTACTGGCTTGAACAATAGTAAATTAGGTAAACCTATAAAATACGATCAATATAATGGATACTACGCATTTTATAATGGAGAGCTTAGGGTATTTCTTCAATACAAATATTATTCAACTCGTCAAGAACTAATAATTTATGAGTTTGTGAAAAAAATTGATGAGGTTAAGGAAGAAGAATAGTCCACCGCTGAGACACATTAATTGTAATTTATAATGCACATCCAAATCCGCCAATAATCCTTATAATCCCACAATCGTGTTATATTTGGCGTAATGAAACGGTTATTCTTCTCAATAATAGCCGCCCTGCCCATCCTGGCATTGGCGCAAACAAAAAAATCCGATAATTTAATTCAATATGTGCACCCGATATTCGGTACGCAGCGCATGGGCCATGTATTCCCGGGCGCAACGGTGCCTTTTGGAATGGTGCAGCTAAGCCCCGAAACCGATACGGTAGGTTACGAGTTCGACGGGCATTATAACCCCAAAGTATACAGCTACTGTGCAGGGTATCAGTATGACGATAAAACGATCGTTGGCTTTAGTCATACGCATTTCAGCGGTACAGGGCACTCTGATTTGGGCGATTTTTTGGTGATGCCTACAGTAGGTGCACTCAAACTCAATCCCGGAACGGCAGATAAACCCGGTAGTGGATATCGTTCGGCGTTCTCACATGCTAATGAGGTAAGCGAGGCCAATTACTATAAAGTAAAACTGGATGATTATAACATCCTGGCCGAAATGACCACTACTACCCGTGTGGGCTTTCATCAATATACCTTCCCGAAATCAGACAATGCGCATATCGTGCTCGACCTGATGGCTGGTATTTATAATTATCCCGATAAAAATGTTTGGACGTACTTAAGGGTGGTGAATGATTCTACTGTAATCGGCTACCGCTCAACCAATGGTTGGGCACGCACCCGTACACTGTATTTCGCCATGAAATTCAGCAAGCCGTTCATCGCACATGGATATAAGAAATATGATAAGCGCGAAGTTTACGGCGGTTTTTGGGGACAGTTTAATCGTACACCCAACTTCCCTGAGGCAGCAGGCAGACAGTTGAGGGCTTACTTCGATTTCAAGACCAATGAAGGCGAAAAGGTCAAAATAAAAATGGCTTTGTCGCCTGTAAGCATGGACGGTGCAATGGCCAATATGCAGGCCGAATGCCCGGGATGGGATTTTGAAAAGGTAAAAGCTAACGGGCAAGCCCAATGGGAAAAAGAATTACACAAAATTGAGATAGAAGGCAGCCAGGAAGAAAAAGAGAATTTTTATACCTCGATGTACCACGCCATGATCAACCCAACTATTTATATGGATGTTGACGGGCAGTATAAAGGTCTGGATCAGAACGTACATAAAGCAGAAGGTTTTACTAATTATACTACTTTCTCCTTATGGGATACGCACCGCGCACTGCACCCGCTGTTCAATATCATCGAACCAAAACGGAATGCCGACATGGTGCAAAGCATGATCGCCCATTATGAACAAAGTCCGGAGCACATGCTGCCGATATGGAGCAACTCGGCTAACGAGAACTGGTGTATGAGCGGCTATCATAGTGTATCAGTTTTAGCTGATGCTGTGATTAAAGGTAATGCGCCTTTTGATGCCAACAAAGCTTTAGAGGCTTGCGTAGCCACCGCCCGTCACCGCGATTATGCGGGGATAGGCTATTATATAGATATGGGATACATCCCGGACGAAAAGAATGGTAACTCGGTATCATCCACCCAGGAATACGCCTATGACGACTGGTGCATAGCGCAGTTAGCCAAAAAGCTGGGTAAACAGGATATTTATGATGAGTTTATCAAGCGTTCGCAAAACTGGAAGAATGTATACGATCCTAAATCGGGCTTTATGCATCCCAGGCTGATGGATGGCACTTTCCGTAAGAAGTTTGATCCTTTTACAACCATCGGACAAGGCTTTATTGAGGGTAACGCCTGGAACTATACCCTGTATGTTCCGCATGACCCTGCCGGACTGATCAAAGTGATGGGTGGCAACAAAAGGTTTGTAACTTATATCGATAGCCTTTTTAGCTATAACCTGCCGGATAAATACTTTGCCGAAACAGAAGACATCACCCGCGACGGTATCATCGGCAACTATGTGCACGGTAACGAGCCATCGCACCACGTAGCTTACCTGTACGATTGGACCGACAAGCCCTGGAAAACGCAGGAAAAGATCCGCATGATATTGAAGGCGCAATACAAACCGGCTCCTGATGGCTTGGGTGGTAACGATGATACCGGCCAAATGAGCGCCTGGTATATCTTCAGTACGCTGGGCTTTTATCCCGTAGCTCCGGGATCGGATCAATATGCGATAGGTAGCCCGGCGATGAATAAAGCGGTGATTAATTTGGATAATGGCAAAACGTTTACTATCAACGTAAAGAACCAGGGGGATAAGAATGTGTACATTCAAAAGATTGAGTTGAATGGGAAACCGCTGAACGGATTATTTTTATCTCATAAGGACATTATGAATGGCGGTGAAGTGACGTTCTTTATGTCGTCAAAGCACAAGTAATAATAATTCCCCTCTTGAGAGGGGCAGGGCGGCTTCAGAATGGCGTAGAAACACACCCCTGCCAATTCACAGACCAAACGCGCCCCCTCTCAAGAGGGGAATTTTATCAACGGACTATGAAAAGAAATATAATACTCTACTTAGTAATTGTACTTAGCTCTTTCGCTGCCAAAGCTCAGCAAAAGCCATTAGCCCAATTACAACAGCAATTTGTTGACCTGCGTTTCGGGATGTTTATCCACTTTAACATCCCAACCTATATGAACCAGGATTGGGCCGACCCGGAAGCATCGCCTTCCATCTTCAATCCAACCAAATTGGATTGTGACCAATGGGCAAAGGCGGCAAAATCGGCTAATATGACTTACGGCTGCTTAACTACAAAGCATCATAGTGGCTTTTGTATCTGGGATACCAAGACTACGGATTATAATGTGATGCATAGCCCTTACAAAAAGGACATTGTGCGACAGTTTGTAGATGCGTTCAGGAAGAACGGACTGAAAGTGATGCTGTATTACTCCATCCTGGATACGCACCATAAGCTTCGACCGAATTCCATCACTCCTGCAGATATACAAATGATCAAAGGACAATTGACTGAGTTGCTAATCAATTACGGTCCGATAGAAGCCTTGATCATTGATGGCTGGGATGCGCCATGGTCGAGGATTAGTTATGACGATGTTCCTTTTGAAGAGATATACACTTTAGTAAAAAAGCTGCAACCTAATTGTGTGCTTATGGATCTGAACGGTGCTAAATATCCGCCAGAGGGAATGTTCTACACTGACATCAAAACTTATGAGATGGGAGCAGGTCAGCGCGTATCAAAAGAGCACAATACCATGCCGTCATTGGCTTGTCTGCCAATCCAAGGAAGTTGGTTCTGGAAAACATCATTTCCGAATGAGGCAACCAAGGATGCTGCTAAGTTGGTGAATGAAGATATTGTTCCGTTGAATAATGTAAACTGCAACTTTATTCTCAATGTAGCACCAAATCGAGAAGGCCAGTTTGATGATAATGCATTGGTTACATTAAAGAAAATAGGAGAGCTTTGGAAAAATGCAGGTCCGGAAGCGCCGTTGCCGAAGCTGGATGCACCAATCATTTCGCATAACCTGGCAAAGCATCAACCAAGCAATTCAAGCTGGAGTGACGATATGAACATTATGGATTTTGCTAATGATGATGATTTTACTACGTCGTGGATTTCAAACACAACCGTTGATAAACCATGGTATGAGATCGATTTCAAAAAAGAAACTACTTTTAACACCATTGCCATTACCGAAGAAAAGCCAAACATCAGTAATTACGTATTGGAGTACTATCACGACGGCGCATGGAAACCCGTATTTGATGGTACCAATGAGAAACGTGTAAAGGTTAATCGCTTTGATCGTGTTATTGGAAGTAAAGTGCGTATGCGGATTTTGAAATCAGATCACCAGGCTTCGATTGCAGAGTTTGGGGTGTATGATGAGAAAAGATAATTAGAGTTTCAATTGGTATGTAGGCCCGCTCAATTGCCGCGGGTGGCTGTTACTTTGTCTTGATACAAAGTAACCAAAAATCAAGTCAACAGACACTTGCTTCTTTGCGCACAGGCCTTCGCCCTGCAATCAATCAAAACCACGGGCTGCAATACTTTGCGCCACTAGCGTTCCCGCCAGTCCCTCGCTTCGGCAAAGTTTGCTGCCCTTTCCACCACAAAGGCCACCATGTTTTGATTGATTTCGCCTGAAGCCGGTCTGTTGACGGGTTTCATTTGATACTATGTTCTCTATAAATGAACCTGTACGAAAAGAGTGCTGGGTTGACAGAAAAGCGGGCCGGGAGTATGGCGTGAATGACGGTTTAGCTTTTGCAATGTGCGCAGCACGGAGAAAGCGTAAAGAACCGACAGAGCGGGCTGAAGCTTTTTTCTGTCTTGATCTTTTGGTTACTTTTGGATCAAG
>JAFDZM010000097.1 GCA_018266915.1 Bacteroidota bacterium | reverse complement strand
GTTCATGCGCGTGTGAACGAACACTTTTGGGCATACTGGTGTTATTGACTACATTGGCACTGTTATGATCATCAAAAAACTGCTGCCTTTTACCTTTCGAACACGCTCACGTTGGTTTGCTTTAAATTTATTCCTTATTCACTTTTAAAACAATCCTATACAAACAAAGGATAACACCTCGCTATTTGGTCATAAATTAACTCCCTCCCCGCTTCAATATCACAATATTCTGCGGATATAAAGGATCAAAATTGCCCGGCCGGTTACCACCGGGGAATAACTGGAACTTGATGGTATTATTATCAATAAACTGTAACAAGCCTTGTATATTAATACGACCCTTGGGGTTTTGAACCACCAGGTCTATTTTGACCGGGTTAGTGGTAAAATCGGTAGTATAATTCATTGCGGGCGAATAGCTGCCGCGGGCGGTTAGAATTGCCTTATTATTTTTCAGGAAAAACAACCCGCCAACTTCACTGTTGGAATCTTTTCCCTCCCATTTGCCCAGCAAATCCTTTGCCGTATGCGGTTTCTGCGCGAAGCCTGAAACCGATCCCAGGATCATTAAAAAAGCTACAATATATTTCTTCATTAAAATTTAATTATGTATGAACTCTTCGCCAAAAATCAATTCGTGCAATTCGCCCCAATTCGAAAAATTCGTGTCAATTCTTATTTATCACTCAGCATGATCGGGTTCCCCTTGCCATTGCCAATAATGATCACCTTTGCATTTTGTGAAAGTGCAATTTCTTTTTGAGCTTTTATGCTCTCGTATTGTAATTGCCTGTCGGATAAGCTCTGAGAAATGATCTTCTGGTAATCGGCAATACCCTGCGCCTCCACGCGTTTACGGTCGGCTTCCTGGCGCTCCTTCTGCAATACAAATTGCATTTTTTGTGCATCCTGCTCTGCCTGAATCTTAGACTCGATACTTGCTTTTACCGATGCAGGCAACGATATATTGCGTACCAATATCTGCTGTACTTGCAGGCCGTTCTTCTCAAAGCTTTTGGTAATGGTTTGGTTGATCCTTGCCTGGAATTCAGCTCTTTTGGTCGAATACAGATCAACCGCCTGGTAATTTACCGCGTTATCGCGGATAGCCGTGCGGGTTATCGGGCGCACGATCTTATCTTCATAATTAATACCTATGTTCTGCAATATATAAGGCGCTTTTTCAGGGTTTACATTGTACAGGACAGACAGATCGATAGTCACTTCCAATCCATCAGCAGATAATACCCTGATGGCATCGTCTCCCGATTTTTGACCTTCATTCTCTACGCCACTCATGGTATAGTTCTGTGTACGCGTCTCAAAATTGGTCACTTCAACCAGTGGGTTTATGATATGCAGGCCGCTGCCTAGTACTCCTCCCTGAACCTTGCCGAACAGGGTTTGCACACCAACTTCACCCGCACCGATCTGCTTGAACATGGACAGCGCAAGGCCAATGACGATAACAACCAAGCCAACGCGGTTAACAATACCGCCAAAACGGTTACTTGGCTCAGGTGAACGCTTGAGAACTATACCCACAATGAGTATAATGATCCCTAAAATTGCGATAAACATAGGTTTTTAATTTTTAAGGTTTTTTCTGCATGTTGCGCACCTCTTTCAGAAGGCGTATTTTTAGTATTACAAGTACTGCTCCAATAAACAGGGCTCCGGCCACGTATTCATATCGCGGCTCTACAAATCCTTTGTATATTAGTATGAGGCAAATAAAAATACCTATGTTATACAAAACATTCAGCGCTACTTTTTTGCCCATATCAATAAACTTCTATAGTCGGGTCAATTTCCTGTTGCCAGGCTAAAATACCGCCTTGCAGGTTGTATAAATTGGTGAATCCAAAATTTTGCTCTAATTGGGCGATGGCTGCAGCACTGCGTTTACCGCTGCGGCATTGTACAATTACGGGTTTATCTTTGGCAATCCGTTCAGCTTCTATCAATATTCCTCCCAGCGGAATTAACAGTCCACCCAGGTTAGACATTTCATATTCAAAATCTTCGCGAACATCAATTAATTGAAAATCTTCGCCTTTATCCATCATTTTCTTCAGTTCTTCAACATTTATTTCTTTCATGGTGTTAAAAATAATTTAAATCAAATGTAGCCTTTTTCTGTATAATTAATAAGTCACATCTTTTGTAACAAACACTAAATAAGAGCGTTTTATATATGTTTGTATAAAATTTACATCGACGGATGAAGAAGATAACCCGGTTTTTTTGGTTCTGTTCCGGAGCCCATGTTGGTACGCTGAAGAAATATCCCATCGAACATAATAAATACGTAGGTATTGGCGCCACTATATTTTTTACAGCATTATTCGCCTCTTTGTCAGGCGGTTATGCCATGTATTTTGTTTTTAACGGAAGCCCGTTTGCAGTAGGATTTGCCATTTTATTCGGTATGTTGTGGGGATTGGCCATATTCAATATGGACCGGTACATCGTATCCAGTATCAACAAGGAAGGCACCACCCGCCAACAGATTGCACAGGCCTCGCCACGTATTTTATTAGCTATTATGATAGGCGTGGTGATATCCCGCCCACTGGAATTGAAAATTTTTGACAAAGAAATCAGACAAAAGCTAAAGACCGCCTATCTTAAAGGTCAGAACCGCAAGATCGATACCATTCAAAAAGCATATAATCAAAAATATGCAATGGAGCTGACCAAAAATGCTGACCTGAAAAAGGAAAAAGACTCCCTCGAGAAGGATATTAATCGTTCCCGCTACCAGCTGAACCAGGAAGTTTTTGGTGATAAAACCAATCAAACCTCAGGAATTGTCGGCTACGGCACTTACGCCAAGCAGAAACAACAGGTTTTACAAGAGAAAGAAGATAGGTTAAAAACTGTCACGGATAACATAGGCCAGATGGATAATTATCTGAGCCAGCGCAAAGATTTTGAAGGATTGAACGGTACCCGAATGTTCAATGGCCATGAACTGGATAGCTTGGCTAATGTCGCTGGTTTCTCCGACCGTAACTGGGCATTAGGGCAATTAACTTATAACGATAATGGCACCCGCGATTTGGATACCTATTTGGCTATTTCATTTATTGGGTATCTGTTTATTCTGTTTGAGTGTTTGCCGGTATTTGTGAAGCTGATGTCGCCAAAAGGGCCTTACGATGTGGCTTTAAATATGGTAACGGAATCGGATATTTATTATGCCGAGAAAGAGAAAGAACGGGAAATGGCCTCAACCGACCGCATATTTGATCATCACCTCGATGTGGATACCGACCGCAAAAAACGCATCATCACCGCTCAATCCGAGTATGATTTTGAGCACCATACGTATGATTGAGAATAGTTAAGTGGTTGATTAAGTTGATTGAGTTGGATTTTTATTTAACTCAATCAACCATTCACACAATCAACTTAATCAACTAATTTAGTAATTTCAGCTCCGATTAACTCGGACACATGAAGAAGTTTTACCTATTGGCAGCAGCCTTACTATTTGCCGCTGCGTCATTTGCTCAGGACGACACTAAGCAAAAACCCCTTTTTTATTCCATTTCATTTCCAAACGCGGCCCATCACGAAGCTGAAATAGTGTTAACCATCCCTGATGCGTCAGGTACGGTGAGAGTACGCATGAGCCGGTCGTCGGCAGGAAGATATGCTACTCATGAATTTGGAAAAAACATATATAACGTCAAAGCCACTGATGTTGACGGAAATGCGATTGAACTGAAGCAAGTAGAAGGTGATGTATTTGAATTTCTCGCTCATAAAGAAGCTGTTAAAATAAGCTATACCCTTTTCGCCAATTGGACAGACGGCACCTATGCCAGCGTCGACCCAAGTCATGCGCACCTGAATATGCCTGCAGCTTTTATGTGGGTGGTGGGCCAGGATAAGCGCCCGATCAGGTTCCAGTTTAATGATTTGGATAAATACGGCTGGCGGGTAGCTACCCAGTTAAAAAATGAGGGTGCAGGAATTTACAGCGCACCAAACATGCAATACATGATGGATAGCCCTACCGAGCTTTCAGCTTACAAGGCGAGTAGTTGGGATGTTGATAATAACGGTAAAAAAGAGAAGATCAGCGTGGCTATCCACTCGGATGATGACCAGTCTGTGATTGATGCTTTCGCCAAACAAATACAAAGAATGGTGCTGGAGGAAAAAGCTGTTTTCGGCGAATTACCTGCTTACGATTACGGCGAATACACCTTCCTGGATGATGTTTATCCAACCAATTCAGGCGATGGAATGGAACACCGCAACTCGACTTGTATTGTTCATCCGGCAGAAAAGGTCGGTGGTAACGAGCTGAGATTGATCGGTACATATTCCCACGAATATTTCCATAGCTGGAACGTAAAACGTATCCGCCCGAAATCATTGGAGCCATTCAACTTTGAGCATGCCGATATGAGCAGCGAACTTTGGTTTGCCGAAGGTTTTACTCAATATTATGGCGAAATGGTGCTGGTACGTGCCGGCTTTCATAATGTGGATGATTACGGACATACCCTTGCCGGTTTAGTAAATCAGATATTAAATACACCAGGTGCTGCTAAATACCCGGCAACACAAATGAGCCGCTATTCAGTGTTTGCTGACGCCGGCGTGTCCATCGATCCGAACAATCAGGCCAATATGTTCACCAGTTATTATACCTACGGTGGTGCAATAGCTCTGGCGCTTGATCTGCGTTTGAGATCGGAATTTAACCTTACTCTGGACGATTACATGCGGACGGTTTGGCTTGATCGCGGTAAGGTGATGAAACCTTATATCATTCCTGATCTGCAAAGCGATTTGGCTAAGGTGACCAAGAACCCCAAATTTGCTGCTGATTTCTTCAATAAATACATCTACGGAATCGAAAAGAACGATTACGCCGCTTTATTAGCAAAAGCAGGATTGTTGTTACGCAAAGCTGCTCCGGGTAAAGGTTGGGCTGGTCCGCTGAGCTATAACCGCAATCGTGGTCGTTCAGGTGAAGCGCGTACTACGGATGAAGCAGGTTTACCGGTACAGGTAAGTATTATTGGTACACCAGTATATAAGGCTGGGCTGGATGTGGGCGACATCATCCTGAAAGCTGATGGTAAAGAAGTGAAAAATGCACAGGCATTTACTGATATCATTTCGGCAAAAAATCCGGGTGATAAAATTGTAGTGAATTATAAAAACCGTACAGGTGAGCACGAAACGACTATCACCCTTGAAGAAAGCCCATACTTTGAAGTGGTGACCTTCGAAAAGGCAGGTAAGGAATTAACTAAGGAACAAACCGACTTCCGTAACAACTGGCTATCAACCAAAGTCAAATAAATATGAAACCATCAGGAGCCACAACTTCCAAAATAAAACATAACTTAACGGCTCATGATAGCCTCATCACCTTTAAAAAATAATTAACTCGATGAAAAAACTTACAACCTTGATTGCGTTTATCGCAGTCGCCTGCGGTAGCTACGCGCAGGATGTCAATAAAATGATCAAACAGGATGATGTGGAACGCATCATCAAAACGCTTTCTGCCGATGATATGCAAGGCCGGGCCACTTTTACTCCCGGTATTGAAAAAGCCGCACAGTTTATCGAAAACGAGTACAAACAAATTGGTTTGCAACCGATGGAAGGCAATACAGGTTATCGTCAAAATTTTACGATGATCAAAAGTACGCCAACGAAAGCCGAGGTAAGTATAAATGGAACTACGGTTACTTCCGATAAAATTGCTGTTCAGGGTGGTGAATCATTTAGTTGGAATAAGCTTGAAGACGCTCAAATTGTAAAAGTGACCCCTGATAGCAATCTTCGGAAAATTTTCCTGTCAGCTATGCAGAGCCGCAAAAATATGCTCATACTGGTTGACCCGAAGTTCAGCGATATGTTTAAACGCATACGCAATTACCTGGGGGCGGGTAATGTATCTTTTAAAGATAAACAGGGTAAGAAAATAGGGTTAGTTTATGTTTTAGGAACGTTTGATGAAGTGAAATCATTTACCGTCAATTATGAAATGACTAGCAAGGAATTACCTTTATTTAACGTCGCAGGTATTATACCGGGCAAAACCAAGCCTAATGAATATGTTGTATTCTCGGGCCATTATGATCACCTGGGTATCATTGCCCCGGTTAAAGGTGATAGTATAGCCAATGGTGCAGATGATGATGCTTCGGGTACAACCGCTGTGATCAGCCTGGCAAAGTATTACAAAAAGTTAAACAATAATGCCCGTACCTTAATATTTGTTGCTTTTACGGCTGAAGAGATTGGTGAATATGGTTCCCAATACTTTGCCAAAACGGTTGATCCGGATAAAGTGGTAGCAATGTTCAATATTGAGATGATTGGTAAAGCCTCCAAATTCGGTCAGAATTCAGCATTTATAACAGGTTTTGAAAGATCAGATTTCGGCAAGATTTTGCAGAAAAATTTAGAAGGTACTGCCTTCAAATTTTACCCCGATCCATACCCTGATCAAGACTTGTTTTACCGTAGCGATAATGCATCCCTCGCACGCGTTGGCGTTCCGGCGCACACCATCTCCACAGACCAGATCGATATCGATAAACTATATCATACCGTCGGCGATGAATTTAGCACACTGGATGTAGGCAATATTACCTCAACCATCAGGGCTATTGCTTTAAGTTCGCGAACCATTGTGGCAGGCACGGATACACCTACGAGGGTGCCTAAATTGGAAAGATAAAATCAGTAGCAGTGGCAGTTTGCAGTAGCAGTAATTTAGAAAACTGCCAACTGCTGCTGCCACCGCTACCCTAAAAACATATGAGTACTATTCCCCGCATTGCCATACAAAGCGTAGGTACTGGTTTAATAATGATGGCTTTCTTTACCATGATGTGGACAGGCATTGCCTATGGCAGCATGGGCAGTAATGGATTGATCGTATTGATGCTATTCTCTCTTATTGCGCTGACACTCGTTTTCAATGCGATAAAGTATTTCCGTGAAGCTAAGCGTTTCCCAAAATCCCAAAGTGAAGCAGATAAGGCCGAAGAAAAACGACCCGAAAAATGGTTCGGCATCATTTTCGGGGCCGAAGGTTTGCTGATTTTTGTCGGCATCAATATCGTGATCAACATTGGCTACGCCGATCTGACGATACCCGTTATCGCATTAGTTGTCGGGCTGCATTTTTACCCATTAGCAAGGGTATTCAGAAGAACCATTGATTATTACCTTGCAACCTGGACGACCATTATAGCCATTATAGGTATCGGTTTGCTATTAAATAAATCCTATTCAGCAGCCACAGTGGACTCCTTTGTTGGCGTGGGTACAGCCATTGCTACTTCTTGTTATGGAGTTTATATGATATATGCCGGAAAGAGATTAATTAAAAAAACAGATTCAGCATCATCCTTATAGCGCTATATTTCGAGTGCCAGTTTTTCGTCACCCGGCTCTTCAGAAATTTCCTGTTCTTCGTAGCTGGCTTTTTCTTTTTCAATAGTTGATTTGAGTTTGTTCGAGAAATAGATAAAGTATATGGCGACCAAATTTATAGAAATGTTGAATGCCGTTTCGGAAGATGCAATTGACATGTTCCAGGTTGATGCTAAAGCGAAATTAAAATCAAAAGTGAACCCATTCTCTACCTTTATGCCAACTGTTAACATTAGTCCTGAAACATATAAGTAGCCATAACCCATCATAGCAAACTGAAGAACCTGTAATGCCTGGTTGATTATAGTCAACCGGAGCCCTTTACTGTATTTATCAATTAGCAATAGCCTTCCGCTATAAATTGAAAATGCGTATAATGCTAATGCAAATAATATGATCAGTATCATCAGTGAATTTACCTGACCTACGCGAAAAATTAGCCAAAAGGTAATTCCCAGGCCAACAATGCCCCCTACTATCTGGTACCACGCTAATACTCTTAACTTGATCTTGGATGCTTTACTTAAAAACGGGCTCATAAGGTTCAAAGGTTTTAATGGATTAATGAATAAATATAGCTAATTAAATTAACTCTTTCCGCATCACATAATCATTCATCCAATACGGCCCGATAGGTATATCTTCTTCATAAGCCACATTGAACCCCATTTTCTCGTAAAAATTCTTCGCTTTGTTGTAGCGGTTCACATTCAGGTCGAGCGTATGCTTACCGGCTTCGATAGTTTTTTGAGCAACTTCATTGATCAGCACTTTTCCATAACCTTTCCCCTGTGTTTCGGGCAGACAGTATAGTTTATGGAGTTTATATATCTCCGGGTCTTCTTCGCGTGGCGAATAACCTGCGAACGCTACCGGCTTACTATCTTCAATCAGCAATAAATAGGTTTGCGTGCCGTGCTCCAACTGTGCAGAGATGTTTTCGACCGAATAGATCTTGTTCAGCATAAATTCTATCTGCTCTTTTTCCAATATAGGCGAATAGGTAGCCCACCAGGTTTTTTCAGCAATTTCTATTATGGTGTCAAGATCGTGTAGGGAGGCTTGTCGGATGGTGTACATGTTTCAAATATAGATAAATCCCGTAGAGACTACCTTTATAGTACAATTTGAAATATTGATGTTAATAATATTTTGCTATATAAAATCTCTGTGCCACTTTGTGCCTCCTCTGTTCTCTTTGTGGTAGAAATTTTAACCACTGAGTACGCAAAGAAGACACAAAGAACACGAAGGCCAATATTATAATTCTTTCGAGATATTTATTTGTTAAGGGAGTCTCTATTAATATTTATACCGTTCGCCCCAAAGCTTCTTCAGTTTTTCTTTGGTTTCCGCTTCGCGGGAATTGTTGCCGGGGTCGTAAATTTTGGTCCCCCTGATAGCTTCCGGCAGAAAATCCTGGTCGACGAAATTACCTTCGAAACTATGAGCATATTTATATTCCTTGCCATAGCCAATATTCTTCATCAATTTGGTTGGTGCGTTGCGCAAATGCAAAGGCACAGGCAGATCACCATGTTCTTTTACCAAAGCAATTGCCGCTCCAATAGCAGTTGTTGCCGAGTTACTTTTAGGCGAAGTTGCCAAATAAATAGCCGTTTGCGACAGGATCAATTGCGATTCCGGCCAGCCGATCACATTCACCGCTTCAAAGCAGGATTGGGCCAATAATAAGGCGTTGGGATTAGCATTGCCGATGTCTTCCGAAGCCAGGATCAGCATACGTCGTGCAATAAACAGCGGATCTTCTCCACCCACAATCATACGCGCCAGCCAGTAAACCGCTCCATTCGGATCGCTGCCTCGCATGGATTTGATAAAGGCGGAGATAATATCATAGTGCTGCTCGCCGGTTTTATCATACAACGCCATGTTTTGTTGTACGTGTTGCAAGGCAACCTCATTGGTGATAACAATCTTTTTAGTCGGGAAGGCATTCACCAGCAGCTCAAAAATATTCAGCAGTTTACGGGCATCACCGCCCGAAAGCCGGAGCAAAGCTTCATATTCCTTAACCTCAATATTCTTTTGCTTTAGCACCACATCCTCCTTCATCGCTTTGTTGATCAGGTTGACCAAATCATCTTCCTCCAACGATTGCAGTATATAAACCTGGCACCGTGACAGCAAAGCCGAGATAACCTCAAACGATGGGTTTTCAGTAGTAGCGCCAATCAGGGTAACAATACCGCGCTCCACAGCTCCCAAAAGAGAGTCCTGCTGAGATTTGGAGAAACGGTGTATTTCGTCGATAAATAAGATAGGCAGCGTTTCACCTAGTTCCCTTAATTGGGATGCCTTTTCGATCACTTCCCGTACATCCTTTACACCCGAGTTGATCGCGCTTAGCGAAAAGAAAGGGCGGTATAATGTCTGCGAAATGATATATGCCAGCGTAGTTTTACCCACACCCGGTGGTCCCCAGAAGATCATGGACGGCAACGAGCCCGATTCAATGGCTTTGCGCAATACCGCACCCTTCCCAACCAGGTGTTTCTGGCCAACATAATCATCCAGCGACTTCGGACGCATGCGCTCGGCTAATGGCGGCAAATTGTTCATGTAGTAAAATTCGTAAATAAAAATTCAAATCCTAAAAAATTTAGTATTTTAGGAACAATTATATGATACAACAGTTTGATCAATCCAATTACCGCTCTATCTGCGATCAACTGGCAACTGCCGATACCGAACTGCAATATATTATTGATACCCATGGTTATCCGCCATTTTGGTCGAGGCCAAATAGTTTTGAATCGCTGGTGCATATCATTTTAGAGCAACAGGTTTCGCTGGCGTCGGCACTATCAGCTTTAAATAAACTGAAAGAACGCGTCCAAGAATTGGCCCCCGCTCGTGTACTGCTACTTACTGACGAAGAAATGCGTGCCTGCTACGTAAGCCGTCAAAAAAGCGGGTATATTAAATATCTGGCAGAGGCCTTGCTAAGCGGACAACTAAAATTGGAAGAATTTCATCACATGCCTGATGAAGAAGTCCGCGCACAATTAACTGCACTTAAAGGCATCGGCAACTGGACAGCCGATGTATACCTGATGTTCGCCCTGCAACGCACAGATATTTTTCCTATTGGCGACCTGGCTGCAGTGAATGCTTTAAAAAGGATCAAGAAATTACATCACACAATTACGCAACCAGAAATGCTGCTGATAGCCGAACAATGGCGGCCTTACCGCACCCTTGCCGCCATGCTGCTCTGGCATTATTATTTAAGCACCCCGCGACCATCATCCAAATCTGCTGTATTGAAATAATACTCAGAAGTTGTCCAAAAAGGAGAAAAATGTGCGAAGGTGTCATGCTGAGGCTCTCGAAGCATGCGGGCAAAGGCCTTTACGCACCACACTACGAGGGCCTCAGTATGACACCCTATTTTTGCAATAAATATTACTTGTAACGATATTTTTCAAACAATTAAGCAATCAATCCGGACAAAAACCGTTTAGGGGATATTCATTCATAAGTTTTGTCTTATGGATTTTTTGTGCGTAAATTTGATAGATACCCCGAAACCTGCGCATCGCAATTCATCTTGTTGAATATTTAAAAGTACTTGCCGATGAAACTGATTATTCATGGAGGCTTTTTTAGCGAGTGGAGAACCAACCAGGAGGTGAAGTACGCCAAGCAACAGGCATTGCGCGAAATTGTGCAATTGGGTTACCGCTACCTTCAAACGCACAATGCTATTGAAACGGTGGTATACACCGTAGCGCTCCTGGAAGATTGCGATCTTTTCAACGCAGGCACAGGTTCGCAAATTCAAAGCGATGGCAAGATCAGGATGAGCGCCTCTTTAATGGACGGGAAATCCATGCAGTTTTCGGGTGTTATTAATATCGAAGGGGTTAGAAACCCTATCCGCGTAGCTGAAAAACTAATGCATAGGGAAGACAGGGTATTGAGCGGCAAGGGGGCCATTGAATTTGCCCGTTATAATGGATTCCCTTTTTACAACCCGGAAACACCCATGCGCCGCAAGGAGTATGAGAAGAAACTGAGCGATTCCATACGTATGGGTACCGTAGGCTGCGTAGCACTGGATATTTATGGTGATTTGGCCGCCGCGACCTCCACCGGGGGCAAAGGTTTCCAGATTCCTTACCGCGTAAGCGATTCGGCTACTGCGGCGGGTAACTATGTAAATCCATACGCGGGTGTATCCTGCACGGGTATAGGCGAAGATATTGTGAGCGGGGCGGTAGCGCCAAAAATAGTGACCAGGGTAACCGACGGAATGGCAATTCAGGATGCTACAAACAAAACCTTAAACGAATTAAAATCGTTTAACGGGTGCGCAGGAGTGATTGGGATTGCTGCTAACGGTGATACTTTTCATGCTGACACCCGCCCCTATATGGTGTGGGCACTGCACGACGGGCTGGTAGAGGTTTTTAGTTAAACCTCGCAATGGCTTGTTAATCAATTTTATATGTATATTAGCAAATTAATTAGTAGCACTGGGATAGAATAAATGCGTATAAGACTAATCATTTTCTTTTGCCTGATCAGCTTTTCGGCCTCGGCCCAAATTTGGGAAAAGTTAGGTTTCAAAAAGAAACACATCGTACTACCTGCCCTTCCGCCTGCGAAAGGGCATCAGTTTGTTAGCACCGATAACATTTTAAAATTAAATAGTTTACAGGCTCAGCCAATCGTACTGGAAACCTGCGAATTCACTCTTGTTGCCACTTCAAAAATGGTAATGGAGCAGGCTAAGCACAACATGCGTTTCCGCGTTTATAATGATGCCAGCTATAATTTCAGCGATCTGGCGGCTTTGTATGTTAAGCTGCACCGCTGGTCTGAGGCCAAATGGTATTATCTGCAAAGCAACAACATATCGCGCGAACAAAACGACGACAAGCACACCATGAGCAATTTGCTCGGCCTGGCGGTTATAAAAGTGAACATTGGCGATATATCGTCAGCAAGAACTGACCTGATGGAAGCACGCGATTTATCACGCTCATTGGGTATGCAGACTCAAACTACTGATATTGAAAAACAAATACTTTTGTTGGCCCAGAATAACGGTACACCTTCAAAACCTGATGTAAAATATGCGGAAGGCACCTTAAATGCCGAAAAGAAAGCACTTTAACATACCGCTTTGAAACTTTCCGCGTTATTATCCGTCCAAGTAAAACATAAATTGTAATATTGTTATTTCTATGACAGAGGCAGTATTTACACTGTCTCTTTTTATTTACATTAGCAAAGCTATAATAGGCACGAGTATTGATGTTCAGTTTAGATTTAAAGCGAGTAAAAGATATGTTCAGGAAAATATATATTCTATTGGTGCTTGCTGCCATGTTCGCATGCAAGGCATCTCCGGCTAACCAGCCAATGAAAAGGGTTGACGGATCAAATGATCTTCAGCCCGACGCACAACAGAGCGTCGTATGTCAATACATAGCCACTATCATCAGTGAGCACAATTATAAAAAGGTTCCGTTAAATGATTCATTGTCGGAAGTAGTTTTTAAACGCTATGTAAAAGCGCTTGATGAGAACCATAACTACCTGCTGGCCTCTGATATTAAAGATTTTGATAAATACAAAGATGTGATTGACGACGACCTGAAAAGCGGAAATTTGTCTGATGTATTCTACATGTTCAATGTTTACCAGAAACGTTATAACGACCGCATAAAATATTCGCTGGCCCAGCTGGATAAGAGTTTCGATTTCAATGGTCACGAAAGTTTTACTTTTGACCGCGACAGTTTGCCTTACTTTGCTTCTGAAGATGAGTCAAATAAAACATGGACAGAACGTGTGGAGTATGATTTGCTTAACCTGAAAATGGCTAATCCAGACCTGGCTAAGGACAAGGAAACTCTGAAAAAACGTTACGAGAGCCTGTTGTCCCAATCGAACAAGTTGAACAACCAGGATGTGTTCCAGATTTTTATGGATGCATTCACCAATGCTGTCGATCCGCACACCAATTACTTTAATCCTGCTAACGCAGCTAATTTCAATATCGAAATGTCGCGCTCGCTGGAAGGTATCGGTGCAACACTGCAATCGAAGGATGAGTATGTGACGATTTCATCAATCGTTCCGGGTGGCCCTGCTGATAAGAGCAAGCAGCTATCTCCGGAGGACCGCATCGTTGGTGTGGCTCAAGGTAAAACCGGTGAATTCCAAAATATAATTGGCTGGAGAATCGAAAATGCTATCGCACTTATCCGTGGTACCAAAGGAACAATCGTTCGTTTGGAAGTATTGTCAAAAGGCAGCAGCACCAGCAGCAAGCCTAAGGTGGTAGAGATGGTTCGCGAAAAGATCATTTTGAAAGACCAATCGGCTAAAAAAGAAATACGCACTTACAATTCAAACGGTAAAGAAGTAAAGATCGGTATCATCTCTATCCCGGCATTTTATATCGATTATAACGACTATAAATCAGGCAACCCAAACTACAAGAGCACTACCCGCGACGTGAAACTGATTCTTGACACCCTGAAACGCGAAAACGTGGACGGCGTGGTGATCGACCTTCGTGAAAATGGTGGTGGTTCATTAATGGAGGCGATTGATTTGGGTGGATTGTTTATTAAAACAGGCCCTATCGTTCAGGTTCGTGATGCACGCGATCAGACAGAGGTTGATAATGACGATGATCCATCTATCTCTTACTCGGGCCCAATGGCTGTTATTGTCGACCGTTTCAGCGCATCAGCATCAGAGATATTTGCAGGGGCTATGCAGGATTATGGCCGTGCGTTGATCCTGGGGACTCAAACTTATGGTAAGGGTACGGTGCAGAATGCCATTGACCTGGATAAGGTGATCAAACCATCTGTATTAGCCGATTTGATGGCAAAAATGAACGGCAAGGCCGACAAAACCGTTAATACCGGAAGCCAAAGCAGGTTAGGTCAATTAAACCTGACCATCGCTAAGTTCTACCGTATCAGTGGAAATTCAACCCAGCATAAAGGAGTAACTCCGGATATTAAATTCCCATCGGTTATTCCATTGGATAAATTTGGTGAAGATACCGAGCCATCAGCATTGCCATTCGATGTCATTGCAAAGAGTGACTATACTAAAGTTGGTGATTTTACCGCTGTTGTTCCGCAATTGACCAAACTGCACGACCAGAGAATGAACAGCAGCAAGAGCTATCAATACCTGATGGAAGACATTGCCGATTTCACCAAACGCGAAAATGAAAAGAGCGTAACCCTAAACGAGCAGGAATTGAAAAAGCAGCGTGATGCAGATGAAGCCAAATCATTTGACCGGGAAAACGAAAAAAGGGTAGCCCTAGGTTTTAAAGCGCTGAAAAAAGGTGAAACCAAGCCTAAAAATGAAGACCTGGATTTCCTAAAAATAGAAGCAGGTCAAATCCTGACCGACTATATCAACCTGGGCGGCAAATACACCAGCAACCCGGTTCAGCCACAACAACAATAATTCAATCAGAATTTCAAAATATAATCCCGGCTTAGTACGGGATTTTTTTTGTTTTATGGGATGATTAAAAATAGTAAAGGCAGTGCGATTCCTTCCTTGGGGAAGGGAAGGTGCTGGTTAATAGATAGCGTAGAAACCCCTCCCTGCCAATGCACAATCCATCACCCCCCTCCCCAGGGAGGGAATTTATGTGATTAGATTTAATAACCATGCTTTCAGCTTTAACCTTTCACCTCAAAAATAAAACTAATTCAACTAAATTAGGGTTTACCAACTATGCCTAACAAACCGCTGCTTGAGTTTACCGACCGGGGTATTTACTGCGAAAAAGGAGGATTTTACATCGACCCGTGGAAGCCGGTTGATTATGCGGTGATCACCCATGCCCATGCTGATCATGCCTATGTCGGGCACAAACATTACCTGGCGCATTATTTATCCAAACAAGTGCTTCTTTACCGTTTGGGTGAGATCGATCTGCAAACGGTAGAGTACGGTGAGAAGATCAATAAAAACGGTGTAGAAATTTCACTCTATCCAGCTGGGCATGTAATTGGCTCGGCACAAATACGGGTAGAATACCAAGGAGAAGTTTGGGTGGTATCGGGTGATTATAAAATGGAGGACGACGGTATCTCCACACCATTCGAGCCGGTAAAATGTCATCATTTTATATCAGAATGTACATTTGGAATGCCGGTTTACCAATGGAAGCCACAGGTAAAAACATTTGAAGAGATGAACAAATGGTGGCGAAATAATTTGGATAATGGGTTGGCTACTATAATTGTAGGATATTCGCTGGGTAAGGCACAACGCATTTTGCAGAATCTTGATCTGTTCAACGGCAAAGTATATACGCACGGAGCTATTGAGAATGTGAACCAGGCTTTGCGGAATAACGGCGTGCAACTCAATCCGACCGAACGGATCGTTTACGATACACCAAAAGAAGAGATCAGGAAAGGTATTGTGCTGGCACCACCGTCAGCGGTAGGCTCTGCATGGATGCGCAGATTTGCGCCTTATGATTTTGGATATTGTTCTGGTTGGATGGCCATTCGCGGTGCGAAACGACGCAGGGCTGCTGATAGGGGCTTTGTCCTGTCCGATCATGCCGACTGGAATGGGTTGATCAGCGCCATAGATGCTACCGGTTGCGAATGTGTTTACCTGACTCACGGTTATACGGCTACATTCTCCCGATACTTAAGCGAAATAGGTTTTAATGCGAAAGAAGTTTACACCTTATATGGTAATGAGGAAGAAGAAAACACAGGCGGCAACGACCTGCTGAACGAAAGCGATAACCGTGTACTTTCAGCCGAAGGAAATGAATTGGAGGGTTCAGCATGAGAGCCTTTGCCCAATTATTCCTGTCTCTGGATGAGACCAATAAGACTAACGAAAAGGTTCGCGTTTTGAAGGATTATTTTACCAGCGTACCTGATTCGGATAAAATGCATATGCTCGCATTGTTTACAGGCAGGAGGCCTAAACGACAGATTAATGCTACGCTACTACGCAATTGGGCCATTGAAGCGTCCAATATTCCGGTATGGCTTTTTGAGGAAAGTTACCAGGTGGTGGGTGACCTGGCCGAAACCATGTCGCTGCTAATGCCTCAAAATAATTTGGGCAATAATAAAACGCTGACCGAATGGATAGCCGAAATCAATGCGCTTGCCGACAAAAATGAAGAACAGAAAAAGCTCTGGCTGATGGAATCATGGGCAATGCTCGACCCGCAGGAACGATTCGTTTTTAATAAGATCATGACAGGTGGTTTCCGGGTAGGCGTATCTCAAAACCTGGTGATCAAAGCACTGGCTGATGTGACAGGGTTGGAAGCGCCGGTCTTAACTCACCGCATTATGGGCAACTGGATGCCGGAGACTTATCACTTTAAACAATTAGTCGAAGCAAAAGGAAGCAATGATGATGTTTCACGGCCTTATCCTTTCTTTTTGGCCTATCCAATTCAGGAAACTTCGGAACAGCAACGATCAGTTGAGGAGTTGCAAAATACCTTGGGTGATGCCGAAGATTGGCAGGCGGAGTGGAAATGGGATGGCATCCGTGCACAAATGATCAAACGTGATGGCAAGATATTTATATGGAGCCGCGGAGAGGATCTGGCTACCGAAAAATTCCCGGAATTACATCCATTCTTAAATGCATTGCCTGATGGTACGGTGCTGGATGGTGAGATACTAAGCTTCCGCGAAGGATTGCCTTTGCCATTTAATGTATTACAAACCCGCATCGGAAGAAAGAATCTTAGTAAAAAGATACTACAAGAAAGCCCTGTTGCGGTGATTGCTTATGATTGCCTGGAATATCAGGGTGAAGACATCCGTCCAAAAACACAAAGCGAGCGGCGTATGTTGCTGGAAGAATTACATTCAGGCAGTCCCTTTTCTGAATTTTTTCGGTTATCGCCATTGATCAGCTTTAACAGCTGGGATGACCTGGCTGCCAAACGCGATGAATCAAGAGCTATGATCGCTGAAGGCATTATGCTGAAGCGAAAAAACGCTACCTACCAGGTAGGACGTAAGCGTGGCGACTGGTGGAAATGGAAGATTGACCCTTTGTCTGTTGACGCTGTAATGATCTATGCCCAGAAAGGCCATGGTCGGCGGGCAGATCTTTATACCGACTATACTTTTGCCGTTTGGGATGGCGATAAACTGGTGCCCTTCGCCAAAGCCTACTCCGGTTTAACAGACCAGGAGATTAACAAAGTTGACAATTTTGTCAAACGAAACACCATCGAAAAATTTGGTCCGGTCCGCACCGTAAAGCCTGAATTGGTTTTCGAAATTGGATTTGAAGGTATCAACCGCTCCACCCGTCATAAATCAGGTGTCGCTCTCCGTTTCCCCCGTATCCTGCGCTGGCGGCAGGATAAACCTAAAGAAGAAGCGGATACTTTGGATACGTTGAAGGCGTTGTTGGGTTAACTTTATGATATTTCACAAAGTAGTAATTTGCGAAAATAGGATAGCGTAATAAAAAAGGCTCAAATCAAAGTTGAGTCTCTAATTGTTTAGCTACAAAAAGATCATATTCCATTTGTAGGCCTAACCAGTAATGGGAACTAATACCTAGAATTTTTTCAAGTTTAACAGCAAGCCTTGCTGATATATTTCTTTTTCCCGCGAAAATTTCGCTTAAATGTTGCGGTAAAATATCAAGCGCTTTTGCAATATCCTTTTTTAAGATATCCCTCGCTTCGATTTCTTCTTGCAAAAACTCACCGGGGTGAAATGCTTCTATTTCAATTTCATTACCATTATGATCTAATATTTGATTATTATTCATAAAAGTATAACGCCTCCTGGGCGATAAAGGTTATGAGTAGTGGTTATTAATTTCTTCAATGCAAATTATTTCTAACCGCGTACTCTTATCATTTTCAATACGAAATATTAAACGGTACGCAATATTCAATCTAATGGAATATTTACCTTCATATTTCTTTTCTTTAAGTTTTTCGAAATGCAGGCTTTTATTGTTTCTAAGATCAACAGTATTATTTGCTTGTTGAATTTGAAATAAACGTTTTCTAAAAGCAGTTAACACTTCAGCGGGATATGGCGATTTTCCATGCACCTTACCAAGACTGGCCACTTCACCCAGAAAGCGGTCCTCTATTTTAACATGCATAGCTATGTATTATTAAAAAATGTTAAAGATTTTTTTGTAGTTGCCATTTTGTGTTTTTTTAAAGTTCATACAATGATAACAAATTAAAATTAAATTACCAAAAAATGGTTATTTTTTTATTATAATATATCCATCCTTATTTTCACCTTTCCCCTCCAATCCCTATCTTTAAATTCTCATAAACTGCATTTACAATGAAGAAATTGACATTATTTGTACTGTCGGTCATTACTGGTGGCTATACTTTTGCTCAGAATATGAATATCAAAACACTTCCCTATCCCCAAACCAAAAAAGTTGATACTGTTGATACTTACTTCGGTATCGCCGTTCCCGATCCGTATCGCTGGCTCGAAAACGACCAAGCTGCTGATACCAAAGCGTGGGTGAAAGAAGAAAACAAAGTTACACAGGATTATCTCGGACAAATTCCTTACCGTGATGCCATCCATAAACGCCTGGAGGTCTTATGGAACTACGAAAAATACAGTGCACCATTTAAAGAAGGCAAGTATACTTACTTTTATAAAAATGATGGCCTGCAAAGCCAGGCTGTTTTATGGCGGCAAATAGGCGATGGTACTCCAGAAATATTCCTCGACCCGAATACTTTTTCGACCGATGGCACCACCTCTATGCAAGGCATAGATTTCACCAAAGACGGCAGCATGGCGGCTTATCAGATATCAGAGGGCGGCTCCGACTGGCGCAAGGTGATTATTTTGAAAACAGCGGATAAATCCATCATCGGCGATACCCTGCGCGACCTGAAATTTACCGGCATAGCCTGGAAAGGTAACGAAGGTTTTTATTACAGCACTTATGATAAACCAAAAGTAGGTAGCCAGTTATCGGGTATGACCCAATATCATAAACTATATTACCATGTTTTGGGAACACCACAAAGCCAGGACAAATTGGTGTTCGGTGGTGAGCAAACGCCACGCCGTTATATTGGTGCTTACCTGACCGAAGATCAACGCTTCCTGGTGATCTCAGCAGCAACCACGACCACAGGTAATGAGTTATATATTCAGGACCTGAGCAAACCAGGCAGCGAGATTGTGAATGTAGTTAACAACTTTGATAATCAGCATGGTGTGATAGACAATGTAGGCAGCAAGCTGTATATCCTTACCAATTTATATACGCCGAACTTCAAGGTGGTAACGGTTGATGCGTCCAACCCCAAACCGATCAACTGGAAAGACCTGATACCGGGAACTAAGAATGTGCTTACCGTATCAACCGGCGGCGGAAAGATTTTTGCCGAATACCTAAAGGATGCTACCTCATTTGTTCAGCAATATAACATGGATGGTAAATTGGAGCGTAATATCGAGTTGCCTGGCATTGGTTCAGCAGGCGGATTCGGTACTAAAAAAGAAGAGAAAGAAACTTACTACACCTTCACGAATTATGTTTACCCGCCAACTATTTTCAAATACGATATTGCAACCGGGCAATCAACAGTTTATAAAAAAGCCAATGTGAAATTTGACCCTACGCAGTACGAATCCAAGCAAGTATTCTATAAATCGAAAGATGGTACCAAAATTCCGATGATCATCACCTATAAAAAAGGCACAGTGATGAATGGGAAAAATCCTCTGTTGCTGTACGCTTATGGTGGTTTTGGGGTGAATCTGACGCCTGCATTCAGCACCTCAAATATTGTCTTGTTGGAGCATGGCGGCATTTATGCTGTACCTAACCTGCGGGGTGGCGGCGAGTATGGCGAAACCTGGCACAAAGCGGGCATCAAAATGAAAAAGCAGAATGTATTTGATGACTTTATTGCCGCTGCCGAATACCTGATCGCCAATAAATATACTTCTAAAGATTACCTAGCTATTTCGGGGGGATCAAACGGCGGTTTATTAATCGGCGCTGTAATGACCCAACGTCCTGATCTTTGCAAAGTAGCTTTCCCGGCTGTAGGTGTAATGGATATGTTACGCTACAACCAGTTTACCGCCGGCGCAGGTTGGAGTTATGACTACGGCACTGCCCAGGACAGCAAGGAGATGTTTGAATATCTTTATAATTATTCACCATACCATGCGCTCAAACCGGCAGATTACCCGGCTACCATGGTAACCACTGCTGACCATGACGACCGGGTGGTACCTGCACACTCATTTAAATTTGGCTCACGTTTACAGGAGTATCAGCAAGGGAAAGCGCCCGTGCTGATCCGAATTGAAACGAAGGCAGGTCACGGTGCAGGACAATCAACTGCACAGATCATCAGTGGCCAGGCTGATAAATGGGCCTTTATGTTCCAGAATATGGGATTGGATTGGAAATAATAGGAGGTCGGATGTCGGAAGTAAGAAGTCTGAAATGGGTTTTAGGATTACTGCTTTGTGTTGGTACTCTATCCTGTTTCGCCCAAAAGAAAAACCTCAACATCATCTACATCGGCGATAGCATTACCCAAGGCGTACAATTAGCTGATCCTGCAACTGAGGCGCCACCAGCTACTGCTACGGTATGGATACACAAACAAAAAGGAATGGGCAAAGTAGAGTTTTCAAACCAGGGCGTGAGTGGTTTTACGACAGTCGATTTTCTGCCTTCTACCAACACTGTATTCCCAAGGGTGGATAAGGCGGCGTCAACATTAAACAGTAAAGATGCAACATTGGTATTCTTTATAATGCTTGGCACTAATGACAGCGCTGTTACTGGTCCAAATGGTTCGCCTGTTTCGCCTGAGAAGTATCATGATAATTTAAAAACCATTATCGAGCGTTTATTACAGCATTTTCCGGATAGCAAATTCGTGATTCAAAAACCGATATGGTATAGCCCTAATACTTATAATGGGTCGATGTATTTGCAAGAGGGCCTATCTCGTTTGCAAAGTTATTTTCCTCAGATAGATCAGTTGGTGAACGAATACAAAAAAGCCAGGCCTGGTCATGTATTTACAACCGATACCAAAGCCTTTGATTATTTCAGTAAACATTATTCAAGCGATTTGATCCCTGAACAAGGGCATGAAGGTATATTTTATTTGCATCCTAATAGTAAGGGCGATGTGATACTTGGTCAGTTTTGGGGCGAAGGCATTTATAAGGCTGTTATGAATTGATAACAAGAAAGGCTTCCCGGTAAAGAGAAGCCTTTCTCATTTTAATGGACTTGAATATTAGTCGCGGTCGTGACCGTGGCCATGACCCTCGCCATGTCCGCGGCCTTCATCATGTCCCCGGCCTCTGTCCCAGCCTTCATGGCGACCGTTGTCGTGCCAGTGGTTACGGTATCTTTCTTCATGGCTGTCACGGATAATCACCTGGTCGTGGCGGCCACGATAGCCGGCATATCTTACGCGGTAATCAGCATCATAACGCCATGGATCAGGACGGTTAACCACTACTTTATAACCATGATACATATCATAGTTACGCCATCTGTAAGGTAAATAAGCCCTGTGTACCCATGCGCCATTATCCAAATAAACATATTGGTGAACAGGAACATCGTAATAAACACCTATATCCGGCATATAATAATAATCGGCGTGATCGTAGCCAACAGGGCCCCATTCAGGCTGAGCGCCAATGTTTACACCTACGCTTAAATGTACCTGCGCATCGGCTAACTTAAATGACAAGCAGCTTATTAATATCGCTGCTGTAAAAACTAACTTCTTCATAGTAAAATATTATTGTTTGGTATGTATGACAATATTAAACGAAAAAAGTTTAAATACTTTATTCCACCCAACTTAAAAACATATATAAAATAAACACCCCGGTTATGAAGGCATTTATTTTTGAGTTAACTATATGATTATTAGTTCTATAGTGCTCATTATTGTGACCACGAACAACAAAACGATCTTTTTTATAAGTTGAAGTGGCACAAAAAAACGGGTAATATTGCTATTCCCGGTTCTTTATCTTTTGGAAAGAATTATTGTTCGTCGGTGTTGTTTTCTTTGTCCTCAACCTTTTTGGAGATCATGGCTAATTGGGGTTTGCCAATCACTTTATAATTACCGTCACCCTTTAAAATAGATGCAACCTGGCTCCGGTCTGACATGATTTTTACAGCTTGTGCCAATTCCTTGTCATACTTAAAGTTAGTTTCGTAGCGGCCTTTTTCATAGAAATAGCGAGATGCAATTTCGTTTTCGAGCACCTGCTTTATTTCGTCCTTATTTTGCTGAAGATCGTTCTTTTTGCTGGCCAGTAATTTGGCTTTTAAAGCATCATATTCAGGCTGGATATCGGTAAACTGTTTCTCCTTGGTAGCTTCAGCTTTCAGGTTGGTTATCAGTTTCTCTGTCCCGGTGGTGTAACTATAGTTTTTTGTACTGAGGAATTTTATAAAATCGTTGTATTCGTTATCTGTCAAATGAAAAGTCCTTACGTCACCAATACTATTATGCGTATTGCGGAATTGGGTAGCATAATCAAATATCAAAAGTTTGGAAACCAGGGTTTGGGTGATGTTTGCAAAATGCTCCTGCTTTACAAAAATATCCGGATACACACCGCCACCATCATAAACCGAACGGCCCGCTTTGGTTTTAAATTCATGCATCAATGAATCAGCAACTTTTACAACGCTGCCATCATCTTTACGATGGGTATAATCGAGCGCCTGCACACAACGTCCGGAAGGGATATAATATTTAGCGATGGTGATCTTTACCAAACTGTTGTAAGGCAGGTTGAATGTTTGCTGTACCAATCCTTTCCCATAGCTGCGCTGTCCTATAATTACTGCACGATCCAGATCTTGCAAGGAGCCTGCCACAATCTCAGATGCTGAGGCAGAACGCCCATTTACCAATACTACCAACGGCAAGTTTGGTTCTAATGGTGTGTTTTGGGTGCTATAGGTAAAGTTCTTGTCTTTAATCTTACCTTTTTGGGATACTACCTCAACGCCCTTTGGTACAAACAGGTTAACGATCTTTACCGCTTCCTGCAAAATCCCGCCACCATTTGATCTCAAATCGAGGATAATGCCGCTTGGATTATTCTTTTTAAGATTGGTAAGCGCTGTGGTTACTTCATCGGCTGAGTTTTCGAGGAATTTATCAAGCTTGATATAACCCATATTGCCGTCAACCATACCATAGTAGGTTACGTTCGGCTGTTTTATCTCATCACGGATCAGATTCTTCTCAACAGCTTCCGCATCACCACGCCTGATTAACAGCTTAATGGCTGCGCCTTTTGAGCCTTTTAAAAGTTGGCTCACCTGGTCGTTGGTTTTGCCGGTCAGGTCGACGTTATTTATTTTAACTAACCGGTCACCAGCCCGGACATCCGCTTTTTGTGCCGGGAAGCCATCAAAAACGTCTGATACATACACTTTTCCTTCACGGGCAAATATACCGGCGCCTATGCCGCCGTATTGGGTGCTTACATAATGAAGCTTATAATCTTCAATTTCAGATTCGGGAACGAATTCGGTATAAGGGTCAAGGCCATCCAGCATGGCATCTACGCCCGTTTTGATCATTTTTGCCGAGTTAATATCATCAACATAATTGATATTAACCTCTTTGTAGACAGACGAGAAAACATCCAGGTTTTTGGCGATCTGGAACAGATCGTCCTGGAAGCCAAAAATCACAACAGCAAGTACTGTTATACCGGCTAAGAAACTCCACTTTTTATAAATACTTTTCATCACAGCACCTGTTGGTTACGAATAAAGATGAGACATCCAGATGGGAAATCTAAATTTCTCATTACCAGAATATAAAATTACGACTTTGATATTAAAAAATGATGCAGGCGGTAAAGTTTACATCAAATCGAAAAATTTCCGGCTCTGTGATTTAACGCCGGTTAGAGGCGGTTATTATCCATATTGGCCAGCGCCTTTTTCAGGGTGAAAACCACGTACTTACGGTCGCGGTTTACCAACTCCATTATCCGGCTGATCAGGTTATCTTCCTGGCCTTCATTATACTGCAATTCTTCGTCGGTGAGGTGATTGTATTTACGTTGTAATTTGATCTTTACACGTGCCCAGTCTTTGTTGCTGATACTGATCTCTGCCATTTCAAAAAATATGTTTGAGCAAAAATAGAAAAAATCTGCTGATGCCTTGTGCAATATTTTGGCTCGTTAATTGTTAAACTCTAAGTTAAATAATACATCTAACCTATTTGTAAAACTAAATTTAACAATAAATGAAAAAGTTACTTTTAAGTGTCGCGTTGCTGGTAGCGGTTTGCATCAGTGCAAAGGCACAGTTTAGCCTCGGTGTCAAAGGCGGGGTAAACTTCTCTAAAATCAATACCGATAATCTTAATGAATCTACAAGGACAGGCTACCAGGCAGGGATTTTCGCCCGTGTTGGTAACGCATTTTATTTACAGCCGGAAGTTTACCTAAGCAGTACAGGCGGGAAATTTACCACCACCGACGGTAATTTTCACGCCAACGTAGATTTCACTAACGTTAGCGTTCCACTACTATTAGGCCACTCTTTTGGTTCCAAGAATCTGAATTTCAGGCTAATGGCTGGTCCGATTTACACCTACACGCTCAATAAAAGCGAAAGTTTCTCTGACAATACTAATGCTGCTATTAATGACTTTGGTCATTACAAAAACAGTACTATTGGTTTCCAGGCCGGTGGTGGTGTGGACATTGGCCCGATCACGGCTGACTTGCGCTATGAAGGTGGTTTAACTAAAATAAGTGATGATTTTGGACAACGCCAAAACCTGTGGGCATTTAGTGTCGGATTTAAGTTCTTTTAAACTCTATAGCTAAGAAAGAGAGAAGCCCCGGGGAATTAATTCCGGGGCTTTTTTGTATATAAAAGCATACAATTTTGGCTGATTTTCAAATAAAATCCAGTCCTTTAAAATTCTTATCCAGGATGAGTTTGTTGTTTACATCAAGCCACTTATCAAGCAAAGTAGCATACACATCCCTGAAATCGACCTGGTATTTCAGATCGCCGTTATCTAATTGAGTTAGGTTGGGTGCATCATTGAATATTCCGGCCTTTTTAAGCTTTCCGCCAAAAACAAACACATTGTTTGCAGTACCATGATCAGTACCATTGCTGGCATTTTGTTCTACCCGGCGACCAAATTCCGAAAAGGTCATCACTAAAGTATCATCCAGCTTACCGGTTTGATTTAAGTCTTTTACAAATGCAGCTACTGCATCGCCATAAATTTTTAACTGCCTGCCCTGCTGGTTTTGCTGAGCAACATGTGTATCAAATCCGCTGAGCGATACATAATATATCCTTGTTTGTAAACCGGAATTGATAAACTTTGAAACCGTTTTTAGTTGATTGCCAAGCGGAGTTGCCGGATATTCGGCACTAACCGTGTAGGTTTTTGATGTTTTCTGAATATAATCAGCCGATGAATAAGTTTCGATCATCGTTTTATACAGGTAACCCAGGTTATCCTCGCTCAGGTGCTCGTTATCGTGTTCATGTACAAGATCTTTAAAAAATGGTTCACGGGTAGTTTGGTATAACTTATTGGGGTCTTGTACGGCTATACCTTTCATGCTTGCCCCTTTCATGGCTAATGACAAGGTATCATCCACTTCAATGGCCGTATACGGATTTTTATTACCGTTCTGACAATTGGAATCAAGGTAACGACCTATCCAGCCGGTAGTCAGGAACTGGTTCGAATCACTTGCGGTTTGCCATATATCCATTGACCGGAAATGTGAGCGGTCAGGATTGGGATAACCCACAGAATTAATGATGTTCATCCAGCCCTGGTCGTAAATTTCTTTTAAAGCACTAAGGTTTGGATTTAGCCCCTGCATATCATTCAGTTTAATCACATCAGCCGGATTAATGGCTATAGAGGTACGTTTCTGATAATAAATATCATTGCCAAATGGAACGATAGTATTCAGCCCGTCGTTACCACCCGAAAGCTGTATGATCACCAAATGTTTGTACCCGCTGATCTGCTCACTGGCAATGCCTTCCAAAGGCTTCAGAAAAGCAGGAATCAAGAATGCTCCTGAAGCCAGGGCAGAGTTTTTTAGAAATTCACGTCTCTTCATATACAATTAGTGAATGAGTGAATTAGTGATTTAGCGATTGTTTTCGTTAGTGTTTAATAGTATTTACTCGCTAATTCACTAATTAAATTAACACAGTTGATATTCCGGTGTCGAAACCAACTCTATTACCAATGTTTTAATATCTGCCGATTGTCCGGCTGCATTCTCAATAGTCGCACTCAAATTCGGCTCGAGCATAAATTGGGCGATATCTGTTTTGGATAAACTCTTTGGTACATTCTGCAAAAATTTATCCCAATCGGGTTGCGCTTGCACTTTGGTATTTATTGCCGATTGCCGGTTACGCATGCTAGCCAAATAAGCCTCATCTTCAGGATCGGTTTTACCTGCAAAATCAATCAGCCCGCCATCAAGTACCATTGAGGGTATCTTGAAGCGATACATAAGCGATGAGCTGTCGATCCAATTTCGTCCTCCCGGCCATCCTGCTACGTTCGGCGGGTAAAACAACACCTGCCCCAATGCTCTTTGAAATTCGAGCAACACCTCCGGGCGTTGGTAAGTAATATAAAATTGACGATTCAACCCTACTAAAAAACTTACAGGCGATTTGATCATGTTGCCCATGTTCTTATCGTCATAAAACCAGTCAACAGTAAAAACATATTCCAGCAAAGGTTTTATCTCGTAATTGGCATTGTAGAATACCTCGGCTATTTCGTTTACACGTGCAGGATCAGGGATATCATTTACGAGATATTTATAAAGTTTATTACTGATAAATGCCGCGGTTTGCTTTTGTTCCAGCAGGCGATTGATGATGTCTTCGCCATTTAAATTGCCGGTTTTGCCCATAAAGGTTTTCTCGCCGTCGTCATGCTGAAAAGGGCGCACTTTAAACTCTCCGTTCTTATCAAATCCCCATCCGGTAAATGCCCGTGCCGATTCTTTAATGTCCTGTTCGGTATAGTTACCCCGGCCAATAGTGAAAAGTTCCATCAACTCACGGGCAAAGTTCTCGTTCGGATGGCCTTTGTGATTTTGCTGATTGTTCAGGAACTGCAGCATAGCAGGCGACTTGGACACCGCTAATAGCAAATCACGGAAATTTCCCAAAGCATAAGTCCGTTGAATATTATTGAGTTGCTGGGCATAAAATGCATTGTTGGTACGGCAGGCAAAATGATTATGCCAAAACAGGGTCATCTTCTCACGGAGTTGAGCATCGGTGGTGCTCATCCTGTTCATCCATGCCAGGTTCAGATCCTTTTCCTGCTGGCGTTGCTGCTGTATTGCTTGTTTTTTTGCCAGCATATCGCCGGTCAGCAACTTCATATAATCAATATTTTCCTGAACTACATTAAGAGGCTCGTTAGTTTCTGAAGCTTTAAATAATTCTTTTATTTCTTTCCTAATAGAGAGGTGTTCTGCGGATTTTTTGTCCGGAAAACAAAGGCCGAAGCCAGCCCTGGCATACAAGTGTTTTATCAGCTTCAGGTTATCCATATGCATCAGTAAGACTCTTTTTTCCGAGAAGGGTTTAAGAGCTTGAACAAGATTTGAAATTATTTCGTAATAGAATAATTATTATATTAGTGCGACCAAACCATATTGCAATTTGAATAAGTTATTTACCCTTCTCCTGTTATTATGCCTGGTTTCTGTAGCGAAGGCACAGGTTCGCGGCTTTGGTAACATCGATACTGCCGATCTGAGACTTACTACCTGCGATTTTGAAAAGGATGCCAATGCTATGGTATTGTTTGACCGGGCCAAGGTAAATTTTAGCTTGATGGGTACCCTGGTGATGGAACGGAACAAAAGAATCAAAATTTTAAATGATAAGGGTAAAGAACAGGGGAATATCCGGATTGAATATGATAACATTTACGGCGTTGAGCGGATTTACAATATCGAAGCCCAAACTATTAATCTCGAAAATAATAAAATCGTAATAACTAAAATAGATCGCAAGCTTTTTTATTTTCAGCATACTGATAACAGGAAAGACGAGCTTGTTTTTTCATTTCCGAATGTAAAAGCAGGCTCTGTGATTGAATTTAGGTACGAGTTTATACGGAGCATAGCTGCTAACTTTCCGGCATGGTATTTTCAAAGTGACATACCTTCGCGCTATAGCGAATTTGATGCTTATTTCGATCCACAGCTCAAATTTAGTGCCGCCACCAAAATAAGTAAACCCTTTGCAAAAGACACTACTGCCCCATATGGCCATATTTGGGTTGCAAAGGATATACCATCTGTAAAAGAAGAATCATTTATGAGAGCTAAGGGCGATGCGCTTGAAAGTATTGCATTGTCATTAAATGAAGTACAGGGCTTTGATGGTAAGACTTTTCACCTGAATGATTCATGGGAAGCGACCGGAAGAAAACTGGCAAGTGAAAAAAGTTATTCAAAGGTATTTGACCAGCACATAGGCGATGAGGATGACCTGATAAAGCAAGCCGCTACATTAAAAACGGATGATGAAAAAATCGCCTTTTTGTATAACAAGGTTAAAACAACCATGAGTTGGAACGGCTATGAGAATTGGGGCTCAAGAGATGGTATAAAGAGCGCCTGGAAAAAGAGATCGGGCAACTCAGCCGAAATTAATGCTATACTGTATCATCTGTTAAAAAAGTCAGGGATAAAAGCATACCCGATGCTTGTCAGCACCAGGGAAAACGGTTTACTGCAGCCCGATTTTGTAGACATATTTCAGATCAACAACCTTGTTGCTTATGTGCCGGTGGATAGCACCAAATATTATGTATTGGATGCCACCAGCAAATTTGAAACATATAATCAAATCCCGTTTAACCTGTTAAATTCGTATGGGTTGTGCCTTGATAAGGAAAAGGATAAGTATACGATGGTATTTCTTAAAACCAGTATGCCATCGAAAGAGGTGGTACTTATAAGCGGCGATATAGGTGCAGATGCCAAAATGCATGGCAGCGCCGATATTGTAAGCTACGGTTATAACAGGACCGGCAAACTGGAAGTTTTAAAAACTATCGATGGAAAAAAGTACGAGGAATTTTTGACAGAAAATGATAATAATCTTAAGCTGTCCAATCTGAAATCGGAAAACGTGGAAGTAGATACCCTGCCTTTAAAACAGAGCTTTGATTTCACTTATGATCTGAATAATACCGACAATTATCTGCTATTCAGTCCTAACATATTCACTACGCTTCATATTAATCCATTTCTTAGTGAAGAAAGAACTTCGGCAATCGATTTTGGATTCACTAACAACCATGTGATTATTGGTACATATAAAATACCGCCGGGCTATAAAGTTGAATCGATACCAAAAGACGCCAATATGATTATTGCTGATAAGAGTATCCGGTTTAAAAGAATATTAGCACAGGAAGACGGGAGTATACAGTTGAGGTATGAGATATCTGTTGCCCGGACAAAATTTTTAAGATCAGAATATCCTGATCTGCACGAGTTTTATAAAAAAATGTATGATCTATTAAATGAGCAAATTGTACTAAAGAAAATTTAACGACCGATTTTTTTAGTTTTAAAATAAGTTCTATCTTATATAAAATTTCGTTCAACCAAAACCAACACAATGAAAACCTTATTCACACTTCTACTTGCAGGAGCATTTTCAGCAGTTTATGCGCAAACGTCATCAGCACCTGCTGTTCAACCCTATGGAAAAGTTGATATCGCCGATCTGGAACTAAAAGCCTGTGATTTTGAAAAAGATGCCAATGCCGAGGTCCTTTTTGAAAAAGGGAATCTGTCTTATAGTGTTGATGTAACTTCAGTCGAACTCGAGACTCATACGAGAATAAAAATATTTAATGAAAACGGCAAAGAGTATGCTAACATACATCTGCAGTATTATTCAGGGAATCACCTTGAAAACATTACCGGGCTGGAAGCTGAAACCATTAATTTGGTTGATGGTAAAGCAGAAATTACCAAAGTTGATAAGAAGTCATTTTTCAATAAACAGCTTGACAAAAATGTAAGCGAAATTGCTTTCACTTTTCCGAACGTAAAATCAGGAAGTATTATCGAATTCAGATATAAGCTGAACATCAACAGGCTTTCTTTGATACCTACATGGGACTTCCAGAAGAAAATACCGGTAAAGTATAGCGAATATGATACTTCAATTCCCGAAATGTTTTATTTCAGGCCTGATCTGCGCCTTTATCAACCGATGGTTAAAAACACCTCGGTAACTGACTCAAAGGTTTTGAAGGTTTTGTCACACGAACATGGTACTTATTCATCCTCGCAGGAATCTGAAACTATACCGTATAACGTTCAAAATGAAGTACGCGCAGTTGCAAATGTACCCTCTCTGCCTAATGAACCTTATATGTCCTCTTTTGAGGATAATGTGCAGCATATCAGTCTTAATATAGCCAGCTTTAAACCACTGGGTGGTTTTAACGTGAATCTGATGGATACCTGGGCAAAAGTAGGTGGCGCTTTATCCGAAGACGATGATTTTGGCGGTCAGCTTAAAAGAAGCCTGAGTAATGAGCAGGCTATAATCAATGAAGCATATGCTCATAAAACTACCGATGATAAAATAGCCTATGTTTTCAACCAGGTAAAGAACCTTATGAAATGGAATAGTATAGATCGCTGGTACACGATAGACGGTACAAGCAAGGCATGGGATAATAAAACGGGTAATTCAGCAGAGATTAACTTAATACTGTATCATCTGCTTAAACAGTGTGGTATAAATGCTTACCCAATGGTGGTAAGTACACAAAACTATGGCAGGGTAAATCCCTTCAACACCACAACTTTGGCATTTAATAGGGCAGTGGTATATGTGCTGGGCGATAATGATAAAAAGTACGTTTTAGATGCAACAGGTAAATACAATCAGTACAACGAAACTCCTACTGAGTTGCTTAATTCTATGGGCCTATGGATAGACCGCTCAAAAAACACTTATGACACAGTTTATGTAACAAAAGAGACACCCGTAAGGCAATCTGTTTTAATCAATGCTGAGATAAAACCTGACGGGAAAATACAGGGTACTGCACAGTTGAACAGCTTCAGCTATAACAGGATCGATGCAATAAAAAGATATAAGGAAGATGGCGAGAAAAAATACATCGACTATCTGGCAGACGGCGATAATAATTTAAAAATATCGTCTGTCAAATTTGAGAATATGGACGTTGATACATTGCCCCTGACTCAAAAGGTCGATTTTGATCTTGATCTTGCCGGGTCAGACCAGAACTATATTTATTTAAACCCCAATTTGTTCAGCTCTTTAAAGAAGAATCCTTTGTTGAACGAGAACAGGATGTCTGATGTCGATTTTGAATACTTAAGGGGTTATTCCATCAACGGCGTTTACAAAATTCCGGCAGGATATAAAGTTGATGCCCTGCCCAAGGATATCAGTTTGGTTATGCCTGATAAGGGCATCAGCTTTAAACGCATTATAGCAGAACAGGAAGGCAGTATCATGGTGCGGTATTCGGTGAACTATAATAAAATACAGTATTCCAAAGATGACTACCCGAGCCTTCATGAATTTTATAAAAAGATGTATGAAATGCTAAACGAGCAGATTGTATTAAAGAAAAGCTAACAACAACTCTGATTAAAATA
The DNA here is from genome assembly GCA_018266915.1 of Bacteroidota bacterium. Taxonomy (GTDB): domain Bacteria; phylum Bacteroidota; class Bacteroidia; order Sphingobacteriales; family Sphingobacteriaceae; genus Mucilaginibacter. Next base: position 74,521 of record JAFDZM010000097.1, on the reverse strand, counting down.
ACGTAAACAGAACTATCAAGCTAACAATTTTAAACTATTGAACCTTATTACATGAACAAATTTTTTACCCTAATGCTTTTGAGCGCATTTTGCGCTGCAGCAAACGCACAAACTACTACAACACCAACAACCCAGCCCTACGGCAAGGTAGACCAGGCTGATCTGGAGATGAAGGCATGCGATTTTGAAAAGGACGCCAATGCCGAAGTGCTTTTTAATAAAGGGAATGTCTATTACGGATCCGATTTAGTTACCATTACCGAGGAGGTACATAAGCGCATTAAGATATTTAATGATAATGGTAAAAAAGAAGCTGATATCCATCTTGAATATATCAGCGACAGCCATTATCAATCGATTACGGGTCTGCAGGCAGAAACTATTAACCTTGTTGACGGTAAAATTGAGATCACCAAACTGGATAAAAAACTGGTATACACCAAAGCTATTGACAAATGGCATAGTGAGTTGACGTTTACGATGCCAAATGTAAAACCCGGATGCATCATTGAGTTTAAGTATAATTTTAATGTTGCAGGTTATTCCGGTATGCCGTTCTGGTATTTCCAGGAAGATATACCGGTTCGTTACAGCGAATATGATACTGCTATACCCGATTTATTCTACTTCAGGGCGCAACCGCATTTAAACCAGCCTTTTGCAAAGTACACTACTAAAGAAGAGGGAAGAAGTTTCCAGGATACCTGGAAGGATGACTACGGACAAATTCATAATGATTCATACCCGTATAACCTTTTGGTAGAAACAAGAGCAATGGCCAATGTACCTTCGCTGCCTGACGAAGCTTTTATGTCATCTTTTGCCGATAATGTTCAGTGCTTACGGTTTCAGTTCGTGTCTGTAAAACTGCTTGGAGGTTTTGTTAAATCACACTCTGAAACATGGGCAAAAGTTGGCGGCATATTAGCGGACGATGACGATTTTGGAGGTCAGATTAACAGGAAGCTTAATAATGAGGAAACCATTATCAATAAAGCAAAAGCATTGAAAACGAATGACGAAAAGATAGCTTATGTTTTTAATGAAGTGAGAAATACCATGAAATGGGACGAGCGTGACCAATGGTATACAATTGACGGAACTTATCGTGCATGGGAAAACAAAACAGGCAACTCTGCCGAGATCAATCTGATTCTTTACCATCTGCTTAAAAAGTCGGGTGTTGATGCTTATCCTATGGTGGTAAGTACGCAAAAACATGGCAGAGTGGTGCCTTTTTATACATCAACCGCGCAGTTTAACCGGGCTGTGGTTTACATTCCTGTTGATAGCGCAAAAAATTATGTGCTGGATGCTACCGGAAAGTATAACATGTATAATGAAATACCATCAGAATTGCTAAACTCTTCAGGACTATATATTGATAAGTCTAACAAGAAATACGATATCATTTTGCTGCATAACGATGTGCCTGTGAGACAGATAGTATTTGTAACAGGTGAGATAAAACCAGATGGGAAATTAACCGGTACAGCACAGATAAGCAGTACAGGTTATAATAAGATCAATGCAGTAGAAAAGTACAAAGTTGATGGCGAGAAAAAATATATTGATTACTTGCGCGATAACGATAATAACCTCAAAATATCTTCATTAAAAATGCAGGATATGGAGGTGGATAGCCTGCCTTTAATGCAGAATATTGAATTCAGTCTTGATCTTGCCGGATCAGACGAAAATTATATATACCTGAACCCAAACCTGTTTACTTTGCTCAAATCCAATCCGTTTTTAAGCGAGAAACGCATGACTGATGTTGACTTCAGGTATTTTAGGAATTACTCGATAAATGGGATGTATAAGATGCCGGCAGGCTATAAAGTTGATGCGTTACCAAAAAGCGTTACCATAGTGATGCCTGATAAAGGTATAAGTTTTAAGCGATTGGTAGCTGAACAGGACGGAAATATTATAGTGCGATATGCCATTAGCTATAACAAGATCGAGTATCTCAGAGAGGATTACGCTGACTTTCATGAGTTTTTTAAGCAAATGCATGAAATGCTGAACGAACAAATCATCCTAAAAAAAGGCTAGTAAAAACTTTATGAAAAGAATACACTTAACACTTATTGCATCGTGCATAATTACAACTGCGCTAAATGCACAAACACAAAAATTAGATTATATACAGCCATATGGGAAGGTTGACCAGGCCGACCTGGAGATGAAAGCCTGCGATTTTGAAAAGGATGCCAACGCCATGGTGCTTTTTGACTATGCCGCCATGGATAATAAAGCAGGGCTGCCGGTAGGCCGCCATACCAGGATTAAAATTTTTAATGATTTTGGAAAAGGATTCGGAAATATGAGTCTGGAATATCCAATCTACAATGGTGGCCCGGGGATTAATGATCTAAAAGCTGAGACGATCAACTTTGAAAACGGGAAAGTGGAAGTAACCCAGCTCGATCCAAAACAGGTCTATACTGTGCAGATCGATAAATGGCGTTCGGCATTAAAATTTGCCATGCCTAACCTTAAGGCAGGGTCAATTATAGATATTACTTACCGTCAGATTATTCCGGCTACATGGTATTTTCAAGACTTTATACCTGTACGCTATAGCGAAATAGAGTTAAATATTCCATCAACTATCATAACCCGCAACCGGACAATTGCGGTAGAGTTTAAAAGCATACCCCATACATACCAACCTTATGTGAAAAGCACAGGCGAATCAGCAGATGGTTCCCAAATCAGGGCTATGGCCAATATTCATTCGTTACCCAATGAACCCTATATGAGTTCGAGAGCCGGTAATTTACAAAGATTAGAGCTTATTGGGGTCGATACATACGTTAGCACATGGCCAAAAGTAGGCGAACTTTTGATGAAGGTAAGCGAATTCGGAGATGAGCTGGACAGAGGGTTCACTAATGATGCAGAAATTATAAAAAATGCAAAGAGCTTAAAAACAGACGATGAAAAGATTGCTTATATATTCGATGAAGTTAAAAACCGGATGACATGGAATGGGCTTTATCGCTTTTTCGCAATTGATGGTACTGTTAAAGCATGGGATAAAAAAACGGGTAATTCCGGAGAAATCAATATGATAGTTTACCATCTGCTGAGGAAGGCAAAGGTAAAAGCATATCCTTTGGTTGTTTGTACAAAAAGTAACGGAAAATTAAATCCCACTAACGCCGATATTTTTCATCTGAACAATACCGTAGTTTATATACCTATTGATAGTACAAAAAGCTATGTGCTTGATGCATCTCGTAAAGAGAATTTATATAATGTAATACCTGCCAACATACTCAATACATTTGGACTAAATATTGACGTCGATCATCTTTCACAGCTCAATGAATATGGGGCACATACCGCATACCAAATGATATTTATATCTAATGACGACCCAGTTCTCCAATCGGTTTCATTAAATGCCGAAGTAAAGCCTGAAGGCAAAATGGAAGGTAATGCTGAAATTACCAGCTATGCATACAACAAGGTAAATGCACTGCATTTGTATGATACCGTCGGCGAACCTAAATATATCGACTCACTCCAGCGAAGAAATAAGGAGATGAAGATATCATCATTTAAGATAGAGAATGCAGCCATAGATTCATTGCCTTTATCACAGAAGTTCAACTTTAACCTGGATCTTTCTGCCTCAGACGGAAACTACATCTACTTTAATACGAACTCTTTGAATATATTAGGGAAAAATCCTTTTTATAGCGAAGAACGCTTTTCTGATATTGATTTTGGTTATCGTGATAATTATGCAATATATAGCGTTTACAAACTGCCAGCAGGATATAAAATTGATGCATTACCCAAAACTATTTCTATCGTAATGCCTGATGAGAGCATGATATTCAAACGTACCGTAGCAGAAGATAACGATAACGGGACCATATTAGTAAAATATGTACTGAACCATAAAAAAACAATTTATTTCAAAGAAGATTACGGGGACTTACGCAGCTTCTACAATAAAATGTATGACCTGTTAAATGAACAAATTGTATTAAAGAAATCGTGATAAGATGTATTTGAATAATTATATAAAAGGTTGCCTGTTTTTGCTTAGTGTTTATCTGTTGCCTGCCGCAAGAGTGTATAGCCAGGATAAGGATATTCCCCAGTCGCTTTACAGTGCCTTCGGGATTCCCGATTCGCTGAAAGAAGATGCTAACTCTGTGATCAGGTATTCGTCTGATGAAATTAAAATAAAAGGTCCTGGTAAAGCCGTGATAAAACACCACAGTTTGGTAACCATATTAAATGAAAAGGGTGATAAGGATGCAATTATTGTATTTTCATACAACAAAAAATTTGATACCTACAGTGATATTGATGTCCGTGTATATGATGAAAATGGCAAAGCAATAAAGAAATACCACAAAAGCGATATGTATGACGGCGCTGCTTCAAGTGATGAAACACTGGTTTCTGATGATCGTTTTCTGGGATTAAAACACACTGTAAGCCATTATCCTGAAACTATCGAGGTGAGTTATGAAGAAGATCTGAATAGCTACATTGATTTGCCCGACTGGTATATATTGGAAAAGCGCGAACAATCCGCTCAGGAAGAACATTACAAGATTTGGTGCGACCCAGCAGCCGGTTTGAGATACAAGAGTAAGAATATATTGCTTACTCCGGTGAAAACATCCGAAGGAGAATATGAAGTTTACTCCTGGGATGTAAAAAACCTAAAAGCTATAAAAAAAGAAGAGGAAAGCGAATCATGGACAGTCTTGCCTCATGTTGTTTTTGCTACATCATTGTTCAATTGCTATGGTTACCCCGGAGATTTTAACAGCTGGCAAAGTTTTGGTAAATGGATACAAGGCTTAAATAATGATATGTGTACACTGAGTGCACCGCGCATTGCCGATATTAAAAAGATGACCGATACCATTAAAACAGATAAGGAGAAGGTTAAATTCTTATATAAATATATGCAGCAGAATATGCGGTATGTGGGCATCCAGCTTGGCATAGGTGGGTATAAGCCATTCCCGGCAACCTTTGTTGACGATAAGAAATATGGTGACTGCAAGGCCTTGTCAAATTATATGCGGGCTTTATTAAAGGCAGTAGATATCCCATCATATTATGCTTTGATACGTGCGGGTGCAAATCAGGAGCCGGCTGATCTTATTTTTCCGCATAACGATTTTACCCACGCTATTTTATGTGTTCCGCTTAAAAAAGATACCGTTTGGCTGGAATGCACCAGCAACACTCAACCATTTGGTGAATTGGGTTCGTTCACGGAAAACAGAAACGCTTTACTCATAACTGAAGACGGCGGAAAGCTGGTTAATACACCAAGAAGTACATCGCAGGAAAATCAGTTTAACAGCGAGGTGCATATTGAGCTGCAGCCAGATGGCAGTGCAAAAGCGCACGTAAAAGTTTTGAGTACCGGGGGCTATCGCGACATGTTTATTGGCATCACTTCGGAAAAAATGGATGAGCAAAAGGAATTTTTGCTCCGGTATTTTAATATGAAACAGCCTAGTTCATTTGATTTTAAAACCTCGCCCGATAAGGCGGAGATTAATGAATTGAATATGGACCTGGAGTATGACAAATTTTGCGATGTACTGGCCGGTGATAAGCAATTTTACCGACCGCGCGTTTTTGATCTTTGGGCCTTAACTGTACCCATCCTTGAAAAAAGAAGGACCGATTATTATTTTGAACACCCAATGCAGAAATCCTGCGTTACTACAATCGATATTCCCGCCGGATTTGAAGTAGAAGCCTTACCTATGAACGCCACACTTAAATTCACCTATGGTAATTATGAACTTAGCTATGTATATAACAAGGAAAAGAACCAGATAGTTAGCACAGCTAAATTCATTTTAAACAACCAGATAATACCTGCCGGTAAGTATACAGAGATGCAGCAATACATGGATGCCATTGCGAAAGCGCAGAATAAAAAACTGGTGATTAAAAAGAAGGCATAAATTTGCCTGATGATATTCAGGCTCGATAAGCGTATCATATTTCCCAACCCATCTTTAGCCGAAGAAGACGGTCTGCTGGCCGTTGGGGGTGATTTATCGACCGACCGCCTTTTATTGGCGTATCACAATAGTATCTTTCCCTGGTACAATGATGATACGCCAATATTATGGTACTCTCCGCACGAACGATTTGTATTATTCCCCGATGAACTAAAAATATCTAAAAGCATGCGCCAGGTTTTGAAAACCGGCCACCTTAAGGTGACTTTCGATCAAAATTTTGCTAATGTAATAGATGCTTGTTCCTCGGTCAACCGTAAAGATCAGTCCGGTACATGGATAACTGCCGATATGAAAGAAGCCTATATCCGTCTGCACCGGGAAGGCTATGCTCATTCGGTTGAAGTTTGGGGAGATGAAAAATTGGTTGGTGGGCTTTATGGCATACAGGTTGGGGCAGTATTTTGTGGCGAGAGCATGTTCAGCAAGGTAAGTAATGCTTCCAAAGTAGCATTGATCAATCTGTGCAATACAGGTAATTATAAGCTCATAGATTGCCAGGTTTATACTCAACACCTCGAATCATTGGGTGCGAGGATGATTAGTCGCGAGGAATATATAAGTATACTTCAAAATAATGCGGGGTAAGTTTAGTTTTGCTGAGTACAGCGAATTATTAATTATGTCATAGCGATGAACGGCCTGCGGGGTGAAGAAGCAATCGCGAACTATGCATCTTCGCCCTGTATAGCATGCGATTGCCACGCTATCGCTCGCAATTGTAAGGGTTTAGTAATTAAACCCCACAAAAAAAGCGACAGGCTCTTAATCCATCGCTTTATTTATAAAATTTAAAATTCTAATTTCTAAACTCTAAAATTCTAATTCCGCAATCGAATCCCGATAGCTATCGGGACCGGCTTCCGAAATTAAATCAAAATTCTAACCGGCTCCTCTAACAGACCTTTCAGCGTTTGCAGGAAGGCTGCGCCTGTTGCACCGTCTACTACGCGGTGATCGCAGGTAAGGGTTAGTTTCATAACGTTACCTGGTACTACGGCGCCGTTCTTCACTACCGGTATCTGCTGTATGCCGCTTACGGCCAGTATGCAAGCTCCCGGTGGATTGATGATGGCGGTAAACTCGTCGATGCCGAACATGCCCAGGTTAGAGATAGTGAAGGTTGAGCCTTCCATCTCAGGCAGTTGCAGCTTTTTAGCTTTAGCACGACCGGCAAAGTCTTTCACCTCGGCAGATATCTGCGTAAGCGATTTGCCGTCAGCAAAACGAACCACTGGTACCAGCAGGCCCTCGTCAACCGCTACTGCTACGCCAATGTTCACGTGCTCGTTGGTGCGGATGCTTTCGCCCATCCATGATGAGTTCACCACAGGGTGTTGTTTCAGGGCTACGGCGCAGGCTTTCAATACCAGGTCGTTAAAGGATAGTTTCACCGGCGCTACCTCGTTCATTTTGGTACGGGCGGCAACAGCCTGGTCCATATCAACAGAAATAGTAAGGTAGAAGTGCGGTATCACAAAGCTTTCAGACAAGCGGCGGGTGATGGTTTTACGCATCTGGGTAAGCGGCTTGTCGGTATATTTTTCTTCGCCAACATAAGTTGGTATAACAATATTTTTTGCTGGAGGAGCAGGCGTTGGAGTTGGAGTCGGATGACCACTTGGTACTTGCTCTGGTGAAGCGGCTTTGGTACCAGGTTTAAATTCTTCAACATCCTTTTTGATGATACGGCCGCCTTCTGCTGTGCCTTTTACATCATTCAGGTTAATGCCTTTTTCTTTAGCTATTTTACGTGCTAACGGAGATGCTTTTACACGGCTATCGTCTGAAGAAGTGGCAGCGGCAGTTGCAGTAGCAGTTTCCTCAGCAGGCGTAGAAGCAGCTTTTTCTTCAGTAGGCTGACTGCTACTGCCAGTGCCACTGCTACCCTGACCATCGTTCTGTAACAGCGGAGTAATATCCGTTCCTTCTTTACCTACGATAGCAATGATGCCATTTACCGGAGCGGCTTCGCCTTCTTTTACACCTATATATAATAAGGTACCGGCTTCGTAACCTACAACCTCCATGGTAGCCTTGTCGGTTTCCACGTCGGCCAGCGAGTCGTCGGCCTTTACTTTATCGCCTACTTTAAAGTTCCATTTCTGAATAACGCCCTCTGTCATGGTATCGCTCAGCAAAGGCATCCTTATAACAGTAGCGGGTATATTTGACGTATCTACCTTTGGAGCAGCTTTTTCAGGAGCGGCAGTTGCAGTAGCAGTAGCAGGTTTTTCTTCAGCAGGAGTTGCAGGAGCTTGACTGCTACTGCCGCTGCCACTGCTACCCTCCAACGCTTGCTTATAATCCTCGCCGGCTTTGCCTAAAACAGCGATCACTGTATCAACCGGAACAGCCTTGCCTTCTTCTACACCTATATATAATAAAGTGCCGTCCTGGAACGACTCGAAATCCATAGTGGCCTTATCAGTTTCCACCTCGGCCAATACATCGCCTGATTTCACCTGGTCACCAACTTTTTTATGCCACTTGGCCAATACCCCTTCGGTCATGGTATCGCTCATTTTTGGCATTTTTACTACTTCGGCCATACTATTAATTGTATAGTGTTTATAAGATTAGAATAATAATTAGTCCCTGATAAAAGGGTAGTTCGGCTCAACATACACATCGGTGTACAGTTCTGATGCCTCAGGCCATGGCGACTCTTCAGAGAAACGCACTGATTCGTCAACAATGCCTTTGATCTTCTCATCCATATCCTCGAACCATTTTTCGTCGGCATATTTCTTTTCAAGTATCTCAGCCTTTACCGCGTCGATAGGGTCTTTAGCTTTGTAGCTTTCCAACTCTTCTTTGGTACGGTATTTCTGAGGGTCAGACATGGAGTGACCTTTATAACGATAAGTACGCATCTCCAGGAAGGTTGGCCCTTCGCCTGCACGAGCGCGGGAAACAGCTTCATCCATGGCGTTATGCACAGCAACCGGATCCATACCATCAACAGGTGATGAAGGGATACCGTAAGGCAAGCCTAATTTAAAAATGTCGGTTTGGATGGTGGTACGTTCAACCGAGGTACCCATGGCATAACCATTGTTTTCGCAGATGAAGATCACCGGCAGTTTCCAAAGGGCAGCCATATTAAAGGTCTCGTTCAATGCACCCTGGCGAACAGCGCCGTCGCCCATATAGCAGCAGCAAACGGCATCAGTACCTTTATACTTTTCGGCAAATGCGATACCGGCACCCAGCGGGATCTGACCGCCTACAATACCGTGACCACCGTAAAAGTTATTTTCTTTATCGAACATGTGCATCGATCCGCCTTTGCCTTTTGAGCATCCGGTAGCTTTACCATACAGCTCGGCCATTACAGCGTTGGGCGATGTGCCTTTAGCCAGGGCGTGAGCGTGATCGCGGTAAGCGGTGATCATGCTGTCCTCGTGTTTCAATACCGACATAGCCCCAGCCATTACAGCTTCCTGGCCAATGTACAGGTGGCAAAACCCACGTATCTTTTGCTGACCGTATAGTTGGCCAGATTTCTCTTCGAACCTGCGCATCAGCAGCATAGACTCATACCACATCAGGTAGGTGTCTTTTGTTATTTCGATTGAACTCATTATTTCGGTTGAACTCATGTGTGTAAAAGCTCTCTTTCCATTAAGAAGCGCAAATCTAATTATATCCATGAAAAAATCGAAACTGCAACAAATTTGTTGTGAAGATTTTAATATTGCGTAAAAATTACACCCATATATAGTTAGTTGACTGTTAAACAATTAGTTAAATTACTTAACGTCGTAACTAAACGAAAAATTTATACGTATAAGACCATTACGAGATTGGAAAAAAAGGTGTCATAAATTTGTAATTATCAAAATTAAAGATAGTTTTGCACGTCACCGAATGTTAATAACTCGGAAAAAATAGCACTTGTTGCCCCCTGTGTACAACAAAGACTAATGATTAAATGAAGAAAATTATCCTAGCTATTGTATTGTGTATGAGTGTAATTGCTTCTCAGGCACAAACAAAAACCAGTACGGCCCAAACCCAGGAGAAGCCCAACGATGAGCAGGATGGTCTTATTAAAGAATATTTCTCACAAATAATGGGTGTTGCAGTGTCAACAACCTCCAATATCAAGCTTTTTCAATTTGTATACGACTGGGTAGGTACACCTTACCACTTTGGCGGCGATTCGCGCAAAGGCATCGATTGCTCAGCTTTCACAAAAGAATTATACAGCAAAGTTTTCAACCTGACTATCAAACGCAATTCGCGTGATATTTTCAGCATGGTTAATCCCGTAAGCAAAGACGATTTGCAGCAGGGCGATTTGGTATTCTTTAAAATACACAGCCGCAGCATCAGCCACGTAGGTATTTATTTAGGCGATGGCAAATTTGCTCATGCTTCATCACGTGGTGTAGCGATCAGCAGTTTGGACGATGGTTATTACAACCGCTACTTCTATAAAGGCGGTCGTTTGCTGGATGTGTTCAAGAAAGAATTGGAAGCCTCACCGGATGGTACAACCAATGTAGGCACCGGCGATCCGGCAGCGGCAGATAAGCAGTAAAGATTTTTATATTTGTTGAAATCCTTTCTTAACCGGAAGGATTTTTTTTTTGATAATGCGATTTTTTGATTGGGTTTTCATGGGCTTTATCGTGATGATGCTGGCACAAAGCTGCGAGCAGGCGTCGTCTATGGCCAATAGCAGCGCTGTCAATCACAAATCAAAACCAAAAAAATCCGACGCCCCAAGGCTAAAACGCGATAGCCTGCGTGATACCATTTGCATAGCCGCAGTAGGCGACATCATGCTGGGATCATCCTATCCCGATAGCAGTAAACTACCATCCGATAGTGCCAAAGGCAGCTTTAAATCAGCACAAAAATATTTTGAGGGAGCCGATGTTGTATTTGGTAACCTGGAAGGTACATTGCTTGATTCGGGCATGCCGGATTCACATAAAAAGAAACTCGAAACAGGCTATCTTTTCCGTATGCCTACCCAATATGGCAAGGTATTAAAGGATGCTGGCTTCAACTTACTAAGCGTAGCCAATAACCACATCACCGATTTTGATAACAAAGGTTGCGTAAGCACTACCAGAACCCTTGCTGATAACGGCATCCATTATGCCGGATTGGAAACCTGCCCTACAACTATATTTGAGCGGAATGGGATCAAATATGGATTTTGTGCCTTTTCACCAAATTCACGTACCGTACATCTGTTAGATTCAATCAATCAAAGACGAATTATCAGCAAATTGAAAGAGCAATGCGACGTGGTTATCGTATCCTTTCACGGCGGTGCCGAAGGTGCGCAATATGAGCATGTGCCTTTTAAGATGGAATCCTACCTGAATGCTAAGCGTGGGGACGTTCACCAATTCGCCCATAACGCTGTGGATGCAGGCGCAGATATTGTATTAGGCAATGGTCCGCATGTAAGCCGTGCAATGGAAACCTATAAAGGGAGATTGATTGCCTATAGCCTGGGTAATTTCTGTACCTATAAAAGCGTAAGCGTAGCAGGCGTATGCGGCATGGCTCCGTTGTTAAAAGTATACCTCAATAAAAAGGGTGAATTTCTTAACGGTAATATCATAGCCTTCCGTCAAACCCACGAAAGAGGCCTATCCCGTGATACTGCCAATCGCGTTGTACAACGCATCAAAACCCTCACCGAGTCCGATTTCCCGGAAACGAAGTTGAACATAGATGAAGACGGGGGGATAAGTTTGAATGATTGATAATCTTCGGCATTCGTAAAGAAGCGTGCACTGCGTATCTACAATTGTCATAATACCTTCGGATTCAACTCAGAATCAATCAACTCACCCACCGGTTTTCCCATCAGCCATTTCTGGTGGTCATTGCGCTGCCAGCTATGTTTGGGTTCTGATACCCGTGCACCATCGGCCACATAAATAATGGTCATTACCTCACGCATCTTGTCCGACTTGTTGCCCGGTGCATTGTGAATAGTAAATCCTCTGTGAAAAGTGGCATCACCAGCCTTCATAGTCTGAGCGCGTGTTATCGGGAATTTTTCCTTTTGTACATAATCATCAAATGCTGATTCCGATTCGTCGGATATCTCAAAATCGAACACGGCACCATTTTTAAACGATCCGGATGCAAATGTAAGCATCCCCATATCCACATCAATATCTACCAGCGGCATCCAAAGTGTGATGGTATTATTGGTATCGATGGGCCAGTAATATTGGTCCTGGTGCCACGGCGTTGGGCCACCGCCTGCTTCTTTAAACAACGCCTGGTCGTGATAGATACGTACATTTTCAACACCCATCAGGCCGGCTGCAATTTTTCCTAATCGCTTAGATAAAACAAATTCCCTTACGCCCTCATCGCACAACCACAGGTTCATGATCTGCAAAAAAGCTTTGCCATATGTATCCCTGTCAGCCATTTTACGCTTTTCGGTATTATACTTTTCAGCCGCATTTACTATGATGGGGCGGTAAACAGCTATTTCATCATCCGATAATACACCATGTATAAGCGTGTGCCCTTTCTCCTGGAATTCGTTGATATTGTCCTGATTTACAGGCTTTAGGTTGTCCAGCCGTGGTAATTGAGAGGTAATGCTCATGGGATTGAGGTTTATAATCAAATTTAACCGGGTAGAAAACTAAAAAAAATGACAACAATGGTTGAAAGGTGGTGTATATTATCTTTATATTGCATTCTCTCAATTATTAAACCAAAATAACCTATGATAAAAGCTTCTTACGAAGTTCTTCAACCCTCCAGCGGGCACTCGTTCCTGATCCGGACCTTCGGAAAAACAGCGTTCGATGCGCCTTATCATTTTCACGAAGAATACGAACTCACCTATATTGTCCACGGTCACGGCAAACGCTATGTCGGCAGCCACATGGAAGATTTTTCAAGCGGCGACCTGGTATTGCTTGGCGCTTGCTTACCCCATTGCTGGAAGCTGGAAGCAGACGGAACCAATCATGAAGATGCCTGCGCCATAGTAATTCAATTCAGCAGCAATTTTTTGGGTGAAGATTTTTTGAATAAGGATGAGCTGAAGGGTATTAAAAAACTTCTCCAGGAAAGCGCAAGCGGCATTTGTTTTAATGGGGCCACCCGTCCCGTTATCAATCGCGCCTTAACGCATTTATCGGGAGAAAAAAACAACTTTAAGATGCTGATCCAGCTACTTGAGGTATTACAAAAACTGGCTGTCTCAACCGATTATAAATTGCTTGATCAGCACAGAAGCGTGGCAGAACAATCCCGTGCCGAACAAGAGCGTATTAACCCGGTTTTTGCCTACCTGGTAGAGAATTTCAGAGGAGACATTTCCCTCGAGCAAGCTTCCTACATAGCGCACATGACGCCGAATGCTTTTTGTAAATATTTCAAAAAGATCACCCGTAAAACCTTTATGGAAACGGTGATCGAATACCGGCTAAACTATGCTACCCAGCAACTGGTACAAACAGATAAGCCAATATCGCAAATATCATTCGACAGCGGTTTTGGCGATGTGTCGCATTTTTATAAAATGTTTAAGCACAAAATGCATCAGAGCCCGCTTAACTACCGAAAGAATTTTATGCGGGAGTTTGGATCGGAAGGTATGAGCAGGCTGACGGCCTAATAGATAATGAGAAGACGTAAACTATACCTTTTACCCCTCGGCCTTGCCATCGGAACCGGTGTCGGCGTGGCGATGAAAAATATCGGTATGGGAGTAGCCATTGGAGTTGCGGTTGGAGTAATGATGTCCCTGATGTCAAGCCGTCGCAGGTAAACACTTTCCGGTTACCTCTCAAAGGCAATAGTATACTCAGATACATAATCACCTTTATCGCCATACATATCTTTGAAAAATAATCGCGCCTTTTGTCCGAGTTTCACAGAGGAATACTTGTTTTTGGAATTGGCTGAAGAGTCAATAGGCTGCAAGGATGGATACCATATGATATGACCCGGCTTATTTAAAAGCAGTTTTGGTGTACTCCATTGCTGGGAATTGTTGCCTGTCCCCAGGTCGGCATTTTTGTTAAACGAGATATAGATGCTGCTGCCTTTCCATGATGGGCCTTCAGCTTTGGCCATTAGCATTACCCAGGCATGCAGATAAGTATTCCAGCTTACGGATGGTCCCCAAAAGTATTTTCCCTTAGGCGATGATGCCGGTCCGCCACCTGACGCTAACGGTATTTGTATGGAAGAGATCGGTTTGCCGACACCATTGTATGCCGCGTTAAATCCTTTCCCATTCCATCTTTTGCCTTTTCCCTGCGGATCATCCAGGTCACTTAACGGAATACGTGCTATGCTGATGCATTGCCCTGCCCATTCTTTTTTAGGGTCATAGGTCGATCGTTTATAAATCCCCGGATAACCGTATTCGCCATAAAACAGGTACAGGTATTTGCCATTAGGCACAGCGGAGGGATCGCCGGTACCGCCCGCAAAATTGGCTGCGGTGTTATCAGGATGGAGTATGAGCCGGGGTTGCTCGTCTTCAATAAATATTCCGTCATTTTTCCAGCTTCTGCCGCCATCAATAGATTTCATAATACCTATGCGACACACTGCTGATGGTGATGATGGTCCTTTAAGCCCTTGCGGCCAGTTTGCATTTTTATATCCTTTGCCGGTTTTAGCATCGTAAGGCAAAGTGGCGGGATAGTTTTCATTATGATAAAGTGCGAAAAGTGTTTTTCCGCTTTGATCGGCGCTATCCTGGTAAATCGACTCAAACCAAACTGCGCCATGTAAACCGGGAGTTCCGGGCGGCGTATTTGGCGGCATTTTTGGAGCGATGAATTCGTCTTCCTTATGGTTGAAAACTTCATCGATATGACTGCCATCAGCGAATTTCAAATTATTCGATGGCCCCCAAAGCGGGTCTTCGCCATATTTTCCGGGGAAAATGCGAAAGGTATCGGCCACCCAAACTTCTGACATGTTGCAATCCACAAATGAGTTGAATACAAATCGTTTGGTTGGTGTGAGGGTGAATTTGAAGCCGGGTTTTATTATATACTCCTTCTTCGGTGCAACAAATGCGGTAAACGCAATCAGTATGGTTGCGATGCATAATGCGGTGATTGCTTTTGTTCCGTTGCGCATTATGCTAATTTATAAAAATTAGTTTTCTACAGGCATTTCGCGCAATTGCTTTGGCGTCATTTTTTCGTACCCTGCCGGGGTAGAGAATATTCCTGGTGGCACTGGTTCAAATTTGATCTCCTTTACGGTGGTCTTGGTAAACAAGCCGTTGGTGCTGGTAGTGAACGATAGCGGGAACCCTTTAGCCGTATCAAGTGTCATTGTCAGTGAGTTCGGGACAAGGTGTATCTCTTTGGTAAACCAGGCCTCATCGGTTTCGCCGGTCACTTTGTTAGTCAATACATATTTCAATGCCTTATGGTGAGCGATGGTCTGTGTATCAACACTGGCAACATAACTATAACCCAGCTTTGCGGGCGACTCTTCATCCTGGTCGGTTTTGCTGTAATCGATCACAAATTTTTTATCGCGCGAAGCGAGTAAAACCCGCATAAAGTTGGTCGGCTTATGGGTGATGATAGTAGTCGATTCATCATTCATCTGCTGTACGCTTACTGCCGAATCGCCTTTGAAATACACTTTGGCAGTTTTGGGCAGATAGATCGCGAACCGTTTCAAGCTATCGGGTAATTTGTATTCAAGTTCATAAGTGATAGAGCCTTCAATTACCTTTTTGTGGCTGCATGAATAAAGTAATGAGGTTAATAGAATGAAATATAAAACGACTTTTTTTACCGGCATGATGAATAGTATGAGGCCGCAAAGTTATCAAAATCCGAAACAATTCCCTCCCTGGGGAGGGGGCGGTTGGTTGTAAAATGGCAGGGGGGGGTGTACGCCTTATATACTGCAGAAACTCCTATCTTCCCTTCCCCAGGAGAAGGAATCGCACGTCCCATCCCGCTGTTTGGTACGCGAAAAAGACCATCAGCAAATCCGTAAAACTACGTATGTAATCCCGTAGTGGTACTAATAGCAAAGCCGGAACAGCAATATAATTTTGGTTATTCATTAACCCGTACCATTATGAGCAAGCTAACTTACATCGAAACCTGCCCCTTAGACCAATTCATTTTGAGAAAAGTATTATCGCGTTATGGCACTTCATGCGAGGTGAAGTGTACGGATAGCAGTATCGCCGTTTTGAGCCTGCTGTCGAGCCGTAGTCTTAGCGTTAAAAATATGCCGGATATGATCGTGCTGGATATCTATAATCCGGAGATTAATGTCTGGGATTTTCTTGACCGGATAAAATGGTTGTACCCTACCTTCCCGAAACCGTTGGAAATATATATCCTATCTGCAAGCAAATTTGCTTCAGATGTTGAACGTGCCAGGAAATATTGGTTTGTAAAAGCTTTTATGCTGAAGCCGGTAAGCAAGGAAATGATCATTGATCTGATCAACAAAAAACAAGGCAATACCCGCCGTTTCCCGATGCTGGAGTCGGTTAATTAGCTTTAGTCAACCTTGCCCTCGACATTTAGTAGAATGTAGGTGGTATGGGGGATACCCAGCGTTTTGCCGGGGGTAATGTCCAGGTAGTGCATCAGGTAACCATTGACAATGCCGCGCATTACCTGCTCATAACTGGCTTTAAATTCGGGCATAAGCGGAACGACTGAGTTACGGAAGGTCATTTTGCCCTTGTCATCTACGTAAACATACATGATGTAGCTAAACGCCTCATAAGCTTTATGAATCGTGATATTATATTCGGCAGCTATATATGCGTCTGATACATCGACATCCTCAATAGGCGTCGGCTCATGTATTACTTTTTCTACGGTTATTTTTGGCGAATTGCTTTTTAAGATTACAGGCTCACGCGCGGCGAAGGAGCTATCAGGATTTACGCTTGCTTCTTTTATCCTTTTTATGATATAAGCTGTATCTCTTTTATTTGGAAACCCCATCGCTGCAACCTTTGTTGTATCGTGCGATTTGATATACTTGTCTGAATAAAACGTCAGTACAACTTTCGATCCTTCGTCGTCATCCTTAATAATTTTCTTTTCTACGCGCAGGGCCTGTACTACCATGCTGTCGGCAGTCAGCTTCTTTAGCTTGAACCAGGCATCAACCATGTTAAAAATTGAATCGTGATCGAAATAAACATGAAACCCGTAATATCGTTTGGTTGTTGGACTGAACACATTCACTGAATCATCAGATACAAAAAACAATTTCCACGATGGTTCTAACTGATAGCCTTGTTTGTCAAATTTTAACCCGTTGGTATAAATGCGCTGTACTTCCGTGAAATGTGTGCCTTTAAAATCGCCGAAAGGTAGCCCGTGACGCCTGGATTTTTTGCAAGAAAAACATAGCAGGATAAGCAGTAAAGGCAGGTAAAAGCGCAGGCGTATCATAAATCGGCTCAAAATAGTTAAAAATCAATAATCTTTGAATAAATTGCTTCGTATTCCAACACCTGAGCCATGAAGAAGTTATTTCAATCGACCTTATTCGTGTTGTTAGCCCTGATTGCAAGCCATGCTGCTGCACAGCGTAAACAGGTATTGCTTGATTCCTATTTTAATGATGAGCATAAGAAAGATGATTCGGGCAGGAGTATATCCTATCATTACAAATGGAACGAGGTGGATAACGATGGGTTTTCCATCTTTAAGGAGGCCTTTAAAAATGCCGGAGCCAGTGGAATAAACACGCTTTACCGTGCTCCTGATCCGGATGTTTTGGCATCGGCAGATGTTTATATTATCGTCGACCCGGACACCAAAAAAGAAAGCCCCAACCCTAAATACATCAGACCTGAAAATGTGGAAGTGATACGCAATTGGGTAAAACAAGGCGGGGTTTTGTTGCTGATGGCCAATGACAGCGCCAATGTAGAGCTAAAACACTTCAATACCCTTGCCGAGCGCTTTGGTATTCACTTTAATGATGACCTGCGAAATCACGTAAAAGATGATGCGCATTTTAAAGACGGGGCTTTAATGGTCGATCCCGGTAATCCCGTACTGGTAAGCGCCAAAAAGATATTTATGAAAGATATCTGCTCGCTTACACTCAGTTTCCCTGCCGAGCCTGTATTGAAAGATGGCGATGCCGTTATTATCGCAGTTTGCCGCTATGGACATGGTACGGTGCTGGCTGTCGGCGATCCTTGGGTATATAATGAGTATACCAACGGCCGATTGCCTAAAGGGTTTGATAACGACAAAGCGGTGAATGATCTGGCGCATTGGCTGATACAGCAGATTCCGGAGGAGTAGTCTGAACTATGCGGAGGTGTCATGCTGAGGCACTCGAAGCATGGCGGGCTAAGGCCTGTACGCACTACACTTCAAGTGCCTCAGTGTGCCCCCTTTTTAAATTATAACAATAGCGTATCCACCCTATGCGCATGCACAATACTATCGCAAGGCGACCATGAGAAGATCGTAAACCTGCCATCTTGTGAAGCCACCAATGCAAACGCATCACGCTGATCATATACAAACTGTGCAGCAGCGAAATGACGTGTGCCGCCGTCCTGACCAGGGGCCATTAATTGGGCTTCGCTGTCGATGATCGGCTCGGTCACCATAATTTCCTTAACAGTTTCATTACCGTGCGGACGGGTGATCTTTGCGCCGAATGCCAAAAGTTCGTGCCGGTCGTTGATGATGGTGGCACCATCTACGGCTGTAAGGCCTGCCACACAGTCAATTTCCTTTGAAAGTTCTTCCTTCCATAAGGTCAGGTTACGGTCGTTTATATTTTGCGTCATCAGCCTGGAAAGGCCATTAAATGAGGGTGAAATTGCATAAGAGATGGGATCAATAATTGACTCGCGCCATTTATCGCTGTCGGATGGTACAATCAATAACAAGCCACCATGCCCATGTGCCCGCATCGAAACTGCTAACTGCACATGCACATTCACCGGGTTATTCCAGGATAGTTGTGATGAAAAACCGAGCAATGATGATAGCATGGCTGGACAATCAGGCACATTAATGCTTTGTTCATCTACCACCTTTACTTCGTCGCCTTTTAAAACAGCTACGTTCACAAATTTCCCGAAGCCATCTATGCGGCGATGTTTGATCACCAATAGACCCGGTTCAATTACTTCCAGTACGAAACAGAAGCCCGGAATATCGTGTGTAGTACCCCAAATGTATAATTCATCATTTTGTTGCCAAACCCCTAAATGAATGCCGGAACGTTCAACAGCAGGAGCCAATTTAATCAGGGCTTCAGTGTTAAGCGCGAGGCGTTGTTCAAAAACTAAAGGTTGGGATGATTGGTCAGGCGGTAAAAATGCCAGTGAAATTTTAGGTGAGCGGCCTTCTTCCTTTCTCAAACTGGTCCAGAAAGCGGTGTCAATAATGGCTTCTATTGTGCGTTTACCGGGTTGGCAGGCTATCCCGTCCTCGCCCCGGTTACCAGCTTCAGCAATTTGCAATGCAAAATGCGATTCGATTGCCCCCGATACCAAACGCGCCGCTTTATATGATGTTTCGCCTATCATTGACCTGATCCCTGTGTTCATAGTTAGATTGAGAAAAAATTAGAATCCCCTAATTTAACCCAATTTGTTTCGCTGCTATGCCTGCCCGACAAAATATTACTTTAAAATGAGTTGTTGAGCCTCACCTAAATCCTCTCCCTTTGGAGAGGACTTTAATTTTAGCCCCTCTCCCTTTGGAGAGGGGTTGGGGTGAGGCGCTTTACAAACCGCTTACGGTATCTGTTAGTTTTTTAAGCTGCGGTTCGTTTATGATCCGGATACTTTTGCCTGTAGCCTCTACCAGTTTTTCATCGGTAAATTCATTCATTACTTTAAAAAGCGTTTCGTAGGATGCACCTGCGTATGAGGAAAGATCCTGCCGGGTAAGCTCGATGCCAATAGAGCCGTCGGAGTTAATGCCAAACTGATTTTTGAGATTGATGAGCGCCTGTGCAATGCGTCCTTTTACAGGCATATGAACCAGGTTACGTACACGCTTTTCCGACTCCTGCAGTTCATTGGCCATAAAACGCATCAGCCTATAAGTAAGGTCGTTGTTTACATGCAGGGTCGATTCGAAAAATGCCATGTCGATATAACAAACCACCACAGGCTCCAATGCAGTGGCCGAAACGAGGTAGTTTAAGTCGTCACCCAAACCAGTGTGTCCCAGTATTTCACCTGCTTTGGCAAAACGAATGATCAGGTCTTTTTCATTATCCCACTTCTTGTGCACTTTCACATTGCCCGAATAAAGAAAATAGATGCCTTTTACAGGCTCACCCTCCTGGAAAATGGGATGCCCTTTTTTGACGGAGATATTCTGCTTATGTGCTGCAATGGCGGGAAGCCAGTCTCTAAGGCAAAGACGGCACATAAAACAGCTTTTCAGATCGCACCCGTTATTGTTTTTCATTCGCGGGTACAATATTAAATTTTTCGGATGAAATTAATCGTTGCAGCTTTTTAGATAGTTCTCGATCGACCATCGGCCCGAACCGATGATTGCAAATAGTACCAGTAATATTAATGCTACGACAGACGATGCCAGGTCGGTATTAAATGGCGACTGGAAAAAATTAATGAAGAATACTGCCCCAAATACTACCGGTATCTGCATGATTGCAGAGAAACGGGTCATTATTCCCATAGCGATCAGTGTTCCGCCTACCATATGCACGAAAGTGACATAATATACCAGCAGCATCAGCAGCCAGGGGGCCACTGTGATGTCTGTTCGGCTTTCGATAAGCGACTGCAGGTTGGCAGTATTATCCATAAAGCCAAGTCCTTTTAACAATAAAAATACGCCTAAAAGTATGCGGATAATATCCAGGAAACGGGGGTGGTGGGTATCGCCCCATTTTTCTATTCTGTGGATCACGTTCATAAGAAAATCTCCTTCGTAACAAGATTTTGACAAACTATTAAATCAAATATAACGAAAAGTTTACATTGTTCCAAGAAAATTGCTGGTTAAAAGCCTGTTTTGTAAATCAAATACAAATATTGTTTAAACAATATAAATATGTTTATTTAATGCAAATTATGCTAATAAAATATTAATTAAACAACATTTTAATTTGGCTGCTCTAAATTTCTTTATTACTTTTGCATCAAATTTCACGGCGCACATCCAAATTTTTTACCCGTCCGTAAATTCTCCTTTTATAATACATAATGAAACCATCATGAGCCACCATATAAAAATAAAATCAAATTGCTCATGATAGCTTCATTACCGCTAAAAAGCAAATTATTGCAATGAAAATTACAGGATACGCAAACGGCATTCCTATCTCGCCTTTATTAAATTCTTTGCCTGGGGCTAAAGAGGATGCCAAAAAAAGTGTTGTTTTAAAGAAACGGCTCATTACTATTTCGCTCTTATGTATAGTGGTAGCCGTGGCGATAAGCTTTATTGCCAAATTTTTGGTTACACTGATCAACCTGATCACTAATATCTCTTTTTATGGAACTTTCTCTTTAAAATTCCAAAGCCCGGCTTATAATCATTTAGGTATATGGGTGCTTATTATACCTGCCATAGGTGGTATAGTGGTTGGCCTGATGGCTTTGTATGGCTCGAAAGCAATACGAGGACACGGTATACCTGAAGCTATGGAGCAGATACTGGTTAATCAAAGTAAAATAAAGCCTCTTATCACATTCCTGAAACCGGTATCATCAGCTATCGCTATCGGAACAGGTGGCCCGTTCGGTGCTGAAGGTCCGATCATCGCAACAGGGGGTGCATTAGGCTCAACCTTGGGTCAGTTATTTAAGATAACCTCTAACGAACGGAAGATCATACTGGCAGCGGGTGCAACCGCGGGTATGGCTGCCATATTTGGCACACCGATAGCAGCAGTTTTCCTGGCTATTGAATTGCTGCTGTTCGAATTTTCTCCCAAAGCTATTCTGCCGGTTGCTCTGGCATGTATCACTGGTGCAGCAGGGCATCACCTGCTGTTTGAATCCGGGCCGGTATTCCCGATGCCTGATGTGGCTGTGCCGAATAACATCGCGCTGGCTGTTTACAGCTTTATGGGCGTTATTATTGGCTTTCTGGCGATGGGGTTGACCAAGGCAGTTTACTGGATCGAAGATGCTTTTGAAAAATTACCCATTCACTGGATGTGGTGGCCTGCAATTGGCGGTTTAGCCGTAGGTGCTGTAGGTTATTTTGCTCCGCATACGCTTGGTGTAGGTTACGATAATATCACCAGCCTTTTATCAGGAAGTTTTCCGCTTACTATTATACTGAGCCTGTGCTTCTTTAAATTCATCTCATGGGCCATTGCATTAGGCAGTGGTACATCAGGTGGGACACTTGCACCGTTGCTAACTATGGGCGGAGCAGCGGGAGCCATCCTGGGTATCGTGGTTTCAAAATATTTCCCTGAAGTAGGCATCAGTATACCTATGGCAGCACTGGTCGGGATGTCGGCTATGTTTGCGGGTGCGTCAAGAGCATACTTGACCAGCATCACCTTTGCGCTGGAGGCCACGATGCAATCGCACGCATTATTGCCTTTGCTGGGAGCATGTACAGCATCCTACCTTATTTCATTCTTCCTGATGGAAAATACCATCATGACCGAAAAAATTGCCCGTCGCGGGGTTTTCACACCAGATTCCTTTGAACCCGATCTGTTACAAAAACTTACGGTAGCCCAGTTGATGAATGAAAGCGATGTAGTACTCGCTTCACAAAATCAAATCAAAGAGGTAAAACAATGGCTGGAAGAAAGCCACGATCAAAGCAATTATTTTATGACGGTAGACAATGATGGTTCTTATTCAGGTATTTTGAAACGGACCGATCTTTTCTCTCCGGGTGTAAAAAGCGATCATACCATTAAAGACATTCTAAAACCGGTGCACTTCTTTCTTAAAAATAATGATAGCCTGCGCACTGCCGTAGAAATAATGGCGAAGCATCATACCGAAGCGCTTCCTGTTATTGCTGCTAAAGGTGGTAAGATAATGGGGATGTTAACCTACCCGGATGTGCTGACTGCCTATAAGCATCATATTGAAGAAAACGAGACGGCAAATACACAAATTTCGCTCAAACGCCGCAGGATGAAAATGCTGATCAAAGGCAAAAAGCTGATCCACATTACCGGCGTTCCAAAATAAACGATTCTACAGTTACCTTGATTAATAAGAAAATGCCTTCCAGGACAGGGGGCTTTTTTTGTTTTCAGGCTATCCAAAATTATTATTGAAAATAAATTTGATATTTTATAAGTGTTATTTTTACATTTATAACCGCGAAAACCTGAATTAAATTAATACAGAGGCAATAAAAAAAATTTAAATTAGTTGGCTCTATAAACCATTATAACCGCTTACTCAATATGCTTTTGTTGGGCATTGATATTGGAACATCGTCTGTTAAGGTAACCGTTGTTGATTCGGCTACGCAAACTGCCATAGCCGCTGCGCAATACCCGGACACCGAAAGCCCGATAATAGCGCATCAACCCGGTTGGGCCGAGCAATCGCCCGATATGTGGTGGCAGCAATTGCAGCATGCCATACAGCTTTGTAATAATAGTGGCAAATACAATCCACACGATATTTCAGCCATCGGTATTGCTTACCAGATGCATGGTTTGGTATTGGTGGATAAAAATCAGCATGTGCTTCGCGATAGCATTATCTGGTGCGATAGCCGTGCGGTTGATATTGGCAACAAGGCGTTCGAAGCCATTGGAGAAAAGAAGAGCCTGAAACACCTGCTTAATTCACCAGGGAATTTTACCGCATCCAAATTGGCCTGGGTAAAAGCAAACGAACCGGCAGTTTATGAGCAGATCGATAAGATCATGCTGCCCGGGGATTTTATAGCCATGAAGCTTTCGGGTGATATTACTACTTCGGTTTCAGCATTATCGGAAGGTATCTTTTATGATTTTGTAAGCGATAGCATTTCGACTGACGTGCTTAAATATTTTGGATTCAGCAAAAGCCTGTTCCCGGTTGTAAAGCCGGTGTTTTCCAATCATGGGACTTTGTCCAGATCGGTTGCTGAGAAATTAAGGTTAAAGGCAGGTATCCCTATCACCTATAAAGCAGGTGATCAACCCAATAATGCACTTTCACTAAATGTATTGAACCCCGGCGAAGTAGCTGCAACAGCAGGAACTTCGGGCGTGATCTATGGAGTAAGCGATAAACTGGCTTATGATCCGCAATCAAGGGTGAACACTTTTGCCCACGTAAACTATACTGAGCGACAAAAGCGGTTGGGCGTTCTGCTCTGCATCAATGGTACAGGCAGACTGTATAGCTGGATAAGAAGTGTTTTTGGATCAACTTTAAGCTATTCGCAAATGAATGAAAAGGCGGCCGATGCACCTTTGGGTAGTTATGGCCTGCGGATTTTGCCATTTGGTAACGGCACTGAACGTATGCTTTGCAACAAGCCGATAGGTTCGCAAATGCATCATATCGATTTTAACCTTCACAGCCAGGCACATATTTTAAGGGCAGTTCATGAAGGTATTGCCTGTGCGTTCAGGTACGGACTGGATATTATGCGTAGTAACGGTATGAATCCTTCTGTTATACGGGCAGGCTATGCCAACCTGTTCCTGAGCGAATTATTTACCAATTGTTTTGTCAACGCGACGGGCGTGCCTGTAGAGCTTTACAATAATGATGGCAGCACAGGAGCAGCTTTGGGTGCGGGAATAGGTTCGGGAATTTATGCATCACCAAAGGAAGCCTTTGCCGGAATGCAAAAAATAAAAGTTGTAGAACCATCTGGAAATAAGTTTGAACCTGTTTACCAGGATTGGAAATCATTACTCGAAACTCAGCTAAAAGACATCAATCACTAATTCACTAATTCAATCATTCACTAATTATGATACTTACAGGAGAAAAGGAATTTTTTAAAGGAATAGGCCAGGTAAAATACGAAGGCCCGCAAAGTGATAACCCGCTGGCATTCCGCTGGTATGATGCCGATAAGGTAGTAGCCGGAAAATCGATGAAAGATCATCTGCGGTTTGCTTGCGCTTACTGGCATTCGTTCTGCGGCTCAGGGGCAGATCCGTTTGGCGGACCTACCCATCTTTTCGCCTGGGATGAGAAAGCTGATGCCGTTGAACGCGCAAAAGATAAAATGGATGCGGCTTTTGAGTTCATCACCAAAATGAATTTACCATACTATTGCTTCCATGATGTGGATGTGGTTGATTATACCAATGATATAAAAGAAAATGACCGCCGTTTGCAGGCCATGGTTGATTACGCCAAACAAAAGCAAGCTGCCAGCGGTGTAAAATTACTTTGGGGGACGGCCAATTTATTTTCTCATCGCAGATATATGAACGGCGCGGCTACCAATCCCGATTTTCATGTGCTTACTCATGCTGCTGCTCAAGTTAAGGCTGCTTTGGATGCCACCATTGCTTTAGGTGGTGAGAATTATGTATTCTGGGGAGGCCGCGAAGGCTATATGACCCTGTTGAATACCGACATGAAACGTGAGCAGGAGCATTTGGCTCAATTTTTACATGCTTCGATAGCCTACGCACGTAAACAAGGTTTCAAGGGAACTTTCTTTATCGAGCCAAAACCTTGTGAGCCAACCAAGCACCAATATGATTACGATGCGGCAACAGTATTGGGCTTTTTGCAAAAATACGATTTGATGAAGGACATGAAACTGAACCTTGAGGTGAACCATGCTACTTTGGCGGGTCATACCTTCCAGCACGACCTGCAGGTAGCTGCCGATGCCGGTTTATTAGGCTCCATCGATGCTAACCGCGGTGACGCACAAAACGGATGGGATACCGATCAGTTCCCGAACAATATTAACGAAGTGGTGGAATATATGCTGATCATACTGGAAGCAGGTGGTTTTGCAGGTGGTGGCATCAATTTCGATGCGAAAATCCGCAGAAACTCAACTGATCCTGCTGACTTGTTCTACGCGCATATTGGCGGTATGGACATTTTTGCCAGAGCGCTTGTCATAGCTGATCAGATACTTCAAAAATCAGACTATAAAAAAGTAAGGAAAGACCGTTATGCGTCATATGACAGTGGCACAGGCAAAGCTTTTGAAGAAGGTAAAGTGAGCCTGGAGGAGTTAAGAGATTATGCTGTAGCTAACGGTGAACCTAAAACATTGAGCGGCAGACAAGAATATCTCGAAAATTTGATAAATCGATATATATAATTTATAATTGTCAAGTTAACATATAAACCAATACTAAACTAAAACCTGAATTAAATGCACACTTTAACCAATGGCGATTATATCGTATTTGTGATATACTTTATAATCGTTGCTTGCTACGGCTACTGGGTATACAGACGTAAACATAACGCCGATGCTACTTCAAAAGATTATTTTTTAGCCGAAGGTTCTCTAACCTGGTGGGCAATTGGTGCATCATTGATCGCATCAAACATCTCTGCCGAGCAGATGGTAGGTATGAGCGGTTCAGGGTTTTCAATGGGTCTCGCTATATCAGCCTATGAATGGATGGCCGCAGCCACATTGGTGCTTGTAGCGATATTTTTTATACCGGTATATCTTAAAAATAGGATATTCACGATGCCACAGTTCCTGAGTCAGAGGTACAACGGCACAGTGGCGATGATCATGGCGGTATTCTGGTTGTTGCTCTATATCATCGTAAACTTGACGTCGATACTTTACTTGGGAGCTATTGCGGTTCACGGTATATCGGGCATAAACTTCCAGGTTTGTATATGGGGATTGGCCATTTTTGCAGTTATCATTACGCTGGGTGGAATGAAGGTGATTGGTTACACTGACGTTATCCAGGTATTCTTTTTGATATTGGGTGGCCTTGTGACTACCTATATTGCAGTAACACAGGTTGCAGAGCATTTTGGGTCTCCCGGTCTTGTAAACGGTTTAAAACTGATGAAAGAACATGCGGCCGATCACTTTGAAATGATCTTCAAACGGGATAACTCTCATTATGCCGATCTTCCGGGTCTGACCGTATTACTAGGCGGTTTGTGGATTACTAATCTGAACTATTGGGGCTGTAACCAATACATTACCCAGCGCGCTTTGGGTGCTGACCTGAAAACTGCCCGCAGCGGTATTTTATTTGCAGCTTTCTTAAAATTATTAATGCCTGTTATTGTTGTATTGCCCGGTATCGCAGCGTTCATATTATACAAGGAAAATGTATTCCATTCACAAATGATGGTAAACGGCGAAGTTAACCCGGATAATGCTTATCCATCATTACTTAACTTGTTACCGCCATGGTTTAAAGGCCTGTCATTTGCTGCTTTGACTGCTGCTGTCGTGGCGTCTCTGGCAGGTAAGGCCAACAGTATCGCAACGATATTTACCCTCGATATCTATAAAAAGAAAATCAAACCAGAGGCGACCGATCATCAACTGGTAGTTACGGGAAAAGTGGCAGTTGTAGTGGCAATGATATTAGGCATCATTATTTCACCATTTTTGGGAATCGACAAGAAAGGCGGCTTCCAGTTTATACAAGAATACACAGGCTTCGTATCTCCGGGTATTTTTGCCATGTTTATCCTTGGATTTTTCTGGAAAAAGACCACTTCCAACGCGGCTTTATTTGCAACAATCGGAGGCTTTATAATGTCCGTGATATTTAAGGTATTGCCGAAATTCATGGATCTTGCGTTTTTGAAAGGCATAGGTTTCTCTACATTGGTGACCCAGTCTGACGGAAAAACGCAACTGTATGAAATTCCATTCCTTGATCGCATGGGTATCGTATTCGTGATATGTATTATCGGTATGTGGATTATTTCAAATATCGAAAACCCACGCGGCGATCGCTCACATGGCCTCGAGGTAGATACCAAAATGTTTAAGGTATCAAATGGCTTTGCCGTTGGTGCACTTATTATTGGCGGTATTCTAACAGCACTTTATACGCTCTTCTGGTAAGAAGACTTAAACAAAAAAGCGATGGTCAAAACACCATCGCTTTTTTGTCAACAAGTAATCTACTGAACAGATCAAATTTATCTGCAATTAATTTTAACTTTAAGCGCTGAATTTATAACCCATCTGCCTGATGTTTAGTAATCTTGAACAAACCTTCCGGTGGTACGGCCCATCCGACCCTGTAACTTTGACCGCTGTGCGACAAACCGGCGCAACCGGCGTGGTGAACGCCTTACATCATATTCCAAGTGGCGAAGTATGGTCGACAGAGGAGATTGAAAAGAGAAAGAATTTTATCCAGGCCGCAGGTTTAACCTGGTCGGTGGTGGAAAGCGTGAATATTCACGAGAATATCAAAACCGCAAGCACAGATCGTGAGCAATATGCCGAAAAATACATTGAGACTTTAAAGAATCTATCAGAAGCCGGTATAAAAACTGTATGCTACAATTTTATGCCCGTGCTGGATTGGACACGCACTGATATTGATCACCGTTTACCAAACGGTGCATCGGCATTGCGATTCCATGCTTCTGCTATGGCCGCGTTTGATCTTTATATTTTGGAGCGCGAAGGAGCTTATAAAGACTTTACTCCGGATCAACAACAAAAGGCTAAAGCTTATTTAGATAGCCTTACTGCCGAACAAAAGAAACAGTTGATCACCAATGTCATGGCCGGTTTGCCGGGTACTAAGGATGTGTTGACCTTAGATCAATTTAAAGGGCACCTGGAAAAATATAAAGGCATTGATGCTGATCAATTAAAGCAAAATCTTGCCTGGTTTTTACAGGCTATTATACCTGATGCTGAAAAATTAGGCATCAGGATGTGTATTCATCCGGATGATCCACCATTCCCGATTTTGGGTTTGCCGAGGGTAGTATCCACTGAAAATGATCTGCTGGATGTGGTCAATGCAGCGCCATCTGTAAGCAATGGACTTACTTTTTGCACGGGCTCATTAGGTGCAAGAGGGGATAACGATCTGCCTGCAATGATTAACAGATTGGGCAAGCATATCCATTTTCTGCATTTGCGTAATGTGCAACGTGAGGATGACGGAAGCTTTTATGAAGCAGACCACTTAAATGGCAGCACTAATATGTATGCCGTGATGAAAGCCGTTTTGGAAGAACAGAAAAACAGGGAAGATAGCGGGCGTACCGATGTCGCCATACCAATGCGCCCGGATCACGGGCATAAATTACTCGATGACTTTAATTATGATACTTTCCCGGGTTATTCAGCAATCGGTCGCCTTAAGGGCCTTGCTGAGTTGAGAGGGTTGGAAATGGGTATCAAAAACGCGCTTTATCAATAATATATGAGCGAATCTTTGAAAATACAAAAGCAGGGTAAAGTTCTTTCATTCGGAGAATTGCTGTTGCGTATTTCTCCTGATGAAGGCGGCGATTGGCTTAAAGAAAATTCATTCCCATTTTTTATTGCGGGTGCCGAATTAAACGTAGCAACCGCGCTTGCGCTTTGGGGTGTCCCATCAAAATATATTACCGCGTTGCCTAATAACGGCATGGTGCGGCAGATTGTAGATTTTCTTGAAGGACAAAACATTGATCTGTCCGATGTGCATTACCACGGTAACAGGCTCGGCTTATATTTCCTGACCAAAGGAAAAGACCTGAAAAATGATGCGCTAATTTATGACCGCGCGCATTCGTCTTTTTCAGAACTAAAACCGGGAATGATCGATTGGGAAAAGCATTTTGAAGGTGTAAGCTGGTTTCATTTTAGCGCTATTTGTCCGGCTATTAATCAAAACGTAGCTGATGTTTGTAAGGAGGCGCTGGAAGCCGCTTCACGGAAAAATATTATAGTATCTGTCGACCTGAATTATCGCTCCAAACTTTGGCAATACGGCAAAAAACCAGATGAAATTATGCCCGGGCTGGTGCAGTATTGCGACCTGATTATGGGTAATGTATGGGCAGTAGAAACCATGCTGGGTATTCCGGTTACGCCGGATATTCACGAATCAGGACAAAAGAGTATTTACCTGAAAGAAGCTTTAAAAACTTCTGAAGAATTAATAAGAAGGTATCCGAAATGTAAAGCAGTGGCCAATACATTCAGGTTTGATGCGAAAAAAGAAATAAGCTATTATGCGGCTTTATATACCGGCGATGATTTCTACGCATCGGACGAATATTGTTCTTCAGAGATCGTTAATAAAGTAGGCAGCGGTGATTGTTTTATGGCGGGACTGATCTACGGATTTTATAATAACTTCGATCCGCAGCAGACTTTGGAGTTCGCAACAGCAGCTGCCTTTGAAAAACTATTTATAGAAAGTGATACAACCAATATACCGGCCCAGGAAATTTTAAGTAAGTTGAATGGTTAAGTGGTTGAGTAGTTGATTGTGTCGGTAATCACAAATACTAAACTATGAAAGCAAAACAGGCAGTACTGGACAGCATTATAAAGCAGGGCATGTTGCCTTTGTATTTTTATGAGGATGCCAATGTAAGTGCAGAGATTATGCGCACACTGTACCGGGCAGGCGTCCGTGTAATGGAATATACCAACCGTGCGAAGGAAGCTTTCGAAAATTTTGTGGTGTTAAAATCGGTTCAGGAAGCCGAAATGCCGGATCTGTTTTTGGGTATCGGTACGGTGAAAACCGAAGAAGACGCAGACAGCTATATCAATGCCGGTGCTGATTTTATAGTTGCCCCAATCATCAATCCAGGGATAGCGGATATGGTGAATGAATTAGGTGGTTTATATATCTCCGGGTGTATGACACCAACCGAGATACACCTGGCCCAGCAACACAAAGTTGCATTAATAAAAATATTCCCGGCTAATGTTGTTGGTCCGGGGTTTGTAAGTGCTGTTTCGGATGTTTTCCGTGGACAATTATTTATGCCCACAGGTGGCGTCGACCTGAATTATGAAAATATTAACGGCTGGTTTAAGGCCGGCGTTTGTGCGGTGGGCATGGGCAGTAAGCTGATCACCAAGGATGTTTTGTGGAACCAGCGGTATGATGAGTTGTACAATAACACGGTTCATGTTTTACAATTGATCCATTCGGCAAGGCAAATATGAATGAGAAACCAGGAAATTACAGGTGGGTAATCTGCGGGCTCATATTTTTTGCCACCACCATCAACTACCTCGACAGGGCAGTAATTAGTCTGCTGAAATCAAACCTGACTAAAGATTTCAACTGGAACGATGCAGACTATGCCAATATTGAAATAGCCTTCAAAATCGCTTATTCGGTGGGATTGTTGTATGCTGGCCGATTGATTGATAGGCTAGGCACCAAAATGGGTTATTTCTTCTCAACTCTGTTATGGAGCGTTTCGGCAGTCTGTCACGCGTTTGTGAACAGCACATTTGGATTTGGTGTCGTTAGATCAGCTCTTGGTTTGAGTGAAGCCGGTAATTTCCCTTCAGCTATAAAAACAGTGGCAGAGTGGTTCCCCAAAAAAGAAAGAGCTCTGGCTACAGGCGTATTCAACTCTGGGGCTAACATCGGTGCTATTGTAGCGCCCCTAACAGTGCCCTTCATTGCTGTTGCCTGGGGCTGGCGCTGGGCCTTTGTGCTGACCGGTTCAATAGGCGTTATCTGGTTGGTATTATGGTTGGTCTATTACGAAATACCCACCCGTCAGAAACGCCTCAGCAAAACCGAACTGGATTATATCAATAGTGATGCTGATGAATCAGATCATACCGCTCAAGCGCAGGAAGGCGAAAAAATATCCTGGGGGAAATTACTTGGCTATAAACAAACCTGGGCGTTCTCCATTGGAAAATTCCTGACCGACCCGATCTGGTGGTTTTATCTTTTTTGGCTGCCTGATTTTTTGGAAAGTCAGTACGGATTAAAAGGAACAGCAATTGCAATACCGGTGGCATTGGTTTATACCATATCAACCTTTGGCAGTATTTATGGCGGTTATCTGCCAAAAAGCCTGATCGAAAAGAACTGGCCGGTGTTCAGGGCACGTAAAACTTCTATGCTCATTTATGCCGTTGCGGTTGTACCCATTGTGTTTGCACAGATTTTGGGCAGCATCAATATGTGGCTTGCGGTTGTTATAATAGGATTGGCAGCATCAGCACACCAGGCATGGAGCGCTAATATTTTTACTACTGTTTCGGATATGTTTCCAAAAAAGGCAGTAGGTTCTGTAACGGGTATCGGTGGTATGTTTGGCTCAGTAGGAAGTGTGTTATTATCGCTATTGGTACAGAAAAATTTATTTGTGCATTACCGCTCCATTCATCATATCGAGGTAGCTTATTACATCATGTTTTTTGTATGCGGCGGAGCATATCTGCTGGCATGGTGCATTATGCATTTTTTGGTGCCGAAGATGAAGCCGGTGGATTTGTAAAGCAACTCGCATAGTTGATTCACCCGGCCGTTGCTTCGCACGACTGCAAGAATTGCCTGTTCAAATGTATCTGCGCTAATAAAAAAGGATTCAATCCGTCAACAGCGGCGTTGGTTTCGGTTGTTAACCCTCTGCATGAAACCTATGTACCCGTAGAAGAGCCTTCTGTAAGGCAGGCAGTATCGCCCAACGGCGATGGCATAAATGATATACTGCACATAGATAATATCGAAAGTTATCCTGATAATAAAGTTACTCTTATGAACCGCAACGGTACCACTATATTTCAAATAACAGGCTATGATAATCAGAATAGGGTATTTGACGGGCATTCAAACATCACCAAAGAAATGCAACGACCCGGAACTTATTTTTACCTGCTTGAATATAAAGTGAAGGGAGAGCTCAAACAAAAAGCAAGCTTCTTCGTGATCAAATATTGATCTCTAAATACCCCTTTTAGGGGTATTTATTTTTGTCATCCAGATGTTAAATTTACGTTTCTCTATAATTGGCGACAATGATCAAATCGATACCGATACCTCCGGCCGGTAGTGAAATTCCTGTAAATTCTTCGACGGTATCCAGGCTTTTTCTGAAGCAATTTTTGTTGGTATTCCTGATTTTTTGCACTTCAGCTTTATACGCGCAGAAATATAATTTTCAGCATTACGACCTGACCAATGGCCTGGCCCAATCACAAGTTTTAGCAATTTGCCAGGATAAAGAAAAACAAATATGGCTATCCACTTTGGGGGGGATCAATTGCTTTAATGGCAAAAAATTCAGCTCTTATTCTATTGAAGACGGGATTATGTCCAATTCTAATTTTGCTGTCACTTGTGATAATAAAGGAAATGTGTGGTGCGGTGGAAATACGGGATTGACCGCCTTTGGTAATAAGGGGATCATGAATTATAAATTCAAGGATAATGTCACTGTCAGGAGTATTTTTAAAGTAGCAGCTGACAAGAACAATGCGATATGGGCCTTAGCGGCTTCTAAACTATATAAATTGGCCGACGGTAAGCTTGTGGTTCAGGATATCATCTCGAAGAAGGAATATGTGAGCTCATTGCAAACTGATAAACAGGGGAACCTGTATGCCTCGCTTTATCATTCGGGAATATATAAACTGGACAAAAACAGTTGGCATTTAGTAATCGGCGTAAAGTATCAATATATTAAAGACTTTGTTTTCATTGACAAAACACCGGAGGTGTGTGTGTTTGTTTCTGATCTTGGATTATTTCAATGCGACAATAATCATGTAGAAAAAATAAACATTCCATCCTCTTTTTCCCAAATTAATGAGTTTACCTGTATCAGGCAGGATCATCATCAGAATCTATGGGTTGGAACAAATAAAGGTGCTTTCCTGATAAACGGGCAATCTATTAAATATTTTAACGAGGGTAACGGATTTACCAACGATCGTGTTTTCAGCATCTATTGTGATGAGGATGACCGTACCTGGTTCGGTGTGGATGGTGACGGATTATACAGTTATGAAAATGATGATTTTATTATCTACGACAAAACCCAGGGGTTGAATAATGAAGCAGTAATGAGTCTCGCCAAGGACTCAAAAGGGAGAATGTACTGGGGCACCAACGGAGGCGGATTGTGGTCGTTTGTAAACCGCAAGCTTAAACAGGAGATCATTAAAGGCAAAGAGTCACCTAAGCTACGGGTTAATTGCTTACTAAATGACAGTAAAGATAACTTATGGGTAGGAACTGACAACCTCGGATTATGGGTTAAGAAGAGCGGCGGCACAATTTATTCTCCTGTTTCAGTAATGAATAATTTAATATTTAATCACATGGACGAAGGCCCGTCCAATACTATATGGATGGCAACAAGTTATGGCTGCTTTTATCTGGAAAACGGAAAAATAGTGCATGTGCCTTCACTAAATCAGTACGCATCTGCAGTGCTGGCAAAAGGCCCGGATTCTGTTTTTGTTGCTACATTAGGTGGTATATTGTTGGTAAAAAATAAAAAGTGGGATACTAATTTTACCCTAAATGCTGTAGCCGGTAAAAATGTAATTACATTATATGCTCACGGACCGTTTCTTTTATTAGGCACCAATGATTATGGGCTATATATCTGGAATACAAAGACTAATACAGTAAGTAACGTCAATACTAAAAACGGCTTGTTATCAAATACAATATATAGTATTGATATCATAAAAGATGCATTATGGCTGGGCACTGGTAAGGGTATAAATAAATTCAGGATCACGGATCATAGCCGGATGACATTAGCTAAAGAAAGTATTTTTAACCCGATAGTTGAATGTAACCAAAATTCCATACTGCATACCGATACGAATATCTGGGTTGGCACAACACGCGGCTTATTTGTATACAAAACAAACAAGGATGAAAAAGCTGTTCCTGTTCCCAACACGATCATTCAAAGCGTATGGCTGCCTGCAAAAGTTAAGGATAGCATAAAGTATACTTATCAAAGGGGGTATAAACTTCCGGCCAATTTATCCCTGCCATCAGATAAAAGTCATATGGAGATCGAATTCCAGGCAATTGATTTTTCTGAAGGCAAAAGCATTCAATATCAATATCAGCTGGATGGCCTCGACAAAACTTATGGCAAAACCGATACGCATGATTATGTGGAATATCCTAGTCTGCCGCCCGGGCACTATACCTTTAAAGTAAGGGCAATTAATAGCGATGGTTTTTATAGAGACCCTGCCGCTTTTTCATTTACCATAACGCCCACTTTTGTTCAAAGTGCGACTTTCAAAATATTGGTTATCGTTATATTCTTGTCGGCAGCTTATGGAATCTACCGGTATAAGATCTATCAAAATAACAGGAAGGCATTATACATCGAACACTTAAAGCTGGAAGAACAAGCTTTTGTCCGCAGGCAAACGGCGGAAGATTTTCATGATGATCTTGGTAATAAACTCACCAGGATCAATCTGTTATCGGAGCTTTTGGATAGAAAGATCACTAAGGATAAAGCCGACGAGAAAATATTGATACAAAACATCAGAACCAGTGTAGATGAGTTGTATTCGGGCACCAAGAATATTTTATGGGCGCTCAATCCGGATAACGACAACCTATATGATGTGTATGAGTTGATCGTAAATTTCGCGCGAGAATTATTTAATAGCTCTGATATTTCATACCAGGCTTATAATAATGACCTGGCTTATAAAAAGATACGCCTGCCGCTGGGTACAGGCCGGAATATTATTATGATCTGCAAGGAACTTTTGCATAATATTTTACAACATTCGGGTGCAAAAAATGTAACACTTGCCATAGAGATTACGTCTTATAAACAGATTTGTATGACGATATCCGATAATGGCCGGGGGTTTGATAAAGAGCACTTATTACCAACAGGCAACGGACTTCGGAATATGCAAAACCGGGCTAAAAGGCTAAACGGGAAATTAGAGATCGATTCTAATATCAACGTGGGCACTACCAGCCAGTTGACATTTCCAATTCCTGGGTAAGATGCATGGATGTATACGCGTAGTTATTATTGAAGACGATAAAATTTTACTTCAAACCTATAAACAATTGATAGGTGTAGAGGAGGGGATAACTGTAGTTAACGGCTATACCTCATTCGAACACGCCGAAAGATATATCGCAAATGACCAGCCGGATATCATCCTGATGGATATACAACTACCGGGTATGAGCGGCATTGAAGCCATTCCGCTTGTTAAGAAACAATTCCCCAGGACGCATGTACTGATGCTAACGGTTTTTGAAAGTGAAGAACAGATCATGCAGGCGCTTACAAACGGCGCATCGGGATATATCACCAAAGATTCCTCATCGCAAAAAATAATTGATTCTCTATGGGAAGTCCGGGATGGTGGCGGTCCGATGAGCAAGAACATCGCCCGGATGGTGATCAGATCGTTCCAAAAAAACCAGGAGTCGCCGCTTTCTAAACGGGAAACCGAAATTCTGCGGATGATAGCAGACGGCAAAAAACGAAGTGAAATAGCCGAAGACCTGTTTATTGAATTAGAGACCGTTAAAACACACATCAAAAATATTTACGTTAAGCTTGACGTGCACTCCAGGGCCAATGCAATTCAAATTGCACGCAAGAATAAGCTAATCTAAAGGAAATGACATGGCCAGGAAGACGCTATGCATCGCGTCTCACATTTATGCGGTCAATTTCTGTAATATTTGCTGCGCTGATAATTTCTCCTGCAGCCCGCTCGCCATATCCTTAAACGCCAGTAAACCGCTTTGCATTTCCTCGCTGCCTATCAGGATGGTATAAGGGATATGTTTGTTATTGGCATATTCCATCTGTTTTTTGATCTTGGCCCCGGCAGGATATAGTTCCGCATAAACATTTTTCTCTCTTAATTGCTGCAACAGTGGCAAAGCATACCGCTCACCTTCTTTATCAAAGCAGCAGATCAATACTTGTGTACCTTGACTCGCTTCTGCAGGGAACAGGTTCAGCTCGTCCAGCACATCATAAATGCGATCAGCGCCGAAGGATATTCCTACACCGGTAAGCTTTTCTTTAGCTCCAAATACACCTGTCAAGTCATCATACCTTCCACCGCCGCCAATGCTGCCCATGGCTACTTCGTTGGTCTTTACTTCGAAAATGGCGCCGGTATAGTAATTCAGCCCGCGGGCAAGCGTGATGTCGAGCTCTAAGTGAGCAGTTTTGAGTTTGAAGTCGGCGACGTAATCTAATACGGTCTGAATCTCATCACAGCCTTTTAAACCGATTTCTGACTTTGCAAGCGTATCGCGCAGACTGGTTAATTTGGTTTCATTCGTTCCCTGTAATAATATTACTGGTTTTATTTTTTCGATATCTGCCTGCGTAAACCCTCTCTCCAACAGCTCTTTAGTGACGCCATCAAGACCGATTTTATCCAGCTTATCTATGGCTACAGTAAGATCAATTATATTATCACTTTTATCTATAATCTCTGCTATACCAGATAGAATTTTTCTATTATTAAGTTTTATGGTGAAATCTTTTAGACCTAATTTGCCTAAAGCTTCGTCGTAGATCATCACAAATTCGGCCTCATTCAGCAACGAATCTGAGCCTACAACATCGGCGTCACACTGGTAAAATTCACGGTAACGGCCACGCTGCGGACGATCCGCACGCCATACCGGTTGCACCTGGAAACGTTTGAACGGGAAAGTGATCTCGTTCTGATGCATCACCACGTAACGGGCGAAAGGAACGGTGAGATCGTAGCGAAGAGCTTTTTCAGCTATTAAAGGCAGAAGTCGTTTGCTGTCAGCAGTAATATTTGATTCATTGATTCCTCCGTCTGCTAGAAAGTCGCCGTTATTAATTATTTTGAAAATCAGCTTATCTCCTTCCTCTCCATACTTTCCCATCAAGGTAGACAGCTTCTCCATGACTGGCGTTTCTATCTGTTGATAACCATATTTGCGGAATACGCTTTTGATAGTATCAAAAATATAGTTACGCTTGGCCATTTCGGCCGGAGAGAAGTCGCGGGTGCCTTTGGGTACGGATGGTTTAATGGATGCCATAGCGTGCAAAGGTAACACGATTTTAACGAATTGCCTGAATTCTGTTCATTCTTAAATTCTGATAATTCCGGTTCAGACAATATGCAGGCCTTTGCGCACCGCACTTCGAGTGCCTCAGTGTGACACCCACCTCATTTGTTATCACAATCATGTAAATCCTTTAATCCGGCAAATCATGATTCAGACAAATACCATAGATTTGGCTATGCACATTATAGCCCAAACACCGCGTTTTGTTATCCGCGATTTTAAACCCGAAGAAGAAGCTACCTACCTGGCCCTTTTTGATGACCCGAGAGTAACCCTTCATCTCCCAAAAAGAAGCCGCAAAGAACAGATTGAAATATTCAGAAAAGCGATTGAAGGTTATGAAACCAATACGGGTTTAGGCCGCTGGGGGATATTCAACAACATCGATGGCGATTATATCGGCATGTGCCTGCTCAGAAATTATTTTGATGAAGAAGGAAGAATTGAATTGGGCTATTCCTTACGGCACAAATACTGGGGCAAAGGCATCGCCAGCGAAATGGCCATTATTATGGTAAGCTTTGCTCTGACCCATACCGATGCCAAAGAGATTGTTGGTGTAACTACCTTAGGCAACACCGGGTCTCAAAAGGTTCTCGAAAAAGCCGGTTTGACCCGGATGGATGATTTCTGGCGGGACGGAGAAGATCTTGCTTTCTTCAGCATGAAGGTGCCGCACAAAGATGGCGGCAACGGTTAAACCCGTTGCCGAACCCTAATTTAAAATATCCAATACTGTCCGTACCGAGGCTCTTTTTGTATAATCCTTGTCAAAGTGAACATAGATGATCTTGCCCGAACCGTCAATCACATAGGTGGCAGGGACAGGCAATACGTGATCACGATTACCATTATTTTTTTCCAGGTCGACGCCGTATTTGTTTAATTGTGCCAGGGTTTGCTCATTAACGGTATAATTCACATCATAAGCCTTCATAATCTTGTAACCCTTGTCCTGAATTATAGAAAATGAAGCATGTGTTTTGTCAATGGTTTTATTGATGTTTTCACCTGTCTCAGGAGTTACTCCTACTACATAAGCCCCTTTACCGGTAAGTAATTGTAACGAATCCTGCAATTCCTTAATATGCTTATTGCAGTAAGGGCACCATTGCCCGCGATAGAAAAACAACACTACAGCTTTATGCGATTTAAGTAGCGCCTTTAATTCAAGCTGTTTTCCTCCATTGTCCCGGGCTGAGAATTGTGGCGCCTGGTCACCTTTTTTTAATCCGGCTTGCGCCATTGCTTGCAGGGAGAACAGCAACACTGCTATTATAAGTAAATATCTTTTCATCATTAAATTGTTTGTGTAAAAAAAGTAGAGGGGCGAACCCCTCTACCAATCAAAAAACAAAAAACAACTCACATCTTAGTCGTGTCCTTTGACATTTTGCCCTTCTTCATCTTATCCATCTTCTTGTCCATTTTATGGTCCATCTTGCCCATTTTCTTGTCCATCTTATGATCCATTTTAGCCATTTTACCGGTATCGGCAGGTAAGCCTTTAACTGATGCCTGAGCGCTGATGGTGAAGCATACTGCAACTGCGGCAGCCATAACTACTTTTGAAATTGATTTCATACTGTTGTTTCTTAGTTTTACTTATACTTTTCCTCATTAGTAGGCTGCCGGAAACAAACCTTACAGGAAATTTTAATTTTATTTTTAGATCTGCGGTTTTACTTTTGCTTGTATGTTACAATCAATTGGCATTGAGAATTTTCTGACCTTCGTGATAGCAGCAACCATTTTTGTACTGACACCGGGACTGGATACCATATTCATTTTAAATAAATCCATCGCACAAGGAAAGCGGGCGGGCATTTATGCTACTATGGGTATCAATACAGGCGTGCTGGTTCATACTGTATTTGCAGCATTGGGGCTCTCGCTCATCGTAGCAAAATCGGTTCTTGCCTTTACAATACTGAAATATTTCGGCGCGTCTTATTTGCTTTATTTGGGTGTATCGAAACTGATCTCAAAAGAGAATATTATTGATGTGCAGGCAGCAAAAAACAATAACAAAACCGGCAAACAGAATTTTATATCCGGAGTGGTCAACAATGTGCTGAATCCAAAAGTCGCTTTGTTTGTACTGGCATTCTTTCCTCAGTTTATTAAAAGGGAATACATCAGCAGTCCGATGCCCTTTATTTTCTTAGGGGTTACTTATGCCATATTGGGGCTAATATGGTTATTGATACTCACTTTATTTGCATCGGCGTTTTCAAAAAAGCTAAGCAACAGCAGACGGGCTAATACATGGCTTAACCGTTTTTCGGGAATTACTTTTATATTGATGGGAGTAAAAGTTGCGCTATCCAAACGTTAATTTTTATCTAACTCATTCTCAATTTTACCCTGTAAATCCTTTTTAAAAGTATCATCGAGGTGCTTTTCAGAGTTTGCAGAATCTGCAAAAAGCTGGCGGATCATCCCGGTGATCTTTTTGGTTTGGCGCTGGTAAATACGGCATACCCCACAACCAAAGAGGTGTATCCTTAGTTCGATCTCTTCACGCAACGTAATGCGGCCGATCAGCTTCTTCTCGATCAGGAAGGTAGCCTTATGGCAGTTATATACAATTTTCTTTAGCGGTCCCATTTCATATCCAGTTTTTTTGAAGGCAGGCCCTCAGGTTAAGTTTGGTACGATGTATGATGACCCAAAAATTGGATTGGGTCAGTTTTAGTTCAGAGCAGATTGCATCAGTCGACTGGTCATCCATATGCTTCATTGTAAAAATGGACAGCCAAAGTGCAGGCAGTTTTTGCATACACTTTTGCAGGATGTTGTTTAGTTCCTTGTTCACAACAGGGTCATGGTCATCAATACCAAATGATGCTGGCGCATGCTCTCTTGTCCAATGGCCATCTTCGGGTTCAAAAAAATCCGATTCCTCCTGTTCTGCACGCTGCACATCGGCATTAGCCACCAGACCTGATGATTTTTTGCGATAAACATCAATGATTTTATACTTTAATATTGCTGTGAGCCAGGTACGCTCGGAGCTTTTTCCTTCAAACTTATCTACCTTTTGCAGTGCTGCTAAAAAAGTGTCCTGCACAAGGTCTTTGGCCTGTTCTTCGTCGTTTATACGGGCAATAGCATAGGCATACAGGTAATCGGCGTGTGTGGCTACCCAGTTCCGGGGTTCAATCTGGTAGGTTTTAGTTATCATTTATACTAATGGTTATTACCGTTTAGTCGTAAACCCGATCAAATCCTTACAATCCATCTGTCAAAAATATTTTGTCTGGCATAGATAAAAAAGATTTAAATTTATTGTAAGGAACCAAATCACAGAACGACTAAATCCGTAAATGAATTTAAATATAAAAAAATGAGATCGTTCAGAATATTTATCGCATTGATGTGTCTTGGTTTGACTGGTTTGCTCACCGAGGCATTTATCACCATAAAAAATAAAGATATCAGCATACCTGTAGCAGGCAAAGGCTTTGCCGTGGTGGAATTGTTCACTTCCGAAGGCTGTTCAAGCTGCCCGCCTGCTGATGCATTGGTAGCCAGGGTACAAAAAGAAAGCGCTGAGAAACCGGTTTATATATTAGCATTCCACGTAGATTACTGGAACCGGTTGGGGTGGAAGGACGTTTTCAGCAGTCACGATTACTCCAGCCGTCAATATCAGTATAGCAAATTGATAAAATCAGAAGTATATACGCCACAGATTATAGTAAATGGGCACACTGAATTTGTAGGCTCTGACGAAAAGAGTTTGCGAAACGCTATAAAAACCGGGTTGGAAAATCCTGCTAAAACAGAACTTGTCCTGAGTAATATTAAAGTTGAAGGAGATAAAGCCAATGTCCAATATCATGCAACAGGTGTTACTAATGGCTCGAATTTATTGATCGCCCTGATTGAAAAAAATGCAACCACCAAAGTTCAGAGTGGTGAAAATGGAGGGCGTACTTTGTCACACGTTCAAATCGTGACCCAATTGAAAAGTATTTCTTTAAAAAGCAATGTAAACGGTACTGAAAGTATAGCTTTACCGCACGGTTTCGATCCACAGAAGTTTGAATTGATAGGCTTTGTTCAGAATACATCGACTGGCGAAATTACCGGGGCAACTAAAGCGCAATTTCCATCAACTGTAACTGCGAAACTCTAAATAAGATATGAAAGTTATCAAAGAAAAGCACCCTTTAGTTATGCGGTGGACCCACTGGGTCAACTTCCCGATACTAACCATTATGATATGGAGCGGGATGCTGATCTACTGGGCAAATGACGAGTATAGCATCACACTGTTCGGTCATACTTATGTGCGTTTCTTCCCCGATTGGTATTATAATTGGTTGCATATACCACAGCGCCTGGCCGAGGGGATGGCTTTTCATTTCCTGTTCATGTGGTTTTTTGCGCTGAACGGATTTTTCTATGTACTGTACACCATTATTTCCGGCGAGTGGCGGCAATTGGTTCCGAACAAGCATTCATTTAAAGAGGCATGGCTGGTATTGTTACATGATCTGCATATACGCAAAACAGCACCGCCACAGGATAAATACAACGCAGCACAACGCATTGCTTATACTGCAATCATAATAATGGGTTTCGGTTCTTTGGTTACCGGGCTTGCTATTTATAAACCTGTACAGTTCAATTGGCTTTGCTGGTTGTGCGGCGGATACCATTTAGCCCGGATATGGCATTTTGTGCTGACTATAGGTTATGTTTTATTTTTCCTGGTGCATATTGTTCAGGTTATCCTGGCAGGATGGAACAATTTTCGCTCCGTAATATCTGGTTTTGAAGTAGTAAACGAGCAGCCCCAACCCGTTATCGAAAGTAATAATGAAGATGAAAAAGCCTGAGAAAGAATTGACCACCGAGCAAAAGATAAAGCGCAGAAATTTCATCTCGTTTACCCTATTTGGCGCATATGCCGCGGCAGCTTATGGGGGCTGGCGCTGGCTGTATAAATCACCTGACGAAACAGCAGGGGTGACTGCAGGGGCGCATAAACCTTTACGTAAGGCTTTAAATAAAACTGAGCTATTTTTCCGTAGACTGACTTTTAACGAAAATCACCTCGTAAAAACCTATCCACGCGAAATGGCTGCCAAAAAGATTCGTCATAACAGCGATATTGGCTCAGAAGGGAAATTGCCGCCTGATAACTGGAAATTACAGGTAAAAAAAGCAAACGGTGAAACCCTGCAAATCACTTTGGATGAATTGATGAAGCTTCCCAAGACAGAAATAACCTATGATTTTAAATGCGTAGAAGGCTGGGACCAGATATCGCATTGGGAAGGGGTAAGCTTCCGCGATTTTATAAAGCATTATAATCTGGATACTGAAGCAAAGATGGGTTATGTTGGCCTCGAAACTCCCGACAAACAATATTATGTGGGCATTGATATGCCGAGCGCCATTCACCCGCAAACTTTACTGGCTTACCAGATGAACGACGAGCTATTGAACGGCAATCACGGGCAGCCTTTAAGGCTAATCATCCCGGTAAAATATGGTATTAAAAACCTGAAACGCATTGGTACCATCACCTTCAGCAATAACCGTCCGCGCGATTATTGGGCCGAGCAGGGGTATGATTATTATTCGGGGTTGTAATCGCCCCTCTAAATCTCCCCAAAGGGGAGACTTAATAACCTATCCCAACAGAAATTTGCATTTTGCACTAAATTCATTTGCAAAATGTCTTCCAACTTCATCATCCGTCCCGTAACCCGCGAAGATTACGATCAATGGCTTCCTTTGTGGGAAGGCTACAATACTTTTTATGGCCGCTCAGGACCAACTGCATTGCCTGAAGAAATTACCAAAATAACCTGGGGCCGTTTTTTCGATGGCTATGAACCAGTGCATGCATTGGTTGCAGAAAGCGACGGAAAACTGATTGGCTTAACCCATTATATTTTTCACCGGTCGACCATAGCAATCGGTCCTAATTGCTATTTGCAGGATTTGTTCACAACCGAATCGGCTCGTGGGAAGGGTGTGGCAAGGGCTTTAATCACCGAAGTTTATGAGCAGGCACGACTAACCGGTTCGCCACGCGTATACTGGCAAACACATGAAACCAACTCGACGGCTATGGCGCTTTACGACAAGGTGGCCGAGAAATCAGGATTTGTGGTTTACCGCAAAAACACTTGATTTTTGAGCGAATTGAGACGCTATACCGCGTCACAAGGCGTTTATTGAGTCTTCCTCAATTTGATTATTCTTAAAGAATGCAGGCCCCTGATGATGACGTAGGACGGATCGAATTCAAACCAGCGTTTGGCAAAGTTGGCATCATTTGGCTTTTTGTGATGATTGTTCTGGAACAATTCACCCATCATGAGAAAATCAAACGGAAGTGTGTTCTTGCTATGGTCATCATTGTTAAAGTTGGAATAACCGTATTTGTGCCCGCACCAGTTAACGATAGCGCCATGTATCGGCCCCATGAGGTAATGTATGGGTAATAGCAGGAACATCCACCAATGTGTTGCATAAACTATGTAAAATACCGTGTATAATACTCCAAATGAAATGCGTGTTACCAATCTGTCGCCAATGTTGTCAATCCAGG
This sequence comes from Bacteroidota bacterium, assembly GCA_018266915.1. GTDB lineage: Bacteria > Bacteroidota > Bacteroidia > Sphingobacteriales > Sphingobacteriaceae > Mucilaginibacter. Next base: position 29,992 of record JAFDZM010000097.1, on the reverse strand, counting down.
CCCATGTAGGGTAACGGTCGCGGAACTGTGGCTCGGGTTCTGTTTTATATCTCTGGTAGTCGAGGTAGATTTTTTTGGTCTTCATCATCAGGCCAAACACATCCTTAATAAAATGCGGCGAGTGCGGGTCTTTTTCAGTATCACTATAGGCATGGTGCATGCGGTGCATAATGGCGTAAGCTCGTGGGTTCAAAAAGGAAGACCCCTGAAAAATGAAGGTGCAGAAGTAAAATGTTTTCTCCCAAAACGGACTCATCTTAAACATTTTGTGCGACGCATAACGGTGCTGAAAGAAGGTCTGAAAAAACAGCGACAGAAACCAGTGGCACAGAAAAAAGGTTAAGATGATCATTCGGTTGAGAGCTAATTACAAAGTGTGCAAGTTTATGTATTAAATCTCGATAATTTTCAACAATCAGTTACAATAAAAAGGAGCTCTATATTTCGTAGAGCTCCTTTTATCTTTTATGCAAACTGCCAATCGGCAACTGCCAACTTTTTTAGAATGGAAGATCATCCTCGTCAGGTGCTGAGCTGATATCAACCTGTGGTGCATATTCAGGTACGGTGTTGTTGTTAGCGCCGCTCAATACGTTCACTTTCCATAACTGCAATGAGTTAAAATAAGTTTTTTTACCCGTTTTGTCGGTCCACGGGCGGCCTTTCAGGTTAAAGAAAACCTCAATATCGTCGCCAACGCGCAGGTTGTCCAGCAGGTTGCAACGGTCCTGTATAGCTTCAAATTTCAAATATTCAGGATACTGAGGGTTTTCTATGTATTCAACAATCAGTTCTCTTTTCTTCAGTGATTCAGTTACCTGGGCGGTAGGTGATACTTCGTGTACTTTACCCTTAATTTCCATATCTTCTTAAAAATTAAAATGTAAAGTTAATGGTTCAGAAATAAAATCAAGGGTATTTAATTCATAAATTCGCCAACTTATTATGCAAGTTTTCCACACCGAGAGTAAAATCATAGTCACCTGCAACAAAAGGTTATCGCCCTATTTGCAAAGCGAGATCGAGGCGCTGGGCTTTGCGCCGGTCCGTGTTTTTCAGACTGGTGTCGAACTGAAAGGGACTGTGAATGACTCTATTGCCCTGAATCTTAATTTACGCTGCGCAAGCCAGGTATTGTACTTACTTAAGAGCTTTACTGCAGCCAATCCGCAGCAATTATATGAGCAATTGGTAGCAATTGAATGGGAAAAACTGATTGATTTTACAGGCTACTTTTCGGTGACCTCGAATGTTAATAACGAGCATATCACCACCCCGCTTTTTGCGAATGTAAAGGTAAAGGATGCGATTGTCGACAGGATAAAAGATAAAAAAGGCATCAGGCCAAATTCAGGCCCTGACCAAAATAAAACGGTCGTGCATCTTTATTGGCAGGATGATAAAGCTGAGGTATTTTTAGATACTTCAGGTGAGACTTTAGCCAAACACAGTTACCGCAAAATCCCCGGTAAGGCACCTATGCTGGAAGCTTTGGCAGCGTCGACCATTATGGCAACTAACTGGGACAAAAACAGCACATTTATCAATCCCATGTGCGGATCAGGTACATTAGCTATTGAGGCAGCTTTGTTGGCCACAGATAAAAGTCCGGGATTTTTCAGGATGAATTATGGCTTTATGCATATCATGGGGTATGAAGAAGAGGTATTTTTTACTGAGCGCCGTAAATTGAAGGATAAGGGTAAAAAGACCCTCAACTTCAAGATCATTGCTACCGACTTGTCTGCCGACGCGGTGGACATTGCCCAAAAAAATGCAAAAACAGCCGGTGTAGAACATTTGATAGATTTTAACGTTTGTGACTTTGCGGACACGATAGTACCCGATGAGCCCGGCGTAATTATGTTCAACCCCGAGTACGGCGAGCGTTTAGGAACGCATACCAAGCTGGAGGCAACATACAAACGCATGGGCGATTTTATGAAGCAGAAGTGCCTGGGCTATCGTGGATATATTTTTACCGGCAACCCCGATCTTGCTAAAAGGATCGGGCTGAAAGCCAATCGCCGTGTTGAATTTTATAATGGCAAACTCGACTGCCGCCTACTGGAATATGAATTGTACGAAGGCAGCAAAAGAGAGCCGAAGGACGTTTAGATAATATCGAACACCGAATGTTAAATAATGAATATTGAAGTGCAATCGTTTTACTTCGAAATTCGACATTCGAAATCCGATATTCGTTATTTAAAATAAATGAAGAAGATCCTATTATTAGCTGTTACCCTGATTATTTCGAGCTATTGTATGGCACAGCAGCAACTGGCATTCCCGTTCCAGGGTGGCAGCGCTGCAATGACGCAGTTTTTTAAAGATAGCATAGTCGTATCGCCCGAAATTATTAAAAGCAAAGCTACCGGAACGGTAGTTTTTAAATTCTCTGCTGATCAGAAAGGCGCCATCCAAAAGCTGGTGATTTACTATGCCGATGATGCTATTTTAGCTCCGCCATTGATTGAGGCTTTAAGAAAATCCAACCATCACTGGGTAGTTCCTGATAATGAAAAATTGCACGATTTTATACTTTCATTCGCGGTCGGCTTCAATCCTCCGGCAGAAGGGACGCCTTCGCCACAGAAAGGGGTATATAATTTCTATTTGAAGAAGAAACCTATTCTTTCAACAAACCAGGTGCCTTTGGATAATGTGACATTGTTGCCGGCAATACAGGTAAAATATAGTATCGATTAATTTCGAACAGCAATCTGCTTAATTGCTTACCTACGGCACGCATATTTTTGGCATTTTTTATTTTCTACCAACATTTGGCACCTATGGTGCATCAAAGGGTTAGCTAACAATATCTAGCCGTTAGGTAATATATCTATGATTACTTTTAGCAGACCCCATCGGGGTCAAATGTTGGTAGCAACAAAATGAAAAGGAAAATCCCGTGCCGTAGGTACGGAACCCTATCCGTCATATATTTGCGGTTCATTTTATATTTATGGAACAAGCTCTGATCGTAGAGAAAACACGTGATTTTGTACGTAAAACTTTGGAAAATGCTGAAGGCGGGCACGATTGGTGGCATATTCATCGTGTCTGGCTCAACGCCCATCGCATAGCTGAAGATGAAAAAGCTGATATGCTTATTGTTGAGCTGGCTGCATTACTGCATGATATTGCTGACAGCAAATTTCACAATGGTAATGAGGAGATCGGACCAAAAACAGCAGGTAATTTTCTCAGGGAACTGAATATTGATGAGGATACAATTATCCATGTGCAGCAGATTATCCGGAACATCTCTTTCAAATCGGGCTTCGATCAGAAAACATTCCATTCAAAAGAATTGGAAATAGTTCAGGATGCCGACCGCCTGGATGCTATTGGTGCAATCGGAATTGCACGTGCATTTAGCTACGGTGGATTTAAAGGCCGGGAGATTTTTAATCCGGAAGTTGAGCCTAATCTTAATATGTCCAAAGAGGAATACAAGAATTCTGCGGCACCCAGCATCAATCACTTCTATGAGAAACTATTACTGTTAAAAGATAAAATGAATACAGAAACCGGCAAGAAACTGGCGGAACAACGTCACCAATTTATGCAGCAGTATCTGCGGCAGTTTTTTGAAGAGGCCGGAACTTACATAAAAAGGTAAAAGACGTAGCTTTGCCGTAGCTGATGAAACTACAGGTTGAACAAAAACTGGCATCTAAAAAGATCAATCCTACCGCCATGCGTATCCTGGTGCTGGAATTGCTTTTGCAGCAAAATTCTGCCATTAGCCTGAGCGATATAGAAAAAGGCCTGGAAACTGCCGACCGCATTACCATCTACCGCACTTTAAAAACTTTCGAACAAAACGGCCTGATCCATAGTATTGAAGATGGTACTGGTACACCCAAATATGCTTTATGCGTCGAAGATTGTTCAACCCATGAACATTATGATATGCACGTTCATTTTTACTGCAACTCTTGTGAGGAAACGTTTTGTTTGCCCGATCATAAAATCCCCGACATTTCCCTCCCAACCGGTTTTTCACCTGCCGAAATGAACCTCATCGTTAAAGGTATCTGCGAAAACTGCGCACAATAATGCAATACCATTGCATGGCTTATTCCCCTTTCTTTGCAGTAAAAAATGTATCGTTCAAGGATTTTTTAGATTTATTTCAAATTATTTTTAGACTTATCTAAATTTATTATTAGATTTGTCTAATAAATTAAGTGATTGAAATAGTTAACATTACCTTAAAACTGAAAATATATTTTCGCCCAAACGCATGAAAAAGTTAGTACTTATCCAATTATTTCTGTTTACAACCTCCGGCCTTGTCTTTGCTCAGGACACGGTGAAGCAGCAGAGTTATAATTTTCATTTTCAGCAAACAATAATTACCCAGTATAAACCCGCATTTAGTGCCCCCTATTCTGGTCAAAACAGTTTGCTGACCAAGGAAGAGACCCAGACTTCAATTACTACCACTTTTTTTGCAGCTACCCGGTTATGGAAAGGCGCAGAGTTTTACTTTAATCCGGAATTATCTGGAGGTGCAGGATTAAGCCAAACGTTAGGTGTTGCTGGTTTTCCTAATGGCGAAACTTTCAGGGTGGGTGGGGTACAAAATAAGATCTATATCGGTCGCCTGTATTTCAAACAAAATTTTGAGTGGGGAAAGGATAAGGACACAATTGACGACGACAATAATCAAATGGCAGGGCTGAAAAGCAAACGCTATTTTTCTTTTACAATTGGCAAGTTTGGTATGGCTGATTTCTTCGACGGTAATAACTTCAGTCATGACCCGCGCGAACAGTTTATGAATTGGGCGTTGATGGACAATGCTGCCTGGGATTATCCTGCCAATACTCGCGGTTATGTTTTGGGAAGCGTTGCCGAATTAGGTCAGCCCAATTGGACGTTACGTTTTGCCTTTACAATGGTAGTTACACAAGCTAACTCCTCTACCTGGGATACCAAAATAGGGAAGGCTAATACAGAAACAATTGAGTACGAAAGACGCTATTCTATACAAGGTCAAAAGGGAACCTTAAGAATATTGACTTTCCTTAATAATGGAAAATTCGGCAATTACCGACAGGCGATCTCACAAAATCCGTCGGCGCCAGATGTGGATAGTACACTGCATTATGGAAGACATAAGTACGGTTTCGGGATCAATACTGATCAATATATCACCAAAGATTTTGGTGTATTTGCAAAAGCGAGTTACAACGACGGACATACTGAAACCTGGTTCTTTACAGAAATTGATCGTTCTCTTACTTTTGGCGGTGTGCTCAAGGGTACCTGCTGGCATCGGAAAGATGACGAGCTTGGCATCGGATTTATTGCTAACGGACTATCGCCCGATCACCGGGCTTATCTTGCTGCAGGCGGTTACGGGTTCATCATCGGCGACGGGCAGCTTCCGCATTATTCGCCAGAAATGATTGCAGAATTATACTATAAGATCAACCCCTTTCATCAAAAATTCTGGCTGACACCGGATTACCAGTTTATTCTGCATCCAGCATATAACGCAGACCGCGGGCCGGTTAATGTATTTGGGATAAGGGCGCATGTAGAGTTTTAAAAGCCGCGATTGTTTTGGTAATATCTTAAAATAGTATGGTAAATTTCGTCGTCATCGCCTCGTACAAGGGATAAGCTTACTTCGAACGGGCTAAGGCTCCAAAGATTTCTGGTGTACCAGCGGTAATATCTTGTAAAGGGATTTTTTATTGATTTAATATATTTTTCAGGTTCTCTGACCCTCAATATGACATATCGGTTTTTAGGAGTTGTTATTCCTCCGCTGGCACTGCCATCATTGGCCAAATATACATCCTTCATATCTGTCCATTTGATCGTGTAGCCTCTTTCAGTAATTGTGATTGCCTCATCAGTTAAAATAACAGCAGGTCTATTTGTTAACATCAAAAACGTAATTCTCAATTCTTTCCAAATTGGAATTAGTAATATTAGCCCTAACCAAATATCAGTCGAAACCCTATTTAATAGGTCTGAAAAAAAATATATCAAAGGAGGTACAAAAATCAAAAATAGAATGGGGCGTAATGGGCTAAATGACAATTCTTCTTTTTCCATGATAAGGTTTTGATACTACTAAGGTAAAAAATATTAGGATACATATTATTATGTTTGAAACGTCGTTTATATAACATTATGAAAAAAATAGCTGCCATCTTTTTATTGGCAATCTTCTCCGGCTTAGCTTTTACTTATATAGCCAAACAAACTATTATCAAATCTGCTGTTACTTTCCAGATAAAAAATCTTGGCATTAACATTGGCGGTAATTTCAGCGGTCTTAAGGCTGATATAAATTTTGACCCGGCGCATTTGGAAACTAGTAGTATCGAAGCGTCAGTTCAAGCTAACACGATCAATACCGATAATGAAACCCGCGATCATCATTTAAAAAGCGACAGTTATTTTGACGCAGATAAATACCCCGAGATCAAAATGAAATCAGTTTCATTTAAGCATAACAGCGGTAATAATTATACCGGGACTTTCAATCTGACCATAAAGGATAAGACCAACCAGGTACAAGTTCCTTTTACCTATACTGAAAACAGCAACGACGGGGAATTTAAAGGCTCATTTAAAATAAAACGTACCGATTACGGCGTCGGCGGGAGAAGCATGGTGATGTCCAACGACGTAACTATCTCAATAGATGTGTCTACCAGCAAATAATTAATCATAATTTAACATCATCTTACGCTTATGCAGAGCGCGTAATAATATACAAGTCGTAACTTTACTTGTATGAAATTGCGTGTACTTGTTTTTATAAATGCTTTGGCGGTTGCTATTACCGTCTCGGCTGTCAATTATTACTTTAAGCATAGCTGGTATGATATGTCCGTTACTTTTGGATTAACCTTGCTTATCAGCTTTGTCACCTTTTACATTCTGCTCGAAAAGTATATCTATTCCAAGATTAAGATCATCTATAAACTGATCCACAACCTGAAGCTTGGCCGCGACCTGCGCGATGCATTGGGGGAACACGTTAGCGCCGACCCAATAAACGATGTAGAACACGAAGTACAGGAATGGGCACGCCAGAAAAAATCAGAGATTGATGAATTGCGCAGGCAGGAAAAATTCAGGCGCGATTTTTTATCGAACATTTCACACGAATTTAAAACTCCGTTATTTGCTATTCAAGGCTATATCGACGCCATTATGGATGATGAATTTGAGGATACCGACATGGCCATGCAATTCCTTGAAAAAGCATCGAAGAATGTGGATAGGCTGAGCTACCTGATTAAAGACCTTGACGAAATATCGAAATTGGAAACAGGAGAGATACCGATCAACTACACCAAGTTCAAGATCAACGATCTGATCAAAGAAGTATTTGAATCATTGGAACTGAAAGCAAAAGAGCACAAGATTAAGCTGGTTTTTAAGCAAAAATATGATGAGCCTATATTGGTAAGCGCCGACAGGGAAAAGATCAGGCAGGTATTGGTTAACCTGATCGACAACTCATTCAAGTATGGCAAAGAAGATGGCAGTACTTCTGTAAGCTTGTTTGAACTTCACGACCAGGTACTGGTGGAGGTAACTGACGACGGCATAGGCATTGAGGAAAAGTATCTGCCGCGTTTGTTTGAGCGGTTTTTCAGGACAGATACCAGTCGTTCAAGACAAATTGGCGGCTCCGGTCTTGGTCTTGCTATTGTGAAACATATTATCGAGGCGCACGACCAAACTATTAACGTAAGAAGCACGGATGGATTAGGCTCAACTTTCGGTTTTACCCTGCAAAAGTCGAAACAAGGGTTGCCATTTCCGGTAATTCCGGCATTCAATAGTTAACATTATGTTAACATTACAAACATTATCTTTGCAAAAATTTAATATAAACAGGTCGTAAAAGGCCCTAATGCATATCAAATGTCACTGAATAGCATCTTCCAATATTTTGTTCCTAAAGACAAAAAAATATTCTTCCCATTATTCGAACAGGCGGCAAATAATGTGGTAATTATGTCGGTCATATTGGTGGATGCTGTAAATTCACCCGATTCGGTTACCCGCGAAGATCTTTTTAAACAGATTGATAAGCTGGAGAACAAAGGAGACGAGCTGACTCACCAGATTTACCTGGAACTTGGTAAAAACTTTATCACCCCATTCGACCGTGAAGATATTCACTCGTTAGCTACTGCTATTGATGACGTTGCCGACTTTATACAGGGCGCTGCCAACAGAATGAGCCTGTATAGAATTGACGATTACAATGACCATATCCGTAAATTATGCGAACTGATACTACAAGCTGCGCAAGATCTGGAAAAAGCGGTTCGAGAGTTAAAAGACCTTAAAAATGTAAGAAATATAGCTGACTCGTGCATCAGGATAAACAGCGTAGAGAACCAGGCTGATTATGTATTTGACCGCGCTGTGGCCGACCTTTTCCTGTATGAAACTGACGCTATCCGCTTAATAAAATATAAAGAGATATTGGCAGCATTAGAAACCGCGACTGACCGTTGTGAGGATGCAGCAAACGTAATGGAATCAATTTTAGTTAAAAACGCCTAATTTCGCTGAATGGTCACCTCATCACTGGTTGTAGTAATTTGTCTAGCGTTATTATTTGACTATACCAATGGCTTCCACGATGCAGCCAATTCCATAGCTACTATAGTTTCTACAAAGGTATTGAGCCCTTTTCAAGCGGTCCTTTGGGCAGCTGCCTTTAATTTCATCGTATTTTTCTTTATTAAAGACCACAAAGTAGCCAATACAGTATCCAAGATCGTTGTCGAACACTTTGTTACCATACCAGTATTGCTGGCTGGCCTGATAGCCGCTATCAGCTGGAATTTGATCACCTGGTGGTTTGGCATTCCATCCAGTTCATCACATACCCTGATCGGTGGTTTTGCAGGAGCCGGCATTACCAATGCTTTGTATATGGGTGCGCATGCAATGACTGCTGTTAATATGGGCTACATTTTAAAAATCGTTGCTTATATTGTTCTGGCACCATTTATTGGGCTAATTATAGCCTATATTGTAACCATTATTGTATTGCATCTGAGCAAAAACTCAAGGCCATCTACAGCCGAAAAATGGTTCAAAAGATTGCAGTTATTATCATCTGCGGCCTTAAGCTTTGCCCACGGTGGTAACGATGCGCAAAAAGTAATGGGTATTATCTACGTAGCATTAATTGCTGCTAAAGTAATCCCATCCGGCAGTCACATGCCCGACTGGATACCGTTGGCCTGCTACACAGCCATCGCTTTGGGTACACTGTCAGGCGGTTGGAAGATCGTAAAAACCATGGGCGCACGTATCACTAAAATCACTCCATTGGAGGGTGTAAGTGCTGAAACTGCGGGAGCAATCACCTTATTTTTTACTGAACATTTTGGCATACCGGTTTCAACTACGCATACCATAACAGGCTCTATTATTGGTGTTGGGTTAACTAAACGTCTTTCCGCCGTGCGCTGGGGCGTAACTATTAACCTGGTTTGGGCGTGGATCATAACCATACCGGTTTCGGGGCTTATTGCGGCTGGTGTATTTGCCTTACTGCGGGCAATAGGTTAATTTTACGGCAAAATTTTAATTAACAATCCTATGAAAAGAGCATTTATTTTATTGCCCCTGCTAATCGTTGCTGTCAGTTTAAGCAGTTTTGACACTTATAAACCCGCTCCTGAAACTGGTCTTTATCCGCAAATTATCCCCTCAAATCTCGAGATAGGCAATGCCCTTAAACAGGCTCTGCAACAGGGCACGGCTAAGAGCTCCGACCAGCTATCTGCCGTAAATGGTTTCTTCGGAAATGCCGCTGTTAAAATACTTTTCCCGCCAGAAGCACAAAAAGTTGAAAAAACATTGCGCGGTATGGGGATGAATAAGCTTTGTGATAACGTGATTCTCTCATTAAACCGTGCTGCCGAAGACGCGGTTAAAGATGCCAAGCCAATTTTCATCGATGCGATTAAAAAGATGACTATCCAGGACGTATCGGGAATTCTATTAGGCAAACAGGACGCTGCAACCCAATATTTTAAAAAGACAACCAGTGCTGCACTGGCAGCCAAGTTTAAACCGACGATAAAAGTTAGCCTTGATAAAGTTGGTGCTACCAAATACTATGGTACCGCTGCTGGCGAGTACAATAAATTGCCATTCGTAAAGCACCTCAACCCGGACATTACCGATTACGCTACCCAAAAAACCATCGATGGTTTATTTGTCGAGATCGCTCAAGAGGAATTAAAAATTCGCAAGAATTTACCTGCGGCAAGATCGACGCCGTTATTGCAAAAGGTGTTTGATTTTGCAGATAAAAAGAAGGGTAATTGAGGTTACCACAAATCAAGCGTCATTGCGAGGAACGAAGCAATCTCTATGCTATGCAGATCAGGGAGAAAGGATGTTGTTAAGGAACGTTCAGTTTAAAAATTGTGCTCCGTTAAATGTCCTGTGCAGAGATTGCTTCGTTCCTCGCAATGACGTGTTTTTAGAGGCTCTTAATGAAACTTCACCGTAACCGTCACCTCTTTAGCCTTCCCATCAGCATTCCCAACCCAGGCCGGTCCGCCACTGATTAGTGAAATAGCTTTCTTATCAGCATCGTCGCTCAGGCTTTTTATAACCTTAAACTGGCTGAGGCTGCCATCGGGGGCGACGGTAAAGGATACTTTTTCCTTCCCGGTTTTTCCGTCGGGTGATTGCGCATTTTTATCCAGGTAATCATTAAAAGACTTCCAGCCATCGCGGGGATGGGCGTTCTGAGCGGTGGTTTCAGTTTCTTTAGTTACTACTACCTCGGCTAATGAACTGTTGGCAGGGTCTAAACTGATACGCATGGAATCCTGGTCAGCTTTTACCTTTTTCCCACTGTAACCAATATAGTTTACGGAAAGTGTTTGTCCCTTAGGAACATCCTGGAGTGTAAATTTCCCATTTGCATCAGTAACTGCTCCGAAATTACGGCCCTGCACCTTTACTGTTGCACCGGTAATAGGCAATCCGCCGTCACCAACGACGGTACCTGTAATAGTGTGGCTGTCATCCGGATTTACATTTACACCGTCAACACGGCTTTGTAATAAAGTTGCTGTTGATGGCAAACCCTTGTGTTTAGCTGTAGTTGCGTTGGCTGCCTTTTTCTTAGATATATCGCTAACCAGCATGTCGTTAGCGCCTACGGAATCTTTTTTAGGGCTTAGGTATCCATATTCATAACCAGCTTTTAGTTTATCCGAATTCGGTGATTGGTCGGTAGTAACCGGCGCATTGGCCTTCGCTACAGACAAGTCATCATTAGAAGCGATTTTTTTATTAAAATCTGCCTGTACAGGAGCTTGCTTTACTGTTGCATTTGGCTTTTTTACTACTTCTTTGTCTGCTTTAACAACTCTTTGCGCTGACGTTTGAGCTATCACCTTATCTTTTTCAACCTTTAAGGTATCTGCTGCAACAGATGAATTAGAAGCTACGGGTGTTTCCTGCTTCTTTGCAACCACATCCTGAGCTACTACGCGTTTAGCTTCGGTCTTATCGCCACGGTTAGTAAAAAACCAAATGCCGGCACCTAATACTACTATGATAGATGCAGCAGCTGATAACGGTATCCACGGAATGATTTTTTTCCTTACTTTCTTTTCGGTACGTTGATGCAAGCGATCAGTCAGTTCGGCCAGATTGACTTGCTGATTATTGGGGGCGGTTTCAAATCCTTCCAGTGCATCCGCGAGGAATGGATCATCCAGGGCACGGCGTTCCAGCTCATGCATAGCACGGGCATTAAGCTCCCCGTTTAGGTACTTCCTGATCTGAATTATGTCGTCCACTCTATCCACTGCTTCTCTCCAAACATATTTTCAGGTTACGCTTCCCGTTCTGGATGTAACTTTTCACGTCATTCAAAGTAAAACCGGTTATTTCGGCTATTTCTTTGTAGCATTTCTCTTTTAAATAAAACAAATCGATGCTTTGTTTCTGCACGGGGTTTAATTTCTCCATGCAGCGTTCCAAAGCTTTCATAGCTTCTTCTCTGTTGCTTTCTTCAGGATGCAAAAAGGGGGTAAATTCCATAACCTCGTCCAAAGAAATTTCTTCAACCCGCTTTCCGGCCCTCAATTTCATCAAACAATGGTTACGGCTTAGTACATATACCCAGCTTCTGAATTGCTTTATCTCGTGTTGTTTTACTTTTATAATCAGTTCTTCAAAAATGCCCATTACAGCATCCTTGGCATCTTCCTCATCCTTAAGGTATTTTAGGCAAACACCGTATATTAAAGATACATATTGTTCAAACAACTTACCAAGTACAGCAACATCACCGCTTTTGCGGTAATTACTCAGTTGCACTTCGTCGTCAGTATCGTTGGTTTTAACTGGTTTGCTAAAAAAGCTCATTTCAGACCGGCAAAATAAAATTTTTCATTCGCTTATGGAAATACGAATGTTATTGCATCCTATATAAAATTAGTGCAAACTAATTGAATTTGGATAAGCATTAGGGGTATTGAGGTACGACTCCGGCCGGACTACCGTGAACGAGGACTATTAACTGATTACTAAGGTGACTCCGTGCCGGAGTTATTTATGCAAATCCACCACACACATTAACCAACCTAAACCTATCTAACTATCGCAGGGCCGGGTGAGAGCGGCTCTGCGTTTTTATTTATATTAGGCTGATGGATGAAATAAAGGTCGATGCTCAGGGTATCAGGCTAATCAGCAAGAATGATACGTATCAACTTGTTTTGATGGCATTAAATGAATTATGGGCGGGTATTTTGTTGCGCACTTTGGGCGCTACAGTTCGGCTTAAATATCTATACGATGGCAGCGATATCACATTTTATCTTTTGTTTGAGCTACCGGGAATCGATAAAATGTTCAAAGTTCCTGTAAATGCAACTACAGAAACGCGCAAGTGGCTAAGCCTGATCGACGATAAAAAAATAAATGCCATCAGGGTTGGCTACCGCGATGGCAAGGGAGGATTATTACTTTATGGCGAACCGATGGCTGTTAGCTGGTAAACTCCACCAGCGCCTTTTGGATGCGACTGATAGTTTCCTGTTTACCCAATAACGCTGCAATATCAAACACATGCGGACCAAATTTGCCGCCAACCAGCATAATGCGGAATGGCAGCATCAACTCACCTGCTTTAATTGCTTTTTCTTCGGCTAGTTTTTTAAACTGCTCTTCAAAAGTAATCGCCTCGATAGATACTTCGCTGTAGCTCAGCATGATAAGGAGGGCTTTATAAAAATCAGTTTTTGCGTCGGTCCATTTTGGTTTTACTGCATTCAGATCGTATTCTTTTGGCTGCTCAAAAAAGTAAGATGATTGCTGATAAAAATCAGGAAGCAACGCGCAGCGTTCTTTTACAAGGTTAATAACCGTAAGCAGATAATCATCATCTTTCACCTGAACACCTTTATCTGTCAAAACTTTTAATATATCCGGCTTCAGCCTTCCGCCATTCGACCTCTTAATCCACTCCGCGTTGAACCATTTAGCCTTTTCAAAATCGAATTTTGCTCCTGCTTTATTTACTCGTTCGATAGAGAATTTTTCGATCAATTCGTCCAAAGTAAATATCTCGTTATGGGTCCCATCGTTCCAACCCAGCATTACTAGCAGATTTAAAAATGCTTCAGGTAAAAAGCCCAGTTCACGGAAGCCTGGCGTCAATTCCCCTGTCTTTTCATCAAACCAGTTCATGGCATATACCGGAAAGCCCAACCGTGCACCATCGCGCTTGCTTAGTTTGCCGTGACCATCTGGCTTTAGTATCAAAGGCAGATGCGCCCATTGCGGCATATCAGCTTTCCATCCCAAATATTCCCAAAGCAGCAAATGAACTGGTGCTGATGGTAGCCATTCTTCACCACGGAAGGCATGGGTTATCTTCATCAGGTAATCGTCAACCACTACAGCAAGGTGATAGGTAGGCATACCGTCTGCCTTTAATAGCACTTTATCATCGCTTTGGCTGGTGTCAAAACTCACATGCCCGCGAATCATATCTTCAAAATGGATATGCTCATTTTCGGGCATTTTTATGCGGATCACATGCGGCTCGCCGGCATCTATCAACTGCTGCACTTCATGCAATGGCATCGACAATGAATTGCGCAAAGTATCACGATAAGCATGGCCATATTGAAAGTTAGGAATCTCCTGGCGGTTGCGTTCCAGCTCTTCAGGTGTGTCAAAAGCATAGTAAGCATGACCTTGTCCAACCAATCGTTCGGCATATTCACGATAAATAGACTTGCGTTCGCTTTGACGGTATGGTGCATAATGACCACCCGCAACAGGACTTTCGTCAGGAGCCAATCCGCACCATTCCAGGCATTCCAGTATGTATTCCTCAGCGCCTTTTACATAACGGCTCTGATCGGTATCCTCTATACGGAGCACAAAATCGCCTTTATGTTGTTTGGCAAAAAGATAGTTAAACAATACGGTACGCACACCACCCAGGTGAAGCCCACCGGTAGGGCTTGGGGCAAATCTTACTCTTACTTTTTTATCTGACATTGTGGGGCAAAGATAATTAAGTTTTAAGTTTCGGGTTATAAGTATTGAGTTATATCTCTGTCAGGCTTTTTACATATCCTTAAAGCTCAGAACTCACAACTTTTTATTTAATTTGCTTATTCCTAATACATGAACCCATACCAACAGAGAAAACGCTGGAAATATTCATTGCTCGCTTTTGCGGTGGTCATAGCCAGCGGCTCCTTGTTCTATACCGGCTATTTGGTAAAAAGTATCAAACGCTCTGAACGCACCCGCGCCGAAATATGGGCTTTGAGCATCAAGCAGATCACCGCTGCTGATGATAATGACTTCCTGGAGTATGTATCAACTGTTCGCGATAGCCTGACCGTGCCCGCAATTATAGTAGACGACCAAGGTGATTTTATTACCACTCGCGGACTCGATACTACGAAAACTTATATTAAGATACCGGCGGGACAGCATCCTAAGGGTACAAAACCAAGAGTGTACGATCCGGGGTATTTTAAAGCCGAATTGGCCCAAATGAAAAAACAACACGAACCGATCAGGCTCAAAGTGTTTGGCGCCAACTGGTTTGTGTATTATCATGATTCGTTTGTATTGACCCAGCTGAAAATTTTCCCATACATACAGCTGTCGGTTATTGCTATATTTCTGCTGGTAGCCTATACAGCATTTAATACGTCGCGCAAATCGGAACAGAACCAGGTATGGGTAGGTCTTGCTAAGGAGACGGCTCACCAGTTAGGTACCCCGATCTCATCACTGATGGCTTGGGTTGAATTGATGAAAGAAAAGTTCAATGCGGAAGATGACCCGCTGATTGCTGAGATGGAGAACGATATTCAACGACTGGAAATAGTGGCCGACAGGTTCTCGAAGATCGGCTCCATGCCTGTGCTTGAAGAGCTTTCTGTTTACGAGGTGATTAAAGATTTTATGGATTATTTCAAGATCCGCGTGAGCAATAAGATCAACTTTGATATTCACGGAAACCCATATTTGCGGGCAGGATTAAATATTCCCTTATTTGATTGGGTGCTTGAAAATCTGTTAAAAAATGCTGTAAATGCCATTGAAAATGCCGGAAGCATCAAGGTGGAAATATCGGGCAGCAAAACCAAAAAGCAGGTTTATATAGATGTTTCGGATACCGGTAAAGGTATACCACGATCTAAATTCGATACTGTTTTTCAGCCAGGGTATACTACCCGAAAGAGGGGTTGGGGGCTTGGTCTTTCGCTGACCAGGCGTATTGTAGAGAATTATCACAACGGACAAATATTTGTTAAAGACTCCGAGGTTGGTAAAGGTACCACCTTCCGCATCGTATTAAAAAGCTTAACCCATGATACACAGACCGCAGCCTAATGAATACCCCCCATTCGCACAGAAATATGTCGACTCTGTTCCAGACGAAAATGTTTTAGAATTGCTGGAGAGCAACGAACAAGTCACCTACGACCTGTTCCACAATATGAGCGAAAAGCAAGCCATGCACTCCTATGCCGAAGGCAAATGGACACTGAAACAGGTATTGGGCCACATGATAGATACCGAGCGCACTTTTGCCTACCGTGCACTCTGCTTCTCAAGAAACAATATCGAACTACCGGGCTTCGACCAAGATATTTATGTAAATAACACTGATTTCAACAGTCGCAGCATACAAAGTCTTGCCGATGAATTTAAAGCGACACGAGAATCAAATATGTTTCTTTTCCGTTCACTCAGTGAAGAGCAATTGTTACGCGGCGGAAAAGCAAGCGGCAATCCTACCACAGTGAGAGGGTTAGTATACATGACTGCTGGCCATGAGCAATACCATCTTACTTTGATTAAAGAAAGATATTTATAGGTTTTAGAGTCAAGAGCCAGGAGCCAGGAATCAAGAACCAAGATAAGGATTCAAATAAAAAGGCCTTGACTTAATGTCAAAACCTTTAATATTAAATTTTCCTGGCTCTTGATTCTTGCTTCTTGGATCTCAGCAACTATTCCTGTCCGCCATTAGATGGCATTTCTTTCTTTTCGATACGGTAAGAGGCGAACAAACCCAATCCGCCAAAGATTGCAATCAGTGCAAAGTAAATGGCTACGTTATCGTCTTCCATACTTTTAAAAATGGTACGATCCATTAAATAGGCCAGGAACAATCCTGTACCGGCACCAATTAGCAACAATCCCCATTTTAATGTCTGGTAAGGTGCAGACTGTGGTTTATATCTGCGTGGGTCCATTCCCCTTTCTATCATTGCCATTCTTTCTCTTTTATAGAGATAAATTATGCCAAAGATCATGGCAAAGAATCCGAGGGAAATAATTATTCCCGTCATCATTCCGAACTCTGGTGTATCTAAATTATTCATGGTGTTTATTTTTTTAAGTTAATAATTTTTTCGCTTTTCAAACCACCCTAACGGTGTATTTGTAAGCTATGACGACGTGTTTTTCAGGCAGGTTACAGTGTTTCTAAAAAAAATTCATGCTTGTTCTGAGTAGCAGTGGCAGTTGCAGTAGCAGTTAGTACCTTTAGCATATTATATAAATTGACTGCCGCTCGCCGCTGCAACTGCCACTATTCATAATGTTTCTAGTTATATTTACATAAGAGGTGTAACCTAAACGCCGAACGGGTAGTCAGAGAGGGTGTATACAATGCAAAGCAAGCTTTCGGATATAGAATTGATAGAGCAGACACTGACGGGCAACCAGGCGGCTTATGCCGACCTGGTGAAACGGCACCAGCGTTTTGTTTTTACACTCGCCCTGCGTTTTGCAAAAAACCGCGAGGATGCCGAAGAGATTGCCCAGGATTGTTTTATTAAGGCCTACCGCTCATTATCAGCATTTCAGCGGCAGTCAAAATTCAGTACTTGGCTGTATAGTATTGTTTACACAACGGCGATGACCTTTTTACGAAAGAAAAGGGTGGACACCGATTCTATTGACGATGAAAATACTTATATTCAATTAGAGAATAGTTCATCGTCGCATGATGTTAATTCGGCTGAGAATAAATCGAGGTCGTACTACCTGAACCAGGCTATAACACAACTGATGCCCGACGATGCCGCGATCATCACCCTGTTTTACATGGGCGAACAATCGCTGGACGAGATAAGCAAGACGTTGGGCATTGAGGCTAATACAGTTAAAGTTAAACTATTCAGGGCCCGGCAGCGTTTGAAGGAGAAGCTGGAGCATAATTTAAAGCACGAGGTGAAAGAATTGATATGAACACGATTGAGGAAAAACTTTGGAACTATATTGACGGCACTTGTTCCGATGAGGACAGGAAGGCCATCGATATATTGATTGCGGAGGACGAAGTGTACCGCCGCAAATATGAAGAGCTACTTGCTCTGAACCAGGAGTTTTTTAAAATGGAACTGGACGAACCGCCAATGGCATTCACTTATAATGTAATGGAAGCCATCCGTGCCGAGCATGCACAGCAGCCATTAAAAGCTCACATTAATAAGCGGATTATAAAAGTTATCTCGGGCTTCTTTATTGTCAGCATTGCGCTTTTACTGATCATGTTGATATCAAACGTCCATACCGGTGGCTCTGCCAATATTTCAGTACATCTGCCTGACAGCCTGCGACTTCCTGACATAAAAAATTACCTGAGCAAACCAGTATTGGAAGGCTTCCTGTTTTTTGACATTGTGCTGGGATTATTCCTTTTTGATGCCTGGCTACGCAGAAAAGGTGTATCAAAACAGGTATAACAGGATCAAAAGTGTACTGCAAAGAAAACACTTCTGTAAAGAAAATTAAACACTGCGTTGGCGCAGACACCTATAAAAAAGTCAATTTAAACACATAGAATAAAAATGATATTAACAAACCGTTTATTGGTATAGTAATTGTAATACTTACTGCGAACTGGCATTCTTGCCGGTTTAATTGTGATAAGGTTTAGGTTGAAAGCCCCCAAACTGCAAGAGTGAGGGGGCTTTTATTTTGCTCTGATTTTTCGCAATAGATCATAACCTTATTTTCCTTCGCTTTCTGCCTGCTTCTTCATTTTGTTATTGGCAACAATTACAATCTCGACCCGGCGATTGAGCGCCCGTCCCGCAGCAGTGTTATTATCAGCGATTGGCTCTGTAGAGCCCCGTCCGTCAATTTTCAATCGTGACGCTTTTACTTCATTGGACACAAGGTAATTTTTTACAGCTGCAGCACGCCGTACAGATAAGTCAATATTATTGCTCCCATCACCGGAATTATCGGTATGGCCAATGATCAGGATATCGGTTTCCGGATTTTTACCCAGAGAGCTAGCCAGGTTTTGAAGATTGGTTTGAGCCTTTGCTTTTATCTCCGCCTTACCTACGTCAAACAAAATTCCTGAGTCAAAATTGATAATGATGCCTTCGCCCTGGCGTGTTACTGTAGCGCCGGGTATAGAGCTTTTCAGTTCGTTGGCTTGCCTGTCCATATTCCGGCCTATGAATGCCCCAGCCGTTCCGCCAACAGCACCACCTATAATGGTACCCAAAGCTGTATTACCTGCTGATTTACCAATAAAGCCGCCAACTATGCCGCCGGTTCCAGCACCAATGGCAGCACCTTTTTGGGTTTTGTTACGGGTATGACAGGCAGAGCCCAGGATAAATATGCTGATTGTGGCAATTACAGGTATGCGATTCAGGTATTTCATTTCCTAAGTTATGTTCTTATCAATAAGTCAAAGCCGATGCCAAGAGGCTAACTAACATAAAACGAGTGCATTCAACTATTAAAACTACTTAAAAACCACACAATTGACCTCTTTTAAGGACGCGAAAGGGCACAAAAAAACCTCCCGGTAAATCGGGAGGCCTGCATTTAGATATGCTTGACAATCACTCAATCATTCGCTCCTGGTACGCTTGCAACACGATATCCGGTACCATCAGCATCTTTAAATTCTTCGTAAAAAATATTATCCGGAGAAACGTAGAATTTCTTATTATTCAAAGTCACCTTACGGCAATCTTCAGGCAACTGATCTACTATGTCGCCAACTTTAACATTGGGAGCATACGTTGTATTATCACTGTTATCGGTGCTACTGTTATCCATAATAGGGTCATCGTTGTAGGACATTGGCTGATCATCACTTATTGATGCGTCGGTATTTCCTGTATTTAACACACCGTCTTTGCCTGCAACTACGTATATGGTACGGCCATTTTCATCCTGGCTTTGCTCGTAGTAAACACCATTGTATTCGTAATAGAGTACGCCGTCAATAGTGATCGGCTCAGCACCGGACGGCAGGTTCGGTACTGCAGCGCCAACGGGTGGTACTACCACTTCATATCCACCATTGTATGGCCTGTAGAAGGTACCTCCATAATAATAATATGGATATGAATCCCAATAAAATGGATAGCAGTCTTCAGGTAATGCACCAAAGTATAAACCGATATGCGGATATCCCCAGCCAAATCCAAAACGGAAACCGGGGCCATAGTACCCATGATAACCATAATAGTGTCCGCGATAGAATCCGCCGCGATAAGCTCCATAATATCTGCCGCCGTGATAATAAGAACCACGGTATCCATAACCGCCGCGATAACCACCACGATAAGCATTTACACCACCACGGTATCCGTAACCGCCACGGTAGGCGTTTACACCTACACCGCCTCTTACTCCACCCCGATAAGCCATGCCTGACCTGGCGCCAAATGAGCCACGATAAGCTGTACCGCCGCGAACGCCTGCGTTTCCTCTGAAACCACCGCCACTACGGAACGTGCTGCCGCCATGAAAGGCACTACCGCCCCGAAATCCGCCGTTGCTGTGGAAAGCGCTTCCTCCACTAAAGCCACCGCCACCGCCATGGAAACTGCTTCCTCCACGGAAACCTCCTCCACCACCGTGAAAACTACTACCACCGCGGAAACCTCCGCCCCCGCTATGGAAGCTGCTTCCTCCACGAAAACCGCCGCCACCGCCGTGGAAACCTCCGCCGCCGCCATGAAATCCGCCACCCCCGCCATGGCCACCACCACCACGATGTTGTGCGCTCGCTGATGCGATCAGGCCAATTGTCAGCAAGCCTGTGAATGCGAGTGCCGACATATATTTAAACCATCTTTTCATAATCTCTTTTTCCTGAGTATAATACCTTATAGACTATAAACGGTAAGAAAGGTTTATTTGTGTATTGTTTAAATTATTTGCCCATAAGATCAAAAACAAAAAGCCCGGGCAAGCCGGGCTCATTGTGCCTATGTAGATGAAATTAGTTTTGCTTTTCGTCGTCCATCGGTATGCTGGCAATTCTATATGCCCTCATATTATTAGCATCGGTAAACTCTTCGTAGTAAATGCCATCAGGCGATACATAGTATTTCTTGCCATTCAGTTTTACTTTTCGGCAATTGTCAGGCAATTGATTTACCACATCGCCAACCTGCGGAGCGGGCGGATTATCTACACTGCCATCGCTGCCATCAGTATTTAATACACCATTTTTACCGGCAATTACATATACCGTTTTGCCTTTGTCATTCAGAACAGCCTGGTAGTAAACGCCATTAAACTCATAGAACTGCTGACCGTTGATCACAATCGAACTCGCACCTCTGGGCAAGCCTGGTACTTCGGCGCCTACCGGAGGAACAGTAACTTCATATCCGCCACCATCATACGGACGGTAAAATACACCGCCATAGTAATAATACAGATCAGAATCCCAATAGAACGGGTAATAACCGTATGGTAAAACGGATATACGATAACCAAAAGACGGGTAACCATAATATCCACCATACACACCAGTGCGAAAGCCTAAACCGATTCCGCCGCGGAAACCACCGCCAAAACCTACACCAACACGAACGCCACCGCCACCGTGGAAACCCCGTTGAGCATTAGCTGTAGAAATCAATGTCAGCGAAAGAATACCTGCCATTGCAAAAACAGAAGCATATTTAAATAACCTTTTCATGATTGATTAGAAAAAGAATTTGCGATTCTTATATTTTTTATTTCTTTATTAAACTCAAAAATAAGTTCGCGGTTTAGTCTTTAATGCATTCTAATGTAATTCTAATATTCTTCAAAGACTTCCCCAGATTGTCTATTTACGCGCAGTTAACATAAATATTATAGCGCAGTTAAACCCTAACCAGCTTTTATCCATTTTATTACAATTTTTTATTTATCAGGCAGGCATTTTAAAGGCCACCATCCGGGCTATTCCTCCGTATTCTTCAGAAAAAATACAGTTTGTTTACATATAATTAACTTTATATTAACGTTATCACAACATGCATTCGATCCTAAACCGGGTGTTTTCAAGGAAGAGCACATCTTCTATTGCCCCATTTTTATTAATCATATCCGTAATTCCTTTTTCTGAATTACTCTTTAATATGCTGCGCCATCAGTTTGTCAAAGGCATATTTACCTTCGCTTTCGGGATGCTGATCTTTCTTATACCGCTAGTTTTGTTCAGGAAGCACTTGAGACTTTACTTATTTTTTCTGATACCCATTCTGTTGCTGGTCCCATTCAACCTGGGTTATATCCTATACTTCCATTCAGAAATGTCGGAAGCAACCATCCTGATGATCATCAACACCAACCACAATGAAGCACTTGAATTACTGCGAAACTATTTAGTAGTACTGATCATATTTATGGTGATATACCTGGCCGCTCTTTATTTGTTATACCGAAGGGTCCCGAATACAATGAATACTAAAAAAACGGTTTATGTTTCTTCGATATCATTAATGGCGCTGGCTGTATCTCCGTTTCCTATTTATGATCACAGCTTAAGTTATTCTGAAAATATAAGAGATGCATTGTATGATATATTCCCGGGCAATGTGATAAGTGGTATTAACAACGTTTTATATCAGGATAAATTTGTTAAACAAGGCGAAAGCGAACGAAAGAATTTTAGTTATCACAGCTGGCAGGATACTTCCATTAAGGGTAAACAAATCCATATTTTGATTGTCGGCGAAAGCAGCCGTTATGATCATTGGGGGGTTAATGGTTATCCAAGGAATACTTCGCCGAACTTATCAAAAAGGAAAGATCTTGTATCTTATAGCGACGCGGCGGCCGGGGGATTTATGACTGAATGGGCCGTTCCGCTGCTTCTGACAGGTGTTGGAGCTGATCACTATGAATCAAACTTTCATCGAAAGAGCATTATCGGAGCTTTCAACGAGGCCGGATTTAACTCCTATTGGATCACTAACCAAACCGATTATTTGGGCTATTTCAAAGTACATTCGCTGGAAGCGCAAAAAGGGTATTATTTATTAACTGACTTCCGGTCGACAAAAAATGTGGTGATGGACATGCAACTGGTTGATACTCTAAAAAAGATCTTAAACCAGCCGGGAGATAAAAAATTTATTGTGATCCATGGTTTAGGCAGTCATTACAGCTACAGTGCCCGGTATCCAGACCAGTTCGACGTATTTAAGCCGAGCAATAAATCGGTTACTACAAAATTGACAGACGGAAAATCAAAGAACATACTGATCAACAGTTATGACAATACTATTTGCTATACCGATGCAGTAATTGATAGCGTGATCAGCCTGGTAAATAAGCAAAATGCATTCTCGTCTGTCACTTATATTTCCGATCATGGCGAGGATTTGATGGATGACAGCAGGGGGCTGACTTCACATCACCAGGGTTCGCCGCCAACCAAATACATAGCCCATGTGCCCCTTTTTATCTGGTACTCGCCCAAACTTCAGGCTAAGTATCCTGACAAAGTAGCAAATTTAGTGCAGCATAAGGATGCAAAAATCTCTTCGCAGAATATTATCTATTCGTTAACCAGCATGGTTGGTATTCATTACCCAACCCAGGATTCGCTTAAAGATATTACAAGTGCCTATTATAAAGACAACCAGCAATTAATAATGGGCGAAAGCCGGAAAGTTTATCCTTGTCCGGCTTTTAAATAATTAAATCGGCCTGCTTATTTCTTTACATCAAAGGTAAACGTTTGGCTGCCCGATTGTCCGTCAGCCGTCATACCCTGTATTACGGCAACATATTTGCCTTCTTCGTCAGATGTAAAGAATATTACTTGATTTTTGCCTGTTGTGGTTGTTTTTATTGTTGGCGCCCAGTATAGTAAGCTTCTGAAATCTGGTGTGTGGCTTGATACCTGTACATCCGTATCATAAGCAGGTGAATAAAATACACGCTGCAATTGCATGCCTTCATAATCCATCACCACGGCATGCGGGTCCACTTCAACGCCGGCCAGATCAGATTTATAGCTGGCATAGCTCAATATCCCTTCTGCATCAGCCGGACCCCAGAAATACCGATCCTTGATCACATCAAGCCTTTTTATTTTCAGGGGATCAATCGCCAGCACTTTGTTCATATCGAAAATAGGTATGCCATCAAGCAGCACCAATGGGTCACCTTCCAGGAAACCTTTATCGCCTATAACCCTTATCTGGAACCGGTTACGCGGGTGGAATACGTTTACTTCCCTGATATACTCGCGCAAAACTTCTTCCATTGTGGTAAAGCGGGTGTAATCATCAAGACGGTACACATGGTCAGGTTTTCCGTAAAATCCGGTACTATCAACATATGGTTCATAAAATTGCCTGGTTTTGCTGCCGGCATAAATATTTTGCACCTGCATGGCAATGTTCTGTTGCTCCAACGGTGTTTTCATATCGGATGTAAGCTCAAAAGGTGGCAGCGGCAATTTTGAAAACTGCTCTGAAAACGGGTTCTGGATATCTATATGATAGGTAGTATCACGGTGTGAGTCGGTTTGAACCACAATTTCACCCGGACCATAAAGATCCTTGGTATTAAATAAAATATGCCCCGTAGTGTCGCTTCTTGATGCAAACAATTGCACCCGCTTGCCCGGCACAGCAAAATAGGCTATCACATCAAATGCCGGTGCATTGGTAGTTGTGTTGATGATTTTACCTGTAACAATATGCCCGTTATACTCCGGCAAAAAGCTGAATGATGCAGGTTTGTTCTGCAGCACATCGCTCCACTGAAAACGTCGCCAACCCTGGGTGAGCATCAGGTTATCAACGGCCTCATTGGCCTCGGCGGTGTTGTTTTTGATATAATATTCAGGAGATTCTATATTGCCGCGCAAGTCGGAGCTTAACCAGAAATAACTTGTTATGTCACCCGGCTCAAGGGTTTGATAAGCATCCAGGCGGTACACCGACATGGATAAATTAGCTTCCAAAAGTTTGCCCGATTGGTCCTTCGCGTCTAATGAAATATCTACTTTTTTACGGCTACCATAATTTGGCTGATCCGAAGCAGCATCTATCACAAGGTTTTTGGTTGGTCGTTTAAAATACAGGCGTTCGCATACAGGGTGCCTGTCACCGTCAAAAACTGTAAAATGCGATATACCATCGTTCAATGCCGATTTATCTATTGCAAATGTTGCGCTGCCGTTAATTTGCGGCGCTCTTTGTGCCATCTTCACTACCTGCCTGGTATGCGCAAACAAGTATACTGAGCCGTCTGAACTGGTAACATTACTATTTACTACTACCTGCAGTTTATCAGCACCCGCGTCCGTCACAGTCATTACATATCCTTTTTCTCTAACCTCAGGTATATCTTTTACAACTGGTGTGCCACCGGCCCTGATCACTGCTTTGTATGTATTGCCTGCAGACGGAGTAAATGAGAAATGGCCCATGCCAAATTTCAACGGCTGAAACTTTACTACGGTATCATTTTTCTGATCGATTATAGCGCCTGTAAAATCAATCCCTTTTCCGCTTCTGCTAACAGCTTTAAAGCCCACTTTACTGGTTATTCCACTTACCAAATCACCACCTTCGGGAAAAAATTGGATATCAAAATCTGTGGTATTAGCTCTTGCTACAACCGGCGCTCTCTGCGGATTTACAATGGTGATTTTTTTATCAAAGTAAAAGTCAGGACTAAAATTCTTCATCCAATTAGTATAGGCTCTCAAATGGTAGTTACCATTATTGAGTGTCACGGGTATGTATAACGATCCGCTGCCTATACCGTTTTTTAGCTCTACTTTAGCCTGCATTGCCGGGTTCAGTGCATCATCCAAAACCTCGACATAAGCGACCTTACTCAGATTAAATGGCTTGTGATAACAGCCATCTACCACGTACACTTTAAACCAAAGTATCTCACCCGTAAGATAAGCGCCTTTGTCCGAATGAACAAATACCTTTTCCTGCAGAGCCTGCTGGCTGTAGTTTTTGAAATTGTTTTGTACATCATTCAATAGCTGAGCGTGAGCGCTGAATGCAAGCAGAATCATAAGAGTGAAACTGCCAAGTGCTTTTTTAAATATTGATGCCATATGTATTACTTTTTATAGTATTTCTTATGCTGTAGTTAGTTGTCTCATTCAATAATTATTGATCCTGCCAGAATGCCGGTTTTACATTTGTCCCCCTCAACGTACAATCCACGCAAAATGGCGAAGAACCTGTATATCCGTAGGGATGGGCTGCCCCTGGCTGCTGTAAACGGTCGATAGGCATTTGAACTTCTGTATATAAAAAATTCTGTATGGTATAAAGAGGCTTTTTAATCGGCGGGTTATAATACAGGGTGTCGTATGTGCAATCAGAGTAAGGCACATTAGGTATCCAGTTTGCATTTGCCGGTAAATCTCTTGCATTGATATAAATCCTTACCTGCGACACAGTGCCTGCAGTAATGTATCCTATTACCTGTTCTGATGGATTGGTAGTGCAATGAATATTCCCTGTGAGCGATGATGGCTGAGGATCGAAAATAGTTCCCAGGCTTTCGGTGTTTTTTCTTAACTCCTGGTAATAGTTAAATGCATCAGGTGTTAAAGCATATTGCTTTACCAGTACAGTGAAACGGTCAGTAAATTTTTCGGAGGTAGATGGTATCACGGAAAACGTATAATTAGCCATTACATCATTCGATAGTTTTGCTGTTGATCCTAAAACGATGTCACTCGATTTTTCAGATTGCCAGCATGTATAAATTTGCTCAGAAGGAGGCCTTGTTACGATACTGTCTACCGGATTTTTTATGAGCTTTAGTATTGATTCATATTTCGAGTGTATGATCCAGGTTTCATCATATTCCCATCGGTAATAACGGGTATTATTAGACGGATCGTGTGTACTGACATTTAACTGCAAATTGGTAGTTTGAGGTTTGTAAGATACACTGTCTATCGGTGGCGAGTTTTTTACCGGAACAAAATCCGATTCATATATCTTATTGCTCGTTGTAATTATCTTCAGCTTGTATTTGTTGGCTGAACTCAGGTTTAACCCTGCCGATCCGTAATACCCGTTTCCGATTTCACTGAGCGGGTAGGTAGCATTGGCATCACTTTCAACGGTAACGGTTGCGTTCAGTTCAGCCGGCGGTTGGGTACCATTAGGAGACGAAATTGGAATTGTATGAGTAAGGTGTATTATGGTTGAGTCTGCCCCGGCATTAATCGTACCCTCAACCACAAGTACACTTGATCCCGAGGTGATAACAGCAGGGGCATAAGGTTTTTTGCAACTGCTGAACAATAACAGTGCTTTAACCATTAATATATATTTATATAGTTTGTTATTCATTTGTCCAAAAAGCTGGTGGTTTATTTACTCCTCTTAAAGTGCAATCTACACAGATTGGCGAAGCACCTGTATATCCGATTGGATGTGCTGCGCCAGGTAGCTGTAAAGGCTGAATGGGAATTAAAATACCTGTATACAAGTATTCCTTTACAGAATAAGGGTGAACGCCCAAAGGATCCGGATTATATACAGTCTCCTCAAAGTCACAATCAAATTGAGGCTGGCTGGGTATCCAGTTTGCGTTTGCGGGCAAGTTCCTGGCGTCGACGAAAATCCTCACCTTAGAAACAGAACCAGCGGTAATGTATCCTATTACTTGTTCTGACGGATTGGTAGTGCAATGTATGTTCCCCGTTAGTGATGATGGTTGCGGGTCGAAAATAGTCCCTAAGCTTTCTGTATTTTTCCTTAACTCCTGGTAATAATTAAATGCATCAGGTGTCATGGCATACTGTTTAACCAATATACTGTAACGCTCGGCAAGTTTTTCTGATGTAGATGGTATTACAGTAACCGGATAATTAGTCAATATATCATTAGTTATTTTTGCTGTGGAACCTAAAACGATGTCACTTGATACTTGCGACTGCCAGCAGGTATAGATCTGCTCAGAAGCAGGCCTCAGTACGATACTGTCCACCGGATATGTAATTAGCTTTAGCTGTGAATCATATTTTGAATGAATGATCCATGTTTCATCATAATCCCAACGATAATAGCGGGTATTGTTGGATGCATCGTGCGTGCTGACATTTATACGTAAGTCGGTGGTCTCTACCTGATAGGATACACTGTCTATTGGCGGAGAGTTTTTTACCGGAACAAAATCTGATTCATAAATTTTATTACCCGTCGTAATTATCTTCAGTTTGTATTTGTTAGCCGAGCTAAGATTTAGCCCTGCTGACGCATAATACCCGTTGCCGATCTCGCTGAGCGGATAGGTGGCATTTGCATCACTTTCAACTGTAACAGTTGCATTCAGTTCAGGAGGCGATACTGTACCGGAAGGCGAAGAAAGCGGTATTGTATGGGTAAGGTGTATTATGGTCGAATCTGCCCCGGTATTGATTGAACCTTCAACAACTAAATAATTTGTTCCGGACGTGATAACAGCAGGAGTATAGGGCTTCTTGCAGCTGCCAAATAATAGCAGCAGCGGGGCAATAAATGTATATTTATATATTCCTTTATTCATTCTTATTGCCAAAAAGTTGGTTTTTTATTACTCCCCCGTACTGTACAATCCACACAATTCTTCGTAGAAGCCGTATACCCGATGGGCGGCGTTCCCGGATGTATAGTTACTGCATCAATAGGTATTAATGGATCAGTAAGACCATTTATATTATATTTATTGGGGTTATAATTAATGTATTCATCAACCTGGTGATTTGCTATATAGCAACATGGAAAAAACGGCAAGTCAAAAGCCAAATGGCAGCCTGCATAAAACGATGTATCCTTCTTCCATACCGGCAAACTGCTAATACTGATAAATGTCCGCTTACTTGTTGTGCTTCCTATACTGATATAACCAATTACGGACTCATTTGGATTACTTACAGAATGAATATTGCCTTCTATATCTGATGGCAGGGCATCAAAAATGCTTCCCAACTGCTCGGTATTTTTTTTGATGTTTACATAAAAGTTATAAGCATCTACTGATAAGGCATACTGCCTAACCAGGATACTGTATTTGTCGCCCACTTTTTCGGAGTAAGAAGGAATGGAAATAACTGGTTGGTTGGCGATAACATTCTGTGTTAATTTAGCAGATGAACCTAAAACAATCGTACTTGATGTATCGCTTTGCCAGCAGTCGGTTATATTCTGTGTAATTAGGTTTCTGCCTAAAACAGTATCCCCATTTGATATAAAGTATGACGGATAATAAGAATTTATTATCCAGGTTTCCTGGTAGTCCCATCGGTAATAGACCACCTTGTTGGATGGATCGTGCGTACTCACATAAATATTTACCCCAGGTTGGGCCAACGCCCCCTTTACGTCATAGCTAATACTATCGATCGGCGGTGAGTTTAATACCACTTCAAAATCCGACAAATATTGCTTGCCGTTAGCAGTTTGTATCCTCAAACGATATTTATGACTATTATCCAGGTTTAAACCCGCAGAAGCATAATTACCCTTACTTATTTCAGTTAAAGGATAGGATATGTTTTGATCACCTTCGACGGTGAGACTGGCACCTGTTTCGGGATTGGCTACTACTTTATTCGAAATCTGTACTGTGCGGCTAAGTTTTATAAATGTTGAATCGGGACCTGCATTGATCACACCTTCAACCACCAGGTAACTATTGGTTGCGACAATAGCAGGCGGGTCATAGGGTTTCCTGCAACTGGTTGCTGTCATGCCCGAAACAAGCATTAGATATATGTAGCCCGTACGGTTCATCTAAAACCTGATGTTATAATTAATAAACGGAATCGGCTTAGCGAATATCGAAAGCTTATATCCATTGATTATGCCACCCTGCTCAGTAAAGAAGGTTGAATAAGCGTTGGCCCTTCCTGTCAGGTTATACACCCCGATGTTCCATGAATTATGGGTCTTTTGGTGCACTTTATGGTTACCCTCAATATTCATGGAAAAGTCTGTCCTGAAGTAATCCGGAATGCGGTATTGATTTCTGTCTGAGTAGAATACCCTTTCTGATCCCGCATATTCATATTTGGCTATTGGCAATGTAATCGGACGACCGGTGCTGTAAGTAACATCAAGCGAGACGCTGAATCTGTGGCTAAACCTATAATTTCCATTAAAGTTAACCGCATGTGGTTTGTCATAGTTGGCCGGGTAGTAAGCCCCCC
>JAFDZM010000096.1 GCA_018266915.1 Bacteroidota bacterium | reverse complement strand
TGGCTTTATACCCTCAGTTAGCTGTATCTAAAGTGGTTACTTTCGGTTTAAGAGGGGAGTATTTCAAAGTTAAAAACGGCGACAATGTTACAGGAATTACTGCAACTGCAAATATCAAAGCAGGTGCTATAACGCTGATCCCGGAAATAAGGTTTGATAACGCTAACGTAGATACTTTTGGCTTTACCAACAGTGATGGTGCGCCAACCAAGTCAGCAGGCCAATTTTTATTAGCAGCAGTATATGCTTTCTAATGAAAAAATATAAATCTATGAAGATAAACACGGATGCACAATTTGTAATTTAGTTTGATTGAGTTCGTGTAAAGGGGATGTCTGGAGAGCATCCCCTTACCAATTGAATACCAATTATGGACGGAGAAAATAAAGAACAATCGGTCGAACATTTTCTGGAGCTGATTAAGCGGTCACGACGCGGTAAGTTTAAGATATACATTGGCATGAGCGCTGGTGTAGGCAAAACCTATCGTATGCTGATGGAGGCCCATGCCTTGATGCGGAGCGGCATCGATGTGAAGATCGGCTATATCGAAACGCATAATCGTAAAGAAACGGAGGCGCTGATTGAGGGCTTGCCTGTAATCCCACGCAGAAAGTTATTCTACAAAGGCAAAGAGCTGGAGGAAATGGATTTGAATGCCATCATCAGCTTACGGCCCGAGGTAGTTATTGTAGACGAACTGGCGCATACCAATATTGAAGGCAGCCAGAATGAAAAACGCTGGCAGGATGTGCGTGATATTCTGAATGCAGGTATCAATGTGATCAGCGCAGTAAATATCCAGCACCTGGAAAGTATTAACGAAGAAGTAGAACGTATTACCGGGGCAAGTATAAAAGAGCGTATCCCTGATAAAGTGCTCCAGTTGGCCGATGAAGTCGTGAATATCGACTTAACAGCTGACGAACTGATAGAAAGGTTGAAACAGGGTAAGATATATGACGAGAAAAAAATTGCACTTGCACTTAACAACTTTTTCCAGTCTGAACGGATTTTGCAGTTGCGCGAGCTGGCGCTGAAAGAAGTTGCCCACCAATTGGAGCGGAAGATTGATACCGAAATTCCAAAAAATGTAAAACTGCGTGCCGAATTGTTCCTTGCGTGTATCAGCACCAATGATGAGTCGGCCAGGATTATCATACGCAAAACAGCACGTTTGGCATCATATTACCGTTCTAAATGGTACGTACTTTATGTGCAAACCTCTAATGAAAGCAGTGATAAGATCAACCTGGCATCACAACGTCACTTGATAAACAATATGAAAACGGCTACACAGTTAGGTGGCGAGGTGCTGAAGATAAAAAGTGATAATATTGCCAAGACGATTTGGGAGACTGCAGATAAGTATGATATCACCACTATTTGTATTGGCAAACCGCACTTTAAGTTTTACCAGCTGGTAATGAAGACCGCCGTATTTACCCAGCTTTTAAAAAAAATGTCCAAAACTGATATCGATTTAGTAATACTGTCATGACTATAAAAAATAAACTCAGGGCCGGTTTTGGTTTCCTGTTTCTGTTAGCGCTCATTTGCTGTGGACTGGCTATCTGGTTCCTGAATCGGCTATCGGCTGATTCCAGCGTGATATTGAAGGATAATTACGAAACGCTGCAGTTTGTAAGAAATATCGGTAATGCGCTGGATGATAATGAATCGTCGCTTAATTCGCAACAGATCAGTATCATAGAAAAGAACCTGGTAGGACAGGAGCATAATATTACTGAACCGGGCGAACAGGAGGCAACAGATTCACTGCGCTCAAGATATGAACAGTTAAAACTTCAGGGCAATAATATTCAAAAGCAAGCAGATCTGAGATTGCAAATCCGCAAGCTGCTTTATCACATTATGCAGTTGAATATGAGCGCTATACAGCATAAAAACGCGACTGCAAAAGCTACGGCAAGCCAGGCAACCCTGATCGTAGCTTTGATAGGATCATTTCTGTTCCTCATTGCATTTAGCTTTATTATCAACTTCCCGGGCTATATTGCCAACCCGATCCGTGAGCTTACCGAGCGTATCAAGGAGATTGCCAATCGGAATTATCACCAGCAATTGAGTTTTAACTCCAATGATGAGTTTGGCGAACTGGCGCAGGCTTTTAACGCCATGACTTTTAAACTGGCAGAATACGAAAACAGCAACCTGGCCAGTATCTTATTCGAGAAGAAACGGATTGAAACCATCATCAATTCCATGCATGATGGTATTATCGGTTTGGATGAGAAATCAAATATCATATTCGCTAATGAGGTGGCATGCACGCTTATCGGTATTACTGAGGCAAACCTTATTGGAAGGTATGCGCCTGATGCAGCCGTTGAAAATGACCTGTTAAGAAATCTATTGCAGACCAGCCAGAACAGGATAAAGATATTCGCTGATAATCGTGAGAGCTATTATTCAAAAGAAATCCTATCGGTTATAAATAAAGATAAAGCCATAGGGAAAGTGATCATCCTGAAAAATATTACCGAGTTTCAGCAGTTGGATGAGGCGAAAACCAACTTCATCGCTACCATATCGCATGAGCTTAAAACGCCAATATCATCCATCAAAATGAGCTTGAAATTGCTGGAGGATAAGCGCATAGGGGATATTAATACCGAACAAAAGCAATTGATCGGCAATATTGAGGACGATACCCGTCGTTTGCTGCAGATCACCGGCGAGTTGCTGGATATGGCCCAGGTTGAAACCGGTAAACTGAACCTGAATTTTGGCAGCACACATCCGCAGAATATTGTGGATTATGCAGTAAAAGCTATAAAATTTACTGCCGATCAGAAGCGGGTGAATATAGATGTGCATTACGACGAAAATCTCCCCGAGGTACGGGCTGATCTGGATAAAACTACCTGGGTACTGATCAACCTGTTATCGAATGCTGTGAAGTACAGCCATGAGAAGTCGGTTGTCAATCTTGACGTAAAGAAGCTAAGGGGAGATGAAGTGGAGTTTTCGGTTCGTGACCATGGACAGGGTATAGAAAGTAAATATCTGCCACGGATATTCGAACGCTATTTTAAGGTGCCTGGAGCTACTGTCGAACAAACTGGTACAGGTTTGGGTCTTGCTATTGCCAAAGATTTTATTGAAGCGCAGTCAGGAAAGATCGGTGTACAAAGCGAATTGGGCGAAGGCAGTAAGTTCTATTTTACGTTAAAAAAGGTTGGTTGAGCCGGTATTAGAAATCTGTTTTTAGTTTATATTCTTTTATCAAAGAATCCACAGGCAATTTTAAAAAATCGCTGAATTTGCGAATCATCGTTAACGAGAGTGCTTGCTTGTAGTTTAATACTTTGCTAATTGTGCCTTTGTCGCCATAGACCGCGGCCAGATCAGAAGGCTTGTATCCGAAATCATCAAGCCTAATTTTGATTAATTCGACAGGGTCAACTTCGGGTAAATCCAGTATTGATTTTTCGTAGTCTGCAATAAGATGTACAAGAAGCATTTTTTCCTTATGATCTTCTGTTCCATTTGCTGCTTGCTTAACCTGTTCGTATCGGTTAACGGCGGCATTATATTCTTTTTCAGAATCAATTAAAAACCATTGTTTTTTTGTACTCATAGTTCAAATAGTTTCTGCGTCAATATTGTCATATTCAGAATGTGTTCCAATGAACCTTATCTCTGCAATTTCATCTACGTAGTCCACCTCTACAATCAGTCGGTATTTATTTCCAGTTATTTTAAATCTGGCTCTATTCCCTTTTATGATTTTTGCGGTAGGAAAATCCCTTAGCACATCGGCGCTTTGTTTCCAAACAGCTTGCTCAGTAACAATACGCCAGGCAGTTAGACTTTTACCGGAATCAGCATGCTTTCTTGCAAATTGTTGGAGTTTACTTAAATAGATTATTATCATTTCTTGAACTATAAAAATTTATATATATAATACTTAATACAGGTTCCTAATTAAAACGCATTTAATTGGGACTTCCTTCACTCCGAAGCAGCTGATTTTTAAAGTTCAATGCAAATATAATAATATGGTTGGTAATTTGCCAACAGTTGAATGAAAAATTATTTATCTATAAATATTACCGAATAATTAACATTTTTGAATTGAAATATAATTCCTATGCTGAAACGGGTACTTTTCACTTTGTTATGTTTGCTGTTTTTTATACCTGTCTTTGCACAAACGCATGAAGATAGCGTGAAAAACAATCAGGTCACGGATACTACTGTAAAACGCCCCGCTGTCGATTCGATTGCCAAAAAGCATGTTGATACAACCAGGCATGCTGCGGTAGATAGTACCGCAAAAGTGCATCCTGCTGATAGTGTTGTAAAGCCCGCGATAGTTGACAGTGCTTCCACACATCATAAACCAACATTAAAAGGCGCAAAGAAATCACCTGTTAAAACGGCGGCTAAGCCTCCGGTAGTTGTCGATACTGAACCCAAGCATTCAACTGTTAAAACTATAAATGATTTAAGATACAACGCTTACCTGAAGGGTGATGACCTGGATGCAATGTCTTTAGCAGGTGACCTGAACCATTTCCCGTCACCAGATAGTGTCTTGAAATATAAGAAACAGCTCGATCTGAGCCCGATACAGGTGGGACAATTAGCCAAGCTTTCCACTGAATTGCACCGCAAAAAGGTAGAAATGGGCATTAATATCATCCGCAATGAAAAGATGCTGGATAGTCTTTTTCATATGCGCCAGATAGATGAAGGTTCGCTTATTTTTTATACTAATCGCTCCGGGCTTTACTATGGAGAAATGAAAGGCGCAATATTAATGGCTTGTTATAATACTGAAAAGCTACTGACTCCCGCACAGATCAAAAAACTGGAAACTTTGGAGAAAACAAGTGAGGTGGTTAAGTAGTTGATTGAGTTAAGTGGTTGCGCCAATATAACCCAATCAACTTAATCCAACTCAATCAATCATTTTACCATTTCATTTACTTAAATTTGCCACCCTCAATAAAGCATATGAAAATATCTTTTGATTTTGAAAAGCCCCTTGCTGATCTGCAGCAGCAGATTGATAAAGTAAAGCAGGTTGAAGAGAAGACCAAGGTGGATATGTCGGCAACGGTAAATGAGTTGCAGGAAAAATTTGAGACTACCAAAAACCAGATATATAACAATCTAACCGGTTGGCAACGGGTTCAGATATCCCGTCACCCGGAAAGGCCATATACCTTACAGTACCTGGAGCTGATGTGCGATGATTTTATTGAATTGCACGGGGACCGTACCGTAGGTGATGACAAGGCAATTATAGGCGGGTTTGGTACCATGGGTGGTCATACCGCCATGTTTATCGGTCACCAGAAAGGACGCAATACCAAGGAGCGCCAGTACCGTAATTTTGGTATGGCAAATCCTGAAGGCTATCGCAAAGCTTTGCGTTTGATGAAATTGGCAGAGAAGTTCAATAAGCCCATCATCACTTTGATCGATACTCCGGGAGCATTTCCTGGCCTTGAAGCTGAAGAGCGTGGTCAGGGTGAAGCTATTGCACGCAACTTGCTCGAGATGGCTGTATTAAAAGTGCCTGTTATCTGCATTATAATTGGCGAAGGCGCTTCAGGTGGTGCTTTGGGTCTGGCTATTGGTGACAAAGTATTCATGCTTGAAAACTCATGGTATTCAGTGATCTCTCCTGAAAACTGCTCTACCATTCTCTGGAAAACCTGGGAAAATAAAGAACGCGCTGCGGAAGTTTTAAAACTATCGTCAACTGAAATGTTTAAAAACAAACTGATTGACGGAGTGATAAAAGAGCCTATTGGTGGTGCGCACCAGGATCCGGTTGCGATGGCAACCACGCTAAAAAAGCATCTTCTAAAAGACCTTAAAGAGCTGCAAAGCAAGAACATTGAGGAACTGGTAACAGAAAGAATCGATAAATTCTGTTCGATGGGCGTGGTGGTTGAAGAGTAATTTTTCTGCCTTAATGTCCTCTTTACACTTTTTTTAAAATAGCTTTTGAACTTAAAAAAAACGTCTTATATTTGCATTCCTTTTCGGAATGGCAACAAACCGAGTGGAGATTGCCTGATAGTATAATGGTAGTACGACGGTTTTTGGTACCGTTTGTCTAGGTTCGAATCCTGGTCGGGCAACAAGAGAATTTCGGATTTCGGATTTTCAATGTCGGATTTATCCGGTTGATGATTTGAAATCCGAATTGCTTTTAAACAGGTATACAGTAATTCCCGTGTCGAAATTCTGAAATCAAAAATAGATGCCTTTACAGTTTAATCCAATCAAACTATTTGCCGGTTCGGGAACAACCGAATTAGCAGCAAAAATTGCAAAAGCTTATGGTAAGGAATTGGGGGAAGTTGCGGTATCCCGTTTTAGTGACGGCGAATTTCAGCCTCACTTTAACGAGACAGTGCGTGGTTGCGACGTGTTTTTAATTCAATCAACATGTCCACCCACAGATAACCTGATGGAATTACTGATGATGATCGATGCTGCACGCCGTGCATCCGCACATTATGTGACTGCTGTTATACCGTATTTCGGTTTGGCCCGCCAGGACAGGAAAGATAAACCCCGTGTGGCGATAGGCTCGAAACTGGTGGCTAACTTACTGGTAGCAGCTGGTATCAACCGTATTATGACGATGGACCTGCACGCAGCGCAAATACAGGGCTTTTTTGATATCCCTGTTGATCACCTGGATGCATCTATTATTTTTGTGCCTTATATCAAAAGCCTGGGTTTGGAGAACCTGACTATCGCTTCTCCGGATATGGGCGGATCATACAGGGCGCGTACTTTTGCGAAGTTTTTCAATGCAGAAGTGGTGATTTGCGATAAACGCCGTAAACGTGCCAATGAGATCGAATCGATGACCCTGATAGGTGATGTAACCGACCAGGACATTGTGCTGATAGATGATATTTGTGATACCGCCGGTACTTTGGCAAAAGCTGCTGGTTTGATCATGGAGCGTGGTGCGCGCAGCGTAAGAGCTGTTTGTACTCACCCGGTGTTATCAGGTAATGCGTATGAGACAATTGAAAATTCGGTATTGGCCGAGCTGATTGTAACTGATACCATTCCGCTGAAATACCCGAGTAACAAAATTAAAGTACTGTCGACCGCCGACCTGTTTGCAAAGGCAATCCTGAACGTAAACGAGCACGGATCAATCAGCCAGTTGTTTAAGGTGGACTAATTAAGTCCATAGTCTATGGTCAATAGTCCATAGATTTTTTGAAATGCATAATAACACCATGGTCTATTGACTATCGACCATGGGCTTTTAAATAAAATAAATAAATTAACAAATGAAATCATTCGCTATTAGCGGTTCTCCAAGAGAGAACGTAGGGAAACGCGACGCCAAAGAGCTGCGTTACCAGGGTTTAGTGCCTGCCGTACTTTATGGTGGTAAAACTCAAACTCACTTTGCAGTATCTGTAGCTGAGTTAAAACCGGTAATTTATACCCCGGTTGTTCACTTTATCGACATCACAGTTGGTAATGTAAAATCAACAGCAATCATCCAGGACATTCAGTTCCACCCATTAACCGAGCAGATCCTGCACGTTGACTTTTTGGAACTGGACGAGAAAAAACCAATTGCTATTGAAATTCCAATCAAGTTAACCGGAACTTCTCCAGGTGTTAAAATGGGTGGTAAACTGGTTCAGAAATTACGTAAACTACGTATCAAAGCTTTACCTAAAGATCATTTAGATACTATCGACGTAAGCATCGAAGGTCTTGATGTAGGTAAATCCGTTCGCGTTGGCGATTTGAAATTTGACAAACTGGTTATCACCAATGCAAAAGAAGATACTATCGTATCTGTAACTACTTCACGTGCATTGCGTCAGGCTGAGCAGGAAGCTGGTAAAAAATAATTTGTGATTACACCGATTAGGTTGTGATTGCACCGATAAGATAGCGATGGGTTTTGTGCCCGTCGCTATTTTTGTTTGAAAAGAATATCTTCGCAAAATTAATTTGAAGAACAAAGCCTTTTTACGCCTTTGGCAAAAGCCGGTAGTTATGAAGTATCTGATAGTAGGTTTAGGAAACATAGGGCAGGAGTATGCAGATACCCGGCATAATATCGGTTTTATGGTGCTGGATGAATTTGCCAAACAAGAAAATACCAAATTCTATAACATGCGCCTGGGCTATTATACCGAGGTATCGTATAAAGGCCGGATGCTCTATCTTATCAAGCCTACTACTTACATGAACCTCAGTGGTAAATCGCTCAATTACTGGATGAAGGAGTTGAAGATCCCCGTTGATAATGTGTTGGTGATTGTAGATGATATTGCATTACCCTTAGGCACCCTCCGCCTGAAACCTAAAGGCAGCGCTGCCGGCCACAATGGATTGAAAAATATTGAAGCTGTATTAGGTCACAGCAACTATGCCCGCCTGCGATTCGGCGTAAGTGATAAATTCCCCAAAGGCAAACAGGTAGACTACGTCCTGAGCGGTTTTGATGACGATGAACTGCCTGAACTCCCCGCCTTGATAGAGCGCTCTATCGAAATGATCAAAAGCTTTGCAACTATAGGTGCGGAGCTGACGATGACGCGCTTTAATAAATAATGAGTGAATTTTTCGTAGTAATTTGTTTTCTAAAGGTACTCAAGAAGGCTGCGTCGTTAGTGAGTTAGTGAATGAGTGATTTGCTAATCAATGTACTCTCTTTTGATTGCTTTTATTCAAACATAAGAAATTTTTCTTATTTTATTTTACTGATTATTAGTTAGTTACTAATTAGTTGGATGAAAATATTTGGAACATAAGAATTTTTTCTTAGGTTTGAGTATGAAAAAGTATAAAAGCCAGGAGAATTTGCCGTCGGAGCCTACTAAATCAGAGTTAGAAATATTACAGGTATTGTGGGAGCATGGCCCGTCTACGGTAAGGTTTGTAAATGATAAGCTGAATGAGCAAAAACGTGAGGTAAATTATATGTCGACACAAAAACTAATGCTGATCATGCTCGAAAAAGGATTTCTAACCAAAGATGCCAGCCAGATGACACACGTGTACCAGGCAGCAGTGGAGGAAGGAAAAACCAAAGGCTACATACTGGACCGTGTGGTGGATAACCTGTTCAACGGTTCGGCAAGCAGCCTGATGATGCAATTGCTTGGTAATAAAAAAATGTCTCCGCAGGAGATGGAAGAGTTTAAAGAACTGATTAAAAAGATAGACCAAAAATCATAAGACTATGAAAACGTTTTGGGCACCGTTTATTTCGGATCATACCATACAGGCAATTTGCTGGACGTTGATCCACTCGCTTTGGATAGGGTTAGTTATTGCGCTGCTTGCAGGTTTGGTAATCACGATCACCCGTAAGTCGGACGCTGCATTTCGTTACAATTTGCTTTGTGGCATCCTCATATTGTTTACAGCATCAGTATGCGTTACGTTCTGCATTGAAATATGGACGCCGGCAGTTGAGCAGGGTGCTTTCCATGCAACACAGACTATACATGCGCCGGGTGGACTCAATATTATTGTTCCGGCTACTACGCCGCATATAAGCTTGGTTAGCAGGATAGTAATGGTACTGAATGAGTACTCTAATATAATATTCATGATATGGTTGCTGCTTTTCGTATTGAAAAGTATGAAAATGGCAGGTGGACTATTATATATCCAGCGGATCAGGAATTACCGGGTTCACGAGGTGTCCGAAGATTTTAAACATAAGATTGAGCTATTTGCCGGTCAGATAGGCATCAGGGAGGCTGTCCGCCTGGTGCAATCTGAGCTGGTTAAGGTGCCGGTTGCTGTGGGCTGGTTAAAACCGATGATCTTGCTGCCAATGGGTATCTTACTGCAATTATCACCAGAACAGTTAGAAAGTATTTTATGGCACGAACTGGCCCACATCCGCCGCCGCGATTACCTGGTGAATATTTTGCAGGGGATTATAGAAACCGCGTTCTTCTTTAACCCGGGTTTGCTATGGTTATCATCCCTGATCCGTGCCGAGCGCGAGGCATGCTGCGACGATATCGTGCTGAGCCGTACAAATCGCAAAGCAAATTATTTGGAAGCTTTATTGTCATTCGGCTATGAGGATAACAGCCGGACAAAATTAGCCATGAGTATTGGAGGCGGTAACCAATTGCGTGACAGGTTAAAACGCATGGTCAATCAGGAAAATAAACGATTAAGCATTGCCGAGAAGATGGTATTAGGTGTTGGGTTGATCCTTTTATCAGCCTTCACAAGTTTGCCAAAAACCACGAATAATGCAGTGCAGCATCTGATGCATGTTATTGTTAAAAAACATGTTGCTGCCGATAGTTTGAAATTAACGCTCACCGAGCCCAAAGTGAAATTACAGCCGGTAATTCGTCATCAATTTGGTGAAGATACTATTGTAAAAAAACAAGATACCAGCATCCATTTTACCAGTATATTGTTTAGCGGCAATGATAACGGCATGGAAAACAGCGATATAAAAGCTAAGGATGATCACGGCAATCAATATCACTTTACCGTTACAGATAGTAAACTTACCTCGCTTGAAGTAAACGAAAGAAAAGTAAAGGATAGTGAGCTGCCATCATACCAATATATTGTAAACAATATAAAAGAGCGCCTGGCTGAAAAACGACGTATTAGAGATATCGATATTGAAAGGTTTAAAGCCAATTCGCCTAACGCCAAATTAAAGCTTAAAAACCTGCCGGATAAACAGAAATGGATTAAAGACGATCTTGAATCAAAATTCATGAAAGATGCAACCATGAAAGAAATGGCGCATAGGGATAGCATTAGGTATGATAATGACAGGCAACGGGTGAATAATGTGATTGCCGAACTGGTAAAAGCAGGTGTAGCACCTGATGCAGCCTCGGTAAAATGGTTTGGGCTGACTGATGCAGAACTTATTGTAAATGGTAAAAAACAGCCTGATGAATTACATGGCCGGTTGAAGGCCGCCTATGAGGTTCATAAGGATTATGGCTTGTACTATGGTCCGGTTGATATGGTAGGTAAGGGCGTATTTATGGATGCAACAACACCGGAAGCCAGATTGCAGTTCCGTAATCTGAATCAGCTTAGGTTAAAACAAAAGCAACTAATGCTGCAGGATAAAAAGCTGATGTTGCAGGATACCGGCTTCCACGCAAAACAATTAAAACTTTGGTCCGGAAAAAAGCAGAATATGCAGCAACTGTGGCTTAAGGATGATCGCTGGGCGCAACGGGACATTAACATCCAAGCTGCCATTGATGGTATTGTTGCCGACCTGGTGAGTGCAAATGTGGTAGGCGACAAAGGTGACCTGGTTAAATTTAACCTGACCAACTCGGAGTTAACCGTAAATGGGATAAAACAATCTGACGAATTACACGAGAAACTAAAAGCCAAATACCTTAGGCGATCAAATTACCAATTAAGTCCCGGGTTTATTGCTGACCCTGATTTTGGCTTGCATTTCGATGCAAAAACAGGGAGTACAGGATTGGGGATAAATATCGATAAAAAGGGTCCCTGAAGATCATCCCCCATTTAGAATTGTTATTTATAAATGGTATTTGGGGAACTCACCCCAATAGGGGGATTTTTTGTTAAAAAGAGTTAAATAATTGTTAAAACCTCATTTTTGCTGTAACGCTTTAATGAGTCAGGCGTCACTTAGCGAAAACCTCCTTACATGAAAATCTTTTTACTAGCCTTATTCTTCAGTTTATTTACAGTACTTGCTTTTGCTCAAACCGGCGGTTCGGCGCCAACTGCAACCGTTACGATAAAAGGTACCGTGCTTGATTCGGCTAATAACAAGCCAATGAGCTATGTAACCGTTGCCATACAGGATTCAAAAACACATACAGGAGTAAAAAGCGGATTGACCAAAGATGATGGGACATTTACATTAAAAGCGCCTGCCGGAAAAACCTATGAGGCTGTATTAGTATTTGTAGGCTATCGTAATAAAACAGTAGCGGTGAACGGAAGCGGACCGGACATGAATATTGGAAAGGTATCACTCGCTGCATCATCCAGCCAATTGAAGGAGGTATCAGTTACTGCAGCACGGCCTTTGATGAAACAGGAGGTTGACCGTATTAGTTATGATATACAGGCTGATCCGGATAATAAGGCATTATCAGTATTGGATATGATGCGCAAAGTTCCGCTTTTAACAGTTGATGGTAATGATAATATACAACTTAAAGGGAGTGGAAATTATAAAATATTGATCAATGGCAAAGAATCAGCGCTGGTGGCAAAAAACCCTTCAGATATATTGAAATCCATGCCCGCCACCAATATCGAGAAGATCGAGGTGATTACTACTCCACCTGCAAAATATGATGCTGAAGGTTTGGCAGGTATCATCAACATCGTCACCAAACGAAACGCTGACCAGGGATACAACATAGGCTTCAACAGCCGTTTTAATTCCGTTTTCGGGGCGGGGTATAATATCAATGGTACGGTAAAACAGGGTAAATTTGGCGCTTCATTCTTTGGCGGATTTGGCAGTAACGGCGATCTGACAACCGGTTCCGGTAATATCGAAAATATATTCGATCCGGCGACCAAACAGGTCAACACTACTATTGATCAGGTTGGTACCACCCGGCAAAAAGGCAATTTCCACTATGGCGGAACAGAACTAAGCTTTGAAATAGATACGCTTAATCTTATAACCGCGTCTGTAGATCTTTTCGGCAATGATCAGCATCAATATACCAATCAGCTTTCTAACACGAATACATTAGGTGATTTGGCACAAACTTTCAATCTGAACAATACCAATCATGGCACTTTTACAGGTTTTGATGCTTCATTTAACTATCAACTGGGTTTTAAAAAGTCAAAAGACGAGTTGTTGACTTTTTCCTATAAATACAGTTATTCGCCTAATAAGCAGTTTAATGATAACCTGTTTGACGACCGCTTTATGTATCCTTTGTCGTCATATCCCGATTACCAGCAGTATAACAATGCAGGCGATAGGGACCATACCATACAGATAGATTATGCCAGCCCGCTTAGTAA
The DNA here is from genome assembly GCA_018266915.1 of Bacteroidota bacterium. Taxonomy (GTDB): domain Bacteria; phylum Bacteroidota; class Bacteroidia; order Sphingobacteriales; family Sphingobacteriaceae; genus Mucilaginibacter. The sequence continues at coordinate 3,127 of JAFDZM010000096.1, read as the reverse complement.
AAAGATATCCATAGAAGCAGGGGCGAAAGCGATCCTCCGCAGCAATTACAGCTATTACCACGTGGACGACCGCGATACCGTTACACAGCAATATGTTACCAATGATACGTTGACCAATAACTTTACCTATCATCAAAACATCTTGAGCTTGTACAACTCATATCAATTAAAATTTGATAAATGGACGGGCAAGGCAGGTTTGCGCTTGGAGCATACCGGTATTAATGCTGATTTTACTTCTTCCGGGGTTACCACGGCGCCAAGTTATAATAATCTGATCCCATCGGTGTCTATTCAACGCAGTTTCAAAAGCAGCAGTATTAATTTCGGATATACACAACGTATTCAGCGCCCGGGTATATTCCAGTTGAACCCGTTTGTCGACAAATCAAACCCAACCTTTATAAGTACGGGTAATCCGGCGCTAAAACCTGAGTTAGATAATACATTAGAGCTGACCTACAGCAACTTTACCAAAAACTCGATTAACATAGGGTTGAGTTATGCTTTCTCAAACAATTCTATTCAGAATGTTTCCAGTTTGCACCAGGTGCCGGTTGCAGGTTTCCCAGACAGCACCACTACCATTACCTATACCACTTTTGAAAACCTGGGTACTAATAAAACCCTGGGGCTTAATGTGCATACCAACATGAACCTTACCAAACAATTTACCCTCGGGTTGAATGGACAGGTAAATCATGTATGGCTTAGCGGCACCTTCAATGGCGCTATGTATCATAACGATGGCTTTACAGGGAATGCATTTGGTAATATGCGTTATAGGTTCGATAATGGGTTTGCAGTTTCTTTCAATGCAGGCTTTTTCAGTGGCAACGTAAACCTGCAGGGTAAATCAAGCGATTTTATTTTTAATCAATACCTGCTTTCGAAAGATTTCTTTAAGAAAAAACTGACGCTGGTGTTGGTTGCCAATAACCCTTACACTAAATACAATACTTTCCGTAATACTATTAACTCAACCTATTTCTATCAGCAATCTTATAATCAGAATTATTACAGGTCGTTTGCTTTCAGGATCAACTTCAAGTTTGGCAAGTTCAACGGGAACATCAAAAAGAATGAGCACGGCATTGATAATGACGACACCAAAGGGGGGAATAAAGGCTCAAGTGGAGGCGGTAATTGAGAGCCAGGAACCAAGAGTCAAGAACCAGGGTATAAGCACACCCGCTTTTTTTCTCTTGATTCTTGTTTCTTGACTCTTGGTTCTTCAATTTAGCGGCATGAAAGTATATGGTATCCCTAATTGCGACACAGTTAAAAAAGCATTAGACTGGTTTAAAGCAAATAAAATAAATTACGAGTTTCACGATTTTAAAAAGCTTGACATAGCTCCTGAAAAACTGCAGGAGTGGAATGACAAGGCGGGCTATGAAGCATTTTTAAATAAAAAGAGCACAACCTGGAAGGACCTGGAGCCTGAAGTAAAAGAAGATGTAAAAACTTTTGCTGATGCTTTGCCTTTATTGCAGGAAAAAACCAGTATGATCAAAAGGCCGGTAATTGAAGATGGAAATTTCCTCTATTTCGGTTTTGATGCGGAGGTTTATAAAAAGCATTTTCTGAAATAAAGAGCTTGTTGAAGTAAGTTGATCTCCCAAGACCAACTTACTCAACCCTCAACTAATCAACTCAATGAACCTTATATCGATACACCTGCCGGCCGATATTCCCTTTTTCGTCAATACCTTCAATTACCACACGGTAGGTACCTATTCCGTCAGCGTTATAAAAATCAAATGTTGCATTTCCATCCTTGTCAGTAACCAATTCTGGTTTCCAGTAAATCGTACTGCGCAAATCGGGGTGATTATAGTTAATACCACTTTCGTATTTAGGTGAATAAAATTCGCGTACTTTTTGATAGCCTTGTACCGTGACTGGTAGTATACCTGTTGATGCAACTTCCGTACTTACTAATGTTCGCGACTTTGTTGTTATCGAAATAACGCCATCCAGACCGTCCTGCCCATATACAAAAGAATTTGGCGGCAGAAGAACCTCGATCACTTCTACCTGATCAGTAGCTACCCAGTCTATTTCGCCTTGTACACCATTGATCAGAACCATCATCGGTCGTCCGGTCATGTTAATGTTGGCCGTAGGTTTTAGTCCCTTGGCATAATATACGCCATGCAACATTCCAACCAGTCTCGTTGAAAGCTGTCCGCCATATTTAATTTGATCACCCCGGATCACCTGGTCTGCCGCCCAGGTTGGAACGTAGGTCTCGGTTTTATAATTGTAGGGCTTTACGGCTTTTATCTTCACTTCCTTTAGCATTTTGCCTTTACCAAGGCCTAACTTGCTTAACTCTTCCTGCTGCTTTTCATTATTAGCAAGATAGGCAGGTGAGATGATGGCATTGACATTTTCATTAATTGGTTGCACTGCCGGAGTAATGGGCACAAGCTTATCACTATTATAAATCAGTTTGGTGTATATCTTCCCTTTGGCATTAGTAGCCTGCAGGATAAACTTTGTGCTGTCCCAAAATGCCATATCCCGGAAAGCGAAGTTTCCTTTATCATCCGCTTTAGTAGCAAACACTTGCTTGCTTTGGGTAGGTAACAAGGTGACGTTTGCTTTAGCCAGTGCTGAGCCCAACAGGCTTTTGGCCTGCCCGGTTATCTCCAAACTCTTTTCAGGCTGATAAGCTAAAGATTGATCATTATTATTAAGCACTTTCTTCCATTCAAACCGGCGATAGCCATGTGTGAGCATCACCAGGTCGAGCTGTTTTAGTTTTTGATCGGTGATATTGGTAAAGTAATAATTGGGCTGTTCTACCGTCCCTTTCAGATCGGACGTAAGCAAGAGGTTGCTCAGGATGGTGTTCTCTTTATCTTCATTAATATCCACTTTGCTCTCATCAATCACAGAAACGGAGAAATGCCCCAAAGCAGCCGAATCGGCCCTTGTTTTTGCATTGAGTTTGATGCTGACTTTTTCACGTGTCGCATAAGAACTTTTATCAGCAGAAAGATTCAGGTTTAGCTTGTCATAATTTTGCACAAAAATCAATCGCTCGGCTAAAGGTTCATTGGCATCTGAAAATAGGGTAATGGTGGCTATTCCGGTGTGCAGATGTCGCTTCAGGATG
>JAFDZM010000095.1 GCA_018266915.1 Bacteroidota bacterium | reverse complement strand
GGTGAAGATGACACTGGCTTTGTAAGATTTTCCTGCTTCAGGTGTAAAACTAAAACTACCCATTCCCAAATGTGCGGACTCAAAGTGTCCAACCTCACGACCTGTATTATCGGTAACAGAACCTTTTGCCCCAATGCCTAAGCCATTAACGCCAATAGCTTTAAAAGCTACTCTGGCAGGTAGCCCTGCAATCAGCTGGCCGCTTTCCGGGAAGAATTGCAGGTCAGGTTTCGCAATAACAGACTTTGCAGTGCTGTTTTCAGGGACTTTTTGGGTATGTACCGACCCTACAGGAATAGTTTGCTCAAACAGGTTGCCGTCATTCAGCATCCAGCGGGTATAAGCACGAATGCGATAATTGCCCGGGGCTAAAGTGTCCGGCAAAACAAAATCACCCCATGCCAGTCCGTTCACCAACGGAAGTTTAATGCCCTGTTCAATTTTATTTCCGGAATTGATCAGGTCGACATGTAACACACCGCTCAAATCAGAAAGCTGATGCTTTTCACCTAAAGTGACATAGGCTTTAAAATAAATGGTATCACCTGTCGCGTAATAGGGTTTATCAAAATGCAGATAAGTTTTCTCCGAAATATGATTGGATGTATAGTTTTTTAATTTCAAAACCACAGGTGATTGCCCGTTAGCAATAAAGCAGTATAGAAACAGCAGAAAAAACAGGGGCCATTTTTTCATAATTTATTGCACTTTGTAAGTGAATGTTTGTCGTCCTAAATTTCCTCTTTCATCAATACCTTCAACTACTACTCGGTAATTGCCTATACCGTCAGCATTATAGAAATCAAATGATGCGTTGCCGTCTTTATCAGTTACCAATTCGGGTTTCCAGTAGATGGTGCTGCGGAGGTCGGGGTGGTTATAGGTAATACCGCTTTCATATTTAGGTGAGTAAAACTCGCGGACTTTTTGATAGCCTTGTACAGTTATTGGCAAAACGCCTGTTGAGGCAATATCTTCAGGTTTGGTGCTGCCTCCCTTTTTAGTGGTGATTATTAAAACTCCATCTCCACCTTGTACACCATAAATAGCAGCATTTGCATACTTCAGTACTTCAACAGTTTCTACATCATTGGGGTTTAATATGCTTATGTCAGAATCATTTAATTGAACTCCGTCAACAACAACCAACATAGGCCAATTTGTAACGCTTCCTCTCAAATAAGGTACTTGAGGATGCCCCGGATTACCTTCATTAGTAAATGCAACGCCACGTAATTTCCCTGTTAAGGCAGATGCCAACGACGGCCCGTAGCCAATGTCTTTACTATGTAATACCTGGTCAGCATGCCCAGCGCCGGCCAGGCTTTGAGTTTCGTACTGATCGTCAGGTTTAAAACCTTTAATCTTCACTTCCTTTAACATTTTGCCCTTCCCAAGGCCTAACTTACTTAACTCTTCCTGCTGCTTTTCATTATTAGCGAGATAGGCAGGTGAAATGATGGCATTGACATTTTCATTAGTTGGTTGCATTGCCGGAGTAATGGGTACAGGCTTATCACTATTATAAATCAGTTTGGTGTATATCTTCCCTTTGGCATTAGTTGCTTGCAAAATAAACTTCGTACTGTCCCAAAATGCCATATCCCGGAAAGCAAAATAACCTTTATCATCCGCTTTAGTAGTAAATACTTGTTTGCTTTGGGTAGGTAACAAGGTGACGTTTGCTTTCGCCAGTGCTGAGCCTAACAGATTTTGGGCCTTCCCGGTTATCTCCAAACTTTTTTCAGGCTGATAAGCTAAGGGTTGTTCGTTGTTGTTGAGCACCTGTTTCCACTCAAACCTGCGGTAACCATGGGTCAGCATCACCAGGTCAAGCTCTTTTAGCTTTTTATCGGTGATATTGGTGAAGTAATAATTGGGCTGTTCAACGGCTCCCTTCAGATCTGATGTTAACAGCATATTGCTCAGGATGGTATTCTCTTTATCTTCATTCACATCTACTTTACTTTCATCAATTACCGAAACAGAGAAATGCCCTAAAGCAGCTGAATCTGCCCTTGTCTTTGCGTTGAGTTTAATGCTGACTTTTTCGCGGGTGGCGTAGCTGTTTTTGTCAGTAGAAAGATTCAGGTTCAGCTTATCATAATTCTGCACAAAAATCAATCGCTCTGCTAAAGGTTCATTGGTATCTGAAAATAGGGTAATGGTGGCTATTCCGGTGTGCAGATGTCGCTTCAGGATG
>JAFDZM010000094.1 GCA_018266915.1 Bacteroidota bacterium | reverse complement strand
TAAACAATATTCTGGTCCCGTTTTGCCGCCAGCTGCATTTCTTCCGTAATTTCTTGGCCAAATTTCACGATATCAAAATCAATGAAAGCGGGATCCACATGCCCCATTTCCAGTTTCTCAAGTGAAAGAAAGTCGTCCAGTATGCCTGTAAGGTTGAAGGTTGCCTTCTTAATTTTGCCCGTGTGCTGCGTGATATGTGGATTATTAACCGGGTTAGCATACTTATCGATCAGATTTGCTGAAAGCAAAACTGTGGTGAGCGGCGTACGGAATTCATGCGATGCCATCGAGACAAACCTGCTTTTAAGCTGGCCGAGTTCTTTTTCTTTTTCCAGAGAGGCGGTTAATTCTTTCTTTGTATTTTCTAATTGCTCAACCAACTGCTGAAGCGACTTGGTTCGTTCTTGAACAACACATTCAAGATCAATCGCGTAATTACGCAGGCGCTCCTCCAGTAATTTTTGCGCTGTAATTACTTCCGAAAAGAGTATCACCCCGCCGACGACCCCGCTTGTAGTATACCATGGGCACAGCTCCCATTGAATCCAGTCGATGCTGCCATCGGCTCGCGGGAACTGTTCCTCATCGCACCGGGAAGGCTCCCCTGCAAGGCAGCGCTGATGTAGTTCTTTCCATCGCTCAGGCATTTCCGGAAATACATCGTAATGACTCATTCCCTTAACGTTGCTGCCATCCAGTTGATAGTCTTTTAGAAATCGCTTGCTTACAGCGATATAATGCATATTACGGTCGAACATAGCAATGGAAGCTGGTGTGTGCTCAATCAACGTGCGCATGTTCTGTTCGCTGGCACGCAACTTGTCTTTAATATGTTCATGTTTTGTAATGTCGCTCACAAATGCCAGGGCAATTTTCCTGCCCCTGTATTCATAAGATGCTAAACCGATCTCAGCGGGGAAAGATTTGCCATTTTTCCGGTATCCGTTTAAACGTAAGCCGGTACCCATTGCCCTGTCTACCGGGGCTTTAAAATAATTATGCACATGTTCCTGATGCTTGCTACGAAGTCCGGACGACAAAAGCAAATCATGATTTTTACCCACGAGCTCCCCAGGGATATATCCGAACATTTTTTCAGCACAAGGATTTGCAAATTCAATCAGCCCTGTTTCGCCCACAGCCAATATGCCGACAGGTGCATGTTTATACAGCGCCTCAAAACCTGCTTGGCTTTGTAATGAAAAATTGATGCCGGGCATGAGATGGTTGATTTATTGATGAATGTTATATTAGAATGTTTGACAATGTCTTATACATTAACTTCATTCATTTTCCAATATTCTTTTCAGGTGCCAATATTCGTCTTCAGATATATCGCCCGACGCCAGGCGCCTTTTCAAGGTATCCAACGGTGAATCAGGCCTTCGCCTTTGCCCGGGGATGTCATAGGGGGTTATAAATATCCAAATGACTACAATACAAAAAACTATCCACCATATGAGATGCATACCGAAGAAGTAAAAATCATGAAATGGCCACATTGTGTTTGAAATTTGTTAGTTAAAGGTATCAATGCGGCAAAGGATTATAAATGATAGTGGTCATTTATAAAAATGATTCACAACAACAAGATTATCAGTGGCAAACGGATTATCCAGTGAAGTGCAGGATGCAATTTAAACTGCTCTTGGGAATTTTAGGGTTAATCGTGAGCCAACTCCGAAAACACTTACAAAAGAAATCTTACCGTTCATCAGACTGGCATAACGGGATACGATATTCAGACCTAAACCAGTACCTTGTATCGTGCCCGTATTATTGGCCCTGAAAAACGCTTCGAAAAGATGTATTTGTTCGTCCACCGGAATTCCGATCCCATGGTCATTAACAGAGATCAGGTATTGATCCTCATTCACTTCACTGTCGAGTTCGATAATGGAATCGTCGTGGGAATATTTTATGGCGTTGGACAGAAGATTGATGATACAATTATGAAGTAAATTTTTATCGAGAATTACCGAACTCGTTGTTCCGGTATGCTGATAAACGATTTGCTGCCCCGGCCTGGCTACCATTTGCATTTCGTCCCTAATTTCTTCCGAAAATTTGACCAGGTCAAATTCTATCATATCGGCTTCAATTTTTCCGGATTCTAATTTCTCAAGTGACAAGAAATCGTTGAGAATACTTGTCATGTTGCTTACAGCACTTTTAATTTTAGTTACATGCTTATTTATATTGACTATATCTGATGTTTGAGCATATTTTTCAACAAGGGAACTGGATAATTTGATGGCGCTCAAAGGCGTGCGAAACTCATGCGATGCCATAGACACAAACCGGCTTTTCAATTGGCCCAATTGTTTTTCATTATCCAATGCCTCATTAAGGCTTTCCTTAGTTTCTTCGAGGGCCGCAATGGTATCAGATAACATTTGCGTTCTTGCCTCTACTTCTGCTTCCAGTTGCAAAGCATAGTGCTTTAACTGGTCGTCGGCGGATTTTTGCCTGGTAATATCACGGGCAATTTTGGATGCTCCAATAATAACGCCTTTTGAATTTCTCATAGGCGAAACAGTAAGTGAGATCGGTATTGAGCTGCCATCCTTACGCATCCGCAGGGTTTCAAAATGCTCAATACTCTCGCCGTTTCTTATCTTATTAATGATAAACGACTCCTCTTCAAATTTTTCGTACGGAATGATCAGACTGATATGTTTGCCAACAGCTTCCTGTTCCGTGTGACCAAACACTCTTTCTGCAGCCCGGTTCCAGCTCAGTATTTTGCCATCAAGGGATTTACTGATAATTGCGTCTTCGGATGACTCGATGATGGACACCATCATCGCCTGGCGTGCCTCGTTGACTTTTTGATCTGTGATGTCTAGTAAAGTATTAATGGTGCCGGTAAATTCGCCTGAATCGTTAAAAGTTGGAATGGATGACACCAATACATGACGATTCTTACCATCTGGCTGCTCGATCACGTACTCTGCATTTGGAATCATTTTTTTCTCCCTGACTACGACGGCCACCGGATAGTCGTCAGTAGGCAATTGGAAGTTGTTTTCATTAAAAATCTTGAATGCACCTGACCATTTTTCCGTGCCCAACTCAGGGCGTCGTCCCCAAATTGTTGTTGCTAACTCATTGCAAGAGGTGAGATACCCCTCGCCATCGCATGTATAAACACCAATGGGAAGGTTCTCATAAAGGCTAATGGATGCATAGTTTACCATAGCATGTTTGAGTTCAATAGCGGTATTAGGGTTACCGTATTACTACGCGCGTATTTAACGTTTAAGTTAGGGCTGTTTAAATTTAAGCTAAATTTTTCCGTTTGTCAAGTATAATTCAGATAAATTCTTATTCCATATAAATTAGACAGTTTGTTCAATATCAGTCATTTGCATGACCTGCGTCATGTTTTTTATGACCTAAAACCGGAAAATTTGACTCAAAATTTGCAGGATTATGAAAAAGATAGTTTACTCCTTAATCATTTTGTGCTTTTGTTGTGCCAAAATTTATGCTCAGGAGGTAGCTTTAGGCTTCCGCGGAGGTGTCAGCGTCCCTAATCTTTCAGCCGGAAGCGGCAATCAAAACCCACTAAATACGGGTTACAGCTCAAGGTTCGGGCCGGAAGCAGCGGTGTTCGCCGAATTCCGATTTTCTAATCTGTTCTCATTGGAGCCAATGATCGAATATTCATCGCAAGGAGGAAAGAAAAACGGCCTCCAGGCTTTTACCACGCCGGATGAATTAAAGACGATGTTCCCCGAAGGGCAGGCTCCACAGTACCTGTACGCAGATTATAAAAGCGAGGCCAAACTTAATTATTTACTTATACCCGTGCTGGCGAAAACTGGCTGGAATATAAGCCATTCTTCATTCAGGGTTTATGTTGATGCAGGACCGTTTATCGGCTTGCTTATTTCCGCTCACCAGGTGACGAGCGGTCAAAGCCAGTTCTATACAGATCCGGCGGGACAGCAGGCACTGCCCGGCGGCACCCAATCATTTGATGCAAATACTAATGTGCGCAATTCGCTGCACAGGGTTAACGCCGGTATCGAGGGCAACCTGGGCATAAGTTATAAAATAGGCAACGGCAACGTGTTTATTGAAGGCGGGGGCAACTATGGGTTCTTCAATATCCAGAAAAATGCTATAGACGGCAAAAATGAAACCGGTGCAGCAATAGCAACTGTCGGCTATAGTTATAGGTTTGGCAAATAATCAGATCATGTTCAGGGCCGGTTTTTAGATAATGCCTGCGCTGGTGCGACTGCTAAGGCTCAATATCATCTTTTTAAGCTTCGCTGTAAATTTCATTTTTGTGGTTAATGGTCAAACTATGTGTTTTAATTCCGGCAACTCAGATAGTCTACTTCATCCAAAAGTCCAAAAGCGATTTTTCCGTGTTTCAGGCGAATTGTTATTTGCTGAGGCCGTGCCCTGGCTGGTTGACGATTACATTTCACACCAACCCTGGGCAAATATATCTTTCAAAACAATGGGAGATAATTTAAGGCCAAGAAGTTGGTCGTGGGACTACGACGAATTCAAACAAACCAAATCGGCCATCCCTTTCACGGCAGTATATTTTTTAATGCCTTCCGGTCAAACGGTTATAATTTCTGGCAATCCGCCCCGGCGGCATTTGCCGGAAGCTATTTATGGGAAACATTTGGCGAAACCCAGGCGCCTTCAAAAAATGATTTTATAAACACAGGTTTCGGCGGCGTCATGCTTGGTGAAGTGAGCCACCGGATGGCGGGCAAACTGATCAATAACCATAGTCGCGGCTTTAAGCGGCAGGCCGGCGAAATATTTGCATTTCTGATCAACCCTTCAAATGGCCTTACCCGCTTATTGAACGGTAAATGGGGGAAGCCCCCAGCCAATCCAGCCCTAATCGATTCCACAAAAATGGAAACCGAACTGGACTTTGGCCTGCGAAAATTCAATGTAAATAATAAAGACGTATTCCGTGACGGGCATTTTGGGCCTTATGAACGGCTGCGACTGTCTTACGGCTCGCCGGAGAACAAGATGAAAGAACCTTTCAGTAACATTTCTATCATTATTGAAGCAGGACAGGATGATAGTTCAAAACTAAATGTTGTGGACGTTTATGGTTCATTAACCGGATGGAAGATATATAGTCAAAACAACACGCATTTGGCTGTCCTTTCAGCTAATTACAATTACATTAATAATGCCGCTTTCTTCTACAGCGCAGAAGGAGTACGGATGAATCTTTACTCTCAGTTCGATATTTCAAACAAGCTTAAAATTAATACAACTGTAGGGGCAGGCGGTCTTATCCTGGCTGCCATACCCGATCAATACACCTATTACAGTCGCAATTATGATTATGGCCCTGGATTATCCTACTACGGGAGTTTAAAGCTGACCATTGCCAAAAGATTTTTTTATAATATCACCTATCGCGGCGAGTGGATGGCGACAGTCAACGGCAACCCTTCAAATTACCTCCTTCATGTGTTAACCAACGACATAGGATTCAGGATAATAGACAAATTTTCGTTAACGGCAGAAGAAGGCTATTTTAATCTTCATGGAACCTATCGCAATTTTCCGCCGGTTAATAAGACTTTTCCATATTTAAGGCTGGCGTTGCATTATACGGTCGATCTCTAATTGCAACGTTTAAGATAAGCTTGAATCAGGTTTAAATAACGATCAATGGTAGAATTATCGCTGATGTGTCGCCTTTTATTCAAATCGTTTTGGGAAGCAATCATCGATACTTTCGCCCTGATGTTAGCCCGGTATAACTTGAAATAACGGAATATTAATTCGGTAGTTTCTGTAGTCTTAGCCCCCGAAAACTCCAAATAATATTTGTAAAACAGATCGCTTAAATCCTTCCGGCCATACGATTCAAGGTCCATACATAAAAAGGCAACCTCATCAAGAACATCGATCATGCGCATGTCATCATTGAATTCGATACAATCAAATATTACAGGATCACGATATAGAAAAACGTTCCCGGTATGCAGGTCGCCATGTACATCGCGCACAAATCCCTCTGCCTCCCGCTGGAGAAATATATTCTTATGGTGACTTAAAAAATTGTCAGAATATTTTATAGCCTTTTGGATTATCTGGCTATGGATTTTGTCTGGCATATATTCAATAACAGCCATGTCATTGAACCGTTTTTGTAAAGATGCAACATCATATTTACCTGATATGACTTCTGCACCCTGGTGAAAAGCCGCTATTTTCCTGGCCAGTGATATAACCATGGAAGTTGTAACTTTCTTGGATTTAAGCAGGTTGTCCATTTGGAGGGTAACCTTCATTCGCTTCATTACGACAGCATAATCTGCGATATCACCTGACGGGTATAGACTGTATATGGCATCCCGTTTAAAAATTGGCATGATAGAGATATACATGCTTTTGGCTAATCTACGATTGAGTTCCAGTTCCAGTTGACAAAAATATTTTCGCTTTTTGAGGGTTGAGAAGTCCAGGAAGGAAAACTTGACGGGCTTTTTGATTTTATAGGCGTATTTCCGGGTCAATATAACCCAAGATATATGTGTTTCAACAAGGTTTATTACAGACCCATTGTCCGATGAGTTGACATAGTTGCACAAAATGTCAATTTCCCATTGCTTCATGATATATACCGATGAACAACAGGGCTTTCGTGAGCATTTCTTCAGGCGTTTGGGAATCCGAATGTACAATAAGATGGTAGCTGCAAAGTGGCTCAAATTGTGATCTTATATTTAAATAAACATCATAGTCAGCATCGCTGTCTTCCCTTCTTCTGCTCACCCGTTGCCTGATCACCTCCTCATCTGCTTTTACTTCTATAAAATGCGGGATCAAATGCAATTCCTGCGCTTTTTTTTCAACTTTCCGGCGCAGCTTTTCCTTATAGTATGTTCCGTCAAGTATAACCGATTCACCGTGCTCTATCTTTGCTACTGCCATTTTAAGCATTTCGGAATAGACCCTTTCTTTGGCCTTTTCAGAATAATTACCACGCAGCAAAATTTCGCCCCTTATCATGTCGCTATTGATAATACGTGCATCGATGGCGCAAGCCAATTCCCTGGCGAAGGTGGATTTGCCACTCCCCGGCAGGCCGAAAACTACAATAAGCTGGGGATCGCGCCTGGCTATATCTTTATGCTCTTTCATCTTATTATCTTTCATTACGATTATTTAGATTCAGCGATGAGCGATAAATAATGGTGCCTTTAGTCCCCCAATCAGCAAATCGGCCATGCTTGGTTTAAACCAGCGAGAAATGTCTCCTCTTTCGTATGCGCCCAAAACGATCAATTCATCGTGCTGCCTGTATTTCAGCTGTTCAATGATTTGCTTTTCCGGATCTCCCTGAACTGTCGTATAGACGACCTCATCGAAGTGCCGGTTCATCAATTCCTTCATTAGCCGGCCTTCAGGCACATGCCGATCAGACTCATCTGATTTTATTGTTATCACTTCTACCGGCAGTTGTCTTGTTTTAGGAAATAAATAACTAAACAATTTGATAGCATATACCGATGATGGTTCACCATCATAAAGCATGATGATCTTATTGACTGGTTTAAATTCAGCAGGCACAACTATCACCGGGCATTCCGACCCGGCCAGCATTTCCTTTATAAAAGAACTTGGAGTGTCTTGTTCATATTGGGTAAAAGTTTCGCTTTTACTTAATATGAGCATATCGGCATATACGCTTTCATGTATAGCTTCCCTTATAGCAATGCTCTGATCATGGTGGACAATGTGCTCAATCCCGGCATCGTCACAGGTTTTGTTGAATTTTTTTACCGACTCGCTCCTGGTTAATGTGTCGTGTTCATGTAAATGTTTTCGTTCAGCTAACAATTTTGCATATCCTCCGCGTCCCGTTAACGAATGGCTGTGATAAGTGAAATCATCAAGGAAAGCACCTGCCACATAGGCATCGGCCATTTTTGCCAGTTCAATAGCGTAGGATGTTGTGCTTGTGGAATATTTTAATCCATCGAAAATGGCGAGAAATTTTTTAGTGCTCATAATCTTGGTTTCTGGGCGTCAAATAGCTGAATTAATAAAATGGGAGCAAGGCTATGTGCTTGTATTGTTTAAGCAGTCCATCGTCAACAAACTCTATGTCGCCGCCGTGCTGCAACACTTTTTCAATGATCTTGTCAACAGCATCTTTGACATAAAATGGTCGCTGGATGTTTGAACTGAGCATCTGCCGGTAACTTTTTTCCACCACTAAAAGCCTTGCGTTTTTGTCATTCACCAACACCCAAACGTCTTTCAATCCGAAAATCAATTTTCCGTCGTCATCAGCGTTTTTTAATTCATTCAATATGTTGTGCTGTTTAACATTGATCCAGTTAAGCACATAAGGCTGAATCATCTCTGCCATCTCAACATCGGTGGCGTCTATATAATTGCCTGGTATAAATTGCACCAGGCTTTTTTCATTTTTGGTGATTTTTTTAAAATGACCAAGCGTTCTGTCAGCACCCGCAACAAATACCGGATAAGGGTAATTCTTGAGCGCTATGGATAATCCCTGGTCCACATGCTGAAGAAATTTATTCAATAAATCTTCTTTACGCTGATCAGGATCGGAAAAATTAGCAACCGGCTCTGCAATATCATTAACGTAAGCGACAGCTTTGTCTACCTTAAATTCAATCGGCGTAACCTTAAAGCTATTGCCAAGAAACATTTTGGAAGACGAGGCGCTTAAAAGCAGGATCAGGAATTCAATATATTTTTTCCGGCTATAGACCAGGTCATGTATGCTAAACCCGTTGTCAATCACAAGATGATCGTCGACAGGCGTATCGAGATAAAATATATTCTCGGTTTGGGGCGACACAAATAAAGCGATGGCCCTTTTGCCATTATTATAATCTATGTTTCGTATCAGGTTCTGTAGTTTTAGGATGACAGGCATTGCTTTATTTTCCGGGTAGGTAGATAACAACTCCCGCTTCACACGCTCCAGCGTGATTTTTAACCGTTGCGCCATTTCATCTTTTGAAGCGATCACGTGCTCGAAAGACATTACGATAGAAACAGAAGGCCGCTGCTTTGCGACGCTTATTAGTTTTCTTTCTTCTGCGGATACATTAATTGCGGGTGCCATAAGCTATCTTATTTTATGTCAAATCTATTGCCGCCGTTTTATAGGAAAAATGATGGTCATCATCTCTTGCCCTGACTGTTCTCACAAACAGAAGAAATGCCGGGTTTATCGCTTTTAAAGATGCGATCGCATTTTTTTCTGTTTTTGTCCAGGTAGTAAAGCACTTGTTCTTCACTTACATCTCTGAAGTTTTGGTAATAAGCCCCTACGCCATGAAAATATTGGCTCTCGGTGATGATCGAGATCAATTCATCACAATGTTTTGATAACAGGTCAAAGCCTAATTGGGTAGACACAGGTACAGCGACGATGATTTTAGCGGGTTGCTGTTGTTTAAGCGTATTTATTGTCGCCAGCAGGGTATTTCCGGTTGCTATGCCATCATCTATGACAATAAGCGTTTTGCCATTCAGTTGAGCAGGGGCGCGGCCATCCAGGTAGGCGTTTTGCAATTGTTTTAAATACTCCTTTATGCGGTCCGTTTCCTCCCTAATATATGATTCAGACACACCGCTATGCGGTGTAACAAAACTGCCCCATGCGCTTACCGCCCCTATAGCATATTCCTTATACCCAGGGTATCCAATTTTTTTCGAGAAAATTGGTTCAAGAGGCAACCTTAATTCATTGGCAACAATATAACCTATAGGGATTCCGCCTTTAGGGATTGCAAGAACTATTGTGTCCGTGTTTTTATATTTTAGCAGGCGGTTGGCAAGTGCATAGCCTGCATCAAGTCTGTCTTTGAACATGGCTTTTCGTTATTTTGAAGATTAACAAATATTTATCGAACCACGAGCAGGCAACGTCCGCCGCCTTTTCCAGTGTACCCGGCTCCTCAAATAAATGGCTGGCGCGATCTATTATCGTCAGTTCCTTTTTACAGCTTAGCCTTTCATAAGCATATTGGTTCAACTTTAAAACATCCTGGTCACAACTCCCCACGATGAGTAGCACCGGTGATTGTACTTCTTTTAATGCCTCGCGGGCCAAGTCTGGTCTTCCGCCACGAGATACCACGGCTTTTATCTCGGGTAAGGCAGCAGCGGCTTTTAAAGCTGAGGCTGCCCCTGTGCTGGCACCGAAATATCCCAGCGAATACTTTTTCTTGCCAAGGGTTGCCTTGAGCCACTGAGTGGCCTGGATAAGTCGCGATGTCAATAACTCAATATCGAACCTTTTTGGATAATGCTGGTCTTCTTCTTCAGTAAGCAGATCAAACAACAGCGTACCGATTCCATGTTTATGCAGTCTATCGGCTACCATGCGGTTTCGCGGGCTTTTCCGGCTGCTCCCCGCTCCGTGCGAGAAGATCACAATAGCCCTGGCATCTTCCGGAATAAATAGGTCGCCTTTTAGCTCAATATCTTCAATTGGAATATTAATCTCTTTATAGTCAGCGTCTTTCATGATGATCTAAGCTAAATAAACTTCATTGCGCAATTAATGATGTGTATCACGGTAACGGGTGATTGTTATCACCGCAAAATCCCTTCGCATTTTGTTAATTGGATAAAAAAATGGCTCATGAAACCGTATATCAATACTCCAATACTGAAAGATGAGACTGCAGCGATTAGTTTGTTGCAAGAAAAGTCTCATTCGTTGACGGATTCAGGAAGTTTGCAGCCCTTGTTGGATAGAATTGGGGATGCCCGCATCGTAATGCTTGGCGAGGCCTCTCATGGTACTCATGAGTATTACAGCTGGCGCGCAGCTATTTCAAAACGTCTTATAGCCGAGAAGGGCTTTAATTTCATAGCCGTGGAAGGCGACTGGCCGGATTGTTACCGGGTTAATCGTTATATAAAGAACTATGCCGACGCAGGTGATACTGCATTTGATGTTTTGAGATCGTTTAAAAGATGGCCTACCTGGATGTGGGCCAACTGGGAGATGGTATCTTTTAGTGAATGGCTGCTTGAGCATAATCATCCTCTCCCTAAAAATAGTAAAGTCGGCTTCTATGGCCTTGATGTATATAGTTTGTGGGAATCTATGGAAGCCATTTCCGATTATCTGAAGCGGGTAGACCCGGCATCAGTAAAAATTGTGCAGCAAGCTTTAAATTGTTTTGAACCATACAGAAAAGGAGAGGGGCAGGAATATGCCCGTGCCTGCATGTTTGTGCCGGAATTGTGTCAGCCGGAAGTTGCGCAATTGCTAACGCAGATAAGGAAGCGGCTGCCCCAGTACAATACCGATCATGAAAATGTATTTAGCGCTGAACAAAATGCCCTGATCGCCGTAAACGCAGAGAAATATTACAATGCTATGCTACTTGGGGGACCGCATACCTGGAACATACGAGATGAGCACATGGCTGATACGCTCGAGAGATTACTACAATTTCATGGAGAAAACGCGAAGGCAATTGTCTGGGCGCATAATACCCATATAGGTGATGCCAGGGCAACTGATATGAGTGAGGAAGGGATGGTAAATATTGGTGAGCTTTCACGTTTGAAACATCAGGAAAGGGGTGTAGTGCTTGTTGGGTTTGGCTCATATCAAGGAAGTGTGATAGCAGGGATGCACTGGGGCGCGCGCTTACAGGCAATGAATGTGCCGGATGCAAAAAAGGGCAGTTGGGAATACCTGCTTCATCGTGCGGGAGAAGGGAACAAGCTTTACCTGACAAAAGATTTGCTGGACGATCTTTTTATGGAAAATAATATCGGGCACCGGGCAATAGGTGTGGTATATAACCCGGAATATGAAAGTTACGGTAACTATGTGCCAACTGTCATTCCACTAAGATATGATGCCTTTGTTTTTATCGATCAAACACATGCACTGTATCCCCTTCATGTGTTACCGCATGCTAAGGAAGTGCCGGAAACCTACCCATTCGGAGTTTAGTTTTCAGACCGGCAAAAGAGATTGATAACCGCGTCGCTAAGAATACATTTCCCGCCTGCTGAGATAAATACGCTCATTGCTTCATCAAAGGCTTCGCGGCTTAAAGACCGGGTTGCATCTTCAATGATAAATGTTTTAAAGCCTTCTCGCAGACTATCCATCGCTGTATAATAAACACAGTAATCGCCGGTAAGCCCTGCAACATAAACTTCTTTTACACCTTTATTTTTCAGGTATCCGGCCAGGCCTGTAGCAGTAAGATGATCGTTGTCGTAAAAACCGCTATAGCTATCAATGTCGGGATCGGTTCCTTTTCTAATAACTGCCTCTATTTGATTTTGATTAAGCATTCTGTTTAATTCAGCGCCATGGGTATCTTTTACGCAGTGGTCGGGCCATAAGGTTTGAGGTTTCCCATGCAAATAAATCTCATCGAATTTCTCTTTCCCAGGGTGATTAGATGCAAAGCCTGAATGGTTGGCGGAATGCCAATCTTGGGTAGCTATAACAGTATCAAAATATTGCTGAAGCTTATTAATCAATGGTATAATGGCGTCGCCACCCTTTACCGGTAACGCTCCGCCCGGTAAAAAATCATTCTGTATGCCTACTATAACAAGAGCCTTCACGATAGGACCTGATTAGTTTATTATTTGCCATAGACTATTGAGCCAGGCATCAGGGTGACAACCGGATGCCTGGTTTGAAGTGCCTATAGTTGAATTTTTGAAGAATTTTAGAAAACTAATTCCGGCTCACCGATCTCAAGTTGGTTATCTATGCTAAACACGCCGGGCGCCGCCCATGCTG
This sequence comes from Bacteroidota bacterium, assembly GCA_018266915.1. Lineage (GTDB taxonomy): Bacteria > Bacteroidota > Bacteroidia > Sphingobacteriales > Sphingobacteriaceae > Mucilaginibacter. Next base: position 10,737 of record JAFDZM010000094.1, on the reverse strand, counting down.
CATTTTCTGCATCTTCCTTTTCTGAAATCGAGCGCACTCTCCCTTTTAAGGTAACTTTACTACCAGAGACTTCTGCCTTAATTTTTTGTGCATCTATTGTCGCACTTCGATGAAATGCTGCTGTGATCTTTTTCTGAATATCTGTTGGGGCTATCTTCGGTGTAACCTTGATAAGGTTGATAACTGAGCGGATGCCGGCCAAATTTTCTATCACCTTTTTAGCGTTCTGGCGCTGGAATTCCCATTCTACTTCGCCTTCCAGTTTTACCTGTCCGTCTTCAACCTTTACGCTCATCTGGTAATCAGGGATATCTGTGTGCCATTTCAGTGCGTTGAGTACAGCTTGCGCTATTTCTGTATCAGTTCTGGTGTACCCGGTCGATACGCCAACGTGGATATCTTCCGCAATTGCTTTAACGCCCGCTATTCGTTTTGCAGCCTCCTCGGCATGGAGCTTTTCGGAATAAGTGCTTACTTGACCGGAAAGTGTTACTATTCCGTTACTTACACTAACACCAATTTCAGACGAAGTAATTGCCGGTTCCCATTTTATCTCTTCGATAACATCTTTTTGAATTTGAGCATCAGTTCTCATGACTTTAATTTTTATGGTTAATTGATAGAATGTTTTAACAGGTCAAAACAACTATAAATGTTTGAAAATAAATATGATGCCTGTCACGGTTGAATTTGATAGTTATCAAAATGGTGATTATACAGTTTTAAATAGTTCCGGATATATAAAAAAACCACCAGGGCATGGTGGTTTATGGGTAGATATATTTCACACATTATGCCACAGCATGTTACTATACCGCTTCTGGTTTTTCCATGTTAAACAAAACAAATTATGCCATGAACACAAAATTGAAAGTTGGTATTTTAGGTAAAAGGAAATCTGCCTGATGTTCAAAAACCTGTGACCTATTATCCCTGACTGCTTCTTTTACAGAGATATTTTTTTGCGTTTTCTGTCCATGCGCAAGTATAATGCCCGCTACTACGATCGATAACCAGGTAATAATTGATAAAACTCCAAAATCACTAATTATTGAATGTAATTGCGCGGGGCGGTAGCGAAAAATCAATAGGCCGAAAACCAGGGTTGAAACGCCAGAAATTATTAATAAAACTCCAATGATTTTATAAGCGCTTTTTTCATGATTGTAGTCTATGAGATAAGCCTAAAAAACATTCCAACTTCACTCTGATCATTTAATCTTTACTCTGATACACATACTTTGCATCTACTCAAAGTTCAGTGCAGCTGACCGTAATTAAACTGACCGCCATCATCTTCATTGATGATTCTTGTCATAGAAATATTGACAAAAAGAGCGACGGCCTTATTCTATGTACATATTACGTGAAACTCTTGCTTGCAGTGCAATATAAAACGTCACTTTTGACCTGGCTCTCCATTAAAGCAACTGACAATGCTAAATTCTTTTTAATGTATAAATGTCTACATGAATCACAATATCAGTTGATTACGGTCATTTTTACGATAGGCCAGCTCCGGTATTTTTGATATCATAAAAATAAGCCAATATGCCCTGGACAAACAACAACTATCCCGTGTCGATGAAAAATCTGCCGGCGAAAACACGTGAAAAGGCTATAGAGATAGCTAATGCATTGCTGGAAAGAAATGTAGATGAAGGCATAGCCATTGCCACCGGCATAAAAAACGCAAGGCTTTGGGTGAAACATCATATTAAATGAAATTAAATCAATCACGATATGGCAAAGCAGATAGACTACAACACAGATGCAAGGAAAAAACTCAAAAAGGGAGTGGATTACCTGGCAAAAGCGGTTGTTATTACCCTTAGACCGAGAGGGGCGCAATGTGGTGTTCGAAAAGCCGGATGATTCACCGCAGATGTAGTGTGATGGCGTAACCGTTGCAAAACAGGTGGAACTGGATGCCCGCCAGAAGATGTGGCGTAAAAATAATACGTGATGTCTGCTATTAACACATCAGAAGCCGCGGGTGATGCACAACTACTGCAACTTTGCTTGGGGCCAAAATGGATAGAACTGGGCCTTCAAAAAATAGACGCAGGTAAAAACCCGATTGAGGATGAATTGACATTAGTCCTGGCGTCAGAATGTGTTCCGATTATAAACGGAACAATTGCTATTGCAGATGGTAATTGGACGGTTTATTAGAATCGATAACCTTGTTGAGGAATGAATATAAATGGCTCGACTAATTTTGTTAACTTCTGATTTTTATTTTAACTTTGATTATTAACGAGTTGAAAGTGCTCAAAAAGGATATGAGTAATTTCAGGAGTAGTAGGAAATTGAAGTTGTAAGATATTGAAAATTAGTTGGATAGGGTATAGGTTCGAATCCCTCCCTCACCGCATAAGTTTATAGAAATGGCTTTCGCAATACACTGAAACTATTTTTTATTTATAATAAAAATTGAGATCAAAAGAAACCAACTCATTCTGGATCATACACTTTTATTAATTACAGATCTGGATGGAACTGGTACCATTAACCAAATAAGCTAAATCTTTCTTTGTCTTGTCTTGGCTGCATTGTATCAATGTAACCAAAAGTGTACTAAATATATCATCTACCGTCGCCCCTCGACTAAGGTCATTAACCGGCTTTTTAAGGTTTTGCACAATAGGGCCTATAGCCACTGCGCCGGTTTCCTGTTGAACCGCTTTGTAAATTGAATTGCCGGTATTCAGGTCGGGGAATATTAAAATAGTAGCATTGCCTGCAACCCTTGAATCAGGCAATTTGGCTTTTGCAGTTAACGGATTCACGGCGGCGTCATATTGAATAGGACCTTCAATATCAAGATCGGGCCGTTTACTTTTTACTATCTCTGTTGCACGGCGAACCTTTTCAACGTCGTCTCCGACTCCTGATTTTCCTGATGAATAAGATATCATCGCTATTCGCGGTTCAATATTGAAAAGTTGGGCGGTTTCCGCAGAGGAAATGGCAATTTCCGCTAATTGTTCAGACGTTGGATTGGGGTTGATTGCGCAGTCACCAAATATGACTACCCGATGAGGCAGACACATGAAAAATATTGAAGAGACAAGTTGTTTGCCTTCCTTCGTCTTTATAAATTCCAATGCCGGTTTAATAGTTTGCCTTGTTGTATAAACAGCTCCTGAAACCATCGCATCCGCCTGCCCTGAGTATACCATCATCGTGCCGAAGTAAGAGGCGTCAGCCATCAATTTGACTGCGTCAGCACGTGACAATCCGCTGTTTTTGCGCAACTCATAAAGTTTGTCGGAATAGGCTTTAAAATTTGTATCATTTATTGGGTCTACAATTTTAATTTGAGTTATATTTAAGTCTATTTGATGTTTTTTTATAAGAGATTTAATATTATCTAAATGTCCTATTAAAATAATTTCAGCGAGCTTTAGAGAAATTATCCGGGCCGCCGCTTTCAATATTCTGGGATCTTCGCCCTCTGGCAAAACTATACGCGCTTTAGATTTTTTTGCCAGCTCTATTAATTGAAACTGAAACATGTGCGGGGTAATTGTGCCCGGATATAACACTTTGAGCCGCTTTTCCAAATCTGATTTAGCCACCCATGTATTAAATGTTTTTATAGCCCGATCTATTTTATCGGTATTTTCAAAAGAGATGTGAGACTTAGTATGGCTGATTAGGAGTGCTAAATCGAAAACAGTATTATGTGAAAAAATAACTGGTAAATCCGTTTCCGCTGTCAGTTTTAAAAGCTGTGCACCTGGCTTCCCGCTCCCACCTAACACGATTCCAGAAATGCGTTTAGCATTACCGGACCGATGAGCAGCTATTGCTGCATTTATGATGTCTGTTCTGTCGGCTGATGTTACAATCAGAGATGAATCTTTGACCTGCCTGAACAATGTTTTTACAGAAGCTGTACCTATAATTATCTGGGAAACCGGATTTGTTAAATTTCCTTTTCCTGACAGCGGGACTTCGTTCACTGCGTTGCAAATCTCAGCAACAATTGGACTGTTCAATTCTTTTATACACGGAATTACGCTAAGAAATAATTCATCACCAAATTTATTTTGCAGCGTATGAAGTAAGGCGTTGGTCAAGTTAGGATCTGCCTTATTAACGATAATCCCTGCCAAAGGAATAGTTCGATTCGTAAGTTGAAGATACATTTCATCAGCTTCCGCTATAATCTCAGCTTCAGTTTTTTTATCGCCCTTAATAACTAATAAAACAGGTGCGCAGATATTTTCCGCTATTTCTAAATTGAGGCCGATTTCGAAAGGGCTCGCTTTGTTAACATAATCAGTACCCTGCATAATAATCCAATCATGATCTTTTTCCTGGGGCTTATATTTACTGATAATGGTATCGATGAGTTCTCCACGATCCATCGCTTCCAATGAGCAGTAATCGCCACTAATAGCAAAGTAATTTTCAGCTTCCGTGCCGGGTGAAAAAAAATTACTGATCGTTTTGATGTCAGGGTCTTCTTCACCCGGTTTAGCAGGACAGATCACAGGCTTTAGGTATGTGGTTTTAAAATCTTTGCTGAACATATTCATTAGCCCCAGGGAAACCACAAATTTTCCGCTGTCGGCTTCAGTGCTAAGCACATATACTGACCTTGACATAAGATTACTTGCTTAGCCTTGTGAAATGATAACTTTTAAAGCCTTTTTGTCTGCAGCATGCTCAAAAGTGTCGTAAGCGTCCAATATCTGTTCTAATTTAAATCGATGCGTAATTAACTTTTCCGGCTGCAATTTTTTGCCATTAACTGTTTTTAAAAGCATCGGTGTAGATACGGTGTCTACGAGACGGGTTGTAATGGTAATATTTTGAGCCCAAAGCGATTCAAGATGAAGATTAACGCTTTTGCCGTGCACGCCGATATTGGCAATATGGCCGCCAGGCACAATGATCGATTCACAAAGTTCAAAGGATTGAGGCACGCCTACGGCCTCAATAGCGACGTCAACGCCTTTACCGTCTGTTAGGCTTTTGATTTTAGCAATAGGATCTTCCTTTTCAAAATTAATGGTTTGGGTAGCGCCGAATTTTTTAGATACTTCCAGACGGTTTTCGTCACGGTCAATCATGATGATCTCTGCGGGAGAATAAAATTGGCCGGTAAGCAATGAAGCCAACCCGATTGGACCTGCGCCTACAATAGCGATTATGTCGCCTGGTTTAACTTGCCCGTTTAAAATACCGCATTCAAAGCCGGTTGGCAATATATCACTCAACATCACCAATGCTTCTTCGTCAGCTCCCGCCGGAATAGGATAGAGGCTGTTATCTGCATGCGGAATTCTCACATACTCTGCCTGGGTGCCGTCAATCAGGTGCCCTAATATCCAGCCCCCGTCTTCACAGTGCGAGTACATCCCTTTTTTGCAATAGCTGCATTTACCGCAGGATGTGATACAGGAGATAAGGACGTGATCGCCTTTTTTGAAGTTGCTGACAGCTGTTCCAACTTCTTCTACAACCCCTACACCTTCGTGTCCGATGATACGGCCATCAGTCACTTCCGGTACGTCACCTTTCAAAATGTGGAGGTCGGTTCCGCAAATGGTTGTGTTCAAAATCTTGATAATAGCATCAGTCGGTTTTATGATTGTTGGGCGAGGTTTTTCCTCCCATGTTTTTTTGCCCGGTCCGTGATAAACAAGTGCTTTCATGATTTTTGTTTTGTAAGCAAAGTTGATTGGAATGTGGCATACAACAAATGACCGCCGTCACGATATTTAGTGATGAAAGGTAGGTGCCAGATATGCTACGAGGTTTTATCTTTGGCCAAAATGAATAATATCCCCTTTACAGATCCAGCATTATTGGAAGAAATAAAAAGATTTGCCCGGACAAAGCATATCGTTCATGACGAAACACTGATAATGCCGGGTGAAAAAATATTCTTTGTACCTATTGTACTTAAGGGGGTATTGCGTGTTGTAAGACAGGGCGAAGATGGGAAGGAAATCTTTCTTTATCACCTGTATCCGGGGCAAACCTGCGCAATGGCCATCAATTGTTGTCAGTCGCAAAAAGAAAGTATGATAAAAGCTATTGCCGAGGATGATACCGAGGTACTTCAAATCCCGGTAAAGCTGGTTGAAGATTGGTTCAAATATCCTGAATGGAAAACCTTTATTAATAGTACCTACGGCAGCCGCTTTGCAGAACTTATCGAGGTGATTGACCTTATTGCTTTTAATAACATGGATAAACAGGTGTTGCATTACCTGCAAGAGCGGTCGAAAGCCTCCGGATCATCCATCCTGCAGATAACCCACCAACAAATAGCAGATGAGTTGCATACTCACCGCGAAGCGGTCAGCCGCCTGCTGCGTACAATGGAGAAAAAGAGTATTGTAACTCTTGGCCGCAATACCATCAAATTGCTAAAACCCTAATGGAACAAATGTTCCCTTAATTGCGGCTTACCGATAGTAGTTTTACTCATAAAATCAGTCAGATATGAAAAAGAATATGGGTACAATCGACCGTGTGCTACGGATAATTGCGGCCCTGGTAATCATGATACTTTATTTTACGGATCAGATATCGGGTATGGTAGCTATTGTGCTGCTTATTATTTCAGCCATTTTTATTTTCACAAGCTTTATAAGCTTTTGCCCGCTTTATGCGCCTTTTGGTTTAAGTACGCGAAAACGGAGCAACCGTCAATTTTAGCATGTGGGAATGCCCAGGGTTATATCCTGGGCATTTGTTTTTAATAAAATACAGTTATGCAACAATTGTTCCCATAGGGATGATCCAAAATCCGGAAATTTGTATCAGTTAAGAAAAATAATATGAACAATATTTTAAAATCGTTAAATGCAGGCGCCATAGTTGTAGATGTGCGGACGTTTGCTGAATATGCTGACGGCCATTTGCCAGGAAGTATTAATATTCCTTTAAATGAGATAGCAAGCCGGCTAAGCGAGTTTGAACGGCAGTCTGATGGCTTGGTTGTCTGCTGTGCATCGGGCATTCGCAGCAATAAAGCGGTTAACATTCTAAAACAATATGGAATTGAATGTGTAGATGGCGGCTCGTGGTTGAATCTGAAACATTTGACAAACCTGGATAAATAAATAATATGTTTGGAGTAATAAAGAAATTATTGGGTATTGGTTCTAAGTCCGACCTGAGCGAAATTATAGCAAACGGAGCGCAAATAATCGACGTTCGCACACCCGGGGAATATTCCTCGGGGCATCTGAAGGGTTCGGTTAATATCCCGCTTGATACACTCTCATCAAGATTAAGTAAACTAAAAAAAGATCAGGCAGTGATCACATGCTGTGCTTCCGGCATGCGTAGCCAGGCAGCTAAAAATATTCTGATATCAGTTGGTTTCAGTCATGTTTATAACGGGGGCAGCTGGCATAATTTAAGAAAATACGACAAATGAATATGATTAAGCAAAGACTGCTCACCAATTGGCATTTTATGCGCGTCATCCGGCTTATTCTTAGTGTATGGATATTGGTGATGGCGGTACCCGCCCATGATTGGTTAATGGGGAGCTTTGGTGCATTCTTTTTATACACTGCGCTGACTGGTGTAGGATGTTGCGGCCCCGCAGGATGCTATGTTCAACAGAATAAGGCGTCTGCAAAAAATATTAACGATGTTGAATATGAGGAGGTAAAATAAAGAGGTATGGAAACAAAAACTTTTGCCGAAATGATTAATTCGCCGGGGGCCACCCTGGTAGACTTTTACGCTGAGTGGTGCGGACCTTGTAAAATGATGAAGCCCATATTGGAAGAGGTAAAGCATGACATGGGCGAAGCCGTAAGGATCATTAAGATAGATGTTGAAAAGAACCCCGGTGTAGCTGAAGCTTTCCACATTACCGGAGTTCCCACTTTAATGGTTTTCAAGAATGGTAAAGTAGAATGGCGACAATCAGGCATTGTACCGACGGGCCATTTAAAACAGATAATTAATAATGTAAATAAATAAGAAAAATGGAAACAGCACATATTTATGAAGTTGATATAAATTGGGTAGATGATAGAATCGGCCGAATGAGTTCTGACGAATTGGATGATGAATTACAAGTCGCAACACCTCCGCAGTTTAATAAAGGCATTCCTCGTATATGGTCTCCTGAGCACCTTTTTACTGCAGCAGTGAACAGCTGCCTGATGACTACCTTCCTGGCCATTGCAGAAAATTCAAAACTGGAGTTTGACAGCTTTAATTCTAAGGCCGTGGGTAAATTAGAGATAGTAGAAGGCAAGTATCAAATGAGTGAAGTTACTTTGATGCCGCAGCTTAAGATAATTAGAGAAGAGGACAGGGAAAAAGCTATGCGGGTATTGCAAAAATCTGAAGCTGCCTGTCTTATTTCAAATTCTATTAAATCGAAGATTATTTTTATTCCCCTGATTACTGTAGAGGTGGGAAGTAAGGCTGCCTAAATTAGTTTAATACTCCTTGAGGAGTTGGAGTTCACAGATGAGGTGGTGCATCGGGTGATGGAGGTGCTGCAGGTGATGGTGATGGCACCTCTTCCGGCTCCCGCTGAGGGGCTTCCTGTGGTATATTAGGCCTGGTGGGATCGGCGGGTTTTTCTATTTCCGGCTTTTGTGGATTTGCAGGCATTTCTTCCTGCTCATTAGGGAATGTTTTCTTAATCATAATGTAGGGTTTTATTTTCCAGTAAGCAGTAATTGATGATTGTTGGATTATTGGGTTGGCTAAAGCTTTAGTAGTTCGAGCACCTTGTAGATAACAAATGCCGGCCAGAATATAGCTTTAATGATGCCTAAAACACCCATCCAAAAACTCGTGGCATGACTGATGAAATATACCAATGAACCCATAAACCCCATGCCATAAAGCACCGAACCCTGGTTGCCTGCTTTTTTAATCTGCTCTTTCATAATAAATTACATTGTTTGAGTTAATTGTCATTGACTCAATTATTTAGAAGTGCCGGAATGGAAATTATTTTAAATAATCGTGCTAAGCCTTTTCAAACCGTCCTGTAGCCTTTTTTACTTTGATTTTATATACTATGGGGGCGATACGCGTATCTATGTCTACCTCATTTTCTGCAATACCATGTGATGCATGTTGCTGCGGACGGGAAACCAGTGGCATAAGCCTGTGAGTTAAAAGCTGGCGTACTTGCTGCTTTTCATCCTCGTCTGTAATTTCTTCAAACCTGCCCCAGGTAATAACGCAGCGCCATTGGAAAATGCTTTCTATTTCTTCCACTTCGAAACATACATTCGCGTTTTTACGCATTATATCTATTTTTTTCCCCGGACCAGAGTGCGCGTATATTGTTCCGTCTTTATAAACATAATTTAATGGTACCATATAGGTTTCACCGTCAGCATGACAGGCGAGCCTACCGATCACCTGCTGTGTAAGCAATGTTTCGATCTGTTTCTCGTTGAGTTGGCCTAACATATTTTTCTTTTTTACTTTATTATCTCTATTAAACTAAAGCAAAAATATTTCTGGGCCGTCGAAATCTCCATGACTTGGATCACCACCTAAAGTGACGGATATCACTTAGTTTTAAAATATATTTTATGGTTGATATAGATAGAGTGTGCTTAAGATCAGGTGATTAAGTGGCCGTCGTCAATGCGATTTTGAATTATTCAGCTAAAATTTGAATACAAAATGAGTTAATTAAAACTTAGCATTATGAAAACCGATTCAGAAATTCAAGAAGATGTAATGGCAGAGCTCAAATGGGAGCCGATGCTTAATGCGACAGAAATAGGCGTTGCCGTAAAAGAAGGAGTTGTTACTTTAAGCGGAACAGTATCAAACTATGCGAAAAAAATGGCTGCTGAAAATGCAACATGGCGTGTTAAAGGGGTGAAAGCCGTAGCCGAGGAACTTGTTGTTCAGTTAGGCGAAGGAGATAAAAGCTCAGACACTGAAATCGCGGCCAGCATTTTGAGTACTCTGCGATGGAACACTGTTATTCCTGATGATCAGATAAGGATCAAAGTAACTGACGGAAGAGTTGACCTAAGTGGTGAAGTTGACTGGAACTTCCAAAAAGAAGCAGTAATCAACGCAATCCGTGAATTGAAAGGCGTTAGGAGTGTCAGCAATGAAATTACTGTGAAACCGCGTGTGCAATCAGGTAACATCAAAGAAAACATTAAGAAAGCTCTCGAACGCAAAGCCGATCTGGAAGCCGATAACATCAGGGTCGAAACCATTGGTGACCATGTCATTCTCAAAGGAAGTGCAAGGTCATGGAATGAGCGTAAAACAATAGCCCACGCTGCGTGGTCAACTCCCGGAGTTGCTTTGGTAGAAGATAAAATCGTGATCTCTTATTAAATAATAAAGCTGTAGTCCTTGCCAAAAGAACCCTTGCTTACGACAATAGATGATCAGGATCATGAATAGAAATGAGGTCTGTCATGGCTTGATAATCAGATTCTTTTGACATTTATGGTATAAACTTTAATAATTAACAATCATGTCAACTTTAGTAAAAAAATCAAATGGATTCCCATCATTAAGGTCAATGATGGAAGATTTCTGGAACGGCGATAAATTTTTTAATACGCCATTTTTCAACAGTGAAAACATACCATCAGTAAATGTTCGCGACAAGAAAAATCATTACGAACTGGAGGTAGCAGCCCCCGGTTACAAAAAAGATGATTTTAAGATCAGTACTGAAAAAGGATTGATCTCTATCAGCGCTGAAACCAGCAGCGAAAAGAAGGAAGAAAAGGAAGATTA
>JAFDZM010000093.1 GCA_018266915.1 Bacteroidota bacterium | reverse complement strand
TTTGAGGAACATGACAGCCAACTTTTGTTGGTAGCTTAACCCGAACTCACGTTAATTATTTGTTCTACCAACATTTTGCTCTTACGGAGCATGTCCGGAATGGCTATTGCAGCAACAATTTCAAGTTAATACCAAAATTGGTAAACGCCGTATTAAACGTCTGAGAGGTGTATGGCCTGGTCAGGTTGGAATCATAGAATAGGCTCAAATTGAACCGTTGATTAATCACATAATCAATTTCCGGACGATAGGTAATATTCTGCGCACCTGCCGATACCTGTGCTCCCGGAACGTCAGCCTGGTAAATCAGGGTTTTATTATCTCTCAGGGAGAAATCAACTTTAAAGGTCAGATCATTGTTCAGCTTCTTATTGTCAAACAAGCCAAAGGGGAACCTGAAATTCTTAGTTTTATAGCCAAAGCCAAAGACAATATCATTCTCATCCTGCTGCGCAAGCTGACTGTTGGTCAAACTCATGCTCAATGCCCGGCTCTTACGAAATTCCAGGTTGGTGGTAAGGTTATTTTTAAACCGCGCATCAATACCAATTAGCGGCACAAATTGCTCAAAGATGGTTACCGAGTTAAATTGGTAAAATGGCAGGAAGTCATTATTCAGATCGCGTGAACTTACGTGACCGTCAGTTTCCGCGTATTGCAGTAAAGTACTATAGTTACCAACAGTATAAGTTGACCGGTAGCCATCTTTTATGTCTATCGATTCAAAAATATCAGAGAAAAACTGGATATGCGATAACCCGCTATACCGGATATCCCAATTTGGTATCGGGATATTCGGGAAGCCATTCAGCCCTATTCCATTCGGGTTTCTGCCGGTATAGGCTGCAAGGAATGCCGGAACGATCACATTCTGCGAGTTAGGCCCGTAACCATCTGCATAGCTGCCCGTCTGTGAAAGCGAATTTGGATTACTTTTGCCCAGGCGTTGTGAAATGATTGTCCTATCACTCAAGAATTTATTATAAACCGATGAGCTGTTATCAGACCCACTTATTTTCGAAAACGCAGTCCCAATAGACATAAATGAAATCGTATAGTCACCGGTAGTTACAGGCGAAAGGTTCTGGAATGCACCGGTCGTCGGCAAGTATTTGAAATTAGTCTGATAACTATGATCTTGTGTCTTAAATGCGATCAGGTCAATTTTTAAATATTTAAATGGCTCCAGGCTTGCCTTTAAGTGAATATCTTCGTTTACGCTTCTCACATATAACTGGTTTTGCAGCGTATCGGTAGTTATCCAGCCGTTAGTTACCGCTTTCTGCCTGATATCCGCCTGGCTACCCAAAAGGAAACCTATACCTGGTGCATTATAGCTAAAATCTTCCCCAGCTACGCCGCTGCTTGGCAGATAGCCTGGCAGAAAGGTTCCATCACCACGGGTGTAGGCTATGCTGGCATCCTTAACGCTGGTCAGCAAACCAACTAAGACTTTCCTCAATCCGCTTGGCTGGTCGTCTTTACCAGGGTTAGCAGTTCTTCTTAAATATCCTATTTTATTATAAAGTGTAGTAAAACTGAAAGTCGGATTTACCTGTATCTCGCGCTTGTTCTGGATACTATTACCTACGTCGTACGACGGATCATTTATGGCAAAAAGTGGCTGCGCCTGCCAGGTAAAGTGTGTGCTGTATCTGGCTATCACACTTGTCCAATCCATATATGGTATTTTATTGATCGGCACGTTGTAATTGAATGTCAGCGTATGGTTGTAATTGGTAGTACGGCCCAATCTCAAGATATTATCCCATAAAGTATCCCGTTTTAAACCATTCAACCTGCCTGCCGGTTCATCCACAGTGGCCAGGTTGATCGCATCAATATCCATTGTTAAAGACTTGGTCAGGTTCCAGCCCAGGCCATACATAGTTGTAATATTGAACGTTTTATTATACGTCGTCGGAATCGGGATAAGATTGGTTGGGTCATTATTCCTAAGCGTGTTTTCCGAATAAAAACGATCAAAATTGATACTGTAATTTATCCTCGTCGGTATCAAATCGAAATTAATATCCCTTACCAGCGCCAATGTGTTCGTCTTGATGATCTTCTGCAGCGGGGTCAGATAGGACGGCGTGGTACTGAAATTATACGATACCGATGCGTGATAGGTCTTCTCAAAATCGCCCTCTGTCATAAAATCATGATGATCTAATTCAGTATAAGAATACGTCGCATTAAAATTCTCTATATCGTAAAAATGGCTTTTCGCTGTCGTGCTCGTTTTAGCCTTATGCACATTAGTCAGGTTAAAACTTTTGCGCATGGTATAATCCTCAGCTGCGTTTTGTATCGAGTCCCGTTGTTTACTGCTGGTCGCATTTGCGAGGGTTTGTTTTAGGGTGATATCTGGGGACGCCGGGTCATACTCAGGCATACTTACCTGTTTTGAAACGTCGACATATAATGGGATATGCACTCCGCTCTTATCAGGAAAAAACTTGCCTAGTTCGATATTTCCAGACACATCATAAGTACGGGTATCATTCAAGCTTCTATCATCCAGGCGTGAATCCAGCGTACCAAAGCCTACCGTAGTTTTACTGCCTGATACGGTCACCGTGGCAAAATCGGCCAATTTTGCGTCCAGACGACCTGTTGCTGCCCAACCACCTCTATTGTCGAAGTCTGTTAGACGCAGTTCGTCAAACCACAAAATACCCGTTTTTGAAAGACCGTCATCCGTGGCAGAGTTTGAGCTTGTTCGCAACGGATTTCGCACTCCGACCATTACGGCCGCCAACCGACTTAAATCGGGTTGGCCTTTAATGGTGATCTTATTGCGCCCATCTGATATGGTGAACGGTACATTCAACGGCCATGGCTGTCCATTCAACTTCGCATTATTTCGGGCTATTTTGGCGTTTGTCAATAAAGAGAGCTGTAAGTCCAGCTCATTCTCTGCCGGCCATATTGCATTAGGATCGGCTGTACCCGGCTGGGTAACTGAAAGCGGAATTTCGTATTCGTAGTAGTTATCTATATAATCGATACCTAAACGTATGAAAGCGTTCACATCATTATTCTTCAACTGTGTGCCTTCAGCATGGATGAACATCTGCAGGCGTTTGTATTTACGAAGATCATTGTTGAAAGGCTTAAAGGCCGCTCTTGAATAGCCATCGCGCACATTGGTAAAATTCAATGAAAGCGACTGCTCATTCAGCCTGGTATTAGTTTGCAGGTTATTATAATTACGTTGACGTTGAATACCCGGCGGCACTACATATGGTATCGGCGTGCGGTTACCGTTTTGCTCAATACTTACTGTTTCTACGTCCAGTGTTGAGTTATCCAATGCGGGATTAACTATAGCCGGATCAGCGATCACATTCTGAGGATTATTTTCGGTATTAAATGCCCTCCATTCACCTCTTACCAGTTGCAATGTTGCCATACGCAAAACAGCAGTATCAGCAAAGTTCGTCATGAACATACGAATGAAGCGGATGGATTTAAAATCCTGTATGTTGTTAACAGCTGTCTGGTAGGATGTGATTGGAATACGGAACTGGTACCAGGTGACATTTTGTTTTTCACCATTCGCCAATGTAACCTGTGAGGTTACCTTGTCGTTGATGAAATTTTGCCCTACAACCATATCCTGCGGACGTATAGATACATGGTACTGGAAGTACTCATCATCCTGATTCATGTTATTATCGCGGTCAACGTCTTCCGCGTCGGGTAACGAGGTGGACGCTGAAGTCGATAAGCCTAAAAGAGCCTGCGATTGCTGCGCTGTTTTTGAGTTGCTTTCAGTGCCATTGTATTTGCTGTAACGATCAAGGATGCCCGCTTGCGCCTGGTCGAGCTGCGGCCCCTGGTAATATTGATAGTCGTCTGATGACGGGTCGGCAGCAAAAGCAGCCGCAGCCTGCTGGTTTACCTGTGTACGAACCTGCGAAACAACACTTCCGAATTTTGTTCTTTCTTCAGCATCGCTCAAACCGTCCAAACCCACGTCCTGTATTGCACGGTTGTTCGGGTTATTGTCAAATGCATTTACTACCGGTTGCAGCTTTGCTACTTTACCCCATACGGTGGTATCTACCTGGCTTTGATCGCCGTTTACGGGGATACCGTTTTCCAAACTCTTGCGACCGTCCAGCAATATATCTTCTGATATATTACCCAGATTAAAATACAAGTCACCACCCTGCGAGTTAGGTTTTCCGATAAAAGGGTCCATCACCCAAAACTCGATGTACTGAACATTCAGCGATTCAAAATCAGTAGTTGATATCCCTCTGAATATGCCCCCCCAACGGCTTTTTGGGTTTGCCAGGGTACCGTCGTTATTGATGCCTGAAGTAGCATAGTTATACTGACCACGAATTGATGGATAAAAAGCAAGGTCTAAAGTAGGCAAAGTCAGCGGCTCACCTGTAACCGATTGACGGAACGGGAACACTTCTGTTTCCAAAACTTCCCTCACATAAGGCTTAGACAATTCCGTACGTGATACCGGGATAGTTCCGCCTGCATAAAATACCGGGTCGATATTATAAAAGGCCAAGCGCGCACGATTGTAACCATAACTCAGGTTGTTAAAGTTGCGCGACTCAGCGAACATCTGCGGCGTACCCGAAATTTGCCAGGTTGAGGCACTCTTCAAATCGATAATTGACTGGCTGGCCTCAAAATCATCAAGATATGCTGTACCATTTTTTGAACCCGCAAAATTCAAAGCTGATGGGTTCCCGGGCAGCAATTGCGCAAACTCCCCATTAAAAGTAACCGATGATGGAACTTTCGTAGTAATTAACGGAATTTTATCTACCAAACGGGTAAGGAAACGTGAGTTGGAATTATAATTTACATCGAACCCGTACATGGTATTTGAAATTGACTCCTGGCCGATAACTTCATTCTGAGTGATCGGTTGCTCAGTTAAATGCATTACCGTAGCGCCTAATGCCAGGTTATCGTTTACTTTATAGTCAAACCTTGAACCGAATAATGATTTCTGCTGAACACCGAATAATTCGTTGTTTTCAATGTTCACCGTGATCGGTTGTCCTGATGCCAGCAATGCCTGGTTTAATATCCTTAATCTGCCGGCAGTGTAATCTACGGTGTAGTCCGTTCCTTCAACCAATTTAATCGTCCCGGCGGTGACTATTACTGCGCCTTGCGGGATATTGGTTGCATTCAACTGGTATTCCGAACCACCCTGCGAAGAATAGGTACCCTTCATCACATACCGGTTCAGCTGCGGGAAGAATTGCTGTGCAATGGTTTTGGTCGAATCGTATATAGGCTGGTAAACGTATCGCTTGATCAGGTCCTGCTCGCCGGGGTCAAACTGCTTGGCCAAATCTGAACCGAATGGCTCCAAAACAGGAAACACCAACCGTCCGTTGGTGGGGTCGATGGTGATGCCCGGCAAAAAGTCGAACACCCCGTCGGGCTTTTTATCGTTCTGCGGATCGAGGTTATCTAAACCAAGCAATTGTATCCAGAGCTTACTCTTGGTATGAATACCCTCATCCATTATAGGTTTGGCGATACCCGATTTTTCATCCAGCCTGGAGATATTCAGCCTGAAGTTATTCGGACTGATCTGGAATGCACCTAACGAGTAAATGTTTTTCATCATCAGCTTCCAGGTTGGCAGGTTTGTCTTCAGTAAGGAGTTCTTCAACAACTTTACATACAATACCTGTGGTGTATTGGGATTAACCGGGATATCTGTCGAGAACTCACCCACCTGGTATTGAACGCCGTTTACGGTATACTGATAAGCTACCGCCAACACCTCATCATTATTTAAGGCATTATTCAGCGAGATATAACCCAACTGTGGGTTCAGGGTATATTCTTTTTCGGTCAGCTTGCGGGCATAGGTTAGTTTGGCGTAGTTGTCTGTCCCGCCTGTGCCCTGGAAATAGCTTACGATTGCATTCGAGCTTGATAACCTGGCTGAAGCCGGCAAGCCTTTCAACAGGGAGTTAGATTGCTGTCCGAAACCCGGCCCTGAGAAACCTGCGGGCAAAGCGCTATAGCCTGCACCGCCATGCACCAAAGACGTGTTGTATGGCTTATTTTCACCCAAATCCATGAAACCTACTACATCGCGGGAGCCGGTGGTACTATTGGTACGGTTGGTCACCCAAACTTCGATACGGGTAATATTGATGTTCGAGCTAATGATTGGAATATTAGCTAAAGCCTTATTGTAATTGTCTCTGAAATATTGCGAAAGGAAGTAGTGCTTGTTGGCCTCGTAGTCAGCTGGTGTCAGACTAAAAGTGCCTTGCTGTGCCCCGTTGGTGATCGTCAATGTTTTGGACTGGGAGCGCTGTTGTGAGAAAATACTCGTTACATCCAGCTTGCCAAATTTCAGTTTGGTTTTAATACCGAACAGCGCCTGCGTACCAGTTATGAGGGTAGTAGGTAGTGGGAAACTAACGGTACCGACTTCCACTTTCTGTATGATCTCATCCTTAGTACCGGTATAATCCAGCTTTATCTGGTTCTCGAACTGGAACTGTGCTTCAGTATTGTAGTTCGTGGTAATCTTCAGTTTATCACCGATTGATCCGGTCACATTCATCTGGATGCGCTGATCGAAATTGAAGTTAAACTGGTTACGCTGACGGGTACTGAACAGCGGGTTTTGATTACTATTGATCTGCCCTGCCATGATCATTTCTGCCGAACCTTGCGGGCGTATGGAGATCACATCGCTGCCAAATATTTGTGCAAAGGTACGGCTGCGTACACTTACGCTTGGAATAAAACCGGGCTGTTGAGATTGATAGGCATAGTTATCAGACAATTGCCTGAAATAAGCCCGCTCTTCTTCCCTTTGCTGCATTTGCAGGTATTGCTCAACGGTAAGATAACGCGGCGGACGATATTGATAGCCTCCTACTGTTTCATATAAAATGTACTGATTAGTCGCCGGATTATACTGAAATGTGCGCACCAAGTTGGGGGGATCGACATCCAGGAGGCCTTCGCGCAATTGATTATTTCTTGACTGTGTTCCGTTGTAAGGAGTAGTGATAAGCAGTGAATCCTTTTTCGCCTTGGGTTGCTGTTGGGCAAAAGCACTTCTTATACCGCAAAACGCAGTGATAAATAAGGCTATTGTGACAGCTTTAAGAGTAAATTTCGGACCCAATCGAAATAGTAAAAATTATTCGTAATTATAAGCTTTTTAGCGCAGACTTAATTAGCTGTTCCACAGTTAAATCATTGCTATTTTTATTCAATTCCTGCTCTAGTACCTTCTCAACAGCATTTTTTGCAAATCCCAGCATAATCAATGCCGACAATGCTTCGTCTTTTACTGTTTTATTAGATGGCACCGCGATCAATGTATCAGGTCCTTCTTTGCGTAGTTTGTCCTGCAATTCAAGTACAAGCCGCTGCGCCGATTTCGGGCCTATTCCCTTAATGCGCTGTATCAAAGGGACATCGCCTTTTACAATAGCTGCCTGTATCTCTTCGGGAGTAATGGATGATAACATCATCCGGCCCGTATTAGGGCCTATCCCCGAAACTGATATCAGGTGAAGGAATAGTCTGCGCTCACCCTCGTCGGCAAAACCGTATAAAGTGTGCGCGTCTTCTTTCACATGCAGCCATGTAAACAGCTTACATTTTTCGCTGTCGCCCAGCTTTGAATAAGTACTTAATGATATGTTGATGTGGTAGCCTACACCACCTGCCTCAATTACCACATATGAAGGGCTTTTATAAGCCAATTTTCCATCAATATATGCGTACATTCTATTTCTGAGCGATTATTAACGTGTACGTGAATTTGCGTTATTAGTTACATTTTCGGCGTTTTCTGCCTTTCCCTGTGCATCTACTACGGCGATTGTTACCATGTTGACGATTTCCCTTACCGAGCTGCCCAGCTGAAGTACGTGTACCGATTTTTTGAGTCCGAGCAAAATCGGGCCTACAGCTTCAGCTCCACCGATCTCCTGCAGCAGTTTATAGGCGATATTACCCGATTCAAGGTTAGGGAAAATCAGGGTATTCGCAGGAGCTCCATTAAGTGAAGAGAATGGGAAATTGTCTGCCAGCAGGCTTGAGTTCAGGGCGAAGTTGGCCTGCATGTCGCCGTCTACTATCATGTCCGGATACCGCTCGTGCAGTTTGCGGACAGTCTCGCGGGTTTTGAAAGGTATAGGTCCTTCGTTTGAGCCGAAGTTTGAGTACGATAGAACTGCGATACGTGGTTTAATATTGAATTGCCTTACCGAATGATCGATCAGCACAGTAATATCAATGAGCTCATCAACAGTAGGGTCGACATTTACAGTTGGGTCACCTATAAATACCGGACCTTTGTTGGTCATCATCAGGTACATACCGGCTACCCGGTTCACGCCTTCCTCAATGCCGATAATTTGCAAGGCAGGTTTAATAGTCGATACATAGTCTTTTGTTAAACCGGATATTAATGCATCGGCCTTGCCAAACTGAACCATGCAGGCACCATAATAGTTGCGCTGGTGGGTCATTTTCCTGGCTTCGTGTAAAGTGATGCCCCGGCGCTGGCGCTTCTCGTAAAGGAACTGTGCATACTCCTCAAAATTGGCACAATCCTCGCGCGGGTCGATAATCTCCACGCCATCCAGTTCAAGCGCATTTTCTTTGATGATCTTCTTTATTCGTCCTGCATTGCCTAATAATATCGGAGTGGCTATTTTTTCCTCTCTTACTATTTCGGCAGCTCTTAATATTTTATAATTATCAGCTTCGGCAAATACCACACGCTGCGGGTTCTGTTTTGCTTTGTTGGCGATGTTGCGCAGTAAACGGTCATCGGCTCCGATTCTCAACCTGAGTTGTTCGCGGTAGGCATCCCAATCAGTAATGGGTTGACGCGCCACACCAGATTCTATTGCCGCTTTTGCTACTGCAGAGGAGACCTCGGTGATCAGGCGCTGATCCATTGGTTTGGGAATGATATAATCCTTGCCGAATTTCAGATTATTGGTATTATAAGCCAAATTAATGGCTTCCGGAACAGGTTTTTTAGCCAGGTCAGCAATGGCACGCACTGCCGCCAATTTCATTTCCTCATTTATGGCAGTGGCACGAACATCCAATGCTCCCCTGAAAATGTATGGGAAACCAAGCACATTGTTTACCTGGTTTGGATAATCTACACGGCCCGTTGCCATCAAAATATCCTTGCGTGCCTGAACCGCGGTATCATAATCTATCTCCGGTACCGGGTTGGCCATAGCGAAAACAATAGGATTTTTGGCCATTACCTTCAGCATGTCTGCTGTTACCACATTACCTGCTGAAAGACCAATAAACACATCGGCATTTTTCATCGCATCCGTCAGCGTTCTAATATCCTTGCGGTCGGTAGCGAATTGCAGGCGCATTTCGTCCAGGTCGGTGCGTTGGGGTGTGATCAAACCGTTGATGTCGAACATCACCAGGTTTTCTTTCTTCACCCCTAATGACAGGTATATTTTTGAGCAGGAAACAGCAGCCGCACCGGCGCCGTTCACTACCATTTTTATCTTTTCAAGCTTTTTGCCTTGGATCTCGCAGGCATTGATCAGTGCCGCACCTGATATAATTGCCGTACCATGCTGATCATCATGCATCACCGGGATCTTCATTTCGGCTTTCAACCTTCGCTCTATCTCAAAACAGGTTGGCGCTGATATATCTTCCAGGTTTATGCCCCCAAATGTCGGCTCAAGCGCCTTTACGATAGCTACAAATTCATCAACCGTTTTGGCATTCACTTCCAGGTCGAAGACATCGATATCTGCATATATCTTGAACAACAGTCCTTTTCCTTCCATCACCGGCTTGCTGGCTTCGGGACCAATATTGCCCAGGCCTAAAACGGCTGTACCATTAGTAATTACGCCTACCAGGTTGCCCTTGGCGGTATATTTATATACATCATCTACATTATCGGCTATCTGCAAACAAGGATCGGCAACACCGGGAGAATAAGCCATTGTAAGGTCGCGTTGCGAGTTAGTCGGCTTAGTCGGTACAACCTGTATCTTTCCGGGGCGCCCGTTCGAGTGATAATCGAGGGCGTCCTGTCTGCGTACATTAGGTTTATCCATTGGTTATGAGTTCAGACTCCAAAATTACAATTCTTTTTGACCTGATATAAAAAAAGCCCGGTTCCAATTAAAATAGAACCGGGCTTTCAAATGTCGTTATGGCCAATCAACCTTTGCTGATCTGCTGTGTTTTATGATTCAAGCTATATGAAAAATATTGCCTGTCGGGATTCCTGCGCGAACGTTTTTTTGATCTGTAATAACTATTCAATTCTGTTTCAGCAGCTTTATCAGCAGAATATTGCAACATGTTTCTATCCAATTGTATATAACCCAGATCAGCATTGATGGAATTATACAAAGTCGAGTATTTTTCTTTAGCCGACTGCGGGATCACCAATGTTTTTGGCGCTGATGGGCTGCCATTAATGATCATCACTTTATATGACGGGTTCAATTGGGTCAATTGCGCCAAGCTGATGTTCAATACCCTTGCAACACTGTTCAGCGAAACAAACTTGTTAACCAAAACGGTATCAGTTTTCATCGCTGACAAATTGCAACTCTGAGGAACTATATTGTATTTCTTATAGTAGTTCATTACATAAGTAACCGCAATATATGCAGGTACATAGCCCCTGGTTTCTACAGGTAAGTATTTTTGGATAGACCAGAAATCGGTTGCGCCATTTGCTTGCTCGATTGCTCTCAGCACATTGCTTTTCCCGCAATTGTAGGATGCAATGGCAGTCAGCCAGTCGCCGAATTGCTGGTAAGCATCTTTCAGGTAAGCTGCTGCTGCATAACTTGATTGTATTGGGTCGCGGCGCTCATCAACGTAAGTATCTATATTTAAACCGTATATTTTAGCAGTCGGGCCCATAAACTGCCACGGACCGGTTGCGCCAACTCTTGATACAGCATAAGGATTCAGCTGAGATTCAACTATCGAAAGGTATTTGATCTCTTCAGGAATACCCATATCATGGAAAACTTTCTCGTAGATCGGGAAGTAATATTTGGTAAGCCCCAGTATACGGCCCAAACCTTCGCGCTGAGTTCCTGTCAGGTAAGTATCGATATAGCTTTGTACATAGGCATTGTAATCCAACGGCACCTCTTTTTGGATAGAATCCAAACGGCGTTTGTAAATACTGCCCTGGTATGCATTTACAGGTGCAGCATTTAAAACAGGCACCATAATGGTATCCTGAACACCATCTTTAGATTGAACGAAAGTACGGGACGAATCGCGGAAAAGTTTGGGGGCAGCGTTAACAGCATTCAACGAACACAGTAAGAAAACGCTCACTAATAATCTCTTCATTTCTTAACCAGGCTTGATTTTATGCCGTTGCCCAACGAAAATCTTTCCTAATTTATTAAATTTCTTATAGTGTTAAGAAATATTTGGAAAAATTTAACAATTCCTGCTCTGCAAAACGTTTGGTGAGAAGTTGTACGCCTAATGGCAAGCCCTCATTGTTCGTTCCGGCAGGCAAAGAAATTGCTGGTACCCCGGCTAATGATGCTTGTACGGTAAAAATATCATAAAGATACATTACAACCGGATCTTTTTCTTTTTTACCCAACGGGAAGGCTGGCTCTGGTGCAGTAGGTGTTAAAATGAAGTCGAATTCCTCTAATAAACTATCTGTCTTTTCTTTTATCAGCCGGCGAACTTTCTGTGCTTTAGCGTAATAGGCGTCGTAATAACCGGCACTCAATACAAAAGTACCCAGCATGATACGGCGTTTTACTTCTTTGCCAAAACCTTCAGAACGGGACCGTTTGTAGGTCGATTGTAAGTCCGTTGCCTGCGGACTGCGGTAACCGTAATGCACCCCATCATACCTTGCCAGGTTAGAGGATGCCTCGGCCATTGCCAGTATATAGTAGGTTGGAACTATGTAGTCCAAATATTCAAAAGCTATTGGTTTAACTGTATGACCTTCCGCACGAAGCTTATCGATATATTGAACCATTGCACTTTTTACCTCGTCATCAACTCCGGGGCTCGATATAGCTTCCTGTAAATAGGCGATCTTCTTTTTTGATTTATCCGACGCCAGCGTGCCGGTATATTTCGGAACAGGCGACTGTGATAAAGTGCTGTCATATTCATCAGCGCCTGCCATGACTTCCAATAAAAGTGCCGCATCTTCTACAGAGCGTGTGATCGGCCCAACCTGGTCAAATGAAGAGGCATAGGCAATAATACCATGTCTTGAAATGCTGCCATAAGTTGGTTTTAATCCAACCAAACCACAAAATGAGGCAGGTTGTCTTACTGAGCCACCCGTATCGGTACCAATAGCCGCATGGCATAAATTAGCCTGCACAGCTACTGCTGAACCACCTGACGAACCACCAGCCACACGTTTTGTATTAGCAGCATTCTTTACCGGACCGTAGTATGAATTCTCATTTGAAGCACCCATAGCAAACTCATCACAATTACAGCGGCCAATGATCACGGCATCTTCTGCCAACAGGCGCTCAACAATGGTAGAGGAGTAAACAGAGGTAAATCCGTCTAATATTTTAGATGAGGCGGTTACTTTATGCCCTTTATAGCAAATATTATCCTTAATGCCGATCACCATACCGGCAAGACGACCGGCGGTACCTGCTTTAATACGCGCATCAACAGTTTTTGCATTGGCAAGCGCCTCTGTTTCAAAAACCTCGTTAAATGCATTCAGATGCGCATTTGATTTGATTTGGGCGAGATAGTTTTTCACTAATCCTTCTACAGTGATCCCGCCAGCCTGAATTTCCCTCTTTATTTCATCCAAAGAGGAATAAAACTTAGTCATGGGCCTAAAATAAAAAACTTATCCGTTGAAATAGAATTTCAGCAGATAAGTTTATATCAGCAATTATTATGGAGAATTAACCCGAGAAAGATTAACCCTTTTTTTCTTCTGTTGTAGTAGTATTTGTTGGGTTGCTGCTTTCGCCGTTCTGAGCGTCTTTGAACTCTTTCATACCCTTTCCTAATCCCTTCATTAATTCAGGAATTTTTTTACCGCCAAACAGTATCAATATTGCAATGATGATCAGAATAATTTCTGGTGCGCCTAATGAGCCCATGTTTTTTAATTTTTATGTTACTTACTTTTATTTATTCGTGTGTTGTTTTAACTGGTTCAGTATGTGTTTCAGTGCTCACCGTTTCCGCGTGATGTGCTTCGGTTACGGGGCTTTCTTCTGAAACCTTCCCATGGTTTTCGTTGTAAGGTATGGTATTAGGTACACCCTGCGGCTGTGGCGTAAGGCTGGTTGCGTTTTCGTGATTGGTGCTCTCTGCCTCGGTTACAGCAAGATGCTCTTCCGTAGTTGCAGCAGGCAGTTCAGCTTTAGGTTCTTCAACCGATGCTGGTGTTTCTGGTTTTTTCTCTTCGTAATTGTTGATCTGGTTAGTTATTTCGCGCTTTACTCCTTCCGAGGCGTCTTTGAAATCCCTTATCCCTTTCCCCAAACCACGTGCAATTTCAGGAAGCTTTTCGCCCCCAAACAGCAATAATGCCACAAAAATGATAAGGATCATCTCAGGACCGCCAATATTCAAGAACAATAAAACACAACTATGCATACATCAAAAATTAATTTACAAATATACAGATTAATATGGGACAAATTTCAAATAATTATTATTGAGGTGTCAGCCAGGATGCCGGGTTAACCGGTGTTGAACCTTTCCATACCTGGAAACTTAGCTTAGGAATACCTGTAACACTTTCAAGCGCCACTGTCCCGATATTTTGTTTCGTGCTTACTTTTTGGCCCACGGACACACTCACTGTTTTCATGTTTGAATAAACCGTAAAGTATTCCCCGTGTTGCACTACAACGAAATAGGTGCCCTGACTATTGTGTATAGCCCGCACATCTCCCTGAAAAACAGCCCTTACAGGCGCATCTGCGTTGGTTTTTATATCGATGCCACTGCTTTCGCTCTTGATACCTTCTGTATAATAAGGTCCGAATCCCTGCACTAAAACCCCGTTTGCTACCGGCCATGGTAAGCTGCCTTTACTGCCCAAAAAGTCGTTTGACAAGCGGGCTGCTTCAGGCGTTGCATTCAGCACTTCGCTGGTGGTGGATTTCGACGTAATTGTTTTAGGCGGAGTTGTAACATTTTTGTTAGACGGAGTTACACCCGCCGCGGCAGCTGCGGCGGCAGCTGCTCTTGCAGCAGCTTCAGCCCTTCTGCGCTGTTCTTCGATCTCACGCCTGATTGCTGCATTGATCTCCTGGTTGGTTTTTGCAATCTTACGCTGCAGGTCCCTTTGCTGATCCTTTAGCTGCCCTTGCTGGCGCGAAAGGTCTGCTACCACCTGGGTTTGATCCTTCCGTTGCTTACCGAGCGTTTCCTTTTCTTTAACCTGGTCGTTTAGCAGCGTATTCTTTTCTTTTTTGGTGTTATCCAGTTCGTTTATCTTTATGTGGAGGTCTTTCTCCGTCCCCATAATATAATTCGCCTGGCGCTCCCGGTACGATGCAAATTGCTGCAGATACTTCAGGCGTTTATAGGACTGGTTAAAATCCTTTGCCGCAAAAATAAACATGAGCTTATTGTATGAACTCTTATTGCGGTAAGCAAACAATATCATGGCAGCATATTGTTTCCGCAGTTGGTCTAACTGGCTTTGAAGGCTGTGTACGGTATTATTACTTTCGGATATCTGATTATCCAGCAATCTTACCTGGGAGTTGATGTTGCTGATCTTTTGCTCCCGTAGATTGATCTGCGCCTTTAATAAACTAAGCTGTTTTAATGAGCTCCGCTTATCATTTACCGTCTGTTCATATTCGCGGTTAAGCTTTTCAAGTTCCTCGTTATATTTATCACGGCGCCTTTTCAATTCATCGCTGCTTTGCGCATGCACGCCTACAGCTACAAATACACCGATCAAAAAGAATACTACTTTAAAAAATTTCATTTAACCAAAAATATAAAATTTACTTAGCCGGATTATAACCCGACGGGATACTAAAAGGATATTCAAGCGGCTGATCAAAATCAGCTTTGATATAATGCAAACTCATTTTTACCTTCTTCTTCGGCATTACAGACGATAAATCAATCTGCGATGCCAATATCCTGTTTGTGGCAGGTATAAATACGCTATTATCCACCGTCAGCGACTGACCTGCAACCAGGTCAGATAATTCCGTGTGATTTGCTTTCAAATCAGCTCCTAAAATCAATTTGTAAGCTAATTCCTGCAAATTTCCCGTCATTACAGTTCGACCGCTATCTGCCTGCAATTTGGCATCATCATTTATTAATTGAGGAATGGCATTACCCACCAAAAGCGCCTCTAACGAATCAAAATTGATCTGATGACTGGTATACGAATAAATGTACGAAAATGGCTTTTGCAGGTACAGTCCCTGTAATTTATTGATCACCAAAAGGCTATCAGGAGTGATCAATGCCCGGGCCACTTCAATACCGGCAATGGCCGTAACCGAAACCCATATTTTTTTTCCTTTTTGTATGCGGATATTTAGTGTTACGTTATTACTGCTGCCATTGATATCCAGCATCGTTTTTGCCTTGCCCGAAAAGGTAGTATAACTTAACTGGCTCGAACGGATCGCATCCAGCTTACTAAGTGATTTATCAGGAACAGTTGTTACCGGTTTAGGAGCTACTACCGTTTGCTTTTTCGCCTTGCAGCCAAAAGCGGCCAGCGAACCACAGATACAAACAATAAGCAGCTTATTCAACGTATTTCTTCTCATTTATTTTTCGGTCTAAAATGGGTGAACCTCCGCCGTTATCTTTTGCTTTTTTCCAGTTTTGTAGGGCCGCATCCGTATTGCCCAATTGAAACATAATGTCGCCATAATGTTCGTATTGCACCGGGCTATTGTCTTTATTATGCGCCAAAGCCTTTTCCATCCAGGTTTTGGCTTCAGTATACTTTTTCTGTTTGAACAGTATCCAGGCATAAGTATCTTCAAAAGAAGCCATGTCGGGCTGAAGCTCGTTGGAGTGCCTCGACATATCAGCGGCCTTCTCTAACTGTATACCACGTACCGACAGGTAATAAGCATAGTTATTTAATGTATAGGCGTTATCAGGATTATAACTTAAAGCCTTGTCATAAGACTGATCTGATTTTGTGAGATCATTTAACGAATGATAACAATCCCCAAGTGATGAGTAAGCCTGAGATAAAAGCTCCTTATCCTGTGTCTCCAGTTCGGATGCGTTTTTTACGTATTCAACTGCTTTTTTAAAGTCTTTTTTCTGTTGATAGCATACTCCGACTAAATAATTAAGCCATGCCTGGTTAGGGAAAAGCGATAATGCATCCTGCCCATCTTTTAAAGCGCCGTCGACATCATTATCGGCTAATTCCATGCGGATCAATTGTTCACGTACCTCATAGACCTGCCCGTTCATCTGTACCGACTTTTTATAGTTCTCTTTTGCTTCCTTATACTTTCCGTTTTGCAAAAGCATATCGCCATATAAAGCAAAAGCCCTTGAGTCATCCGGGTGTGCAATAGTGAGTAATCTGCTTAGCTCCAATGCGCTGGCTTTAGCATTCGGATCGGGGAACTTAGGAACGTAATTCAATATGATCTTTAATTTCTGATCGATATCCAGGTCAGGAATAGCGAAAGCCGCATTCAGTTCGTTAAAGCTGCGGTCGTTATCTTTTTTATCGCGGTAAATATCAGCAAGTGCTAAATGTACCTGTCCGTTATTCGGGTCGATTTTTTCAGCTGATTGCAGCGTTGCAAGCGCCTTATCCTGTAAGTTGTTTGAATTATAAACCTCGGCAAGGAACAGGTAGTATCTCACCTGTGTAGGGTTAGCCTTAATCATGGCTTCCATATCAGCGGCAGCCTGATCGACTCTACCTTGTTTCAGATAGATAGCCTGGCGTTTGGCGACAAGATCATCCGTTATCCCCGATATGTCTTCTATCTGCTTATAAACTGCCAAAGCATCGTCATACCTTTTTTGCAAAAAGTAAACATTAGCCTTGTCGTAATAATAATCTACCTTATCCGGATCGATCCTGATCAGCTCGTTAAAAACATTCTCCAGTTTATCTATCTCGTTATTCTTTTCGTAGCAATCAGCAAGGCCGACCCAATACCATTCGTTATCTGGTTTTACGGTTACTGCTTTCTCCAGCAGGTCGCGGGCGTCGGTGTAGTTGTTTTTCAATTTGGCAAGATTAGCCAGCTCGAACAGCGTAGCGTCATTCTGCGGATCCATCGAAAGTATCTGGTTGAACTCTTCGGTGGCAAGGGTGAAATTCTCAACTGTTTTTTCGCGTAGCGCCGAGAAGAAAAGCTGGCGTACCATCAGGCTATCGTCGGCAGTCATAGGTCTTCCCACAACCATTACCACACGATTTCCCTTGCCCGGTTTGTCATTTTGTGCAAAGACTAAACCCGGCAACATCATTAAACCTAAAAATATGCCCAGCCTGTGTCTCATCTTATCCTACTCCTGTATGTCCGTAACCGCCGGCACCGCGTGTTGTTTCGTTCAATATTTCTACCTGCTGCCATTCTACCTTCTCATGTTTTGACACGATCATTTGCGCTATTCTGTCGCCTGAATTGATTTCGAAAGGCTCAGTTGATAAATTAATCAGCAATACTTTTATTTCACCACGATAATCTGCATCAATCGTACCCGGAGAATTAACTATGCTGATGCCGTGTTTATAGGCTAATCCGCTGCGCGGCCTGATCTGCGCCTCATATCCTTCTGGCAATTCAATATGCAATCCTGTCGGGATCAGCTTGCGCTCCATCGGGTTAAGCAGTACCGCACTTTCCAGGTCGGCACGCAGGTCCATTCCCGCTGAATGTATAGTTTCGTAAGCAGGCAAAGTGTTTTTTGACCTGTTGATTATCCTAATGTTCATCGCTTGCTGAATATGGCTTTTAAATCCTTGCGTTCAAAATAAAACGCCGCAAGGGCGTATAATAATAATAGGGCGTCTCCTGCAAATATATTCCTCTTAAAAATATAGAACGAAAGAAAAACGATTAAAATTGAGGAAATTATATAAGCCATGTTCTTTTTTACATTGTACGGAATCGGGTAGTTTTTTTGCCCCCAGATGTACGATAAAATCATCATGACGGTATAGGCAATCAGCGATACCCATGCCGATGCCATATAGCTGTATTTCGGGATGAACAGTACATTCAACACGATGGTAAGAATAGCGCCGATGCCTGAAATATAGAGCCCATACTTGGTTTGATCGGACAGTTTATACCATACCGAAAGATTCATATAAATACCCAGGCTTACATAACCAAACAGCAGTGGAGGCACTACATCGAGCCCAACCCAGTAGGAACGATTATTAACGTAATATTTCAATATCTGGATATTGGCAGTAACCGCCACGAATGTGATACAAACTGTTATCACAAAAAAGTTCATGATGCGGGCGTAGGTTTGCCCGGAGTTTTTGTTTTTGGCATGATTGAAGAAGAATGGTTCTGCACCCAGCCTGAATGCTTGTATAAATATGCTCAGGAAGATGGATATCTTGGCGCAACCGGAATACACGCCTACCTCATGCTCACTGATACCAGGGTCTAATAGTTTACCTAAAAGCAACTTATCGAGGTTTTCGTTAATGATATATGACAGGTTAGCGATCAGAATGGGCCAGCTGTATATCAGCATGCCTTTAAACATTGCACCATCGAATTTAATCTGTATTTGAAGCAACTCGGGCAGCAGCATCAAAAAGGTGATAAAACTTGCTACCAGGTTTGACAGGAACACATAGCCTATCCAGCCTTGTACATACCATTGCTTAAACCATTCTGAACCTGCCGAATGATGCTTGATCATATACGGCACAGCAAATATGAAAAACAGGTTAAGCGCCACCATTACAATGATATTTACCAGCTTAACCACACCATAGCGTATAGGTCTGCCATCGGCACGCAGTTTGGCGAATGGGATAACGCACCAGGCATCAAGCACCAGGATGCCGATAAAGTATTTGATGTAGAGTTCGAACTGTTCCTGCGGCGTGTCTTTCCCTATTTTGATAAATCCGGCGATGGTGTGTGAGAAGGGGAATGTGAGCAAAAGAAAAGCCAGCGACATCATAAACACCACCCAGAAACCATTATTGTATACCTGCTTTTTGTTGGCGTCATCCTTATTCAGGTATCTGAAAAAAGTAGTCTCCATTCCAAATGACAACACTGCATTCAGGATGGACGCATAGCTGAACATGGTACTGAAAATACTGTAAACTGATGGTAGATAAGCTGTAGTATAAAGTGGGGTGAGCAGCGAGCTCAACAATCGCTGAACGATTGTACTAAAGCCGTATATAGCCGTTTGGCCCGCGAATTTTTTAGCTGTTGACAATGATAATTTTTTTCAGGGCTTAAAACAGCCGCTTTTTTACAACCTCAAAATTACGATAGTTTTTCAATTCCCCTTCATGGCTCTCTAACGAAGTTACTTCTGCATTTTCGGGCCCCTCCTTGCACCAATCCAGAAACATATCCATAATCATTTTATCACCTTCAGCAGCTATTGCAACATCTCCGTTGTCTTGATTGCTTACAAATCCTTTTATGCCCAGCTGGTCGGCCACCGCTTTTGTAGATGCCCTGTAGAATACGCCCTGCACTTTGCCTTTTACTATGATATCGAGGTGGATCATTGAAGTTGTAACGTTGAAAAGTTTGAAAGTTGCAAAGTTAGGGTCTTATCCAATACGATTAAGCTTTATGAATTAACATTCCAACTTTTCAACCTTACAACTTTTCAACCAAGTCTCTTCACCTTACTATCGGCAGTAATTTTTAGTCCGTCCAAACCAGTGATGAGGTTCAGGCCTGGCGTTTTGCCTGCCTCAAGGGTCCCTTTTTCATCAGATATACCCAGGTAACGGGCGCCGTTGATGGTACCCCATTCAATGAGTTTTTGCAAACTAATAACCGGGAATTTTTCCTGTATCAGATGCATCTCGTGCAGAATGGAAAGTTTGGTGTTTGATGCCAGGCTATCAGTACCCAAAGTGATATTGAATCCCTGGTCAACAAAAAGATCAATTTTAGGCAACCTGTTTTCGATATATTGGTTAGCTCCGGGACAAAAACAGAAATGCACTTTGCGGTCGAAGCGTTTTATGAAGTAAATATCTTTTAAGTTTGTATAAGTATTGTGAACAAACAAAATATCCTGTTTACTGCTCAGCAACGGTAGTATAGATTGCAGAGAGTTACGTGCCTGTGATTTAAAGTAGCTAATATCCATCCCGAAATGATCGTACAGATCTAAAAATCCGCCTAAACGGTAGCGGTAGAATTTGTTTTCTTCTTCCGTCTCCTGGTTGTGGATGCTGAGCAAATTAGGGTGGGTATCGCTGTATTTTTTTATTAGCCTGAACAATTCTTTTGACACTGAGTATGGCGCATGCGGTGTAATAGAGGCGGATTGATTTTTGAATTCTCCTAACAGCGAAATTGCTTTATCAAAAGTGCTTTCAGCCTTGTCAGGCATAAAGCTGAAGGCCTCGACAAAAGTATGATAGTAAATATTGCTCTTGGCTTTTATGTCAACGCTGATATTGCTGTTGGAGATGTCGCCAACGGCCACAATGCCATTTTCATACATGTCTTTATCGGCCTTTTCTGCAGCCTTTAATATGTTGGCGTTATCTGCGTTCCGGAGAGATTGTATTTCTTTAATGAAATTGATAAGCCCTTTTCCTTGCGATAGCTTGTCCTTCAGATGGGATAACTCGAGGTGGCAGTGCGTATTGATGAACCCCGGACAAAGAGCTCCTTTCAGATGTTCAACTTCGTTGAGTTTAACATTTGGAGGGGGTATGTCGGATACAGAAATGATCCGCCCGTGGTCATCAATGGTGACCACACCATTTTTAATCGGATCGGCATAAACTGGAAAAACGTAATCGGCTCTAAAACTTTTCATTAAAAATTAAATTAAACCTATTGCTCAAAACGCTTTCCTTCCAAACATTCGCGCCCCGACCACCTCTCTTTTATCAGATACAATAGTTAACTGCTTATTGTTCTGATCAAAAGATTATAAAAGAATGTTCATACAAAAGGCAGACCTTTTTTATTTCCGTACCTTTGCACCGTGAAAAGTACCGGGAATAAAATTGATATCCGCAGCCTGAGCATCGAGGCTTTATACGAACATTTTACTCAAATGGGAGAAAAAAGTTTCAGGGCCAAGCAAGTTTATGAGTGGTTGTGGAAAAAATCATGCATTTCTTTTGACGAAATGAGCAATATTTCAAAAGAACTCAGGCAAAAACTGGATGAAAATTTTATAATCAATAAAGTAAAAATTAACAACTCACAGTTTAGCGCCGATAAAACTATAAAAAATTCTTTTATTTTATATGATAATCATTTAATTGAAGGAGTACTTATTCCGGCGCCAGAACGTATGACAGCCTGTGTTTCGTCGCAAGTTGGCTGTAGTTTAACCTGTAAATTTTGTGCAACGGGCTATATGGAACGCAAACGCAATCTTAACCCAGACGAAATTTACGACCAGATAGTGTTAATTGACAAGCAGGCCAAAGAAAATTATGGCTTGCCGTTAACCAACATTGTATATATGGGCATGGGCGAACCATTGCTCAACTATGCCAATGTAATGAAATCGGTGGAGCGCATTACGGCTGAGGATGGCCTGAATATGTCGCCTAAAAGGATCACTGTATCCACAGCGGGCATCGCCAAAATGATCAAAAAATTGGGTGACGACCAGGTGAAGTTTAATCTCGCATTATCCTTACACGCCGCTAATGATGAAAAGCGAAACACAATCATGCCGATCAATGAGCAAAACTCATTAAAGGCCCTGGCAGACGCTTTGAAATACTATTTTGCTAAAACTAAAAACCCTGTCACCTACGAATACATTGTTTTTAATGATTTTAATGATGAATTGCAGGATGCTGCTGAGTTAGCTAAGTTCTGCAAGCATGTTCCATGCAAGGTTAACATTATTGAATACAACCCTATCTCATTTGCTAATTATCTGAATGCCGGAGAAGATAAGATCGAAGCATTTGCTGGTTATTTGCGTGGGCAGGGTATTATAACCAACGTCCGTCGCAGCCGTGGTAAGGACATTGATGCCGCCTGCGGACAGCTTGCTATAAAAGAAAAGGCAAAAGTTTCCTGATCGGCGGATTTCTGCTAAATTGATGGCATGAAATTGCAGACCGGCTATTGGGCCGATTTTGTATCCCTGTTTTTCCCTGAACTTTGCCAGGCCTGCGGCGAAAGTCTTGTAGCAGGCGAAGATTTACTTTGCCTGGATTGCCGTTACAATCTTCCCTTTACCGATTTTCACCTGAAACCTGATAACATGGTTGCACAGCAATTTTGGGGAAAGATTAACCTGGAAGGCGCTTATGCTATGTGCTACTTTGCAAAAGGCGGTAAAATTCAACACCTGATGCATAATTTCAAGTATAAGGGTGTGCAGAAGATCGGCAACTTATTGGGCAATATTGCCGGAGAGCAATTATTGAAAAGTCCTGTCTTTAAAACCGTGGAGGTGATCATACCCGTTCCGCTGCATAAAAGCAGGCTGAGGAAAAGAGGTTATAATCAAAGTATGTGTTTTGCCGAAGGCTTGTCTGAAAAGATGGGAATTCCTATTGATGAAAATAATCTTGTGCGACTTAGAGCTACTGAAACCCAAACACATCGTTCGCGCTTTTCGAGGTTCGAGAATATGCAGGAGGTGTTCTCCCTTATCAACCCCGAAGCATTAAGAAATAAGCATATTTTGCTGGTAGATGACGTCGTGACCACAGGCTCAACATTAGAAGCCTGCGGCACCGAATTATTAAAGGCAGAAGGATCAAAACTAAGTATCGCTACAATAGCCTGCGCCGAGTAGACCGTTGATTTCAATAATTCGATGATTACGTTGATTATTACCTAATCACCAGTTAACTGATAACCGGTTAACTAATCTCTAATCAACTAATCACCAATTAACTAACCTTCTGATACCTTGCCAGTTTATCGTATAAACCTTTAGGATCAAATGGTTTCAGGATGTAGTCGTTCATTCCTGCGCGGGTGATTTCGTTCACTTCGCTGGTTAGCATAGATGCAGTGAGCGCTATGATTGGCAATTGCTGGAAGTAAGTTTCGCTTTTCGATCTGATGATCTCGGTAGCTTCCAGACCACCCATTACCGGCATGTGAATATCCATCAACACTACATCATAGTCAGCTTTGCCTTCAATTTTAGCTACTGCTTCCAGGCCATTCTCAGCAAAATCAACTGTCGCGCCCCACTTGGTGATCACTTTATTGATCAGTAACCTGTTAATCTGGTTGTCGTCAACAACCAAAATATTTAGTTGTAATTCTGTTTCCACTGTACTATTATTAATATCTGTATTACCTTGTATTTGTCCTTTATTAAACCTCACCGTAAACCAAAAGCTCGAACCTTTGCCCGGTGTGCTATCCACATTGATCCTTGATCCGTGAATTTCAACCAGCTTCTTGGTAATTGCCAAACCTAAACCGGTTCCGCCATATTTACGTGTTGTATCTGCTTCGGCTTGCTTAAACGATTCGAAAATTGTGTCAATTTTGTCCGCAGCGATACCTATACCGGTATCATTAACGGCAAACCTTATAGTAACATTGTTCTGGGTCTGTTCAATTACCTTAAGGTCGATGGTGATGCCACCTTCTTCGGTAAATTTAACAGAATTCCCGGCAAGATTCAACAAAATCTGGCATATTCTTGTCCGGTCGCCCATCACTATATCTGGCACCGCTTCATCAACGTTACCTTTCAGATAAATATTTTTATCATTCACCCTGAACTGCATCGATTTGGTGATACCATCTATCAGTTCACGTAAATTAACCTCAGCCGACTCAAGTTCAATATTGCCTGTTTCTATCTTGGTAAAGTCGAGCACATCATTGATCAGGTTCATCAGGTTTTCCGCTGAGAACTTGAGAACGCTCAGGTTTTCATTCTGTTCTTCCAGGTGATTTTCTTCCTGAAGTAAGCGCGACATACCAATTACGGCATTCAGCGGCGTACGGATTTCGTGACTTAACACCGAAATAAACATATCCTTTGCCTTGCTTAACTGCTGTGCCTCTTCCTTGGCATCAATGAGCTGGAACTCAGCTTGCTTTTTATCAGTTATGTCGATGATAACCTCGATGTACTTTTCAACTTCGTTTTTATCATTCAATATAACAGAGTTGATCACCGATATCCATAGCGGTTTGCCATCTTTACGGTAAACCTGCAGATCAACCTCGAATGATTTCTTTTGTTTTGAAAGCTGGCGTGCCTGTTCAATTACAGCAACGTCGGTCAACTCACCTTTCAATACATCACCTAAATGTTTGTTCTGCAAATCTTCCAACGTATACCCGGTTATGTTTTCAAAAGCGCTGC
Source organism: Bacteroidota bacterium (assembly GCA_018266915.1). Lineage (GTDB taxonomy): Bacteria > Bacteroidota > Bacteroidia > Sphingobacteriales > Sphingobacteriaceae > Mucilaginibacter. Next base: position 44,676 of record JAFDZM010000093.1, on the reverse strand, counting down.
TCACCCATTCTACCATGCCCTGTTTGTTATTAATCACGACACCACTTGTTGTGCTGCTTGCCACTAATGATAACATGGTAAGCCGCTCTTCAGCTAGCTTACGTTCAGTTATATCTACTACAACACCTACATGGTGATCGATCTGTCCTGCTTCGTTAAAGAAAGGACTATTATTGATGTATACCCATGTCGGCATGCCCCCTTTACGATAGGCTTTCATTTCTACCGTATAGGGCTTATTTTGTTCAAGGGACCTTGCTGCTTTTTCAAACACCTTTATATCCGTTTCAGCTCCGACAAGGATATCTCCAAACTTCCGGCCTTTCATTTCCTTCAGCGAATAACCGAAAATAATTTCCAGGGCTTCGTTCATCCAGATCACATTACCTTCCGCATCGCGTATCAGCATACCAGTGGATGACTTGGACGCGGCAAAAGAAAGCAGTTCTAAATCCTGCTCAGCCTTCTTTTTTGCGGTAATATCCGATATAATCCTGATCTGTTTGATGACTTCGCCATGCTCATCCTTCAACACGGATTTCATAACAGAAATCCACATCGGGTGACCATCTTTATGTTTGATAGAAAAATCGACTTCATAAGGCTGATTTTCGCGTAACAAGCGATCCATTTGTTCATTTGTTACTTTCTTGCTCAATTTGCCTTTTAGTACCTCGCCTAAAAATTTCGATTCAACATCTTCCAATGAATAGCCGGTTATATTTTCAAACCCGTCATTTATCCAAACCACTTCATCTTTGGCATTGCTAATCACCACACCATTGTCCACCTTGCTTGCTACCAATGATAATTGCTCCAATTGGGCAGCAATTTCTTTTTGCTCGGTAATATCACGGCCGCTGGTATACCATTTCTCGCGGCTGTAAGAAACCGACCAGCTCATACACCTGATCTTGCCCTTTTTGGTAACTACAAGGGTTTCAATCTCAAAAGATCGTTTCTGACTTTTAATCCCTTTGCGCAATACTTCAAGCGATGCGGTCTTGCTTTCTTGTAAAAAGAAATTCCAGATAGGTTTGCCGGTCAATTCCTCAGGCTGATAACCCAAAGTTTTGTAAACGGTATTGTTGATTAACTGGATATTGAAATCACGATCTGTGATACAATGTACCTCGCCTGAGTTATTGAAAAGATTATAAAATTCTTCGTGTTTAATAAGGCTTTCCTCGACTTGCTGTTTTTCTTTGCGCAAAATCAACTGCGCCATTACTTCCGAAGCCAGGATCCTCAAAGCATCGCGCTGATCATCAGTTAGCTCGCGTGGAACCTGATCAACGACACAAAGAGAGCCTAATCTATGACCATTAGGATCAATCAATGGCGCCCCGGCATAGAAGCGGACATGCGGTTCATTTTGTACATAAACATTGTCTCTGAAAACATCAGATTTTAAGGTATCCTTTATTTCAAGGATATCATTACCCATAATGGTATGATTACAAAACGCATCCGAGCGCAATGTTTCTTCACCATCCATACCAACCTTCGACTTAAACCATTGCCTGTCGAGGTCTATAAAGGTAATAAGAGACATCGGGACCTTGCATATATAAGATGCAAGACGTGTAATGGCATCATACTCCTTTTCCGGCAGCGTATCCAGAATGTTGTAAGACTCAAGTGCGTTTAACCGCTGGTATTCAGTATCAGAAATGTATTTTTCTTGTAATGCCATTCGTAATCAGATCCCTAATCACGGTATAATGGAAAATCTTCCATTAACCGATGGACCTTTTTACGTATTTTTTTCAAAGAAGGTTCGTTGTCCGGATCAATAATTACAGCATCGATAAGCTCTACAATGTACTCCATTTGCTTCTCTTTTAAGCCTCGTGTAGTCACAGCTGCGGTACCTACGCGAATACCCGATGTAACAAACGGCGACTTGTCATCAAACGGCACCATATTTTTATTTACCGTAATATCAGCAGTTACAAGGGCGTTTTCTGCCGCTTTACCGGTGATATTTTTATTGCGCAGGTCAATCAGGATTAAATGATTGTCAGTACCTCCTGAAATGATCTCATAACCTTTTGAAACCAGGGCGCGGGCCATAGCATCAGCATTCTTTTTCACCTGAACAACATACTTCATGTACTCTTCGCTCAGTGCTTCTTCAAAAGCAACAGCTTTGGCAGCTATGATATGCTCTAATGGACCGCCTTGTGTGCCAGGGAACACTGCCATATCCAATATAGCCGACATCATTTTGATCTCGCCTTTTGGTGTTTTTAAGCCCCAGGGGTTAGGAAAATCCTTACCCATCATGATCATACCTCCGCGCGGGCCGCGAAGGGTTTTATGCGTAGTAGTGCTCACTATATGGCAATATGGAAGAGGATCGGTCAACAAGCCTCTTGCTATCAAACCTGCAGGGTGCGAAATATCAGCCAACACTAAAGCGCCAACTTCGTCAGCCACTTTGCGGATGAACTCATAATCCCAGTCGCGTGAGTAAGCAGATGCTCCGCAGATGATCAGTTTTGGTTTTTCGGCAAGGGCCACTTTTTTAAGCTGATCGTAGTCGATACGGCCGGTTTCTTTTTTAACCCCATAAAAATGAGGCTCATACAATTTACCCGAGAAGTTTACTGGCGAACCATGTGTTAAGTGACCGCCATGAGAAAGATCGAAACCCAATATTTTATCGCCAGGCTGCAGGCATGCCAGTAAAACAGCGGCATTAGCCTGAGCGCCTGAATGTGGCTGAACATTTACCCACTCTGCATTGAACAGCTTTTTAGCTCTTTCAATAGCGATGGTCTCAATCTCGTCAACTACCTGGCAACCGCCATAGTAGCGTTTACCGGGCAAGCCTTCGGCATATTTGTTGGTAGCTACTGAGCCTGCAGCTTCCATTACCTGGCGGCTTACAAAGTTTTCGGATGCGATAAGTTCAATTCCTTCTTCCTGGCGTTGCTGCTCTTCTTCCAACAGCTTAAATATCAATTTGTCTCTTTTCATGTTCTGCTTAAAAACGGCGCTAAATTAGCATTTAGATGTGAGATTTGAGATGGGAGATTTGAGATTTTCGGGTGGTGATCGGTTAACCAGTAATCAGTTAACCAGAGATCGGGAATTGATAGGCTTTATCTCACTTCTCAAATCTCACATCTCATATCTATCTCACAGATATCCAAAAATTATTGTATCCTAAACCGATCTGGATGTTGATCAGTTCCTGCTGCAACATTTCGAGCACTGCAAGGAAGTTGTATACGAAGTGTACCTTGTTTTCCGAGTGTCCGGCAAGGGCCTTAAAGTCCATTTTACTGTTGATCATCAATAGTTCATTAATGGCTTTTTTCTGCTTTTCAATAGTATATGGATACTGAACTACGGTGTGTTTTACTTCTTCGGTACGGTTGGCAAAGCGTTTGGTCACCCTGTCATACACCATCATTAGTTTATACAAAGTCAGTTCTGATAATTCTTCGCCCGGAACTGCAGTTTTTTCAACCTGTTGGAGGTCGAAAGTGATATTCCCACGCTTCTCCTGCTTTAGGCGTTCCTCCTCCATCGGGCGCAGCTCTTCGCAAATCAGCTTGAATTTTTTGTATTCGATCAGCTTGCGTACCAATTCTGCTTTAGGATCAAGCTCACCATCTTCTTCGGCAGCGTAACGGGGCAACAGCATTTTCGCCTTGATCCGCATCAGTGTAGCGGCTACGAAAATAAACTCACTGGCCAGCTCCATGTTCAGGCTGTTCATTTGGTGGATATAGTTCAGGAAATCGTCAGTGATTTTCGCAATAGGGATATCGTGAATGTCCAACTCATCCCTTTCAATGAAAAAGAGGAGCAGGTCAAACGGGCCTTCAAATTGCGCTAACTTTATTTCGAAACTATTATCGGTCATAAAAAGACTTTCAGTCTAAACTATTCTATGTTGCAAAGGTTGTAAAAGTCAAAGACCTAATTATCCATTAATTATCAACTTGTTCTACTTTGCTAACATTTTGGGAATCGAATTATTATGTTTTCACGTATTTTAAAAATTAATTGCCTTACTTTGTAAGTTAAATTTTCTATAAGGATGTCAATGCAGGTTACGCCCGGTGATTTACTACAAAAGATCAACTATCCATCTGATTTAAAACAACTTACTGAAGATCAACTTGAACAGGTTTGCCAGGAACTACGTCAGTATATTATTGATGTAGTATCGGTAAATGGTGGTCATTTTGCTGCAAGTTTAGGTGTGGTGGAATTGACGGTGGCTTTGCATTACATTTTGAATACCCCATACGACCAATTGGTGTGGGATGTAGGCCACCAGGCTTACGGGCATAAGATTTTAACCGGTCGACGCGATAATTTTCACACGAACCGCGTTTACAAAGGCATCAGCGGTTTCCCCAAACGTGCCGAAAGCGAATACGACACTTTTGGCGTAGGCCATTCCTCTACTTCCGTTTCGGCAGCATTGGGTATGGCAGTAGCCTCAAGATATAAAGGCGAAACAGACCGCCAGCATGTGGCAGTAATAGGCGATGGTGCGATGACTGCCGGCCTGGCTTTTGAAGCGCTGAATCATGCAGGTATCGAAAACTCCAATATTCTGGTGATATTGAACGACAATAACATGTCGATCGACCCAAACGTGGGTGGCCTGAAACAATACCTGACTGACATTACCACCTCGAAACCATACAACCGTTTCAGGGATGATATAGCAACTGTGCTGACGAAGATATCGTCAATGGGGCCTGATGCTTTCAAGATCGCGAAGAAGATCGAAAAAAGCATTAAGGGGACATTATTAAAGAAAAGCAACTTCTTCGAAGCATTGCAGTTCCGATATTTCGGGCCGATTGACGGGCATGATGTTAAACACCTTGTTAAGGTATTGCGCGACCTGCGCGATATTCCCGGACCAAAACTGCTGCATTGCGTTACAGTAAAAGGCAAAGGCTATGCTTTAGCCGAAAAAGACCAGACCAAGTGGCATGCTCCCGGCCTGTTTGATAAGATAACCGGAGAAATCAAGAAATCGAAATCCGAAAAACCCCAACCGCCAAAATATCAGGATGTATTTGGACATACTATCATCGAGCTTGCTGAACAGAACCCTAAAATTATGGGTATTACGCCGGCCATGCCTTCAGGTTGTTCATTAAACCTGATGATGAAGGCTATGCCCGACCGTGCCTTTGATGTAGGTATTGCCGAGCAACATGCGGTTACTTTCTCAGCAGGACTGGCTACACAGGGACTGGTTCCTTTCTGTAATATCTATTCCAGCTTTATGCAAAGGGCGTATGACCAGGTAATACATGATGTAGCCATACAGAAACTGAATGTGGTATTCTGTCTCGACAGAGCCGGCCTTGTTGGTGCTGACGGGCCAACCCATCATGGCGCTTATGATTTGGCTTATATGCGCTGTATTCCTAATATGATCGTATCATCACCGATGAACGAGGAAGAGTTGCGCAACCTGATGTATACCGCGCAACAGGATGATATGGGGCCATTCGTAATTCGTTATCCGCGTGGCAACGGCGTTATGCCCGATTGGCAGCGACCGTTAAAAGCTATTCCTGTAGGTAAAGGCCGCAAGATCAGCGATGGCGAAGATGTAGCCATTTTATCTATTGGCGCTATAGGCAATGAAGTAGTAAAAGCTTCTGCCGAGTTAAACAGCGAAGGATTTTATCCGGCTCACTACGATATCCGCTTTGTGAAACCGCTCGACGAAAACCTGCTGCACGAAGTATTCCAGAAATTCAGCAAGGTAATTACTGTTGAAGATGGTTGTATTGAAGGTGGCATGGGAAGCGCTATATTGGAATTCATGGCCGATAACAACTACTCAGCCGAAGTAGTACGCTTAGGTATCCCTGATGAATTCATCGAACACGGCGAACAACCTGAGCTTTGGGCCGAATGCGGTTATGATGCTAATGCAATCGCCGAACAGGTGAAAAAGATGGGGATTAAACGCAATGCCCATACGATAGCGTCCTAATGTGCAGATGAGTAGATGTGCAGATATGCAAATGAGTAAATCTGCAAATTAATCCATAGAAAAATCATCCGCACACTTGCATATTCGCACATCTGCACATCCGGTCAATGCGTTCGATAGCTTGCCAGGTCATTATAAATTTGCCTGAACGAGCTTCTTAAACCGATGGTGATCATCGTGGTTTTGTCTTTAAACTCGCTATTCTGCTCTTGCCTGAATATTCCACCTAATTCAATCCTCAGGTTATATTTTGGATTAAGCAAATAAGCCACTTTCCCTTGCAGGTAATACATATTGGTGGTTAAGCCTTGGCCAGTGTAATTTCCAAAGAATCTTGCCGGAGACGTATACAATTGAAAGATATCTTTACCGAAATTCATTCCTGCGGTATCTAATCCATAGTGTCCGTAATCAAACTCACCTGAGAAATCAAAACGTTTGTAGGAATAGTTCAATAAACCAACTATCTCTCTAAAATTTGCCCCCCATGGATGCGCTAAAGGTTCGCTGTTTTCAGAGTAATTCTCTATAGACGATCTGGCCGAATAGGTATAAGGCTTGGCGTTATTGCTTTCTAACAAGTAGTTCAGATTTTTAACGCCAAATAGGTTTGCTCCGCGGATACCTAGTTGCCAGCCATATTTATTGACTGATGCACCATCGCTTGAGAAAAAGTCTTTCGATACAAACTCATTTAAAGCAAACTGACCATAAGCGGTAATACCATCTGTCAGTTTATATTTTGCTGTTAAACCAAGTAGGGATTTATCCGGGTCGTCGCTGGAGTTATTAACCGGTTTCAGGAAGATTATCGGATTGATATAGTTGAAATCAAAAGGGCGTTTTGCGCCATTATCATCAGTGAAAAAACCCATTATATTCTCAAAAAAACCAACTGAGAACCTGTTATTCACGTTCCAATCCAGGTAATGAAATACGCCGAACTTATGCCTGTCTGCGCCGTATTGTGAAGTGTAAGCAGGGTCGTTCATATCCGTCCACATCACCATATACCGTACATTGCCTAAGGTGCCTGTCAGTTTCAAAAATGGATAAGGCGATGCATAGTCAGACAATAGCATCGAGCGGTAACCATCGCCAATAAAAGTCTTATCGCGTCCTGCTGAAATATTCAAATATTTTATAGGTGTATAAGAAACTACGGCAGTGATATACGACCAGGAGTAGCCGTTATCACCGTAAGTTTTGGCATAAGCCTGACCTGGAACTATGCCTACCTGCTGAATATAAGTAGACAAATATTCCGGCACAACTGCATTATTCAGATAGCCTGCTACATTATACTGGAATTTATCGCTGATTGAACCTCCTAATTGCAGACCGACAGCACTGGTGTAAGTATTCAATTTACCTGAAAAATCCCGACCTACGCCAACGTCCGGTAATATATCCCCATAAAATGTAGAGTTGGAACCCTTATAATCGATCAGGTGTTCATTGAATATCTTATTATACAACCAGCTATGCTGCTTGCCATCGGCGCCATAATTCATTAAGGAATCATAATGCGATCTCAGTGCAGAGTCAATAATCAATGGTTTAACAGCAGTATGCTCACGGGTTTTTGTTGAGTACAAGTCTGAGTTCAGCTTTTGGTAAAAATCGTACGAATAAGGCTGATATTGTGATTGCGCAAATGCCGAATCAGCAACAATCAGGCTTAACACTGCAACAAAGACAATTTTATATATTGAGTAAATAGGTTTCATGATGCCGGGGTTGATAAATTAAAAATCATGATATAAGTCTCTGAAAGTGCTTCGCAACCCGAAGATGAACATCACCGTTTTGGTATCCGAGATGCTGCTGGTAGATTGCCTTACCAGGCCGCCCATTTCTAACCGCAGATTATACTTCGGGTTTAAAACATAGGCCACCGTTCCTTCGGCATATTTGAGGGTGTTCATGACAGTTGCCTGGCCTGTTGAATTGATAAACGGTGATAAATTTGTACCTGTACCTCCGATTAATTGTGCAATTGCTGTTGCGTATTTGGCGTAATTAAGCTGTCCCTGCAAATCAAACTTGCCTATGGAATAATTAAGCATACCCACTGCTTCTTTATAGTCAGAACCCAGCGGGTCAGCTAATGATTCACTTAGCTGAGTATAATTCACGATAGGATACTGGCTCGCATAGGTGTTTGGTTTGGAAGTATTGTACTCAAACAAATAATTCAACTTACTAACCTTGAACAGATCAGATCCTCTGAATCCTACTTGCCAGGCATATTTACTGCTGCCTCCTACTGATGAATCCTGATCATACAAAAACTGCCCATAAATGGTTGTTTTATTCAGCACTTTATACTTACCGTTGAAACCAAATAGTGTGTGATCCGGCGCCGGGTTTGAATGTCCAAGCGATGATACAAAGAATATTGGGTTAACATAATTTGGGTCAAATCCGTGATATTGGCCGACATCATTAGCTTCTTCAGCAATCAGTGCATTAAAGAAACCAATGGATGCCCGGTTGGTAATATTCCAATCGATATAATGGAACGCTCCCCACTTGCGGCGGTTGTTCGAGAAAGAGTTAAACTGTGTAGCATATTGGTCTTCCATATAGGCCCACATGGCCATGTATTGTACGCGTTTACCAAGATCCGCCTTAAATCGCAGCAATGGATAGGCTGCAGCATAGTCAGACAACAAAACTGAACGATAACCATCACCTATAAATGTTTTGTCTTCACCCAGTTCAATTGATATGGATTTAGTTGGCGTATAACCTATTAAAGCGGTCACATTCGACCAGTCTTTTGTTGATGCGCCATAACTTTTATCAAAGGCCTCACCCGGTATCATACCAACTGAGTTGATATAATCTGTTTCATAATTAGCAAATTTGCCCTGGTTCTCGTAACCACTGGTATAAAAGAAGAATTTTGAACCTATAGTACCGCCCAATTGATAACCACGAGTATTTAGCCATACGGTTTTTGGCTCGTTAAACTCGCGTCCAATTTGCAGGTCGGGTAAGTAATCAAGGAAAAAAGTATATTCCTTGTTGTTTACTTCAATCAAATGCTGGCGGAACAATTTGCGATATAACCAGCTTTTGCCTGAATTATCGGCCTTCAGCATTAGTAAAGAGTCATACAATGGGCGTATCGCGCTTGAATCACCGATCAGATAAGGCTTAAGTGAGGTATGCAGATTATTTGAAGGCGAATAAACCGAATTATTCAGCTTTTGATAAAATTGATAAGAGTAAGGCTGATACATCAGCTGTGCTTTAGCAGCACAAACCGATAATAGCAGTACAATACAGGTAAAGAGTTTCTTCATAGGGGTGCAAAGTTATTTAAGCATAACTGCATTTATTCAAAATAGTTTAGGGTTTTAAAGCCACCCTTTTTCAGGTAATCATCTTTTTTAACCAGGTGCAGGTCCGATTGTACCATATCTTCTACCAATGCCTTCAAGTCGTACTTTGGTACCCAACCTAATTTTTCCTTTGCTTTGGTAGCATCGCCAATGAGCAGGTCAACTTCTGTCGGTCTGAAATATTTCGGATCGATCTTCACTACCGTTTGCCCAAATTTCAAAGCATCCGTCTTTAAACCCAGCTCTTCCATTCGCTGCTCATCTATATCGATCACTACGCCTTTTTCGTGCTCATCTTTTCCACTGAATTCTATCTCAATACCCAGCTCAGCAAAGGCCATTCGGATAAAATCACGTACTGTTGTAGTAACGCCGGTTGCTATGACAAAATCCTCCGCTTTATCTTGTTGCAGCATCAGCCACATGGCTTCTATGTAGTCTTTGGCGTGTCCCCAATCGCGTTTAGCTGACAGATTGCCCATATATAAGCAGTTTTGCAGGCCCAATACAATCTTCGCAGCCGCACGGGTGATTTTACGCGTCACAAAAGTTTCGCCGCGTATCGGGCTTTCGTGATTAAACAAAATCCCGTTGCAGGCGTACATATTATACGCTTCGCGGTAATTCACAATAATCCAGTAGCCATATAGTTTAGCTACCGCATAAGGCGAACGAGGGTAAAAAGGCGTGGTCTCGCTTTGCGGGACAGCCTGTACCAAGCCATACAATTCCGATGTAGAAGCTTGATAAATACGGGTCTTTTGAGTCAGGCCTAATAATCTAACCGCTTCTAAAATTCGCAATGTACCAACACCATCAGCATTGGCAGTATACTCTGGCGTATCAAAGCTTACTTTCACATGGCTTTGTGCGGCAAGGTTATATATCTCATCAGGCTGAACTTCCTGCACCAGGCGGATCAGGTTAGTGGAGTCGGTTAAATCGCCGTAATGCAGTTTGAACTTCACATTCGGCTCATGTGGATCGTGGTAAAGGTGATCAATACGGTCGGTATTGAATAATGATGAACGTCTTTTAACGCCATGCACCATATAACCTTTTTTCAGCAGGAACTCAGCTAAATAAGCCCCATCCTGTCCTGTAATGCCGGTAATTAACGCTGTCTTCATCTGCTCGGTAACGATTATCTTACAATATTATCCAATTTAATTGTAAATGTGCATATCCGGCAAAATGAAAAGCGTTAACAAGAATTTACACAGGTAAGTCAAAAAGCAAACTTGCTATAAGACAATTAGAAATCTCTGCATAGCTTAGTTTCAGTTATCCAATAGCACAATATGACAAAAGTAAAATGGTTTGAACGAAGCTTCGATTTCAGCAAGGATCAGAATATTTTTCCTTCAATCATCGAGCGGCTCAAAGGAACACCTGCCCGATTGGAAGAAAAATTCAAGTCCATCCCTTCTGAAATTCTGGGAACTAAAGTTGATGGCACCTGGTCGATCAAGGAAAACGTTGGGCATTTAATAGACCTTGAACCACTTTGGCAAGGCCGATTAGAGGATATACAAAATGGTGAGATCGAGATGCGCCCAACTGACCTCGCAAACCGCAAAACAGACGAAGCCAATCATAATTCGCAGCCAATAGAAAAATTGTTAAATGATTTCAGGGCGATAAGAGAGCGAACCATAACCCTTATTGAAAACCTGGATGAGGAAACAATATTTAAGTCAGCTTTACATCCAAGATTGAAAACGCCTATGCGTACAATGGATCTGTTTCTATTTGTTGCCGACCATGATGATCATCATTTGGCGAGGATAACGGAGTTGGTAAAGCTCCTGAGTCAGGGTTAAAGTGAATTATAAGCATCAACAGCCTCTTCCAATTCCTTATACCACTCTGTTCCATACTTGCGGATAAGCGGTTCTTTTAAAAACTCATGCACATGAACTTTCAATTCATTACCAAATGAGCATGCGGGACTGCATATGCTCCAGCGGTCATAATTAAGCACGTCAAATTCAGGGTACTTAGTAATGCGGATGGGGTATAAATGACAGGATATTGGTTTTTTCCAGTTGATAGCGCCATACTCATAAGCCTTCTCAATGGCGCATTTGGTGATGCCATTTTCCCAGGTAACATACGCGCATTCTTTATTGGTGTCGACGCAAGGCGTGGTATAATCGCCCTCAAAATCGGTTACGTAAGTGCCTGTTTCTTCAATCGTGGCTATGCCTTTAGCTGTCATAAAGGGTTTTACCTTATCGTAGATATCATCCAGTATATGGAGCTCATCATGATTCAATGGCGCACCTGAATCGCCCTCCAAACAACATGCACCCTTACATTTCTTCAGGTTGCAGACAAAGTTCTCCCTTATCACATCCTCATGCACCAAAACGTTGCCTACTTCTATCATTGACCGTTGATTTATTTGATTAATTTGATTTCGCTGACTACTTTCCCTGGTTAACTGATCTCTGATAACCGATCACTGACATCAATCCGTCTCCTTGCTCACTGGGTTCAGCGGATATTTTAAACCACTGGCCGATGTCAGCTCCATGGTTAAGCTGCCCACTATTACTTCTACGTGCGCTTTTACCGGGATGCGGTTGTTGTCATCCGTGATCCAAAGATACAGCTTACTATCCTTTCTGAAAATACGCCCCGGAATAATCGTCGGACTAAACTTCAGGCAATTGAAAGTGCCCATTGAACAGGCTATGCGTTCCTTGCCTACATAAGTAATATTCATGGTATGGATACCGTCTTCGAGGAAATATTGCAGATCAAGCTTTTGTCCTATATGCAACTTAGAAACATCCAGGCAGCGTGCGAAATAATAAGCCGAAACAAAATCAAACACCTGGTCACCTTTGTAAGGGAACGTCCCCTTTGCTGCGGTGATCGTTTTCTTTTCGTGGTCGAAGGTTACCTTATCAGTATGCTTATAGCTTGATTCGCGCCTGTTTTCAGCATAAAAGTAGGGCAGCAGGGTATTTTTGTCGATATAGCTTTCGTACCGGTTGCGCACCTTATAAAAAATATCAAAAGTACCGGCAGTTTTACCTTCGGCAATGATATGAAAGGCCGGCTTATTGTCAAACTGAATAGGGCTTTCTTCTACGCGGATATTAGCTTCAGCAGCAGTAAAAAAGCCATACTTCATTTTATAGCTCAGCTTTTCACCTGCTTTAAAAGCGACCTCGTTTATTTTATTAAGTTCCTGGGCAAAAAGATTTTGAAGGCAGCAGCATGCCAGAATTAACAACAGGTATTTCCTCATTCGCTGCTTTTAAAAAAGAATGTCATTTAGTCTTTGCGTTTATAAATCGGCACGGTCGAGCATGGCTCGCCAAACATGATGCTCTTTGCAACCGGCGTTAGCTTTTTTGTCAGCTCAACATACGCCGATACAGGTACATCCGTATCTCCGCATCCCTTAATAACGACACGCTGGTCGCGATATTGTTCAACGTCAAACCCGGTCATTGCTTTTTCAAATAGCACAGTTTCTAAAACTGCAGCATCGCCAAAAACAACTTCACGGGCATATGGCGCCATGCGATTTGCAATGAGCATATAGGCCCAGGCAGGTACAATAGCATCAGCTGTGCAGGTAATCGCTATGTTTTTGCCTGTGTACTGTGCCCAGTCGTGATTTTTCACAAACTCTCTGAAATCCTTTTCTTTCAGGATCAGTTCCATATACAGGTTATCCTTTATATCATACAACACCCTGTCGCCCTGTGGATAAAACGAAGCAGGGTCAAGGGTAACCAAACCACTCTGCGCTACCTTATTTACTATATTTTCCTGGATATCCATTGTCTTTATGAATTATACGTAATTATCAACCCGCCATTGCAAGGAACGAAGCAATCTCTACATAGGACATTCAATGGACCGAATCGTTTAATTGAACGTTCATCAACGAATTAATTCTCCCTGATCTGCACAGTTTAGAGATTGCTTCGTTCCTCGCAATGACGCTTTTGTTTAAAAACAAAAACCGGAATAGTTAAGCTATCCCGGTTACAAATTTACTTTAAAATATCTTACATGAACTTAGAGCGGTAATCTTTTACATTCGCCTTATCTTTCAGGGCCTCGAAGAACTGATTTTGAGAACGCTGAGCCAGCGCCTGGGCAATCTGCTCTCTTTGCCTGATCGCGTTGGCAAGCGGCGCAGGATTAATAAAGTTATCCAATACCACTACATATACGCCATGCTGACCTTCGATTGGTTTTGACAGCTTATTTGGCTGCAAACCAAATACAGTACCTACCACTTTATATTCTAATGATAAACCAGGGATCACCGGGTTAGCAAATACCACGTTCTGAACCGGAACAACTTTAGTTGCTGCCTTTTGAGCAACCTGGTCGATAGATGAGCCGCCGCTTAACTTTTCAATCAATTGCTTTGCCTTTGCATGCTGAAGCACTGCTGGCTCTATTTGTTTTTTAACAGCATCAAGCGATAATTTACCCTTTGGTTTGATAGCAGTAAGGATAGGGATCACATACTGATCTCCGATTACATAAACCTGGTCGCCAAAGTCGCCTTTGTTGGCTTTAAATGCCCATCTCACCAATTCACGGGTATTGTCTAATCCCGGCAGTGCCGATGTTAATGCGTTTACGTCAGGCGCTGATTTTTTGGTCAGACCCGCTTTTTTAGCTTCCGCATCAAAATTATCTTTGGTAAGGTCCCCTAAAAATGCCTGAGCTTTCGCATAAGCTGCCTGCTGTGTTTTTGCACTTGCCACTACAGGTTTATCTACTATAGCTACTTTAACAACAGGTGATGAACCTTTTAAATCCTGTATTTCTACCAGATGTACACCATACTGCGAGGTTACTATTTTCAATTCGCCTTTTTTTCCGCTGAAAACTGCATCCTCAAATGCAGGCACCATGGCACCGCGACCGAATGTACCTAAATCGCCACCTTTTTCACCTGAAGCTTTGTCAAATGAGTACATTCTTGCCAGATCAGCAAATGACTTACCGCCTTCGATCAGTTTTTTCAGAGAATCGGCTGTTGCAAGGGCTTTCTTTTCGCCAACTTTGCTTGCATCGATCAGGATATGACGCGCCTTTACAGAATCAGGGCTGACACGTGAGTCGATTAGCTTGGCGATTCTATAGCTGCCTTGTGACAAGTACGGGCCATATACAAATCCTTTTGCCGCACCGAACATAACGGTATCGAGCTTTGGATCGCCTAACTGACCTTTACGTTTGAAGGTAATCGGAGTTTTTGTTTCGGAGTTTACCTGTACAAAAAGCGAGTCGTTTGTGCTGGCTTTAAATGATGGCAGTAATTTTTCTACCTGGTCTTTTATAGCAACAGAGTCTTCTTTAGATGGGGCTGCATTAAAGCTTACATAGTCAAAGCTTCTCAACTCCTGTTTATTATCGAATTCCGATATATGCTCATCATAATAAGCTTTATAATCGTCATCAGTCAGAGTTATTTTATTGTCAGGAATTGAAGCATAATCCAAAGTTGTATATTTAAAGTTCGACAGCTTGTTTTTTGCTTCATAGTCATCCTTGGCATCCAGGTCATTTACAAAAAGGCCATTGTTGACCAGGCTCATATATTTCTGGCCCAACTTATTTTCGCGCAATTGCTGAATAAACTGTGCCCACTGCGCACGGATCGGGTCATCCTTTTTTGATGCATTCAGATTCGCTTTGAAATTGTTCAATTTAGCCTGATCTACCTTGCCTGTAGCAGGGTCGCCAAAATATTGTACAACCTGAGGATCAGGATTATTACCGTTGATCATAGCGGCGCCTTCATCGCTGCTCACCACCAGTCCAAGTTTCTCGATCTCTTTATTCAGGATGATCT
The DNA here is from genome assembly GCA_018266915.1 of Bacteroidota bacterium. Lineage (GTDB taxonomy): Bacteria > Bacteroidota > Bacteroidia > Sphingobacteriales > Sphingobacteriaceae > Mucilaginibacter. Next base: position 29,489 of record JAFDZM010000093.1, on the reverse strand, counting down.
GGCTTACTTCCTGGTTCCACACATTTTCCTGGATATAGGAAGTAAATTGTGCGTTCAGGTTCGCCTGGCCAGATTGTTGTTTAAATTGTGCTTCGCTTTGCTCAACACGTTTAGAATAGTCATCGTACAATATTTTCTCTCCTGCAACCTCGCCCAGCGTATTACGGTCACTGCCGAAAATAGAACTACCCTGCCTGATCGCCTCTTCACCTACGAACGCCAATAGTGAGAAACCAATGCCGAAAGCAACGATTTTGCCCATGCGCTCGCGCAAATAAGTCATTACACCCATATATTCTTATCTATATATTATATTTCTAATTATTCAAAAGAGCGCGCAAGATACAACTTTTAGCAAAAAAATAAATACAAAATTTAGCCTCTCCTAAACGGCGCAGCCCTCATGAACGCCTTTAAACCAAAAATTGTGAATAATCCTCTCCAAAGGAGAGGACTTTTTTCCGTTCCTTTTGAGAATCAATACCATATAAAGTCCTCTCCTCTGGAGAGGGTAGAGTGAGGCTACTGACCAATATCCTGACTATTAACATGAATAATGCCCGTGCCCTGTTGCATGGTCCAGTGGTTAAAATTCTCGTCGCTTACAAAGCTGGTACCATCGGTAATACTGCCATCCGCCAGTTTTACATGAACAGCCTGGCTTGAGTGTATTTGCTTGCTATTTTGGTCCCATATCAGTTCTTCCGAACTAAAGGTGTCACCTTTGGCATTTGTACCCACTACATTTTTATGCAACTCTATCACCTTTTCTTTTTCACGGTAAACACCCTGGTTGGCAGTTATTGTGCTCTTCGGCTGAAGGTCATTGTCGTAAAAAATAACTTTTACCCCTTTGGGCATCTCGGTGTAAGGATTTTTCACCTTGTAGTTGATCATTACTGGCGCCGTCATATGTGCTTTAACTTTAGCGGAGTCGCTATAAATCACATCGACGTCGGTATATTTTTCGATCGGCTTGTTTACTTCGGCGGCCGATATTTTTTGAATATCCTTCAGATCATTCTCACAACCCGTTAAAAGAGCAAGGCCGACTATTACTAAAACCGGCAAAAATAAATTTGCAATATGTTTTGCCCTTATCATGGCAAGCTTATTCAAATTTAAACCGCTGGAACCATCTGTCGTTTAGCGTAAAGCCGAGGTGTAAATTGATGTAGTTTTCTTTTACCAGCGCATTGGCCAACTGTCCGCGCTGGCCTATTTCAGCAGAGAAGTTTATTTTGTAGAATGCTGTTGAAGCACGGTCATGTGGCAGTGGGATACCCAAACCGCAGGTTACGGCATATCTTTTTAAATTAGCACCAGGTACGCCTAAAACAGTTTGCCCTAAATAAGTTTGCTCGTAAATGAAGCCTAAACGATAATCCATTAGTGCAAAGAAATTATTCAGGGCATTAATATTAGGCGTCCATTGCCCACCTACATTAAACATTTTGCTATCCTGCAAGCCTGCATTTACACCCGATATAGAAAGATCAGACCATTTTGCCATCGTATAATCAGCACCTACCATAAATTTCCCTTCACTCACATACGAGATACCGAAACGGTTGATTTGCGGAAGCTGAATTTTTCCGCTCTCGTTTTGCTGATTAACTAAACTGTCAGCCGGGTTGTTTTCGTTTCCTGTAGCATCGCGGGTGTATTGGCTTACAATATAATTGGTCGTTACATTAAGTTTGCTGCCGGCAGATCCCGAATATCCCAAAACCAGGTGTTTTGTTACAGAGAAATCAATTGTATACTGGGCCCCGTAATCAAAATTTATTCCCTTAATATGATCATCTAATTCACTGCGTGAATTAAGCACACCATATAGACCGGGTATTTCCGTAGATTGGTCATTTTTAATACTTCCAAAAAGATAAGAGAAGTTTGCACCGATCGATAAATGTTTGAAAAGCGTAACGCCATAACCCAGGTATGCTTTTGATAAGCCGCCTTCTCCTGATGAATTTACAGCAACCGCATTGGTGTCGGCAGGTGAAGTGGGGTTTGGATTAGGACGAGTATAAGTCTGCTTATAACTATAGCCCACCTGACTGTAAGGCAACAAGCCAAAGCTCATAGCCGAATTTTTACTAACCGGTAATGCAAACAAAATATGGCTCAGCCTGCCGCTTGTATTACGGGAGTCAGGAGACCCGAGTTTGCTTAGCGTAAGTATGTCAGCAGCACCGCCTATATCTATTGTGGTTAAGTTGATTTTTCCGTAGGCCGCAGGGTTTAAAACGTTAATGCTATTATATCCTCCGATAACGTTGGTTGCGGTTGAAATACCACCCATACCTATATTTTGCGGCAACAACTGGTCGCTGACATCGCCTATTCCGTAGCGTGAGTAAGGAGAACTTGTGGTTGCGGTTGACTGCGCACTTGCATTCAATACAATAACAGCAAATAAAAATGTAAAAAGTAGCCTGGTAAATTTAATCATTGTTGTTTTGTATAGCTGCATTTAATCCTTCAAGAACCAAGTATGGTTCATTTTTAATATAGGGGGCAAAGATGCTATTTTTCAATAGAGTATCAAAAAAATAACTATCGCCTCCGGTTAGTATTACATTCAGTTCCGGCTCTGTTTTTCTGTAGCTTTCAATAAAGCCGGTTAATTCATATTTAAGTCCGTTCTGCACTCCTGATTTTATAGCTGAAGTTGTATCATCACCATAGTAATTTTCAAATTCAGCATCCGTTTCAACCAGGGGTAGCTTGCCGGTATAATAATTCAATGCTTTATAACGCATATTCAGCCCTGGTGATATACTACCGCCAAAATAATTCCCATCTGCAGCTACCCAATCATAAGTAATGGTTGTTCCGGCGTCGATCACCAAACTGCCTTTGTCCGGATACAATTTTTTAGCACCGATAACCGCTGCCAATCGATCAGGACCAAGTGTTTGAGGGGTTTTATATTGGTTGCGTATGCCGGCTGTCATTCCTACATTAAAATACCGAACGCTAACTCTTTTCTCTAATGCGGCATTCCAGCTTTCAGCTTCTTTTCTTACCGATGAGATGATGGCTTTATTTACCTGGTATTGATCAGTTAGGTTAAAAAGAGTTCCGGCATCAAGGGATGAATAACTTGTTGTATACAACAACTCGTCCTGTGCGAAGACTGCAATTTTTATCAGGGTATTCCCAATATCAATAACCAGGTTGGCCATCAGGCTTTCACCAATGATAATATCGATTCAAAAATGGCAAGTCCGTCCTGGTTAGCTAAAACACTATCTGCTGCACGTTCAGGATGCGGCATTATACCAAACACATTGCGGGTTGCATTACAAACACCTGCAATATTTTCTAACGAACCATTAGGGTTAGCTTCCGGAACAATATTGCCCGACTCATCACTGTATCTGAACAACACCTGGTCATTATCATTCAATGCCTTCAATACATCCGGTTCAGCAAAATAATTACCCTCGCCATGTGCAATAGGTATTTTTAATGCACGCTGCGGATCAATATTAGCTGTAAGCAATGAATTATTGGTTTGCGCGACCATGTAAATATTGCTGCAATTGAACTTTCTGTTGGTATTGTGCAGCAATGCCCCCGGCAGCATACCCGCCTCAGTTAATATCTGGAAACCATTGCAAACACCCCACACATATCCGCCCTTAGCTGCAAACTGGATCACTTCCTGCATAATTGGAGAAAAGCGTGCGATAGCGCCTGAACGCAGGTAATCGCCAAATGAAAAACCACCCGGCAGCACGATAAAATCGCAACCTTGCAAATCGTGGTCTTTGTGCCACAGGCGTACAACCTGCTGACCCATAATTTTTTCTAATACATAGATGATATCCTCATCACAATTAGAACCCGGAAATATAACAACTCCAAACTTCATGGTACAAAACTAATATAACCTGAGAAATTTGAACGAATGTAAAAGTTAAAAAGTGTTAAACTGAAAGTAAATAATGCTGGCAAGCAGCAAAATATACAGGCTTTCGTAAAACCAACGGCTGCTGGCATACAAAAAATAATAGGCCACAAAGATGCATCCCGGCACTGCACACATCAGGAAGTGGTCGACGTGAAAATCGGCACGGATATAAAAGCAGAGGGCAACTATCAGAAAAACGAAGAACAGCAATTGGATAGATTTGCGGATATGCACATAGCTTTTATAAAAGTTTTGCTGCAGCCTTAATGCCGATAATATGAGAATAATGATAACCGGTATTAATACCAGGTAGTTGTAATAATTAATATCGAAGTGAACCTGAAATTTGGTGCCCAGCGGCCGCCATATCTCAAAAAAATCGGTCAGTTTATCATTCAGATAGTAAAATACAGCCAGGAAGAAGAAAATGGTGATAAAGCCAATAACACCGGCTATCCACTCACGCCAGTCGAAAGGCCTGAAAATGGCCAAACCGATCCAGATGATTAGAAATGTATAAATAAATGGCAGGTAGATCATAGTGCCTACTGCTACGATCATTCCAAGGTCGTAACAGATAGATTTTGCGGCCTCTCCTTTATAAAGGTTAAGTAGCTTATACAGCATCCATATCAGCAGGAAATTACAAACCAACGGCGGACTAAGCATCAGGAACGGAACCAGCAAGCTCGACACGGTGATATACATGAAGGCAGGCAGAAAGGTGGATTTCCCTAAAAGGTTATGTTCGTTCGCCAGCAGGTTGATTAGTATGGCCTGGATAAATACCATTAAACTGGCAGCAAATAAATTGACAACAGGCGGTATGGTGGTTTGATAGGATACTGGTAATAACAGCCTCGAAAAAAGCTCACTGAATGGGAAGCCGGTCTTCGCAGGGAGCTGAAAAGCAAACCCAACACGCATAAAAAACAGGAAAACTGCCAGCCAGACAATATTTACCGGACTAAAAGATCTGAACAGCCTGATCATGCCTTTGGGGATTTCTCAGCAATAATAATAGAAAAACTGTTTAGGTTTATTATCCAACTGATAAAAGATGTGTTTTCGGGTGCGGACTTATTTTGAGAATATTAAAACAGTATTCCCAAACAAGTGTTACACCAACAGTCGACTAATTAATTTAATCAAATATTTATACATTTTAACCTTTAGGTAAGGTATAGATGATTTAAGAATACCCCTAAGCTATAACCTATGAAAAGTCCGCTCAACATTTACGTGGTCATTGTTACCTACAATGGCATGAAATGGATCAATAAATGCCTTCAGGATGTTCTTCAATCCGATATCAAAATCAATATAATAGTTGTTGATAATTGCTCAACAGATGAAACCGCAGCCTTCGTCAAAGTCAACTATCCTGATATAGACCTTGTACAAACCAATGAGAATCTGGGGTTTGGCCGCGCCAATAACATCGGTATAAAAAGGGCGATACAAAACAACGCCGACTATGTCTTTTTACTAAACCAGGATGGGTATGTCGAAAAAGACACGATCAGCAAATTGGTTTCGTTCCAGATTGATCACCCTGAGTATGGCGTACTAAGCCCACAGCAAAAAAATGGCAGTGGTACAGGGTTAGACAAGAAGTTTAAAGATATTGTGCTGGGACAGTGCATTACAGATACATACCTGGAGGCAGGAAAAACTATGCATGATGTAACCTTTGTGATGGCGGCTTTCTGGCTGATATCGGCAGATTGCCTGATGAAAGTGGGCGTATTTGACCCGATCTTTTTCCACTATGGCGAAGACGGGGACTATTTAAGCCGGGTTCGTTTTCACGGATTCAAGATTGGAGTGGTAATGGATTCCATAGCTTATCATGACAGGCAGGAAAGAGTAGTACCAGAAATGCAACAGTTAAAATCATTTTATGCGTCACAATTGGCATCGCTGACTAACATTAACCGTTCGCTGGCGTTTTGCTTGGGGAAAGTGTCCTATTTCTACCTGAAGTTCTCATCAAGTCAAATTGCGAAGTTAAAGTTTAGCCTTCTTAAAGAAAACACACGGTTATTCTTCAACCTGCTATCCAAAACAGGACAAATATTAAAGTCGAGGAATACCAATAAACAAGTGGAGTCTTACGAATACCTGGATGCCTGATTAAGATTTTGCATACCGATTAACCATATTGTCAACGATCTGCGCCGTTTCATCCTGAAAATCAACGTCGACGGCTTTACCATTTTGTATCCATTGATTCAGATGAGGAACAAAATCGTCGTCGATAGTATGGATTACCGGCACGCCTAATTTAGAGGCCGATAAGGCATTGCATCGCTGTTCGTATTGTCCGCTCATTGGGATCATCATCACCTTCTTTTTAAGGAACATCGCCTCGGCAGGGCCTTCAAAGCCACCACCTGTAAGTAAGCCCTCACAACTGGCCATGCTTTTATTAAAGGCTTCATTGTTTACAGGCGATATCACTACATTCCCTTCCTGGTGTTGTGTTTTTTGACGTTTAGAAAATATCTGCCACTGTACATCCTTTGCCTGGCTTAAATATTTTACCAGTGTCTTATCATCATAAGCAGGCAGGTAAACGGTATAATGGCCCAGATTAGTCGGTTCCAGCTTCCGGATATCGCTCCTGATCACCGGCGTATGAATAAAATCGTCATATCTTTCAAAATGGAAGCCGATATGATGTGTGGTTGGCGAGTAATATTTAAAGAGCCATTCAGCGTAATTCCATTTTGCAGGTCGCGGAGTCTTTTTTGAAACAAAAGAGCATTGGTGACTTAATGAAACCGATTCTAATTTCTGCACACGGCATGCCCAGGCACTTACCGGTTCAAAATCGTTGATGATGAGATCGTATTGAGCTAACGGCAGATGATGAACATCATGCCACAACTGCCGAAGGTTCATCAATTTAAATGTTGCCCACTTGTCAACCCCGCCCCTGGTGCCAAAAACGAAACTGAAGCCATGTAAACGGTATTTCAATGGTTGAGATAAGGACACCTCAGCTTCAGTACCACTCACCAGCAGATCAAGGTCGCCATATTGCTGTAATAAAGGAACTATTTCACGTGCGCGACTGATATGCCCGTTACCGGTTCCCTGGATAGCGTAGAGGATTTTCATTCTGATAGTTGGAATGTTGGAAAGCAGAAATGTTACAAGCTTAGACCTGCACACTCCTAACTTCCGGGAGCAAATTAATAAAGAAAGGTTGAAATGAACTTTTCAACCTTACAACTTTTCAACTTTACAACAAAAGTTAATGTACTTCCTGTTTAAAGCGTTCCAATAAAACACGTACATCCAGCTTAGCGTCTAAATCTTCTGAATCATGTTTATCGTCTTCGTCGTGGTCACTTTTGAAGTCAGCAGGATCGTATTTGAATATCTTCCACTCGCGATTGTTATATTCAAGTGCGGTAAGACTTTCTACCCAATCGCCTGAGTTAAGATAGATGACAGAACCTGGTTTATCCGAAGATTTGATTTCCCTGATCTCGGAATGGTGAATGTGGCCGCATATCACATATTGGTAGCCTTTTTCAACAGCCAGGTCAGCAGCGGTTTGTTCAAATTGATTAATGAACTTAACCGCGTCTTTGAACTTGGCCTTCACTTTTTGCGAAAAGCTCATCTTTTCGCGGCCAAGTTTGGTTAGCATCCAATTGGTAAAGCTGTTAAGCAGGATCAACGAATCATACCCAACCGCACCCAACTTAGCCAACCATTTGGAGTGCTGCATGGTTACGTCGAACACGTCACCATGGAATATCCAGGCTTTTTTACCATCGATAGTTAAAACAACTTTATTTTTCAGAGCCAATGACCCCAGGTTAAAATCTGCAAATTTACGCAGCATCTCATCATGGTTGCCGGTTAGATAGTATACCGGAACGCCGTCGGTCACAAATTTTAAAATACGGCGGATCACCTTCATATGCGCCTCGGGCCAATACGATTTGGTGAACTGCCAGATATCAATAATATCCCCGTTCAGGATCAGCATTTTGGGCTTTATACTTTTTAAATACTTCAGGAGTTCTTTAGCATGACAGCCATAGGTGCCCAAATGCACATCGGATATAACTACTATATCTACTTCGCGTTTTGCCATTAAAATTGAGGGGATAATTTGCCGTCCGGTCGTTTTCGCCGGTGAATGATTGATCGGATTTTGTGACGATTATTCGTCGTCATCATCTTCATTAACTCTTAACTCGTAGGGGCTTACGTAGAACATACCTACCAATAAAAGCAACCCTACAACAATCAGATATGCATACTCGAAATTCATACTGGTGTTATTTAACAAATGTCAGCAATTCAAATTATCTGAACGTTAAGACTCTGTTAAATAAAAAAGGTTTCATCGGGATTGCAACTTTTTTTCCACACGGTCAAGTTGTTTCAAATGATGTTCGGAATGGATCAGGATGAACTTTAGCCATTGTTTGGCATTCAGCATACCCAAACGCGGGTGCCTGATACGTTTGTGCTTTGAGGAATCCCTGAGAAGCGGGACAAGTTGCTCAAGACGTTTGCGGCATTTAATGATTAGATTTCTTGCTTCCTCTTTACTGATATTTCGTACCGGGCTCCTTTCAGCAAGTTCCTTCGGAGTTTTTACCCTGAACGGCGGAAACCGGCCGAACGACAATACCATCAGCCCGATAAATGTGCGTCCCTTATTGGTAGGGACACAATTATTAAATGTACATTTTTCAAGCGCTATGGTCGAGCCCAGGTTGGCCTGCAAAATATGACAATAAACTTCGGAGTACGACCAACCACCGCCGGGAGGCTTCACCATAAAAAGATCGTCTGGAATAGTATCCAGCGTGCTGCGGTAGATATCCAATACTTCTTCAATCTTTTTACGGGTTTCTCCGATGTTCATATAAAACCTTACAGCAATAAAGTTAGTTCTTTTAAATGATTGATCTGCACCGGTACATCATCAGGTTTATCCAACCCTGCCGGATTAAAATAGATCGCATCCATTCCAAAATTCAACGCACCATATACATCAGCTTCCAGACTGTCGCCTATCATCAGGCTTTCCTCTTTAGTTGTTTCGGCAAGGTTAATAGCATGCTCGAAGATTGCTTTGTCAGGTTTATTCGCTCCAACAATTTCCGATATGATTACATATTGAAAATAGCCCCCCAAATTAGTATTGCTGATCTTTGTCCCCTGCGATTCACTGAAACCATTCGAGATCAAATGCAGCGTATATTTCTCCTGCAGGTATCGCAGCGTTTCGTGTGCATCAGGGAAAAGATTGGTTTTGGTTGGACATAGTTTTACATAATCATCCTCAAAACCTGCGGGAATCACATCCGAGTGCATACCTAAATCCAGGAATGTTTTTTTAAAACGGGCTTCACGCAATTGATCTTTGGTGATCTTGCCTGTATGATATTCGGCCCAAAGCTGGTGATTATTGCGTGTATAGGTTTCGATAAACGCATCAGCCGAATGCAGGCCCAACTCCTTTAATCCGTAAACACCATATAATTCATGCAGCGTTTCTTCGGCATTCTTATCAAAATCCCAGATGGTATGATCGAGGTCGAAGAAGATGTGTTTTTTGATTGCGAAATGCGGAAGGTGGATTGCGGAATGCATTTATTGGTATTAAATTTTCTTCAAAGTTACCATTCCGCATTCGACATTCCGCACTCCGAATTCGCCTTATATCTTTTCCCCAAACGACAAATCCCCCGCATCGCCAAGCCCCGGAACAATATAGGCTTTTGAGGTCATTTCCTCATCAATAGCGCCCAGCCATAAATGTGCTTTAGGTAAATTGGCTCTCACATGTTCTACTCCCTCGGTGCTTGCTATTACTGCAGCTATGTGCAGTTCTTTAATATTATACTGGGCGATCAGCTCCTTACACACCATAACGATGCTTTGCCCGGTGGCCAACATGGTATCGCAAATGATAACTGTTTTGCCTTCCAGGTCAGGTGCCGAGATATGATCGATATTGATTACAAAAGCACCGGTCTTCTTCACTTTTCTGTAAGCCGTAATAAATGCTGAAGGCGATTTATCAAAAAAGTTCATAAATCCCTGGTGCAAGGGTAGACCGGCACGTAAGATAGTGCCCAATACAGGGTAGCTTTCAGGCACCTCAACCGTTGCTATGCCCAAGGGCGTTTGCACCTCAACCGAAACATATTTCAGCTTTTTGCTGATCTCATAAGCCAGTATTTCTCCCATCCGCTCCTGGTTTTTACGGAAACGGAGACGGTCCTGCTGGGTAACGGCATCCCGCATTTCGGCTAAAAACTGGTTGCCTATGGTATTGGTTTTGTTGAGTACAAAGAGCATGGGGCTAGTGATTAGAGATTGGTGATCAGAGATTAGTTGTCCTGACAATAATAACTAAATGCTTCTTTAAATTTATTAATCTTTATCTGCTTCTACTACTACAATAAATAAACGCATTGCATGTTTTAATTCATTTAAATTTTTACCCCTTCCAGCCTCTACCTGATTCCAGCTACGGTGTACCCACAAGTAATATCTCTTAAAAAAGCAGCTCCGTTAGGAGCTAAATGTTGGTAGAAATAATGATCGACATGGCATTTTGCTCCGTAGGTGCAATATTATACGTTAGGCATGGCGAAGATATGTTGCACCTACGGAGCAAAAATGATTATTTTATCTTTTTTCTACCAACATATTACCCCGACGGGGTAAATCATAAAGATGTGGTACACGGTAGCTGATTCCAAAGGAGGAGTCATCATTTAATAATTAATCATGGTTTCAAATTCCTGCTGACATAAGGCTGTCATAGGCGCATAATAGATTTGAGTAAACATTCAGAAACTATGAAAACGCTTAAAAAATTTTTAACCGATGATTTGCTTGCTGTGCGACTGCCAATGTTTTACACGCAAACCATACACACTATTATTCGTATTTTTGTAATAATCTATGGATTTTAAATTAACCTCTCAATATCAACCCACCGGCGATCAGCCCGAAGCCATCAGGCAATTGGTAGAAGGCGTACAAAACGGTGAAACTTACCAAACACTGCTTGGTGTTACCGGGTCGGGTAAAACGTTCACGGTTGCCAATGTTATTGAGCAAACACAAAGACCGACGCTCATCCTGAGCCACAACAAGACACTGGCGGCCCAGCTGTATGGCGAGTTTAAGCAGTTCTTCCCCGAAAATGCGGTGAACTACTTTGTATCCTACTACGATTATTACCAGCCGGAAGCATTTATTCCGACGACGAATACCTATATAGAAAAAGATCTGCAGATAAATGACGAGATAGAAAAACTGCGTCTGCGTACTACATCGGCATTAATGTCTGGACGCAGGGATGTGATTGTGGTATCATCCATTTCTTGCATCTATGGTATGGGTAATCCGGATGACTTTAAGGACTCGGTTTTCAAATTTGCTGTAGGCACGCGCATTAGCCGAAATGCGTTTTTACACCGATTGGTGGAGATACTATATGCCCGCACAACTGCCGATTTCAAGCGCGGAACTTTTCGTGTAAAGGGAGACGTGGTGGATATTTACCCTGCCTACCTGGATTATGCGTACCGTATTTCCTTTTTTGGTGATGACATTGAAGAACTAAGCTCTTTCGATCCATCAACGGGGAAAACGCTGGAGAAAATGACACATATGGTTCTTTTCCCGGCAAATTTGTATGTTGCGCCACGTGAACGTTTTACCCAATCCATCTGGGCCATTCAGGAAGAACTGGAACTGCGTAAGCAGCAGTTTATTGATGAAAAACGTTTCCTTGAAGCAAAACGACTGGAAGAAAGGGTAAACTACGACCTGGAGATGATTCGTGAGTTGGGTTATTGCTCGGGTATCGAGAACTATTCACGCTTTTTCGATGGTCGCAAGCCAGGTGCAAGGCCGTTTTGCCTGCTGGATTACTTCCCGGATGATTACCTGATGGTGATCGATGAGAGCCACGTAACGGTACCACAGATCAGGGCAATGTATGGCGGTGACCGCTCCCGTAAAATATCATTGGTTGAATATGGTTTCCGTTTACCTGCTGCCTTAGATAATCGCCCTTTAAACTTTCAGGAATTTGAAAGATTAGCGCCTCAGACCCTTTACGTAAGTGCTACCCCAGGAGATTTTGAGTTGGAGAAATCAGGCGGTGTGGTAGTGGAGCAGGTGATACGCCCTACAGGCTTGCTTGATCCGGTAATTGATGTTCGCCCTGTCATCAACCAGGTTGATGATCTTCTGGAAGAAGTAGACAAAACGGTAAAAATGGGCGACCGCGTTTTGGTAACCACCCTAACCAAACGCATGGCGGAGGAATTGGCCAAATACATGGACCGTCTCGGTATCAAATGCCGCTACATCCACAGCGAAGTAAAGACATTACAGCGTGTAGAAATATTACGGGGGTTACGTCTGGGTGAATTTGATGTTCTGATCGGCATCAACTTATTGCGTGAAGGGTTGGATTTACCTGAAGTATCCTTGGTAGCTATATTGGATGCAGACAAAGAAGGCTTCCTCCGTTCAGAGCGCTCGTTAATACAAACCATCGGTCGCGCAGCACGTAATGACCGGGGGCGAGTGATTATGTATGCGGATACCATTACCGATTCCATGCAGATCACGATGGATGAGACAAACCGCCGGCGTGAAAAGCAGATCAATTACAATACTGAACATGGCATCGTTCCTAAAACAGTTGACAAATCGAGAGAGGCTATCATTGAGCAAACATCTGTGGTCGATTTTGTTGGTGGCGTTCAAAAAGCTTATGTTGAAGCCGACAGCGTGTCAATAGCTGCTGACCCAATTGTTCAATATATGACCAAACCGGATTTGAAAAAAGCCATTGAAAATACTAAAAAAGAAATGGTTGCAGCAGCAAAAGATATGGACTTCCTGCTCGCAGCCAAACTGCGCGATGAAATGTTCGCGTTGGAAAAAATGATGGAAGAAAGATTCTAATGTGCAGATGCGTGGATGTGCAGATGTGCAAATGATTTATCGAATTGAAGATAATCTGTACATTTTCTAATCTGCATATTTGCATATTCACCCAATTGTAAAAACCATCTGCACATCCGCACATTTGCATATCTGCACATCAAGCCGTTGTAACAAATAAACCGGTATGAACGTCAATTAAAAACACATCAGCAATATGTCATATGTATGATGATTTATCATACTAAAACATTTTAGCCGTTATTAACTTATATTTGTAATTCCAAAATTCTAATTCAATGTATTTCATTCGCTTCCTGCTAATATCTATACTTGTATTATATATCATACGCAGCCTTGTTCGTATCTTATTGCCTATGCTTTTTCAGAGCTTTGTAAATAAGGCACAGCAGCAAGGTCAGCAACAACAGCAATACCGTCGCCCGCAAAACCAACCTGATGGGAAGGTGAAGGTGGATTATATCCCCCAAACCAAAAGCCAGGTACCTGATTCAGAAGGAGACTTTGTAGATTTTGAAGAAATAAAATGAGGGATCCCAATGAGTTGCCCACCGTATTTAAGCGCAGGCATTTCGGTACGCCGGCGTCGTTTACTATTATAACCACCAATTATGTAATAGTGGCAGGTGGTTTAGCTATTTTTACTTCTCACCATCATATTCATTGGTTCTTTTGGGTTATTCTGGGTTTACTGGCAGTATATAATGCTTTTAGTCTCTACAAAAATTGGGAAGACTACGACAAAGTTTCACTTACGGCTTACATTATTGGCCTTGCAGGACTGCCGCTCTTATTCCTGATGTTTTAATATTACAATTTGATTTAGCAATTGCTAAACAGCATCTTAGCACAAACGCTCTTTCTGACTTTCCAACTTAAACAGACTTCCCGACTAATTAATTATAATTCCTTTTCTCAGTCAAATTTCTATTTTTGGGGATTGTATTATCACATTCAAAAAACTTAAATGAATAACTGGTTCAAGAAAAATGGCGTCCATTTTGTAGTTATCGCAATATTACTGGTAGTTTGTTTTGTTTACTTCGCACCAGCTTTCCAGGGTAAAACCCTAGGCCAAACTGACGTAATAGGCGCTCAATCGACCCAAAAAGAAATTAATGATTACCGTGCACGAGATACCACCATTCTTTGGACAAACCAAATATTCGGCGGTATGCCTGCATACCAGATTTGGGCACGATATCCAAGCAACATCACTACCTGGTTAGTGCAAGGCGTAGTAAACGCTTTCCCCGATCCGCTTTACAATATATTTCTCCTGATATTCGGAGCATATTTTCTATTTACAGTCCTTAAGCTGAATCCATGGTTAGCAGCTGCTGGGTCAATAGCTTTTGCTTTTTCTTCTTATAATATCATTTTACTGGTTGCCGGACACTCAAACCAGGCGTTTGCAATATCATTCTTTGCGCCAATACTGGCAAGTATTATACTGACCTTAAGAGGACGATATTGGCTCGGCGGATCGTTAACAGCCCTATTTCTAGCAATGGAAATAAGGGCCAATCACGTCCAGATGACCTATTATTTGCTGATTATTCTGTTAATACTTATTGGCATTGAACTATATCATGCAATTAAGGCCAAAGCAACACAACCATTCCTAAAAGCTATGGCTTTTTTGGGTGGCGCAGCGCTTATCGCTTTAATGGTGAATGCCTCATCATTATGGAGCACGTATGAATATGGTAAGGACAGTATTCGTGGAAAGTCAAATCTAACCCAGCACTCTACAGAGCCGAGCAATGGCCTGGATAAGAAATATGCGTACGAATACAGCCAGAATGTAGGCGAAACTTTTACCTTCCTGGTGCCTAATGCTTACGGTGGCGAGACTGGTCTTTCATCGCTCGATCTGCAAAATTCTGAATTAAATAAAGCCCTTGTTACAGCAGGTGTTCCACAGGAACAGATTCCTAATGCTTTGCAACAGTTGGCCAGCATTGGTCTGCGATTAAATACTTTTTGGGGTGATAAACCGTCTACAAGCGGGCCACATTATTTTGGTGCAGTAATTTGCTTCCTGTTCATCTTTGGATTATTCATTGTAAGAAGCCGTGTCAAATGGTGGTTGCTGGCATCCGTAGTTCTAACCATTCTATTATCTTTTGGTTATTCATTCCCTTACGTATCAGATCTGTTCTTTAATTATTTCCCGCTGTATAATAAGTTCAGGGCTATCGAATCCGTGCTTTCCGTAACGGGGTTATGTGTTCCGATTCTTGCTTTGTTAGCACTCAACGAAGCATCAATTTCAACTAACAAAGCCGAGATATTAAAGAAATTGAAGCTGACTTTCTATATACTAGGTGGCCTTACGCTGATACTGATCGTATTCCCCGATCTGTTCCTTAGTTTTAAAGCAAGCGATCAGGCCACAACTGTGAAAGAGCTAACCCAGGTGCTTAAAGGTGACAGCGGTAATGCTAATGTTATTATGAGCGCTTTGGTACGCGACCGCGAAAGTCTTGAGCGTGCTGACGCTATCCGAGCAATGGTATTCCTGGTGATCACCTTTGGTATTTTGTTCGCATTTATCAAAGAAAAGATTAATGTTACTGTATTGTCAATTGCTTTTCTGGCTCTTATACTTGTTGATCTGTGGCAGATCGATAAGCGTTACCTGAGAGAGGATAGTTTTGCTGATAAACAGGATGTGACCGCACCCAAACCTCGTGAAGTCGATCAATTTATCCAAAAAGATACTGATCCGGATTTCAGGGTAGTCGACCTAACCCAAGCGCCAAAATTCGACCTTACTACGCCATTTTTCCATAAAACGATTTGGGGTTACAGCGCGGCAAGAATGAAGCGTATGGAGGAAATCATCGATAATCAATTTACAAAGTCGCTCAATCATGATATCGTGGATATGTTTAATGTGAAATACATTATTACACAGGATCCAAAAACGGGAAACTTGAACATGGTACGCAACGAAACTGCTTGCGGGCATGCCTGGTTTGTAAAGGATATTGAGTATGCAAAAAATGCCGACGATGAAATGAAGGCGATCACTGCCTTTTCTCCAAAAGACAAAGCTATAGTAGATCAGAGCTTCAAGACTCAAATAGAGCAAGCAAAACCCCAGGTACCAATCAATGCAAGTATAACACTTACAAAGTATTCACCTGATGATATGACTTACAAAAGCAGTAGTAGTACCAATTCAGTTGCTGTATTTTCTGAAGTTTATTATAATAAAGGCTGGAAAATGTATATAGATGGGAAGGAGTCGCCATATTTCCGCGCTGACTACATTTTACGTGCAGCTGTGATTCCGGTAGGCAATCACACTGTCGAATTTATATTCCACCCGGCATCTTACTATACAGGTGAGAAAATATCACTAGCAGGTTCTATCCTTCTTGTGTTAGCGTTAGGTGGTGCAATCTATACCGGCGTTAAAAGGAAGCCTGAAGACGAGAAAAAGGCTGCGTAACAACAGCTTATCAAAAAAAATAGCGATGGGTTTAAAACTCATCGCTATTTTTTGTCCATTATTGTTGATTAATCATTGGTCCTTTTATGCTTCAACCAATACCATCCCAGCCTAAAAGCAATTACCAGATGGTAGAATACTGTTAATAACGGTCCGTAGTAATGGGACATAATAGCAAATCGTTCAACCAGGCTTTCGCGGTGCCGTTTTTTTGACATCCCTCCTACCAGGTATTTGGCCACATAGCCATCGACTTTGACGATCTTTTTAGCCTTTTTAGCAGCACGAATGATCCAATCGATATCGGCACTTAAATGGTAGCGCATACTGTAACGCTCGGTTAGTGAGCGTTTGATATAGATAGCCTGGTGGCTTACACTCATTCCATATTTAAAGCTTCGCCAGGTAAATTTCTCAGGTGCTTTATGCCGACGCTGGCCTAAGCTTTCGCCATCATCGTTAATCATTTCCGTTTCGCCATAATAGATATCTGCATCCTCGGCAGTTGCAAAAACTTTGGTTACAGTATCCCTTGTGTATATCTCATCACCCGAATTCATGAACAACACGTAATCGCCAGTGGCCATGTTGAGGCCTTTGTTCATGGCGTCGTAAATGCCATTATCCTTTTCACTGATTAGTTTAATGCGGTCGCGGTATTTGCGGATAATATCTAAAGTACCATCATTTGAAGC
The DNA here is from genome assembly GCA_018266915.1 of Bacteroidota bacterium. Lineage (GTDB taxonomy): Bacteria > Bacteroidota > Bacteroidia > Sphingobacteriales > Sphingobacteriaceae > Mucilaginibacter. The sequence goes on along the minus strand of JAFDZM010000093.1, from coordinate 12,427 downwards.
GCCATCAATAACGATATATTCAATGTTAGCGTAAGTCTGATCCAAAACCGAAAGCATCGTCCGCTCAATGTCCCTTGCATTATTAAACACAACGGTAATGACGCTTAATTTCGGTTGAAACATAAAATTATTTTAGATAAGTCTCTGTGCTCTTTGTGTAATTTCTCAGTGCCCTTTGTGGTTGAATTACTTAACCACAGAGAACACAAAGGTTATCACAAAGTACACAAAGAACTCAATGTGTTAACTGTTTATATAGATCGATATGCTTTTGCGCAATAATCTGCTCTGAAAACTTATCCATCACTGTTTGCCTGGCATTTTGGTTCAATTGTTCCCTATCCGGATGATTGATCATCCATTCCATCCCATCAGCAAAACTTTCTGATGAGCGATAAGTTGCCAAATACCCGTTCTTTTCATGTGTCACCATATCGGGGATACCGCCAGTTGTGAATGCAATCACCGGGGTACCGCAGGATAAGCTTTCCATTACGGTATATGGTAAATTATCTTCAAGCGATGGTATCAAAAAAGCATCTGCTGCTGCATAGCAAGTCGCCAGTTGCCCATCATTATTGATCTTACCCAAAAACCTGGTTTTGAATGGAAAATCAGGCAGGTTCTTATCGTCCCTATTTCCAAAAACTACCAGTTCAACCTGATCAGCTTTTTCACCTAATCTTGTCTTTAATAACTCCAAACTTTCAAGTAGATAGCTTGTCCCCTTATGCATATCCTTGCGCGACGGCATGAATCCGCTAAGCAAAATGAATTTATCTTCGGGCAGTCCGGCTTCCCTTTTGGCCTCCGTTTTATCCTGTGGCTTAAAAATATCGGTCTCCAACGTGTTAGGGATCTGATTGATCGATTTATCCTTCAGCAGGCTACTTCTTAAAATAGAACTCTTCATCCAGCTACTTGGAGCGATTACATCAAAGCCTAACTTTTGGTAAGCTTCATTTTTCTGTTTCCATATGCGATGAGAATAATCATCAGGCGATGCATTTTTCAGCAATGGGCAATCACCGCATTCGCGCTCAAAATGATCGCAGGTATAGCGCACGTGGCAGCCTCCCGTAAAGGCGTTGCTATCGTGAAAGGTCCAAACTACAGGCTTATTCAGTTTTGCTATTTCTGCAACGTGCCTGGGGTTTAAGAAACCATGATTTATCCAATGAAGGTGAATAATATCTGCATTTTTCACATCCGGGTGGTGGATAACCGAACGCCCGAACCAGGTAAATGAAAATGGCGTTTTAACTGCCTTCAGATAGCGTTTGGCCCATGCTCTTTCAAGTAGGATAGTAGCTGCTGTCCACGCTTTTTGAATCAAATTTGTGTTAAAGTCACCTATCTGCGGGTTTTTTCCAAATTTATAGTGTACAATAATTTTAGAATCAATATTTTGGCTTAATAGTGCACGGTTAAGCCGTATACAGGCACGTCCTGCGCCGCCGTTACCATCGTAGGTATTTAAATGCACTACTTTTAGCATGTCCCAAAAATACATTTATTCAGTTCAAATAAATTTCGACGCATGAAAAAACTATACCTGATCCTTCTATCCGCATTCCTGGTTCAAAATCTTACAAAAGCACAAGACAAGGGGGTATATTTCGCCTCCTATCCCACATTAACGCCTGACAGCAAAACGGTGATCTTCAGTTATGAAGGCGATCTCTGGAAGGCCGACCTGAACGGCTCAGCAGCAGTACGTTTAACCGCTATGCCCGGCGAAGAGACCCACGCACATGTATCACCCGATGGCAAGTGGTTGGCTTTTTCCTCCAATCAGTTTGGCAATAATGATGTCTTCATCATGCCTATGGCAGGCGGCGAAGTTAAACAAATTACCTTCAGCGATGCTAATGATGAAGTCGATTCATGGAGCTGGGATTCAAAATCTATTTACTTTAATTCCAATCGTTACAATGCCTTCAGCGAGTATAAAATCGGATTGGAAGGCGGTACGCCAAAACGTGTGTTCGGCAATTATTTTAATACCATTCACGGCGTGGTAGAGCATCCGCTAACCGGCGAACTGTTTTTCAGCGATACCTGGGAAAGTAATTTCTTCTCAAACCGTAAACATTATAAAGGTGCTTACAACCCTGATATTCAATCTTACAATCCAAAAACTAAAGCTTACAAGCAATATACCAATTGGATCGGCAAAGATTTCTGGACTACGCTGGACCAAAAAGGCAATATCTACTTTGTATCTGACGAAGGAAACGGAGAATATAACCTCTACACTTTCGTGGATGGTAAAAAGACTTCTTTAACTCAATTTCCAACTTCTATTAAAAGACCTTTTGTTAGCGCAAATGGCGAGAAAATTGTTTTTGAGAAAGATTACCAGCTATTTGTGTACGATGTCGCTTCCAAGCAGACTCAAAGGTTGAGCTTTACCATCTTCCGCAACGATGTATTGCCAAAGGACAAAGAATTTAACGTGCAAGGCAAAATTGATGCGGTGGATGTATCGCCCGATGGCAAAAAACTGGCTTTTGTATCACGCGGTGAGCTGTTTGTAAGTGATGTGGAAGGCAAATTTGTTCGCCAGATAGAGCGTGGCAATGCAGAACGTGTGACCGAGGTAAAATGGTTACCAGACAGCAAATCATTGATATTCAGCCAGACCTTGGGTGGATATTACAACTGGTATACTGTTGAGGCAGATGGTTCTGGGACAGAAAAACAGATCACTAATGAAAAGCAGAACAACCGTGCCATCAGCGTTAACAAAGATCATACACAAGGCGTTTATCTGAGCGGTCGTGAAGAAGTAAAGTTGATCGACCTAAAATCGATGGAAATCAAAACGATTGCCAAAGATGAGATTTGGGGGATTGAAAACTCTCAGCCTTATATTTCACCGAATGGTCAGTATGTGGTTTATAATGCGCACAGAAATTTCGAGTCGGATATTTTTGTTTATGATATTCATTCCGGTAAAACTCTAAACCTGACCAACAGTGGCGTTTCGGAATCGGAACCGTATTGGTCACCTGATGGAAAATATATATATTTCAGCTCATCGCGCTTGTACCCAGACTTCCCTTATGGCGCACGTGATATCCATATTTATCGTATGCCGCTTCAAAAGTTTGATGAGGCTTTCCGCATAGATAAGTTTAACGACCTGTTTAAAGAGGATAAAAAAGACACTGCAGCAAAAACTAAAAAGAAGCCTTTATCTAAGCAGCCTGCGCCGAAAGCACCTTCTGATATTGTGATCAACACCGAAGACCTGATGAAGCGATTGGAGCGCATAGGCCCGGGCTTTGGCGATCAGGGTTCGCCTTATGTGATACAGAAGGGCGATAAGACATTAGTGTATTTCTCATCTAATTATGAAGAAGGCAAATGGGGGATTTACAGAACCACTTTGCAGCCATTTGAAGACCCCAAAACAGAAAAGATTACTGGCGTAGATGCCCGTGGATTTGATATTTCTGCAGCTAAAGACAAATACTTTTTAATAGCCCAGGGGAACATCTACACGCTTAATATTGACAATACCAAGCTGGATAAAATCGATGTCAATTTTAAATTTGACCGTGATTTGGCAAGCGAGTTCAGGCAGATGTTTGATGAAGCATGGGCTGGATTGGAAGAAAATTATTATGATGGCGGTTTCCATAATACCGACTGGAAGAAGGTTCATGATACTTACAGCACTTATCTGCCTTATCTGAATAACCGTGCTGATCTGCGCTTATTGTTGAACGATATGTTAGGTGAGCTCAACTCATCGCACCAGGGATTCTATTCCGGAGGCAGCGAGGAAAGCAAAAATCTGCATTACCGTACTATGGAAACAGGCATCGTATTCAGCAATGATGATCCTTACAAAGTGGAGTCGGTACTGAAGAATAGTAATGCCGATAAAGTGGAGATCAACGTTGAACCGGGTGACCGTCTGAAAGAAGTAAATGGCATTACAGTTGATGAAAAACGGGACCGGAACATCTACTTTACCAAACCTTCATTGGATAAAGAATTGCAGCTGACCTTCGACCGTAAAGGCAGGGAAATAAAAGTAAAAATCCATCCTGAGTCAGGCGGGCAATTTAGTGATAACCTGTATGATGAGTGGATAGAGAGCAATCGCAAGGAAGTTACCGAGAAAAGTAAAAACCGGATAGCCTATTCCTATATGAAAAATATGGGTTCCGAAGCATTACAGGAGTTTTTACAGGATATGGTGGATGATGCCTACAAAAAAGACGCGCTCATTCTCGATCTTCGTTATAATACCGGCGGTAATGTGCATGATGCTGTCTTACAGTTCCTTTCACAACGACCATATCTGCAATGGCAGTACCGTGGCGGTCAGCGCAGTCCGCAGCCAAATTTTGCGCCTTCCGGCAAACCGATCATTTTATTGGTAAACGAACAAACCCTCAGCGATGGCGAAATGACTGCCACAGGCTTTAAAGCTTTAGGTCTGGGTAAGATCATCGGTACAGAAACTTACCGCTGGATCATCTTTACAACCGGTCGCGGCTTGGTAGATGGTTCATTTTACCGCATACCGGCATGGGGCTGTTATACACTGGATGGCAAGGATATTGAGAAGACAGGTGTATCACCTGATATTTATGTAAAAACAGGATTTACCGATCGTTTGGAGAATAAAGACCCTCAGTTGGATAGAGCCATTGAGGAGATAATGAAGCAGTTGAAATAATGAATTCGGAAAATTTCTTTGATTGGGTCGAAAGTAATCAGCTAGATGCTGTTAAAAGCTTAATTACGTCTGAATTTGAAATAAACATTTATAATAAATTTGGCTACTCAGCCTTACATATTTGTTGTGCCAGAGATCTTAATACAATGGCTGAATTGCTTATTAATTCAGCCATTAACGTCAATTTGCAAGATAAAGATGGGTTAACTGCCTTGCATTATGTTGCAACATATGGGCAACTTTATTTAGCTGAGTTGTTGTTAAAAAACGATGGTGATCTAACTATTCAAGATAAATATGGTAATCAACCTTTATGGACTGCAACTTTCAATGATAAGGGTAGAGGAGATAGGTTTGATATGGTGAAATTGTTTTTAGATAATGGAGCAGACCCTAATCACCAAAACAATGTTAACAAAAGTCCAAAAGACATTGTCATAATCGCTGGTTATAAGAATCTTGAAAAATTATTTGGTTAGTAAATAGTATTATTTCTTTACCAAATACTTCGCCTGCATTTTGCGCATAAAACGTACGCCTCTTTGCAGCAGATTGCCTTTGCGTTTGCTCAGGAAATGACGAATAGCAGCATAGGCCTTTTCATTTTCTTTTATTTCAGTAGGGAAATGTTTTACCGGTTTCCGGGATATTTGCACATCATACATCTTTTCTATGTTAGAATGTACGCCTGTGCCATCATGACCAATGTTATTAATGAGCGAATGTGCAGGGTTCAATGTTAACCCATCCTTCAGAAATATCGATGCATACCAGCGTATGGCCCATGAATTGTTTTTACCTGCTTTGAATTCACGCATCTGTTTCCAAAAGTTCATCGTACCTTCTATGGAAAACCGCAGGATGCCTGGTTTGCTAAACTGTTTGGTCAGTTTATCGATGTCTGGTTCAAAATGTTTCCAGGCGCGAGCCCAGGTTGCCCAACCCCAACTGGTTGCAGCACGGTAAAAGAAGGTTTCGGGCAGATCTTTTTCTTTCAGGTCATACATATAACCGCCAATATGCATCACCTTATCTTCGTTAGCATAGCGGTTAAGCGCCTCGTTGAAATATTGCAAAGCATAAGACGATGAAAGCAAATCATCCTCAAAAACGATCACCTTATCATATTCATTTACCAGCTTGGTTACGCCGCTGATTATAGAATTGGCTAACCCCAGGTTTTCATTTCTGGCAATCACCTTTACCGACTTAAAGCCGGTTACGCTTTTCGCCAGTTGCCGCACCTCCTCCACCTTTGCTTTATCTGCATCCGTTTTTGGACCATCAGAAAAGATAAACAAACGCGACTCTTCAGCCAGCAGATTTTTTTGCAAATAGCTGATGGTACGGCGCGTGTGTTCAGGCCGGTTATATACAAATAAGGCTATGGGCGCAAGGTTCTGCATCGTAATGAATTAGAATATTTCTACCTGGTGATCTGCTTTTTTACAAAGTACCGTGTAAGCATTTGCCAGTTTTTCGCTCGCCTTTTTACCAAACAGGCTTACCAAACTCTTTTTTACCGCATATTCCGAATTGATCTTCAGATCGGCAACAAAGCTTTTGGGCTTCTTTTGGTTAATGTATGTATTAAATTTTGTCACCTCCGGTTCGATCATCGAAGTCAGGTCTGCCTCAATCTCAAAACCCTCGGTCTTCAGCAAGTATCGTAATGAAGTCGGGGTATATACATTAATATGCCCGTAAGCCAGAAAATGTTTTATCCTGTTATCCACACCTGCCTTATAATCGCGCGGGACTTCAATAACAAAGTATTTAGCAACCCGTCTCAACTCCCGCAATAATAAACGTTCGTGCTCCACATGCTCCAAAACGTGCGACAAAATGATCAGATCAAAACTATCATCTTCAAAAGGCAAACAGTAGCCATCAAATATCTGTACTGATTTCAGGTTCGCTATATTCCGGGCTTTGATATGCTCTACGCCGCTCTCTGATATTTCTACCGCATGCATTTCCGGAGCAAAATTCTGATCGACCAATATTTTCAATATGCTTCCGTCTCCTGCACCTACTTCCAACACTTTGTTGAAGGAATGCCCTTTGCAAACGTCAACAATATGTTGCGCTTTATATTTAGCGCTGAGCATGCGCCAGGCTTCGTCGTGTTTTTGGTAAAACTCGTCGTATGCTATTTTAACGTTATCGCTGATGATCTCTGCTGCCATAATCAAATACCCAAACAATTATCATCCTTATAAAATACCGAAGTTGATTTAAGATAGAACAGACCCGGCGATATCCCGCTAAACGCAAGATGTTTAAAGCCATTCTTCACTAAAAAATCAATCGCCGGTTTATATTTCTCCCTTTCAGAATCATCTAATACGATCACACCATTTGGCGATAAAGCATCTACCGCCCTGGTAGCACAATTCACCCTGTCGCGTCCGTCAACTATAATGATGTCGAACTTTTCTTCCAGTTTAACAGGCATAATGGAATAGTCGCCGCCGCGGGTCAGCTCGCAAAAGATCATCTCCGAGTTCTCAGGCTTTTTGCTCACTATTTTATCATACCACTCTTTATCGTGTTCTACAGAAACGACAACGCCTGCATATTTCGCATAAAAGAATGTCGAATTACCAGAGCCGAATTCAAAAACAGCATGCTGCTTATTCAGTCTGCCCCTTATAAAATCAATAAAGGAATAAGTTACCCATGGGATCGGATCACCAAACTCGTCAATGGGAGACCGGGTGTCAAACGCTTTGAACCAACCGATATCCTTCAGATACCCTTTGCTGTTAAATGACAATAACGATTTCAGTCGTTTAGGTTGACTCAGAACCTGCAGCAATGATGAAATTTTGCTCAACGTTTATTAATTTTTTGAAACAACGAAATTAAAAATAATGACCTTAACATAAGCAAACCTTGCTCCCTTGTTTTTGGTATGAAAACAATAAAAAAAGTAGCTATGCCATATGCTGCCAAAGTTGCATAGGCAGCACCTAATATCCCATACCTGGGCAACCAAAATATATTTAGAACGATATTTACTATTGCACCTACGCCGGTTCTCAGCATCGATATTTTAGTATAACCTTCTGCAATAAGGTATTGCCCGCTTGCACTTCCCAGAAATACAAACACCCCTGCCCAAACATGCACTGCCAATACCGGGGCTCCCGACCAAAATTCAGGGTGCCTGGAGTAAGCAATATGATATATAAATTTAGAGGCGAAAGTCATAAAAAGCGCAATCGCCATACTGATAACCACCATCAGGTCGTACATGTTTTGCAATCTTTTTTTATACCTATCTGTGTCCGTGCGCCTGGCATGCATAATCGCCGGAAAAACAGACGTCACGATGGCCACCGGGATAAAATACCAGCTTTCGCTGAGATTTGCTACTGTTGAATAAATACCTAATTCACTTGTTTTTAAATAGATTGGTATCATCACCTGATCAATCTTCATATAAAGAGAAACCAGTATGGCCGAAAAAGCCAACGGCCAGGAATGTTTTAGAAGATAAGTAGCAATACTCGAATCATATTTCCATTTGGAAATGGTATTACCACTATTGAGATAAGATATAATATAACCCGCCGCTATCAATGCTGCATCAAACACAAGTGAGTACACAAACCATATCAGAGGCAACTTTAAAAGGATCAATATCAGTTTGACTATAGCAGATATAATGTTACCGCTGACATTTATATACATGATCTTTTTTGCCTGTACCTTAGCCTGGAAAAAACTATCGATAATATTTACCGATTGTATAACGGCTGTGAAGGCAACTATAAAGACATAGTGAAAGGGGGTATCAAGATGATTTAAATGATTGGCTATGGTGTAGGCAACATATACCAATGGAATTACTCCAAAACCTGCAACTAATCTCATCCAGAAGGATGTTCCTAATAAGGTATCCTTCTTATCAGGGTGATCCAATAACTCCCGCGTTACAAAACCATCCAGGCCCAGTGCGCCTAATGCTAAGAAGAAGGCCATTAAAGCGGTGGGGTAGTTCAATACGCCAAATTGCCTCGCACCCAAATAACTGGAAAGGGCAAAAGTGTTTATAAGGAATTTTATAGCAAGGCTCCCAACTCGTGCCAGCATAAGCCATCCCGTATTTTTAAAATACTTTTCGAGTGCTTCCTGATCAAATCCCGGGATACCTGGTATGCGCATAGTTTGGTTGGTAAAGGTATAAAAAAAGCTAAACCCGTAATTAGCAGGTTTAGCTTGACATAATTGAATTTTACTAAAATACTTTAGTTTACTGGTGAATGTAACACTCCTGATTTATCCAGATACCAAATTTTACCATTTGCATCTGCAGACAGATCGGTAACATTCGACGGCCCGGTTACTGGTGACCATATACCGCCATTATATTTATAAACTGACGGGCTATAGCTCGGTACTCCTGTATCGGCCCCACTTACGTATACTGAGCCATCACCGCCTATTGTCACGTCATTAGCAGCTACTCCCGGAATCTGGTTCCATAAATAACCACCATACTGATAAGCAAGATTAGATAAATTAACCACCCATGGAACGCCATACGGGTCTACTGCGATTCGGACGCCAGCAGAGTAAGGCATCGTATCCCAGCCAGAACCATTCCACTTAATGATTGCATAACCGCCTGTTACAGTTACTACCTGGGTGCTTACTGCAAACACTGAACCGTTTGCACCAATACCAATATCACTGGCTGAGCCGGTTACCTGCGCCCATGCACCGCCTGAATAATTAAATATCTGGTTTGAATTATTGACTATCCATGGAGCACCTTGCGGGGATACCGCTACTCTAACGCCCGATCCGTTTGCTATTTTATGGAATTGGCTATTGTAAAATTTAAAGATGCTATGATCGCCTGCGGAGTTCACCGTATCAGATCCTACTACAAACACCGATCCATCAGCACCAACACCCACATCGGTTAATTTAGCATCTGTGACGGTTAAACTCAACGTTTCTGAAACCGAATAAGTCTTTGTTTTTATTGTTATAGTAACACTACCGGGTTTAAGAGCAGTTATTAATCCTGTAGTACCAACTGTAGCTATGGTCGTATCAGATGACGACCAGGTGAACTCCGACTGTGCATAATGTTGTCCTAGCAATTGCTTTGACGAGGCCGCAGGAATTGTAAGATTGCTGAACCCAAGTATAGTCGCTTCCTGTACTACAACGTTGCGAATAGCAGTGTTTCCGTAGGCTTTACTTTTTATGGTTATTGTGGCATTGCCTTGTTTGAAAGCTGTTACTAACCCAGCTGCATTTACTTTGACAATCGCAGTATCGGACGACGTCCAGGTTAATTGATCTGCACTGTAATTTTTTGTTGTAAGTTGTACCGACTCACCTGTGGAAACTTTTAAAGTATCAATTGGAAGTACAATTGAATGATCTGGCTCTACCGGCTTGTCTTTCTTACACGAAACAATTGAAAGAGCCACACCAAAGATGAGGAGCAGCACGCGAAAATGATTTTTCATTTGTTATAAGATTTAGATTTTATTGCGAAAGTTAATAAAAATTCCAGGTTCTAAAAAGTCAATCCAACAAAAAAGCCACAATGTTATTCACAATGAGGCTTTTAAATTATTATTATATTCATTTATTGATTCACAAACTTCTTCGAATTCACTTTGCGTTCGTTTTCTGTAAGGAATATCTTTCTTAAACGCATGCTTTGAGGTGTTACTTCGATGTACTCATCGGCCTGGATATATTCCATTGATTCTTCTAATGAAAACTTGATAGCCGGAGCAATACGCACGTTATCATCGCTTCCTGACGCACGCATGTTGGTTAGCTGCTTGCCTTTCACCACGTTGATCACCAAATCGTTATCACGGATGTGCTCACCCAATACCTGGCCTTCGTATACATCAACACCCGGATCAACAAAGAAACGGCCGCGATCCTGCAGTTTATCGATAGAGTAAGCCGTAGTCTGGCCTTTTTCCATCGACACCAAAACTCCGTTCAAACGGCCAGGGATAGTACCTTTCCATGGCTCATATGATTTAAAGCGGTGCGCCATAATAGCTTCACCTGCAGTAGCAGTTAGCACGTTATTTCTTAAGCCGATGATACCGCGTGAGGGAATCTCAAACTCTAAGTGCTGTAAGTCGCCCTTGGGTTCCATTACCAGTAACTCGCCTTTACGTTGAGTTACCAGTTCGATCACCTTACCGGCTACATCACCAGGAACATCAACAATCAGGGTTTCGATCGGCTCATTTTTAACGCCGTCAATCTCTTTCACAATTACCTGCGGTTGACCCACCTGTAATTCATAACCTTCGCGGCGCATGGTCTCGATCAATACTGACAAGTGGAGGATACCACGACCATACACCAGGTATGAATCAGGCGATTCAGTTTCAACAACCTTCAGCGCCAGGTTCTTTTCCATCTCCTTGTAAAGCCTGTCGCGCAGGTGGCGTGAGGTTACAAACTTGCCTTCTTTACCAAAAAACGGTGAAGTATTGATGGTGAAGAGCATGTTCATAGTAGGCTCATCAATCTTAATTACCGCAAGTTGCTCCGGGTTTTCAAAATCAGCAATAGTATCACCTATTTCAAAGCCTTCTATACCTACAACAGCACAAATATCACCCGATTTCACTTCGGATACTTTTACTTTACCCAATCCTTCAAAAGTGTAAAGCTCTTTAATTCTTGATTTCTGGATCTTGCCATCGCGTTTTACAAGCGATACCGGCTGATTTTCTTTGATAACGCCACGAGCCACACGACCGATAGCGATACGACCAACAAATGATGAGTAATCCAGCGAGGTGATCTGCATTTGCAGCGTACCGTCTACTTCCGGAGCAGCGGGGATATGTTCCAAAATGGTATCCATCAACGGGAAGATATCTTCTGTCGGTTTTTTCCAGTCGGTGCTCATCCAGCCTTGTTTCGACGAACCGTAGATCACTGGGAAATCCAGTTGTTCCTCGGTAGCCTCCAGGTTGAAGAACAATTCAAATATCTGCTCATAAACCTCTTCAGGACGGCAGTTTTCTTTATCCACTTTGTTTACAACCACAATCGGTTTTAAACCAAGTGACAATGCCTTTTGCGTTACAAAACGTGTTTGCGGCATAGCGCCTTCAAAAGCATCGCACAATAACAACACACCGTCAGCCATTTTCAACACGCGTTCCACCTCGCCGCCAAAATCGGCGTGGCCCGGGGTATCGATGATGTTGATCTTAACATCCTTGTAGCGAACCGAAACGTTTTTAGAAACGATGGTGATACCACGTTCACGCTCCAGGTCGTTGTTATCCAATATCAATTCGCCGGTTTCCTGGTTGTCCCTGAAAATGGCGCAACTGTGTAAAATTTTGTCAACAAGGGTGGTTTTACCGTGGTCAACGTGTGCGATAATCGCTATATTCCTGATTTTTTGCATAAAATGCCGCTCCAAAATTTGGCGCAAAGGTACGTTTTATTTCCCAAACCCGGAAGTGCGAACCTGACTATTAAAGGAATAATGATGTGGGGTTAACAATTGGGGTGGTGAAGGAAGTAGCTGTGGCAGTTGGTAGTGGCAGTATTGTTAGAGGAAAAGCAATTACTTAATTAAGGATTGTCATGCTGAACAGAGTGAAGCATCTATTCCGTAAAGTTGTTGGGTACTCAAGATATATAGTAATAGATTCTTCGCTATCGCTCAGAATGAACTGTGTTTAAAAGCAAATATTTTTTGAA
>JAFDZM010000092.1 GCA_018266915.1 Bacteroidota bacterium | reverse complement strand
ACTTATTCTCTTTAGAAGTTTAATGCCGTCTGTCAAATGATGGGCTATTACTCTCAAGAGGGGAATTTATCTGCAATGTCAACCGATCAACCACTTAACCTAATCAACTACTCACTATCTTTACATCATGAGCGACATCTACAACTTCAAACAGGTATCTGATATACTGGCATGTGCAGGTCAACCGAGAGAGGGGCAGTTGCAAAGTATTGCTGATGATGGTTATCAGGTTGTTATCAACTTAGGTTTAGCAGATGGCAAATATGCTTTGGCTGATGAAGCTGCATCGGTTGCTAAGCTTGGGTTAACCTATCATCACCTGCCAATTATTTTTGATGATCCGCAGTTGAGTGAGTTAACTGACTTTATCAGGCTGATGAATGAGCATAGTCATCAAAAAACATTGGTTCATTGTGCTGCAAATTATCGTGCATCTGCATTTACTGGTTTATATCTTTTTGCTACTGAGATTTTGAATCAGCATGAAATGCAGGAATTTATTGAAGATGTATGGCAACCTGATGGTATATGGCAACAGTTTATTGATGATGCTGTACTTTGGTTGACTAGTGATTAAGTTAAGTGGTTGATTGAGTTAGATTAAGTTGATTATGTTGAATAGGTTATTTGCTAAGATTAAAATTTCTATCTGAAATTTTAATAATACCTCCTCATCACCATATTCATATATGGCTTGCTGTGTAGTACGTGTGGTAAGTAGATCGGATTAATGCAAATATACAAATAATTCTTTATTAATAAATAATTTTATTTATTTTAATAACGTTGTTCTGTCCGTCCGCTAAGGAGTGTAACAAAATAGCGGACGGACAAGAAAACTAGGACAGTGCTGTTCCGTTCTTTGCGGAGTGAAACAAAATAAAGAACGGAACAGAACATAAAAAGCAATTAAGTTGAATATTTGTTACCTTTGATTGAATTATTTTTTACCTTAAATCTTATGAGAAAACTCGTTATTCTTATTGCCTTAGTTCTTTTTTGCATTATAGCGTGTAAAAAAGACAACAATCAACCTCAATCACTTATTATAGGTAAATGGAGTCTGACCACTATACATTCTGTCGAATATTTAGGAAATGTAAAAGAGGCAGACACTACTGCTGAGACTACGACTAATTTTAATGATAAATTGCAGTTTAATAAAGATGGCTCATTTATAAATCTTTATAGTTCAAGTGGCTTACTTGATACAATTGCCGGGAATTATAAGATTAGCGGCAACACACTGAGTTTTTCCAATTATCACAGTAATTATGTTTTTCTTCCTACTCCATTTCCATTATTCTTACCTGCCCGGGTAGACAGCAGCGTTTCAATTTCAAACCAAATAACACAAATAAATTCATCTAAATTAACTATACACTCGGAGTCGAACCTTTATGATAATGCTTCTAATATTAATACCAGGATTATAACAGACCAATACTATAGCAAATAACATTGAAAAGAGATCCGACTGAGCCAACCGTTCACCTTGCCTTACATTCTCCTTGTTCTACAATTATTATTACAAAATAAAGGAAGGAGAGAAACAATTTAGAAAGACGCAACGCATTGCGTCTCTACAAATAACTGATTAACTAACGTGAGTTCGGGATAAGAGTTAGGTAGTAAATGGTTTGTTGTAAATTATTAA
>JAFDZM010000091.1 GCA_018266915.1 Bacteroidota bacterium | reverse complement strand
TTGATAGTTCGTTGCCGAAGGTGAATGTCGTGCAGCAGGATATTGGCCGGGTATTAATCAACTTATTCAGCAATGCTTTTTATGCGGTAAATCAAAAATCTAAAACTGAGGGACCTGACTACCAACCGACTGTTGAGGTAAGTACTGCAAAAGACAACGGCTCTATCCTGATCAAAGTAAAGGATAATGGTAACGGTATACCGGAGGCTATTAAAGACAAGATCATGCAGCCCTTCTTTACCACCAAACCTACCGGAGAAGGTACCGGGCTTGGCCTATCTTTAAGTTATGATATTGTAGTGAAGGGCCATGGGGGCAGTATTCACATTGATACCAAAGAAGGCGAGTTTACCGAGTTTGTAGTAACGTTGCCGTTGAATGGTTAAAGAAGGGTGTCATGCTGAGGCACTCGAAGCATGGCGGGCTGGCCTTACCGCACCACACTTCGAGCGCCTCAGTGTGACACCCGAGGTTTTCCTTATTGTTGCTTACTTTTATTGCTGCTTCCCAATCACACTGGCAAACTTGCTTTCATAATCGCTTAACTGCGACTGTAATTTGGTATTCAAAGCTAATTCCTGGTTATCCTTGGTGATTTGCGTCATGGCATTCAGCACCGACATTTCAAATTGCACATCGGAGGTATTTACGTCACCCGGACTTGCTTGCAGCAGGTTATAATCATAATTCAACTGATCGGTAATATAATTATCCATACTCGACACATATTTATTCGCCACACTATTAGCATGCAAGCGATAAGCCGTATCGATCACCCTGAATTTGCTTTGGGCGATACCTACATAAGGATAAATATCCGGCATCTCGTTATCGTATTTCTGTATGGCTTTTAATGCCATATCATTATGACCTTCGGCCATTAAACCATTGGCAAGCTCGGTAAATGTATTGGTGATGAGCGTATAAAATAACCCGGTTGATTGCTCATCCAAATATTTAGCTGTTTTGTAATTACCCCATTTAAATTTGTTCATTACATTATCGTACATCACCCGGGTGTTTAGCTTAGCCTGGTTATTTACTTCCGGCTTGAATGGGATCAGGTGATAAACAAAGCCTTCCTTGTACAAATAGTTCTGCAGCCCGTTGAAGCCATCGTTTTGCATAGTCACTGTAAAACATATTGGCCTTTTCCAGTCGTTATGAGCCAGTATATCGATTAGTGCCAGGTTATCCTTCATGAGGTAATTCCCCGGGAACTTCCATTGCATACTGTCTGCCACCCTACCCTTCTGATCCGGGGTGATCACGCCGTTTTTTACCAGTGCATCAGCGTTTACAGTAAGCTTAAAGTTCTTGGTTGGAAGATAGTTCAGCACTTCGCCGTCCTGCATTTCTACTTTGGTTTGGGGGTTGTCGGAGGTAACAAAATCAAACACATCCTTCAGCTCAACGGAGTCAGGTAACCTGGCATCATTAAAGGGGATATAATCGCGTGTTCCATTCTTGTATTTATCAAAGTTCATGGTGATAGGCAGCGGCTCTGATTGGTTCGTTTTGCGCTGCATTTGGTGGATATACCAGTCGCTTCCGAATAGCGTGTTTACGATAATCCGCACATCTGGTCTTACTCCTTCTACTTCCTGCACGTACCATAATGAGTAGGTATCATTGTCGGCACCAGTAAACAAAATCGCATTTTTAGGGCACGACATCAGGTAATTGTATGCCATATCATGCGCCGTCAACTTGGTTGAGCGATCATGCCCCTTCCACTCCTGTTTTACTAACAGTACCGGACCAACCAGCAGACACAAACCAATAGTAGCAAAGCTGGCCGTGCGGGCATTTACTTTTTTGCGCATAAATTCTGCAATAGCGATCACCCCTATGCCAATCCAGATAGCAAAAGCATAAAACGAGCTCACATACGAGTAATCGCGTTCACGAGGTTGAAATGCCTGGTTTACATACATTACAATGGCAATACTGGTAAAGAACCAGAACAATCCAACTATAAATGCATCCTTTTTGCTTTGGCGGGAATGATAAAACAAGCCGATCAACCCAAGTATTAAAGGCAGTGCATAAAGCGGTGTATAACCCTTATCATTCAGAACAGAATTTGGAAGATGCTTGCCTTTGTCGAAGATACCGGTTGTCCAGTCGCCATTGGCATAATCATGCATACCGCTTTTTTGAAGCTGACCGTCCTGCTGATTATAACGCCCGGCAAAATTCCACAGGAAATACCGCCCGTACATTTGCCATATCTGCCAGGTGAACATAAATCGAAGATTATCCGAAAAAGTAGGCACATCGTTGTCTGAAAGTCCGAGCCATTGCTTATAAAACTGCGGATCCTGGTCCCGTTGGCTAAACATGCGGGGTAAAACTGTTGTATGGTCGTAAGTATAAACAGGTGTCTTTCCAGCCGATTCATATTTATTTTTGCCTTTGGCATATATAGTACCGCCATCAGTTTGGTCGGTTATTTTAGCATCATAATATGGTCCCGATACCAAAGGCACATCGCCATATTGGCCCCGGTTCAGGTACCAGTATAAGGTAAAGGCGTTGTCAGGATGCGAGTTATTCAGGTCGGTATTGGCAGTTGCGCGGATAGGCACATAAGCGAACGAACAGTAGCCAAAATAGATAAACGTGATACAAACCAAAGCGAGGTTGAGCACCGGTTTACCCTTGCGGATGCTGTAGCGAATACCTAATATCAATGCACCGATCAGCAGAATAAAAAAGAAAATCGCTCCACTGCCAAAACCCAATCCCAATGTATTTACAAAGAAAAGGTCAGTATAAGCCGCAATTGCAACTGTATATCCCCTGATGCCGAATTGTACAAATGCCAGTATACCAATACTAATAAGGAGCGCAATAATGCCGGTTTTTAGGCTGATATTTTTATATCTGCGGAAATAGTAAACGAATACGACAGCAGGAATTGTAAGCAGGTTTAGAAGATGTATACCGATGGATAAACCGATCATATAGGCAATAAATACAATCCATTTGTCGGCGCCGGGTTCGGATGAATGTGAATCCCACTTCAATATTGCCCAAAATACAATAGCTGTGCACAATGCCGACATGGCAAAAACGATCGTCTCCACAGCCGAAAACCAAAATGTGTCGCTAAAAGCTAAGGCCAACGCGCCAACAATACCTGCACCAAAGATGAGTGTTTGTTTAACGCCGTCAGGCTGATCGCCATTCTTCAGCATCATCTTCCTTGCCATTAGTGTGATCGTCCAGAACAGGAACATGATGGTTGCCCCACTGGCCAGTGCACAAGCCATATTGGTAAAGTAGGCTACCTTATGCACGTCGCCGAAACTTAATAAGGAGAACACCTTACAAATCATGGCGAAAAGGGGGTATCCCGGCTGGTGCGATACCTGCAGGCGATAGGCGCAGGCGATGAATTCGCCGCAGTCCCAAAAGCTTACGGATGGTTCGAGGGTAAGGATGTAGGTAGTGGATGCAATGACAAAGCAGAGCCAACCCAAAAGGTTGTTGATCTTGTTAAAGTGCATGGTTACGAGGGTAAAAGTTTATCAATACCCTAATATCCGGCTTATTTGTAAGCTATTTATTATCAGGCGCTTCGGTTTAACATCTTTTAACATTATTTAACGATTGGGGGTGCTGCGCGGATTTGAGATATGAGATTTGAGATATGAGACCTTAATTACTTAACTTTGTATATGACCATTGCAGCAATCCGTAACCGTTTAATGTCTTATCTGGCAAACGCTGATGACAATAAAATTAAGGCTGTGTATACTTTATTAGAAAAAGACATAGAGGAAAAAGAAACTTTCGTTCTATCTGATGAACAATTACAAATATTGGAAATGGAACGGGAGTTGCATCTTAGTGGGCAAAGCAAATCGTATACCCGAAACGAGGCCAGACAGATAATCAAAGGCGAAAGACCATTTTAATGTATCAACTTGTTATCAAGCCCAGAGCCATTGAAATGGCAAAAGAGGCATATGAATGGTACAATGAACAACAAGTCGGATTGGGCGATCTTTTTCTCGATGAACTAGAGAGCTATTATGACAAATTGGAAGAATTGCCGTTAGTCTATAGCAAAATCAAGAGAAATTTCAGACAAGCCGTGTTGTATAAGTTTCCTTATGTAATTGTATTTGAAATAATAAAGAAAGAAGTAATCGTCTATTCTATATTTCACACTAGCCGTAATCCAGGTAAGAAATTCAAAAAGAAATAACTCTTTAAAATTTCAACGCTGCTCCTACCTCAAAATAGAATATACCCGAGGTATTAACCATGCCTTTGGTAACCCGAGGTGGCAGTTTATTTTCGGCAATGGCATAGGTTGGTGTAAAGCTTAATATTAGTACCCCTGCTTTATATTCAATGGGTGCGGAAAGCTCATAATCAAGTAATTTAAATTTACTTAATTGATCCTCCCGTTTTATGATCAGGCTTTCGGCGGCCTGTTCTAAAGCCAGGGCCTTTTTGGTTAGCTTATATTTTTTGAGCACAAAGTAGGCATCATAGAAGTTCTGTGTACCTGCGTTCAGGTTAGCAGACGGGGAAATAATAAAAAGGTCCTTATTGCCAAATATTCCTTCAATAGCAAAATCGTGCGATATGCCTGCGTTTAAAAAGATGTCATGCCCGAAATCTTGCTTCAGAAAATTATAGTCGACACTGACAATAGGTGTGATAACATCAGCAATATTATAACTCAAATTAGCATTAATGGTGCTGCCAATAGCTGAACCGATCTGCGTACTGTTTGCGGTGTAGAACAGTTTGGTAAACGATACGCCCCCGGTAAAGTCGTCGGTAATATCAAAATCGTATCCAAATGCGGCACTTCCGCCGTCTAGTTTATTGGTTACACGGTTGGGAATATAATCTGCTGTTGCTGCCAGGTAAATGCCGTTTTTGAAAATATATTTCATCTCGGGCAAAATAGTAGGCGTGCGAACGGTATCCGCCCGCCCCATAAATACGTTATTGCTCAGATAATTTACACCGATCTTAAACGAGGCTTTTTTATCCTGTTCTTTGGCCTGGTTTTCCAGTTTATCCAATAAGTCTTCCGGGTCTTCGGTTGATGTGGTTTGAGCAAATGCCCGGCCTGTACAAATGAGCAGTAAAAATAATAGGGGTACGTAAAAAATTTTCATCAAATAATTTTAATAATATATCATAAAAGCTTAATAGACTGTAATACGGATTTATGGTTTAATGAGTTAGTTGAAAAAAAATATTATTACCCATATTAAACCATATATCATTCTGACAGTCATAACGGAAACAAACAAACAAAAACACAAATAAACTAAAAAGAAAAGTTATGAAAAGAATTGTATTAACGGTCGTGGCATTAATTCTCGCAGGTGCTGCTTTCGCCCAAACAAGTACCCCCTCTGCAACTACCACTACAGCATCATCAACTGAGGTAAAAGTACAGATGAAAGACATGCGCAAGGACATCCGCGCATACGATAAAGACAAAGCTGAAGCTAAGCATGATATAAACCAGGGTAACCTGGCAGCTGCTAAAACGGAACTTGCCGCAGCGAAAACAGAGAAACAGGATATCAAAGCTGATGCTAAAACCTTAAAATCAGAAGGCGTAACCCACCCGGTTAAACTGGCTGATAAACAGGTAAAAAGAGTTGACGAGAAAGATGTAAGGAAAGACATCAAAGATATTAAGGCAGACAAAAAAACTGAACAAAAGGATGTAAAGGACGGTGATCTGGCTGGCGCACAGGCTGCTCAGAAAGACTTAAAGGCTGATAAAAAGGATTTGAAGAAAGATGTGAAGGAAGCCCGCCGTGATGGTATCAAACATCCGGTTCGTCGTGCCAAATAACTCCCAATATATATCTACTAATTAGTTTAACTGCTCTATTTTTAGCGGAAGGGTGCTGCAAATGCGGCACCTTTTTTATTGACTGCCTTTTTTCCTCAGCTCAGAGAATAATATCATAAGCACCACTGCCAGCAGAATACCAACCGGCATATCGCGTGTAGCGATGCCTACAGATAAACCTATAATAATGGCAGCAACATAATAACTTTTTGAACGCGGACTGATCACTGCCGCGAAGATAGATTTTTTTGCAGTTTATTCTATTTAGTTCAAAATATAAGTCCGTATCAACTAAAATATTAGATGTAATAATATCAATAAAATACGTGTCATAACATCATCAGAATATATTATCATTGATGTATAAGGTTGTAATTAGTTTTTCTGTGTCTATCTTTGCCGTATATATAAATAGATATTTAATATCTATCACTTTATCATTACAACAAGCACAATCTATTGACTATGAAGAACATGAAGATCAAAGTTGCCACATTGGGCATATCCTTTGCCACAGCAAGTATTTTATTCTCGGGATGTAGCTCTTTCACCAAAACAGAAAAAGGCGCTGCTATTGGTGCAGGCGGCGGTGGCGTTATTGGCGCCTTTATCGGCAAAGCAGCGGGTAATACTGCATTAGGCGCCATCATTGGTGGTGCAGTAGGTGGCACAGCGGGCGCTTTAATTGGTCACAAAATGGATAAACAAGCTGCTGAGATCAAACAAACCGTCCCCGGAGCTACTGTTACCCGTGAAGGTGAAGGTATCCTTGTAAAATTCGACTCGGGCATTTTATTTGATATCGATAAAACAAACGTAAAACCGGTAGCTCAAACCAGTTTGAAAAAACTGGCTGTATCGCTGCAAAATAATCCGCAAACCAATATTTTGGTAGTGGGACATACAGACAGCACCGGTACTGCTGCGCATAATATGGATCTTTCCATCCGCAGAGCTGGTGCCGTAAAAGCATTTTTAGTTGGCGAAGGGATCAATGGATCGCGCTTAACTACCCAGGGTAAGGGCGAAACAGAACCAATTGCATTGAACAGTACTGCTGATGGCCGCGCACAAAATCGCCGTGTAGAAATTGTAATTGTTGCTAATGATCAGATGAAACAACAGGCTACACAGGCTGCACAATAAATAAAACTTCTAAAAACGATGTCATTTCGAATCCGCAGGTAAGCCCTGCGCTATGGCGCGGGTGAGAAATCTTATACAAATTGCAAGGCGAACAATGCAAGATGTATAAGATTTCTCCTCACGCCATTACACATATCCTTCCCGTTCATTCGAAATGACATGTGTACTTATTTTAATATTTCTCTCCTTACTTGCTTTTGCTGAATGCATAAACCACATAAGCCGTTTTATCGCCCAGGCTTACCGGAGATTTCAAAGTCATATAATTGTCGTCGATACCGGCCAACACCAATTGATAACCTTCCTGTACCTTTCTGGCGCTATCACCCTGGTAAAGCTTTTTAAACTGGAATATCTCACCATTGGTGTTGCTGTACGACCAGAATATGGTTTGTGATGTCCCATTGGCTAAAGTGTATTTGCCGTTACCACTATTAGTCAGGTTCCAGGTGCTGCCATTAAAATCTTCGGGGGCGCCCTGGTCAAATACGGTTTGTACCGCTCCGGGTACAAGGCCTTCGTAACTAACTTTAGTAAGTGTCCAATTACCTACAAAGCGGGCGCGAGATGCACCGGCAACTGTAGCGGGCAGTTTCTTAACGGTATTACATGCTGTAAAAGCAATTGTCAATACTATGATCAGGCTGGATGTTTGCAATAGTTTTTTCATAAGCGTATATATTATTTGCAACAAAAATAATACAATTCATTCCAATGATGATATTTAAAGAAATAAGTATTTGCAAGTGACAAAAAACAGGCGTCAGGTATACTAAATGCAATATTTTATAACAAAACCTTACATCAATTTTACACTTTTTAACATTATTACATAAAATAGCTTAAACCTATTTTCGTTTATACAGTCATAAGAAAGCTTTAGGAAGTTTTAATTCATATTGATTTGAATGGAAAAACCTTTACACAACAACCCCTTATTAGACAAACACGATTATGCTAAAGCGTATATTGGTATTAGACGACAACCAGTTTATACTGGAAGCTGTAGAGGAAGCTCTCACTTATGAAAAATTCCAGGTATTGATCACTTCCGACAGCAGTAACCTGATAGAAATTGCCAAAATTTTTCAACCTGACTTATTTATACTTGACGACAGGCTTGCCGGGCGCAAATCATCCGATGATATCTGCCACCAACTGAAATGGCACCCCCGGTTTGGAAGCACACCGGTAATGCTATGCTCCTACTTTTATCACCGCGGGGCAGATTTTTCGTCTTTGCCTTGTGATGACATTATTGCCAAACCCTTTGGCCTGGATGAATTAGTGAGCAAAGTGAACAACCTCATTTTAGAATAATCAGCGCCGTTTTATTACTGTGTTATCGGTATGTGGCTTTAAAGTGGGTAATGCGTTTATTATAGCTATCAAACCCGACCCGATCATTTTAAGTGCTTTAAATGAAAATATCACGAAAGGTTTCATCACTTCCCAGTTATCACGATGGGTATGCTTTGCCTCTGTTTTTCCGGGGCGAATGATCTTTAATTTGTCTGTAGCCATGTGCATTGATTACTTACTAATACAATGCCAGCGCTGTCAAAATTGTTTTTATTTATAGATCAAGCTCTCTTCTTCAAAGTAAGCACCGTAATTTCTGGCCAAATACCCACTCTGCCCGAAAATGCCAGAAAGCCGAAGCCCCGGTTCACATACAGCTGGCGTCCATATTGTTCCATCCACCCGGCCCAGTCGAGGTAAACATATTTTACGGGGCTCCAGCGTAAGCCGGCTGCTTCCACACCAAACTGTGCACCATGTGTATGCCCCGATAAGGTTAATTGTATTTTTTCGGGATAGTAACGGACTTTTTCTTCCCAATGAGTTGGATCATGCGAGAGGAGGATTTTGAACGCATTTTTATCCACATCCCTCATTGCCTTATCCAGGTCGCCTTTTTGCACAAAACCCCTACCCCAATTTTGTACACCAATCAGGCTTATCTTTTGCCCGCCTTTCTCTATCACCACGTTTTCATCAAGCAAGAGTCGGTACCCCAATGTATGATGATGTTCTTTCAACTTCTCTAAATTGGCATTTTTCTCAGCATCACTATCCCAATGAATATAGTCGCCGTAGTCGTGATTGCCCAGTATGGAAAATTGCCCGTATGGCGCTTTCAACTGACTAAACATATCCATATAGGGTTCTATCTCCCATGCGGCGTTATTCACAAGATCGCCGGTGAAAACAAAAAGATCGCTCTTTTGCGCTTTAGCCATATCGATGCCCCGCTGAACAGCACTCTTGTTATCAAAGCTACCTGAATGGATGTCAGAAATTTGGGTAATGGTAAACCCGTCAAAAGCATCTGGCAGATCGTCAAAATAAAGGGTGGACTTGTATAGCTTGTAATCATATTTCCCTTTAAACATGCCATAAAGGAAACCTGTGAAAGGTACGGCTGCTACCAGGATGGCTATCTCGCTGATAAACTTGCGGCGCGCCGGGAAGAATGGCTCACCGCGTTTCTTCACATTGCGATTGATAGCATAATCAACCACGCCGTAAAAAAGTCGCCCGATATCGCCGATGAGCAAAACCAGGGAGAAAATTATTTTGGTAATAAAAAGAGTGATCAGCAGGCTCAGCATCCACTCATGGTATGGTGTCATTCCTTTGGCAGTGCTAAAACTACCAGTACCTGCCACAAATAAAACAGTAACACCGATGGAAACGAACAAATACCCCCAAAGCACAATTCTCCTTAACCGGACTGACTTCCAACCCTTCACAAAGGTCTTCAGGCCATTAAATACATACCAGTCCAGCAGAAGGCTGATAGCCGCTATGATCAGGAATATTCTTATAAATCCGCCCCGGTGCATAATGTAATTTGCGTAAAGTGCAATTTATATAGTTTAGCGTTGCCGCACCCAACCCCTCTCTAATGGCAAGGGGCTATATATTGCCGTGCAATTAAAGTCCTCTCCTTTAGAGAGGATTTAGGTGAGGCGAAACAGTCAACCTTTTAAGTGACGATTGCAATTTATAAAAGCCGAAGTAATTAAAAAGTCATTATATCATATTGTTAATCAAAAAAATAGTATCTTTTCAAGCACATTTCTCAAACCGGTTATAAAATCTGCATATTTTATTCATGAAGAAGCTGTTGTTTAGTGTTTTGGGGCTGATGGTATTTATAGCATTTTCCTGTAAAAAAGGTGAGCGTTTGCAAAAGGTCTACCTGCTTAGTGAGCAAATAATTGACGACAGGGCCGATGGTCTGCCCATTGATACGACGAAATATTTTTATGACAATCAGAACCGTTTAACACTGGTAAAAAATGGCGATGGGCATTATTTCACTATCACCTATAATGCAGCCGGGCGCGTTAATATGGCTAAAACTATAACCCCCAGCGGCAACCTGGCTAAAGAATTTGATTTCTTTTACACGCCAGCTATAGGATTTGTAACCAAAGTTCCATCCAAAGAACCGGACACGGCCTACCTTACTTTTGATGACAAACATGAAGTAACCGAAATACGCACACTTCATGCTGGGTATTCAGTATTTACCTATGATGAACGGGGAAATGTGGCCAGTTTGAAAAACTATAAAACTGATGGCAGCCTTGATCTGTATGATGAGGTATTTTACACCTATGATGACATGAAAAGCTATTTTTCGGCAGTACCGCCCAACAATTACTTTTTGATGTACCTGCTTTATCCTGATGCCAATTCGCTGATAAACAATGTGGTTACCAAAAATGCGGATGTATATACCTATAAATACAACAGCGCGGGCTATCCGGTTAGTGCAACTGCAAAAGTTGTTGGCCGTTCGTTGACGCCGATTTATTATAATTACATTGTGAAATAAACACCAATTATGAAAACCTTCTTCCTTTTATTTTTCCTGGCATTTATCGTGTCTGTTCCATCCATCGCGCAGCAAAAAGCCAAAGTTGACACTGTATTTTTTGAAGATTTTAACAGCAAAAGCCTCGACCGCAGTAAATGGAATGTAGAAGTTACCGGCGAAACTGTCAACGATGAGCAACAGGCTTATGTCGATTCGGCCTCAGTGCTTTATACGGTACATGGTAAGGCTGCAGAAGGCGCTAAAAACGGCGCCCTGATGATCAAGCCAAAATATCTTCCCGGTTATACCAGCAAAGAGCAGAAGAAATATGACTTTATTTCGGGCAGGATAAACACCCGCGCCAAAATGGAATTTACTTACGGCAGCGCCTCGGCGAGAATGAAGCTTACATCGGGCGAAGGTTTGTGGCCGGCATTCTGGGCATTGGGAGAAGGCGAATGGCCTGCCTGCGGCGAGATTGACATGATGGAAACTGTAGGCGATGGCAGTTGGATAAGCAATGCCATGCACGGACCAAACTATTATGGTAATACCCCCCTAACTTTCCGGTACTTTCTGCCAAAGAAAAGTACAGTAAACGACTGGCACATCTACTCTGTAGACTGGACGCCCGACAAAATGGTGTTTAAAACCGATGGCGAAGTTACCTACACCGTAACCAAAGCCCAGGTTGAGCACTACGGTAAATGGGCGTTTGATAATCCTAAATTTATCATACTCAACTTTGCATTAGGCGGCGGCTATCCAAACGGCGTGAATAAGATCACCAAACCCTACTTTGGAATTTCGCAGGCAACAGTTGATAAGATCAAAGCCGGACAGGCAAAGGTGTTAGTGGATTGGGTGCTGGTGACGAAGCCGAAAGAATGAAAAGTTGATTTCTCACACGCAGCAAATTGCTAATAAATTTCCAAAGCGGAATTACCTGCTCGCATTATCAAATACATTAAGTTTTTTTACTTTTAAGATAAGTTAGCTATCTTTATCATCCCTGATTGGGTTAAAATTTATGACATCTCCTACTGACAATCTTACTACCGAAGAATTGATCGATGTCCTCGCTCAATCAAACCAGGCTATTGCTATTCACGTAACCGATCAGTTTGTTATACAGTACGCCAGCGATGCCATGATTAAAGTATGGGGAAAAGACCGGGGTGTTATTGGTATGCCCCTGGCAAAAGCATTGCCCGAACTGGAGGGCCAGCCTTTTATCGAAATGTTTAGCAGGGTCTGGCACCAGGGCATTACCATTAGCGGTAAAGACACTGCCGCAATACTTGAGATAAATGGTGAGCTAAAGACATTCTATTTTGATTTCGAGTATCGTCCGATAAAGAATGAAACCGGCGAGACCTTTTGCATTTTACATACCGCTACCGATATTACTGAACGGTATCTCAGTCAGCAACGCGAGTATCTTTTGCAGGAAGAAATGCGTGCCGCCAATGAAGAGTTATCTGCCGCCAACGAAGAGTTGAATTTAACAAACGAAGAGTTGATCCAGTCACAAGCTGAAATGCAGGAGATAAATACCGCACTGATTGAGAGTGACATAAGGTTTCGTAATCTCGTGAACCAGGCGCCTATTGGTATGTGTATTATCAGGGCTAAAGATATGTGGGTAGAAGAAGTAAACGATATTTATCTTGAGTTGGTTGGCCGCGACAGGCATGAGGTGGAAAACAGGCCTATCTGGGAGGCCATTCATGAAGCTGCCGAAGCCTATGCGCCGGTGATGCAAAAAGTTATCGACACAGGCATTAGTTACATAGCATATGAAACGGAGCTCACATTAATACGAAGAGGTGTCCCGGAAACGGTATTTATAGATTTTGTTTACGAGCCGATAAAATTTAAGGGTAAAGTAGATTCTGTTCTGGTGATCGTCATTGAAGTGACAGAGAAAGTTAATGCTCGGCGCATTGTTGAAGAAATGGCTGAACGCAACAGGCTTGCTATAGAAGCTGCCGAAACCGGCACATATGACATCGACCTGAGAACTAACGATATACTAACATCTCCCCGGTTTGATACAATTTTTGGATTTGACGAACCGGTCTCATGGGATGAGTTTGCAACAGCAATTCACCCTGATGACCGTGAAGCACGGTTCATTGCAAGGCAAAAAGCTATCGAAACCGGAAAATTGTTCAATGAGTTGCGGATTATCCACAAGGACAACTCTATGCATTGGGTAAAAGTTAACGGGCAGGTATATTTTGATGCGGATAAGCAGCCGGTGCGAATGATCGGCACAGTTATCGATATCACAGAACAAAAACGGCTCCAGCAGCAAAAAGATGACTTTTTGAGTATTGCCAGCCATGAATTAAAAACACCGATTACAACACTCAAAGGATCGCTCCAATTATTGGAGCGAATGAAGAACAATCCGTCACCACAAGTCTTGCCGCGATTAATCGACCAGGCAGTAAAAAGTATGGATAAAGTGAGCACACTTGTTGAAGACTTGTTAAATGTTGGCCGTGCGAATGAGTCGCAACTGAGAATTGAGAAAACAAAGTTCAATATCACCGAACTCCTTAAAAATTGCTGCAATCACATCAGGGCCGATGATAAATTTAAGATTGTAGTAAACGCCCCGGAAAAGCTTATGGTAGACGCCGACGAACATGCCATAGACCAGGTAATAACCAACCTGGTAAATAATGCAGTAAAATACGCCCCAAATTCTGTTGAAATTATACTTGCCGCGAATACTGAAGGGAAATTTGCGCGTATCTCCGTACAGGATTTCGGCCCCGGTATTCCAGAAGATAAACTACCGCACTTATTTGAACGTTACTACCAGGTGAATGCTTCAGCATATCGTCGCTCGGGCCTTGGATTGGGCTTATACATTTGTTCGGAGATCGTCAAGAAACACAATGGGAAAATAGGCGTTGAAAGTGAATTAGGGAAAGGCTCTACTTTTTATTTCACTTTGCCACTGGCGTAATTTGGGCATATATACAGCTCATTAATAGACCTGAATCATTCCAAAAACCCAGGCAAAACATCGTAAATAATTCGATAATATAACGTTCATGAGCGTTCATGACGTTCGTGAACGAACACTTAAGATAGCAAATCCCGGCGTTTAACCGGGATTTGTTTGATAGGTGCGGTGATGCCGCACATGATGCAGATGCCTGAAATGATGATGGTAACGATGATGCCTGGTTTGCGCTTGTGACGCGAAGGTGAGCATCGTTAATCCGGCAACTGCCAATACTTTAAGGTATTTCATAATTAATCGTATTTAGATTAATAATTACGGTAGTCGTGATCATGGTCATGGTCGCGGTCGTGGTGGTCATCATCCCAATGACGCCTGTGACCCTCCCGGTACTCAACCGAGCAACTCGAGACAGCTACTGATGCAAAGATCAGTAAGGCTATTAATCTCACTATTTGCTTTTTCATGGAAGTACTATTTAATTTTGATAGATGTATTAATACAACCATTAGAAATCAAAATGGTTTCTATTTTTCTGAAATGGCTTACTCAACACTCTACAATACAGCTATATAACAACGAAACAGGTCAATTAAACTTAAATCTTGCGGCCAGTGTCGGATACACCTGTAACAGGTTTTCGCCGGTAAGCACATGATAATACATATTGATCTTCGAGCCCAGCGAAAAGCCGTTATGTATTTTAAACCACACCTGCGGCTCACCAAAAAATGATACAGCTTTGCCTTTCAAATTAGCAGTGTAACTATCACCAAGATTTCGGTTTTGGGTGTATAGTTCTATATCACCGCTGAATTCAAATTTATAATTCCAAAAGCCTTTGCCCCAGTATAGTGAATAGAGTATGTCGTTGCTTGGCTTTTTGAAGGCGTTGTAAGTATATAACAGTGAGGTACTAAACCAGGCACCCTTCCATTTAAAAGGATAAACCGGGCCTGCCGAAAATGCATTGGTAATATAATAGCCATATGAGCCGGGCTCAGCTATTCCCATACCGCCGCTGTACTGTAATTGCATATATACTTTAGGGCGCCAGAATTTGAAGGATTGTGAAAACTGGGTGAAAAACTTCCCTGTATTATGATTGGCGCCGTTCAAATCGCTTTCCATTTTCATAAAAAATGCGCCTGAAGTATCTTTTGCTTTATAGTATTCAAAGTAGATGGTCGGGAAATTACTGGCATTGTGAGTTGGGTCGAGCGTATGCCGTGCATCATAATGCAACTGCAGTATTTGGGCCGATAATGAGGATGACCCTATCAAACAAACAAATAACAATTGGTATTTCATAATTTTTGAAAGATGCCCTTTTGTGAAAAAACTTTGTTCTTTCGGCATCTTTGTAAATATCTTTATAGCAATACCGGCGGGGCGGAAACACAGCGTAAATGTTGCGGAAATATAAATTCGCAGGAATAACAAACTGACATTAACAACCTTATGAACCAATCGGACAATTTAGCCTTTGCTGCATTATTCAATGAAGCCTATAAAAATGCTTCGGGCAAAGGTTTGAGAAACCAATGTCAGAAACCGAAAGCAAGCTATTTTGTAACCAGGTGCTCGATCTGACGGGTCTGTCCATCGGGTGGAAAAGCGTAAAAAACTATTCTGTATTTCTTCTTAACCCCTCTTTGGCAAAAACCGAAAATCCGTCTATTGCAACTTTAGATACATTGGCCCGGTATGTACTTGGAGCACCATACACCACCGAGATCAAGCGGAAGGATGAAGAAGGGCATTTCCCTTACTGGTTTTTATATAAAGAGCGGTTTAATAAATCATCCCAAAAACCATCTGCTTCAAAAAGATGGGTAAAGGGAGTTTTAGCATTTATCTTTGGCATAATAGTGATTATTGAGCTGATAGATTACTTTTATCATTTTCGCAGAAGTTCGACTGAATTTTCGGATACTTTCAATACTGTAGATGCCCAAACGCTGCAGGCAAGCGGCTGGATAGTAAAAGATATTGATACGGCATATTGGAATAAAAGAGCAGAAACACCCGGCACGCTTTCACTGTTTACTTTAAAGGGTGATAACTGGCCCGATCCATCCAGCAAACCAATTATTAAAAACCTGCTCATGCGGGCGGTGCATTACGATTGCTTTACCGCAGAGGTGCATCTTACCGATTTCATCCCGAAACAAGAATGGCAGCAGGCGGGCATTATTTTATCCGAGGATAGTACACTGAACAGTAAAAGCATCCGTTTATCAATTGCCTATAATGACTTCTTCGGCGGATACACGGGTTCAAAAGAAATATTGGTACAGGCGATTACTTCGCTGGGTAGCGGCTTCGGTAAGCCTGAAGAAATAGCCCATGCCCCTATCCTGTTCATGGATAGTTTGGTACATCACCCTGTTCTGATCAGAAATTTAAAGAACTCTGCACTCCGCATAGAAAAATCGGGCAAAAAATTCCGCTTCTTATATTCAGGCGGAACAACAGAAAATACTGCTTTTAAAGAGATAACCACGCAGGAGTTCAATATGACACCACGCTATATAGGTATTTTTGCAATCCGGGGTTTTAAAGACAGCACTACTGCTATCCCAGCACATTTCACCTTTTTCCGCATAGCAGAAAGCAGTTGCGGGCAATAAAAATAAAGCCACTCTTCCATCCTCATTAGCAACCCATTATCATTTTAATTCGTACTTTTAGCAGTGCAAAAGCCATAGTATGAACGCCGGATCCCTGGTTAATAAACTTCTGTTTCTTGTAGCGCTGATCATACTATATGGTTTTAATAATGCTTTAGGGCAGGCTCCTAAAATTATATATCCGGCAACACCCGCAAGCTATCCTATTAATCAATCAATAACTCCGCTTATACCCAATAATTCCGGTGGACTAATCCCAGCAACTGGTTATGGGCATGTCAGCATTTTTTCCGGCCTCGGCATTTCAGGTACAACAGATGGCCTTCCAAATAAAGCAGAATTTAGCAGCCCGTGCGGAATGGCCATAGATAATGCAGGAAATATATTTGTGGCAGACTACGGAAGTGGCATCCTTCGTAAAGTGAGTCCAACCGGATCGGTTAACACAATTCAGCTGACAGGCTTAAGTGGTTTTCAGGGTTTTAATCCTTATGGGATTGCGGTCGACCGGTATGATAATTTATTTGTGACAGACCCGTTTCAAAACACCATCTGGAAAATTACTCCGGCAGGTGTTATTAGTGTCCTGGCTGGCGGCACCCAAGGCTCATTAAACGGTAAAGGGGCATTGGCTCAATTTAATCACCCTTTGGGTATTACTATAGATGGATCAGGGAATTTGTATATAGCCGACACGAATAATAACTCCATAAGAAAGATTGATGCAAACGGGCTTGTTACTACCATTACTACCGGGCTGAATTTCCCTGTTGGTATTATCATGGACTCCAATAATAATCTTTACGTATCAAACACCAACGGCAGCGATATTAAGAAGATTACTCCCGCTAACGTTGTCACAACTATTGCCGGGGGAGCAAGTATCGGATCACAGAATGGTGTGGGATCATTGGCAAGTTTTAACTCTCCGCACTTTATCACTTTAGATAGCAATAACAACCTTTATGTGGTTGACTCCGGGAATAATCTGATCAGAATGGTAACCCCTGCAGGAGTGGTTACAATCTTGGCCGGATCAGGACTGTTTAACCCGATAGGTATAATCATAGACAATGCCGGTAGCTTATACGTTTCTGATTCGGGAAACAACGTCATAAAAAAAATATCCCTTTATGGGTATTCAATTAGCCCTTCCCTACCACCCAATTTGATATTTGATGCTACCACCGGCATTATCAGCGGTACACCGGCCGGAGCATCCCCGGCTACGCCATATATTGTTACAGCCTATAATGCAAGCGGTAGCTCCTCAGCAACTGTTACTATTAAGATTGACAACAATGCCACCGCCAGCCTCCCGCCAGCCCCAAAATTCACCTATCCAACACCCAATAATTATACAGTAAATACCCCCATAACCCCCATAGGGCCAACTACCCTGGGCGGACCGGTGCCTGCTACCATATTTGGCAGTGTCAGCACTTTTGCAGGCAAGGGAACCCAGGCCGGTTACCAGGATGCTACGGGCACAAACGCTTTATTTACCAGCTTATGGGGAATAGATATGGATGCCGCAGGCAATTTACTGGTTGCCGATGGTCCGCGGATAAGGAAAGTCAGCCCTACTGCAGTAGTAACAACCCTGGCAGGCGGCAATCCGAATGGCGTGTCGGACGGAACGGGAACTGCGGCTGGCTTTGGGCAAACGGCAGGGTTGGTTGTCCTTCCTTCAGGCAATATAATTGTGGGCGACCTTTCAAGCAAAACATTAAGGCAGGTAACACCCGGAGGTACGGTAACCACCATTGCCGGAAATGGTATCAATAACTTCGATCCGGTAAGCCTGGCCTCAGGGGCATCAGGCGATCTGTTTGAGGCTGACCAGACGAGTGACATTATCAGAGACTTTACCGGTGGGGGCAGCACCTCAACTATTTTTGCAGGCACCCAGGGTATAACGGGTTCAAATAATGGCAATATTGCTCAATCAACCTACAACCAACCGGCAGACATAAAATTTGACCAGGCAGGAAATATGTTTGTCGCCGATGAGAACAACAATATGATAAGGGAAATCAATGCAGGTGGTGTAGTTACCACGGTTGCCGGTAAAACAACTCCTGGTTTGATAGATGGCCCAGATGCAGTAGCATTATTCAACAGGCCCGATGCATTAGTGATTGACCCCGTGAACAATATCTATGTTGCCGACTGGAAGGGTATAGTAATAAGAATGATTGATGCCAATGGTTATGTTGTATCTGTGGCCGGCGATAACGCGCGCAAAATATCAGTTGACGGTATAGGCGCAACTGCTAATTTTAACCAGGTAGCTGGGTTGGTGTATTCAAACGGGGTACTTTATGCAGCCGACAAGACAAGCATCCGCAAAATAATAGTTACAGGCTATAGTATTGATAAACCATTGCCCAGCGGTCTTATTTTCGATAGCACTACAGGTACTATAAGCGGCACACCAAATGCGGTTAGTCCGGCTACTCAATATACCATCATCGGCTATAATACCGGGGGGAGTTTTGCATTTACGATAACATTGGCAGTCGACCCGCCGCCACCACCTGTGATATCTTATCCTACTCCCGAAGTTTATACACGCAATAAAGCTATAGCGCCTTTAGTTCCAAATACCAGTGCGGGTGGCGCTCCTTCATCCACTGCTACTTCAGCTGCCTATACTATTGATAAACCTTTACCGCCAGGTCTGATACTCGATCCGACAACCGGGATTATCTCTGGTACGCCAACAGTTATTTCATTACCAACAGATTATACGATCACGGCCCATAACGATGGCGGAACAGGTGCATTCACTATTAATATCACAGTGGTAGCCCCTATTTTAACCAACGAAGTAATCACATTTAATGCATTACCGGTAAAGACTTATGGCGATGCTGATTTTGATCCGGGTGCAACCAGCAACAACAGTGGTGAGCCAATCGCGTATAGCAGCGACGATCCGACCGTGGCAACTATTGTAAACGGACAAGTACATATAACAGGCGCAGGCACCGCAAATATCACAGCAACGCAGCCGGGCGATAATAATTACGACGCGGCATATCCGGTTGTTCAGCCGTTTACTGTAAAGCCATTTCCATTAACTATTACTGCCAATGATCAATCGCGCTATTTCGGTCAGCCTAATCCTGCATTTACTTTCAGTTATAGTCCATTTGCATACAATGAGAATGCTTCAAACCTGCTTACTCCGCCGGTAGCATCAACTATCGCAACGCTAACATCTGCTCCCGGCAAATATGTAATCAATGTTGATGGCGCAACATCTGCCAATTATGAGATTACCCAACTTCCGGGCACGTTAACCATTTTACAAACTTTACCAGCCGTTGTTATTCCTAATGCCTTTACACCTAATGGTGATGGTATCAATGATTTCTGGAATATCAAATCGATCGAGGCTTATCCTAAATGTATCGTATCGGTTTACAGCCGCTATGGTACGCTGGTGTATCAGTCAAAAGGTTACCCACGCTCATGGGACGGCACAAGCGGCGGCACACCCGTGCCAACCGGTACCTATTATTATATTATCAATCTGAATGAAGGTGATAGCAAGCCGTTAACCGGTTATATAGCTGTGATTCGTTAAAATAAGTCTTTGTATCAAGCTCAAAAGAAACTTATTTACCTGTAACACCGTAATAATCTCAAAACCATGAGAGGTTACATTATCATACCTAAGTCCGTTCCGTGCCACAACTGCAAATATTGCGGGTCGCGGCCCGTTATTGCCCTTAGCGGTAAAGATGGGTATGTGGTGAAATGCTCTATGAACAGCAATCACTACCGGACACCGGTCGGCCTGATCGATATCGATGATTGGAACGCGCACAACACCCCTACCAACGAGTTTGAACCGGAAAATGACCAGATGGTTGCCTGCTATGACAGCAAACTTAACTACACTTTCTTTTTACCTGCTTAATATATCTGACAAGCTTTTTTGTACATTGCCTGTATGAAAAAGACCAATCTGTTAAACCTCGCATTATTACTGTTCGCCCTGACATTTTCGGGAATATGCTATGGACAGGGTAATAAACCTACCATGAACCACGTGGCTATTTGTGCACACGATTTAAAAACAAGCGTAGCCTTTTACAGCGATGTAATGGAGCTGACCAAAATTCCAAACCCTTTTCATGATACGGTTCACCAATGGTTTGCCATCGGGCCGAACAATGCGCTCCATGTAATCCAGGCGGGTTGTCCTACAGTAGCACACGATATTAATAATCACCTGTGCTTTAGTGTGCCTTCAATTGAAGAATTTATGAAGCACCTGGACAAATTCAATATTAAATATGGCGACTGGAACGGTACTTACAAGAAAACCCAACTAAGGGCCGATGGTGTGATCCAGATCTATTTCCAGGATCCTGATGGCTATTGGATTGAGGTAAATAACGCTAAATAGTTCTATTTTTCGGCATAAATGATATTAATGCCCCAATCAAGCGGGGCATGCCCGTTTACGCTATTGGCATTGATAATAGCGTAAACTTCATTTTTTATCGCTGCAACTTTGGCGTCATCTAACTTGGCCAATGCGGCAACCAGGGTTTCTGATAATTCTGTTCTGTTCCGCCAGTAGGTGTCAGCATCTACAAAATCAACTTTACCGGTTAGCTCTTGTTCACCAACATGTTTGAAACCGGCTTGAGCAAAAACACTAGTCATAACCCGGGGCGCTGCACAACGGAACATACCGGGAGCATCCGGAGCCGATGGGGGTGTTTCAATATATTTATTCATTACACTCGCCATGGCAGTGTACCAAATGTTTTTATCCGGACCTGCCCACACTGCAATGGCCAGGCGTCCGCCAGGTTTTAGCACACGATACATTTCATTTGCAGCCAATTGCATGTCCGGAAAAAACATAAAGCCCATCCGGCAACTTATTTTTGTAAATGTATTGGCTTCAAAGGGCAGTTCGCAAACATCAGCTGTTTTAGTGTTGTAGTTTTTTAGTCCTTTAGCCAGGGCATTTGCTTCAGCTATTTTCAGCATATCACCCGCCAGGTCGGTCCCGGTCACTCTCCCATTTTTAGTGATTGCGGCAATCGTTAGTCCGGGTTCGCCGGTACCCGCGGCGATATCCAGTACAATATCGTCTTCCTTTACCTGAAGCTTATCGATAATTGCATCACCCATCGGGCGCAAAAATTCCATGATAAACCCATCCCATTTCTTCCATCCTGACGAAACCTTGTTCCACGCTTGTTTTTGCTGTTCACGAATTTGTTCTTGCTGAAGTTCCATAATTGTCGGTTTAAACGCAGGCAATTTAACACACCGTTTTAACTATCAATACATTGCAATGATAAATGACATAGAAATGTTATTTTTTAATCATAGCCGATAAAGACTATAAATTATATAGAATTAATTTTACATTTATCAGACTTTTCAAAAATAAATGTTTAAACATATAATTATACATTTGCATCGTTAATTAAAAACTCAAAACAAGAAATAAATGAAAAAGATCATTCTATTAGCTGCAGTCGCCTTAATGAACACAGCAGTATTTGCACAAACGTGGAAAGTAAACAAAGCGCATTCGCATTTTACTTTTACCATTACCCACTTAGCCGTATCAGATGTTGACGGCGTATTTAAAGATTTTGATGCCACTATCACTGCTTCAAAACCAGATTTTAGCGATGCAAAAGTTGAATTTGTTGCTCAGACAGCATCTGTAAACACAGGTGTTGATCAACGCGACGGTCATCTGAAAAGTCCTGACTTTTTTGACGTAGCTAAATATCCTACTGTTAATTTCGTTAGCACAGGCATCAAAACTGCATCAACTAATCACTACAAATTAACCGGTAATTTAACTTTAAACGGCGTTACCAAACCTGTTACGCTTGATTTAGTATACCGTGGTACCATCACCAACCCAATGACCAAAGCTCCTGATGCAGGTTTCTCAGTTTCTGGTTCTATCAACCGTTCTGATTTTACTTTCGGCAGCAAATTTGGTTCACCAATGCTGAGCGACGAAGTTACCTTCAAAGCATCAGGCGAGTTTGACAAAGCAAACTAATAAGAAAATTTAATTGAATTAGCTATTATAGAAGCGTCCCGGAATCTCCGGGACGCTTTTTTTTATACCCTCTTAAAGACCATTGTGCGGCCTATTAGTTTTAAATGCCAGTAACCTTTCACTTTCATGGTTCCATCCTTATCGATGTACCCGGCAGCGTCCCATTCTTTACCATGCTGCGCATCATATATTTTGCCTCCCTCCCAGGTATGGCTGTTCCAATCGTAACGAAGTCCTCTTAATATTTCAAGGCCAAGAATTTTGCGGTTACGCAACGCAGGATCAGGGTTATGTTTGTCGCGCCATTCGTCCATAGGCTTGCTCGGATCATCGTTGAACCAGATTATTTTAGCTTTATACTGTTCCCTGTCTTTATAAACCTCCACCATCAGCTTTTTATCAGATGACAGCCATTTACCCAATATCCGGTCGCTTTCGGGCACAGCAGCATGAGATTGAAAATTTAAACCGACAAAAAACAGGAGAGATAGAATTTTAAACATAGCAGATAAACGGATAAACAACACAGCAGTTTTACAAATATCCGATATAAAACGCGGATATCAACGTTTAAATATAGGAGAATATTTGCTTGTACAGAAAATATCCGTACATTTGTTTTATGGAGAAGTCGTTAAAACTAAAGGAACACAAAACCCGCTTCGACGCACGTATACCCGAAAGTCAAAAAGCACTTTTTGAAAAAGCCGCGGGTTTGGCAGGTTATCGCACGCTTACTGATTTTCTGATTTCCTCTGCTCAGGAAAAAGCAAATGCAATTATTGAGCAACATAGCGCAATATTGACTTCGTTAAAGGATAAAGAGGTTTTCTTTGAAAGTATAGTCAATCCACCAAGGCCCAACGAAGACTTAAAAAAGGCTTTCAAAAACTATCAGCAAGCTCTTAATGGGAAATGAATATATTACGGTATTGCTGACCGGCGATTATCATAAGCAAAAATTCCAATCGGGTACAAATCAATTAGATAATTATTTACATCATCAGGCTGGACAGGATGTAAAACGCAAATTAACTGCTGTTTTTATTTATCCAGGCGAAGACCAAACTATAAAAGGCTATTATACTTTATCAAATGATGCTCTTTCGCGGAAAAATATTCCTGAAAATTTATTGAAGAAATTGCCCCCTGCTTATGCCAGCTTGCCGGTGACGCTTTTAGGCAGATTAGCTGTCGATAAATCATTTCAACACCAGGGAATCGGAGCTCTTTTGCTGGCAGATGCACTAAAAAGAAGCTATCATACAGCTGTAAGCAGTATTGGGTCAATGGCTGTTGTAGTTGATCCGATTGACGAGAATGCCAGGCGCTTCTACTTGAAATACGGTTTTATAAACCTCCCGGGTAGCGGTAGGATGTTTATCCCGATGGGTACTATAGCACAACTGATTTAACATTTCCTAAAAGATATACTATACTTCGTGGCTCTTGTTTATCGCTTCCTTCTTGGCGGAAGGAAGTGAATCAATATATAAAGACAATCATTCAGATAATATTTCTCGCAGCGCATTAAACCATTGTTTATCCTTAGCTATACCTATTAGACTATAGTCTATTATTAAATAAACGACTTTTTGTGTACCATCACCATAATAACTTACCCTGAGTGGCTGCCAGAAAACACCTGCATTTTTAACGTAAGAAGACTTATAAACCTCATCGAAGCCCAGGTATAACTGGCTAATATCTGTTAACGGGATATTAAGATCAATATCTCCATTAATAATTAAACTATTATCGGTCAATATAATTTCGCCTTCATGATAATGCAGAGGCTTTACAAAAGAAAATAGAGCACGGATTTCATCTTCTAGTCCGGCTTCTGCAACCTCATCAGTATAGCTCCATAAAACATGACCACTCATTAATATATTCATTTGATAAATATAAATTCCGAAATCGGACTTCCGAAATACGAAATCAATGGTGTGTATCTCCTACACTCTTTCTATATTTGAACATAAACCTGGATTATATACCTATGAAAAAACCGCTACTGCCGCTGCTTCTGCTACTTTCTGCAACAACATTTGCTCAGCAAAAAAGCATCTACCACAAAGGCTGGGTCGACTTTAACAAAAATGGGAAGATGGATGTATTTGAAGATCCATCACAGCCCCTTGATAAGCGCATCAATGATCTGCTTAGCCAAATGACCGTTGAAGAGAAAACCTGTCAGTTGGCTACCCTGTATGGTTACAAACGGGTTTTGAAAGAGGAAATGCCGGCCGAATCATGGAAGCACGAAGTTTGGAAAGATGGTATAGCCAATATTGATGAAGAACTGAACAATCTCACCTCGCATACCGACGCTGCACCTACACAATACTCCTATCCTTACAGCAAGCACGCCGAAGCAATCAATACCGTACAACGCTGGTTTGTGGAAGAAACACGGATGGGTATCCCTGTCGATTTTACCAACGAAGGCATCCACGGCCTAAACCATGACCGTGCTACATCACTGCCTGCCCCTATCGGAATTGGCAGTACCTGGGATAAAAATTTAGTTCGGCAAGCAGGACAAACCGTAGGCCGTGAAGCCAGAGCTTTAGGTTATACCAACGTTTATGCTCCCATCCTTGATCCAGCCCGCGACCAGCGTTGGGGACGCGTGGTTGAATGTTATGGTGAAGATCCTTTTTTAATTGCTGAATTAGGTAAGCAAATGACCCTTGGCATACAGGAAGAAGGCGCTGCGTCAACCTTAAAACACTTTGCGGTATATAGCGTGCCAAAAGGTGGTCGTGACGGCGCTGCCCGTACTGATCCCCACGTAGCTCCGCGCGAAATGTACCAGATATATCTTTATCCTTTTCGCCGGGTAATACAGGAAGCTCACGCTATGGGTGTGATGAGCAGCTATAACGATTGGGATGGACAACCCATAACCGGCAGCTATTATTTCCTGACAGAGTTACTCCGTCAGAAATTTGGTTTCAATGGTTACGTCGTATCTGACAGTGAAGCAGTTGAATACCTCTATTCTAAACATCATGTAGCCGGGGATATTAAAGAAGCCGTTCGCCAGGCAATTGAAGCAGGATTAAATGTGCGTACTAATTTCACCATGCCGCAAACTTATATTATGCCTTTGCGCGAATTAGTGAAGGAAGGCAAAGTTTCCATGAAAACACTGGACTCACGCGTAGCAGATGTGTTGCGTGTAAAGTTCAAGCTGGGCTTGTTTGATGAGCCTTATGTAAAAGACCCAAAAGCTGCTGACAAGATTGTTCATACCGCAAAAGACCAGGCTATGGGCCTGCAAATGAACCGCGAAAGCATGGTATTGCTAAAAAATGCAAACAACCTGCTCCCTTTGAATAAATCTTCTCTCAAAAAGATATTGGTAACCGGTCCATTGGCTGCTGAAACCAACTACGCCATTAGCCGCTACGGACCATCGCACAACCCGGTAACCAGCGTGGTTGATGGCATCAAAAATTATGTGGGCAATGGCACACAAGTGAATTATGTAAAGGGTTGCGACATTATAGATGCTACCTGGCCCGAAAGCGAGATCATCGAAACGCCACTTACCACACAGGAACAGGCTGGTATTGATTCGGCTGTAAATCAAGCCAAACAATCAGATGTAGTAATCGCAGTGGTTGGCGAAGATGTAGACCGCGTGGGTGAAAGCCTTTCCCGTACTGGATTAAATTTACCCGGTCGCCAGTTAAAATTAATACAAGCTTTGCAGGCTACAGGCAAACCAGTGGTAATGGTGATGATCAATGGCCAGCCGCTTACCGTCAACTGGGAAAACAAATATGTACCTGCCATACTTGAAGCCTGGTTCCCGGGACCGGAAAGCGGAAAAGTAATAGCAGAGACATTGTTTGGGGATAACAATCCGGGAGGAAAGCTGTCCATCACCTTCCCGAAAACTATAGGACAAATCGAATTTAACTTCCCATTCAAACCAGGCTCACAAGCCGGACAAGGTGGTGCCAACAGCTGGGGCAAAACCAGTGTGAATGGAGCGCTATATCCATTCGGTTATGGTTTGAGTTATACTACTTTCGATTTCAGCAACCTGCTGGTATCGCCTGAAAAAGAACATCAGCAGGGAGATATTAAAGTGACTGTCGACGTAACCAATACTGGTCAGCGTAAAGGTGACGAAGTGGTGCAGTTGTACCTGAAACAGGAGATCAGCGATGTAACCACTTACGAGTACGATTTGCGTGGTTTCGAGCGTGTTACCCTAAATCCCGGCGAAAAGAAAACAGTTGAATTCACCTTGCACCCTGACGATTTGGCCATCCTTGATAAAAATATGAACTGGACGGTTGAACCGGGCAAGTTCCAGGTGATGATCGGGAATTCATCGGAAGATATTAAGTTGAAAAAGAAATTTGAGGTGGAGAAATAGGTTGAAGTCGGATGTCGGATAGCCGAAGTCCGAATTTTTATTATAGCACACTTGTAATCGTTCATGGCAAGCGATCAACATGATTTTGCGGTTGAACCACCGTATCACTATTTTTGAACTGCCTTATTACATTTCAAATGAAAAAGTACTTTTTTCTGCTTATCATCATTTTAACCCTAATGATCGGTTGTCATCACGATAGTAAAAAACTTCACCATAAAAAACACAAAAAGAGCTTAAACAAGGATACTTTGTTTATTACCAAACGTTCTGCTGTTTCGGTGTGGTTGGACAGCACAACTATGGAAAAACGAAGAAAGCAATATGGTAATGATGATTCTGATGCAGCAGAAGAAGATAACGTGTATTATGCTGGCATTGCAGATTCAATTTTGAAAAGTAAGGGATTGCCTGTTATTGATGCACAAAACTACAAGTACCTCAAATTTATGCAGCATAATGGCATATCTACAGTAGTAAAGATTGATACTCTGCCCCAATTTTATACCTTATATTTATTTGATCCATCCAAATCGCCTCATGAGGCTGATATTGCTGAGATAGATGTAGATTATAAAATTTTTTATCGTTAATGTTGATCAGGCCTGGCTATTTGCACCTTTCCTGATACTATCTTGAACCAAATCACCAACTAAAAACTTAATAGTGTATATAGTACAATAAACACTTGCAGATTATTTTCTAATTACATACTTTTATAAATATTTTAAGAAGTTTTAGTGCTTTCTAAAGCTCCGATAACCTAAATTATTTGATGGAAATTAAACCAAAGACTGTAAAAAGCGCTCAATTAAAGAATTTGATCGTTAAACAGCTGTATTTTGACACCGCCCTATCTTGCGCCGAACTAAGCGAACTTTTTGATAAAAGCATCCCTTCTATCACAAAAGCAGTTAACGAACTGATAGCAGAAGGCTTTGTGGTAGAACATGGGTATGCGCCGTCAAGCGGTGGGCGCCGGCCTTTGTTATACTCTATTAAGCCGGATGCGATGTACATACTGGCCATTGCTATGGACCAGCTTTCAACCCGCATCCAACTGCTTGACCTGCTGAACCGGCCGGTTGCAGAATCCATGACTTTCGACTTGAAGTTGCTTAATAACGACGCGGCGCTGGGCACACTGGTAAAAAGCATTAATAATTATATCCTGAAATCGGGCATTTCAAAAGATAAAATTGCAGGGATCGGAATGGGCATGCCGGGATTTATCAATGTTCGCCAGGGCATCAACTATACTTATCTCAATGCCGGCAGCAAAAGCCTTGTTCAGTATTTGCGTGACGAGATCGGCTTACCGGTTTATATCGATAACGACTCGAGCCTTATTGCACTTGCCGAGCAGCGTTTTGGCATAGCCAAGGCCCTGCAAAATGTAATGGTGATCAACCTGGGTTGGGGTATTGGCTTAGGTATGATCGTTAATAACGAAATCTTCAGGGGCCACAATGGTTTTGCAGGTGAGCTGAGCCATATTCCACTATCGGATGATGATGCACTTTGCGCCTGCGGTAAACGCGGTTGCCTTGAAACAGTAGCTTCAATGCAAGTGGTGGCCGAAAAGGCAATTGAAGGAATAAACAGCGGAAGGGCTACAAGCGTGAAAGATACTGACTCTGTTGCATCAAAGGCGCTGCTCGATGATATTCTGGATGCAGCAGGCAAGGGCGACCAGTTTGCTATTGAACTGCTTTCTGACGCAGCATATAAAATAGGTAAGGCGCTGGCTATCCTTATACATATCATGAACCCTCAGGCTATAGTATTAAGCGGTCGTGGCGCACGTGCCGGGAAGATACTGCTGGCTCCTATACAACAGGCTTTGCACAAATATTGCATTCCGCGGCTGGCTGAAAGCACACAGTTACTAATCTCAGATCTTGGCTTTGATGCCGAACTGATAGGTGCAGCAGTTTTGATGATGGAAAATTTTGAAAAGGAAGTAAAAAGTCTGCCAAAGCTATTAGTTTAATGTAAAATCTTAAACATAACATAAGCTTTACTTTGCCCTAATGACATTTATGGTTAATTTGGTTGCCATCAACCCTATTGAAATTAGCTATGCACATTCTCATCTTAGGTGCAACCGGAAGAACAGGACGGATATTGTTATTTGAAGCGTTAAAACGTGGTCATAAGGTAACGATATTAATAAGTCATAAAGGCGCTTTAAGAATAAGTCCCGAATTGGTGGAGGTTTATGAAGGCACCCCCTTAAACAAATTCACCCTGGCAGATGCAATGAAGGGCTGCGATGTTGTTTTAAGCGCACTCAACATTTCCCGCGTATCCGACTTCCCCTGGTCAAAGCTTCGTACTTCAAAGGATTTTTTATCAGAATCTATGGGGCATATTCTTGAAGCTGCAAGAGAAAACAAAGTGAAGCGCATCATCATTACCACAGCATGGGGCGTTGCCGAAACATACAAAGACATTCCATTCTGGTTCAGGTGGCTGATAAAAAACAGTAATATTAAATATCCATATTACGATCACGGGAAACAAGAACAATTGCTTCAGTCATCAAATATGAATTGGACAATTGTGCGTCCTGTCGGGCTTACCGACTCTATGAGGCCTCGCGAAGTGAAAGTAACCATCGACAATAAACCTAAGCCTTCCTTAACAATCAGCCGTCGTAATTTGGCGTTGTTTATGCTGGATGTGCTGGAGAAAAATCTTTATAACAGGCAATGCCCGGTGATATCGGAAAAGTAATATTGTCTGAATCAGTATATCCTATAACAGTTCCATCAAATTGCTCAAACCACTGATCGTCGCAATAGCTCCACCATCAATAGT
This sequence comes from Bacteroidota bacterium, assembly GCA_018266915.1. Classification (GTDB taxonomy): domain Bacteria; phylum Bacteroidota; class Bacteroidia; order Sphingobacteriales; family Sphingobacteriaceae; genus Mucilaginibacter. Next base: position 56,715 of record JAFDZM010000091.1, on the reverse strand, counting down.
TCCAAAACCGTAACCGGCAAAAATAAAAGGTACGCCCGCTTTGGCTGCTGAGTCGCGGTCACCTTTGGTATCGCCTATATAAACAGGGGTTTTAAGCTGATGATCATTCACAATGTCTTTGATATTCTCCGCCTTGGGCTGACCTTTGGTGCCATAACATTGATGGCCTGAGAAATACTCAGCAACCGGGCAGTGGTTCAGAAAAGTTTCTATATAACCGCTCTGGCAATTGCTTACAATGTATAGCTTATACTTAGCAGCCAGATACTTAATGGTTTCAGCAAGGCCAGGATAAAGATCACCACCTTTAGAATCCAGCATATCAATCTCACTTTGTGCACAAATAGCTTTAAAATGATCGCGTTTCCCGGTTTCCAGCTCAGGCAATAGCACTTCAAATATTACATCATAAGCCATACCTGTAATTGATCTAACACGTTCTACCGTAATAGCTTCTTCTACATAATCCACCTGCTTGCGGGCTTCTTCCCATGCCAGTGCTACATTACCGGTTGAGTCCCAAAGTGTGCCATCCAAATCGAATATAACGCTATCGAATTTATGTTTTAAAGTATTGCCTTCTGTTTGCATGGCCGCAAAAATAGTATATTTAAGGCCTAATAAAATTCTATATCATGAAAACTATAAAATACATTACTGCTATCATTTTATTAATAGCAGTAACTACCGTAAAAGCTGCCCCTGCCGATCTGCATTCAGCCATTAATAATGTATACAAAAGTTACCTCGGTATCAAAAATGCGCTGGCAACTGATAACAGCAAAGCCGCAAATGACGAGGCTAAGAAATTCACGGCTGCGTTGAAGGATGTGCCCGTAAGTTCCATGGATGCCAAACAAAAAGCAGCATGGGCAAAATATGCTGAAAAATTGCGTTATGACGGCGACCATATCAGCGAATCAACCGCTATCGATCATCAACGCGAACATTTTGGCAGTTTGTCAACCAATATGTATGAGGTGGTAAAAGCTTTCCAAATCAATGATATGGTGCTTTACAAACAATATTGCCCAATGGAAAAGAAATCCTGGCTGAGCGAATCATCCGCTATCAAAAATCCTTATTACGGCAAAAAAATGCTGGACTGTGGCAGCACCAAAGAGACAATGCCGGCTGCTAAGTAACTTGCTTTAAATCATCTTAGTATAACGAAGGCTCCCCTGATGTCGGGGGAGCCTTTCTAATTATATAACTATCTGTTATTACTTATTGGGCACAGGTTGCGCCACAAGTTTTCATATCCGAACAAGCATCCTGGCTTGTACATTTTTGGGTCTTGTTTTTCTTTAAACAAACGCCCTGGCATTCCTGCTTTGCCTTTTTAGGCTGATTTTTTATCATTTCAGTGCCTTCGGCAAATAGTGTAGCAGCGGCCAATAAAATAGCCACAGCGCTTAAGCTTATCTTTTTCATTTTATTGAATTTTAAATTAAAATTGATTCTGATCGTTTTAAAGTAATTCGGGTATGATCAGGATAAGCGAGGCGGTCGCCAGCAATCGGATAAATAGTCGGAGATAATATGATCGTTAATTGCTGGTTTCTTAATAACTGAAAGTTCAAGTATTGGCTTACCAAACTCAAACTGTAAAATGCGACTCGTTAATGAAATGCCACATGGTACAAACGGATTACAAAAATCTGTATTGCAAGTTGCGCTGCCGCAAGGTTTTGCAGGTGCTTTATGCGCGGCTTTCTTGCAGCACATCTCCTCACCACATTTTCCGGCCTTTGTCATATTCATATGATAAAGCGGCTGGACGATCAGCACACAGAAATAACATATTAATATGGTGGCAATAAATTTCATCAACACAAATATAAATGTAAGCCTGTTAATAAAAAGTGAGCTTTAGCATAAATACCTGTATTCATTTTTCAAACCTCGAAAAATCACACTCCAATGACTTCCTGTCCCAATGCCCCGTATTAGCCGCCGCCTCGTAAGTTGATTGCAGAAACTGCATTAGCTTATCTTCGGGATTGTCCGACCGCTGAACAACCTCATATAACAACATAAACTCACCCATCTCAGCGCTAAAGAATGCTTCATTGGGTTGTACCGGCTGCTGGCTAAATTCGGCCGGCGTTGGATAACAATACGAGTAAAATACCGGGTGCGGAAATTGTTCGCTGCCCGGCCAGAAACCGCAGGAACTTACTTCATGCGAATAAGCTTCCTGCATCACAGCAAGCGGGATATTAGGAGCCCCTCCCGGATGCACAGGCGCAGCTCTACCTGAAAACCGGGTAACTGCCATATCAAATGCACCCCAGAAAAAGTGCACGGGACTGCATTTGCCCGTAAAATTTGCCCTGAATTTTGTAAACACATTATGAATTTTCACCAATGCATGGTAAAAATCATGAACTCTTTCCGCGTCATAAGAGCAATGAGTTTCATCTTCCTCAAAAGGGATTGCCGGATCTATTTCATTTGGTGTGCCATAGATATAAGCGTCAATTTCTACGCTTTCCAGTTTATCAAATAACTCCCTGTAAAAACTGGCAACCGAGCGGGGATAAAGATCAATTTTCGCCTGGTGCCCTTCACTGGTAATAATATGCAGCACGTGATGAATAAAATCAAAATCTATCTGAAATACACCATTTTCATAAGGGATGCTATGCGTTGTCAACCCGTTGGCGCTAACATAAAGTGTCACATGCCATGAATGATTAAGCCAGGGCATTTTCCTCAGCCGGATTTTCCCGACTATCTGCGTCCACAAATGAACAGTAGCCAGTGTGTCCTTCCAGTTTTCAAAATCCAGACCTGGCCAGGCTAATTTTGTTTCTTCGATCATCTTATTCGATCCTTTCCTTTTTCCCCGAATCCAGGCTGCGATAAATTGCATCCACTACTTTCATGTCCTTCAGTCCTTCCTCACCCGGTACACGCGATTGTTTATTCTGCAACACACAAGTCGCAAAATCATCCATTTGTGCCGCCTGCTGAATAATTTGCGGGATATCCATCGGTCCCTTTGGGGTATAACCATCAATACCGCCGTAACCATAAGCCGGTTCTAACCCAAACTTGCCGCGCTCTGCCTCTACATGCAGGTAGCTCCAGTCATGGTTATAGCTTGATTTGCCTTTGGCCACAAATCCTCCCGGAAATTCCAGCTCCCAGAATATGGTCTCGTCAACCTCCTTAAAAAATTCTGGCCGTGTTTTTTCCTGGGTTGCCTTAACGGCAATAGGCTCTTGCCCTAAAGTATAGCGGGAACCTTGAATAGAATAGATACCCATATCCATTAGTCCGCCCCCACCGGCCATGGCTTTTTTCAATCGCCAGGCATTCGGGTCGCCACGATAGGTAAAGCCATTACCTGTATCTATTGCCGTTATCTTGCCATAAACCTGTTTTTGTCCGAGTCGCATCAGCTCCATTGTATGCGGCTCAAAATGAAGACGGTAACCTATCGAAAGTAACCGATTGGCTTTTTTGCAGGCTGAAATCATTTCCTCACATTCTTTCGCGTTCAGCGCCATCGGCTTTTCGCAGATTACGTGTTTACCCGCCTGCGCCGCCCTGATGGTATATTCTTTATGCATAAATACCGGCAAAACCACATAAATAATATCGATATCCGGGTTATGAGTTATCTGATCAAAAGTCTGGTAATTATAAATGTTCTTATCCGGGATGTTGTATTTCTTTTTCCAGGCCTCAGCTTTTGCCGGGTGACCGGTGACGATCCCCGCCAGGTAGCAGTTATTGGTATGCTGCAACGCGGGTGCTAACTGCCCTGTACTATAGTTACCAAGGCCCACCAATGCGATACCTAATTTCTTTGCCGGTTTGGCTGCAAATAGATCGAGAGGATTGCCTAAAGCCAGTGTGCCAGCACCAATCATACCGGCTTTTAAAAAATCGCGGCGGGAGAAATTGTTCTGCGTTTTCATAAGCAATTAATTACCAGGTTTACTATTAGTAAAGATAACAGCTAAACCGGCAAATTGTCAATCATACCAACCGCAAAAAATGCAACTAATAAACATGTTTCTTCGTATAGCATCCTTTGATACCCCAAATGCATAGATGATTGATTTAAAGTTAATTATTCTATTGAACAAAAGTTAAATCCCCTGTTTGACGAAATGCGAAATAACATCTTAGCACATAACAGCACGAGCGGCCTGGTTACTGGTGAAGAAAGGAAACAACTGCTGGAAGAATTCAATGATATTACTACGTGCTATTCAGCTAACGAAACCATTATATCCTTATTTGAACAACAGGCAGCACAAAACCCTGATGTAAAAATACTTGCCTTTGGAAATACTGAACTCAGCTATCGCGAACTCAACGAAAAGAGCAATCAACTGGCAAATTATCTGCGCGCCAATTATGATATAAAAGCTGATGACCTGGTGGGCCTGTTGCTTGACAGAAGCGAGTGGATGGTAATAGCCATGCTGGGCATACTCAAATCGGGGGCGGCTTATGTCCCCGTTGATCCGGCTTACCCGGAGGAACGCATTGCGTATATGCTCGGGGACAGCAAGTGCAAAGTAATGATCACTCCCGGGGAGCTCGATAATTTTAAACAACAGCAAAATAAATATAGTAAGCAGGATATTCCGCCAATCAGCGGGCTTTCCAATTTGGCCTATATGATCTATACATCCGGTTCTACAGGCAAGCCCAAAGGGGTAATGGTAGAGCACGGCAACCTGGCCTGCTTCAATCAAAATTTGACTGAGCGTTATGGCTTTAAGCCTGGCATGAAGCTGGCAGCACTAACTACTTATACATTCGATATTTCGGTATTAGAACTTCTGTGTACATTAAGTATTGGGGTGCATGTGCGGGTAATGGACGAAATCGATCCGTTACAAATACTGGCCCAATTACAGGAGCATCAGATTAATATTTTGCAACTTACCCCTTCTCGTTTGAACCAGCTGACTGCAGCCACTTCAAACTACAGCTCTTTATCCGGTTTGGATATCCTGATGATCGGTGGTGAGGCCCTGGGCGAAAAAATACACAAAGGCTTACGTAAAGAACTGCCGCATGTATCGGTGCTGAATGTCTATGGGCCTACCGAGGCTACCATCTGGAGCACCTGGTCGGCGATACATGACAGTGCTAAAGTTAATATTGGCAAACCGCTTATTGGCGAATATGTGTACATCCTGAATGAGCAGGGGCAATTACTCCCAATAGGCGAAGCAGGAGAACTGCATATTGCCGGAACGGGCGTAACAAGGGGGTATCTGAATCGCCCGGAGCTAACCGCGGAGAAGTTTGTTGCCGATCCCTTCAGACCGGGAGAACGCATGTATAAGACAGGTGATATTGGCTGCTGGCTACCTGATGGCAACATCGAGTGTATGGGCCGGGTTGACGACCAGGTAAAAATACGTGGTTTCCGTATAGAGCTTGACGAGATATCGGCCGTTTTGCAAACGCATGACAAGGTTAAAGAAGCTGTTGTAGTGGCGCGCGTGGTAAGCGGGCAAGAAAAAGAACTGATAGCCTATACCACCGGAAGTGCGAAAGCAGCCGAACTGCGAAGTTTTCTTAAACAACATCTCCCGGTTTACATGGTTCCGGCGTATTATGTAAGCATCAAGACCATCCCTTTAACATCAAATGGTAAGATCGACCGTAAATCGTTCCCGATGCCAAATGAAAGCCATCGCCCTAAACGCGAAAATTTTGCAGCTGCGACTACCGATACGGAAAAGAAGCTGGCCGGCGCATGGCAGGAAGTTTTGAATATAACCAGTATCGGCATTGACGATGATTTCTTCGACCTGGGTGGAAGCTCAATGGTAGCCATCAGTGCCATTAATAAGATAAATTCCACTACAGGGACTGGCTTAACAGTAGCAGCATTGTACCAGCTACCTACCGTTCGCCAATTGGCAGAAAAGATTGATTCTAATGGGATAGACGGCATAAGCCCTGTTTTACAATTAAAAAAAGGCGAAGGGATGCCCATATTTATCTTTCCGCCATGGAGCAGTTATCCGACAATTTTCATGGAGTTTGTTCATAGTTTTAAGGGCAAAAATCCAATTTACGGCATTATCTATACGGAAGATACCGAGCATTTTCCTTTCAAAACCTTACAGGATTATGCAAGATATATTGTTCTGCATATCAAAAAAATATCGCCCCGGGGTTCTTGCGGACTCATCGGCTACAGCATGGGTGCGCGGACCATATTGGAGGTCGCAGTGCAATTGCAGCAGGCCAATCACGAGATAGGGTTATTGGCGGCAATAAGCTATTTCCCGGCGTTTCCCCCGAAAGGCATGCTGCTTAGTCGCCGGATGCGGGATGAAATCCGGGTTTTCAGGCATATCAACCTGAATAATAAATTCAAATATTTATATGTCCGGATACCTCATCTCCTGAAATTAGCACTCAAAGGAGAAAAAGAAGGACAAGATGTGAAAGTGGATGTCGAAACGCAGAAACGGATTTTGGCCCTGCACGAAACGTACGAACCAATGCATAAATATAATGGCAATGTGGTTTTGATCTATGAATCCAGCCCTGACGGCCACCCTTCAGAATACAAAAAAATCCAGGTTTACCGTAATTCGATATTCAAAAGGTTGTGGGCCCAACATATCAATGGCCATGTTTTTGTTAAGATAGTCGACACAAAGCATGTCGATTTCTTTAAACTTCCTGCAGCAAAGAAGGTTGCCGAAATTATTGAATCGTTTTTGTAAATGAAAACACATGTCATTTCGACGAACCTGAGGGGCTTAGCTGGGGAGTGAGGAGAAATCTTCTACAACTTGCAAGGCGAATATGGAGATCGTATAAGATTTCTCTTCGCCCCAAATCGCTACCCCAACTGCTCATCGAAATGACATCGATTTTATTACTTCTGCTCAAGACTCTCGCGGTACTTTTTAATCGCCCGGATAATGGACTGCACAATTTCAGACTGCCCTTCGGCAGAGTTCAGATAAGCTTCGTCTTTAGGGTTATTGATATACCCGGTTTCGATCAATACGGCAGGCATTGCACTTTGCTGCAACACCAGTACTCCCTGTTCGCGTACGCCCAGGCTGTGACGGCCATCTACTTTCTTAAACTCATGGTTCACCAGGTCGCCAAAATGAATACACTCCTTGCGGTATTTCTGCTGAAAGTTGCTTAATACAATGGTATTAATGGCGCTGTTCTTGCCATAGCCACTATATTTGGATTGATAATCCTTTTCAATAAAGATGGATGCATTTTCCCGCAGCGCCTCCAATTGCTCACCAGCCCGATGGTAACCGTACACAAGTATCAGCACACCACGGTCCGGGCTTACCTTTTCCGGCGAGGAGTTGCAGTGTATAGAGATAAACAAATTACCTTTATTCTCGCTTGCGATAGCGTCACGGCGGTGTAACTCGATAAATTCGTCAGTCGTGCGGGTCATCACTGTGTTCAGTGAGGGCATTTGTTCATTTAATGCATTACGCAGCTTTTTGGCTATAGCCAACGTTACATTCTTCTCTTTAGAATAAGCCCCATGTGCGCCGGGGTCTTTCCCCCCATGCCCCGGGTCAATAATGATGGTTTTGAATTTAAAAGCTGGCAGAGCAGTATTGGCAGCAGCAGTTTTTTTATGATGATGTTTCTTTTTAACCTGCTGCGAAAGAGCCGGTTGGCCTATTGCTATAGCGATGATGAAACTTAAAAGCGGAAATACTTTGCGGACAGCACTGTGTTGAATCGTCATACCAATTTAGGTGCAATTTTAATCAATAAGCGCTTTATGGCCATTATGTTTGTGAAAAAAATTAATTGTTTTCAGGCAACCGCATTCAAACTAAAACCGTAATTATTATGGTTGAACGCTAATGGCAAAACTGTCATTAATTAGGCGGCAGGGGTGAGAGGTTTATTGTGGTTCATAGTGGCCCCTGCCGTTTTTCACCATCCTTTAATTTCAATCAAACCTTTATACATCAATTAGTTATATACAAAATTCCGGGATAGATTTCAACCTAAGATTTTAACACTTTCTTTTAACGAAATGTTAGCAAAATTTCTAAACATTTTTTATCGCGAAATGTAGATTTACATACAATTGTAAAATACCCGTTACAAATAACTAAATTAAAAACTATGAAAACAGTCAGGACCAGCATTTTTGCGGCGGTGGTGTTAGCAATGATATCATTTGCTGCATGTAAAAAGGGGAGTAACAAATCATCGGTAGTACCGTCAGGATCGGCTAAACTATCGTTTCAGATGCAGGCAACAAATGCCAACCTGGCCAGTCTACCGGCCGACTCAGTTTCTTCAATTTCAGGATTAGTATGGACCGCCGGCTCCGCAAATATAGGCCGGTTTGCCTTTGAAGCCAGAAGACAAGGCGTATCCATCAATGTTGAATCGAACAATTTAACCAATGTAGATCTTTTTGCATTAACGCCACTCCAAACCTATATTACTTTGGATACCGGCGTTTATAAAGAAATTGAAATCACCGCTTTCCTTGAAAGCACAGATACAATTCCGCCATTAAAAGTAAGCGGAACATTTACTAATGACAGCTCAAAGGTTGTCCCTATAGAATTCGATTTGAGTGGTCACGCCACTGTACAGGTAGAAGAGAAAAACATTGATATCAATGGTACTACCGACTACACGGCACTTTTGTCAATGCAATTGGATAAGTTGACCAAAGGTATTACTGCTGATGATTTGAATAAAGCCAAAGTAACTAACGGCACTATTATTATCAGTCAAAGCTCCAACAGCGCGCTTTATTGGAAAATGAGATCGAATATTGCCCGGTGCGGATGGGGTGAGTTCAGAGAATGGCGACATGATCATAATTGATCAACAAAAGATTTGATTTTAAAAACGGCAGGACTCCCCCTGCCGTTTTTTATTTACTAAAGTCCCCAATAGAGGAGATTTTTTCCATGTGTAAAATTCCCGTTACCCACTTTGGGGAATTTATTAAACACCTCATCTCTTGCTATTTGCAAAATCAGCCTAAATAGCCGTGGCATTCTTATTGCCTTGATAATCACGACTATAATTATTACCCCATGAGAAAAATTAAACAATCCTTTGAAGAGGTGGTTGCAGGCGAACCGCAAAAAGAACATTTCGTTGTTGTGTGGTCGGTTATTGGCATTACGGCTATTTCCGTTGGTATTTGTATCACGGTAGTTTCCATGGTATTTCACCTCTGGAAATAATTATTTCAATTGAACTTTTAAACCTGTAATCTTATAAACTTTAAAACAGAAGGCCCTTTCGGGGCCTCTGTTAACTATCGATTCTACCGGTCACTCATCCGGTTGTTAAAATTCTTACTTCTCTGTTTTCGATAATAAAAATGCCAGCCCGTCTTTGTCAGGCAAAGTTTCGGTTGTTGACTTTGCATTGAAAGCCTTTATCTTGTAACTGATGGTATTATACTTTAGCCATTCGGGCAACCCTGCTCCGTTGGGGTTACCTGTCTTAATAAAATTCACCCAATAGCCCGACATGGTTTTAGCCAGCTCCCTGTCTGCAGGCTCAAACGGCCGGTTGTTTAAAAATCTCAGATTATCCAGCATATAAGGCACTTCAGCCGTGTGGAATGCGCCATACTTTTTCATATCTCCCTCAGCAGGCACTTTACGGTCAAAGTTATAGACGTACACTGGAGAGTTAGTGTATTTGCACTGCAAAGCTGCCCATTTAAATCCGGCTACAGCAAAAATCTGGTCGCGCGCAAGCTTATCTTGTGAGTCCTTAGCCTGTTCGTCTGTCCCGGCAGGGAAATATTTCAAAAAAGTTTCTGCATCAGCGCCATATTGTGTTTCGGCCCATTTTTTAAAATCTTCTTTGTTCTTATTCTGTCCGCCAAATTCATCATCGTTCCAACCTGTTATCAATGGTACATGGTTTTGTTTATTGGCAGCAAAAATTTCAGGAACCGGCTCAGGTAATACATAACCATCCACTATCGGAGCAAAGTGCCCCTGGAACTTTTTCAGTACTTCTTCCGCAGGCATCGCCCTCATCTCGGCCAATGTTTTAGCGCCTGCTTTTTCGGCCAGCTTTGCACCACTCTCTTCTGCAGTTTGCAATGTATTCGTCCCAAGTAATGGGTTTTTCACTACCAATGATCCACTCTCGGCAATAGCCCTGTTAAATAACCCTTTTGTCAGCGGCGATGCTACCAGGCAATTCACGCTCATAGATCCTGCCGACTGCCCGCCGATGGTCACATTATTCGGATCGCCGCCAAAAGCCGCGATATTTCTTTTAACCCATTTCAAAGCGGCTATCTGATCAAGCAAAGCATAATTTCCTGATCCCTTACCGTTAGCCTCTTTGGTTAATTCAGGATGTGCAAGGAATCCGAACACACCCACTCTGTAGTTGACCGACACCATCACAATACCTTTTTTTGCCATGGCCTCGCCATCATATATCGGGCAGGCGCTGCCGCCGCTGGTAAATCCTCCGCCATATATCCACACAAACACGGGTCGTTTATCTGCCTTGGTTTTAGCACCGGTCCACACATTCAGGTACAGGCAATCCTCACTTATCGGCGATTCCGGTATCAAAAACTCTGATGTATAAACCATAAAAGGAGTCGGCTTAGTCTGCATTGGGCTTGCACTAAAGGCAACACATTTTCTCACCCCATCCCAGTGTTTAACAGGTTGCGGCGCTTTCCATCGCAGATCGCCTACCGGTGGCGCGGCAAATGGTATGCCTTTATAAGCAATTACATCACCCGTCTTAACACCCGAAACCAAACCTGCCTCGGTGGGTACCGCAGCTAAAAAGTTAGCTTTATTTACGATGAAAGAATAAGAGATAACAGACGCCGCAAGCATAGCTGCGCCTAAAGCAATTTTCAATTGTTTCTTCATAAGCGGAAAATAAATAATTGGCTTGTGTCTACTTGACGCAATGTAGTGTTTGTTTGGGAGAAATCAAAATTGTTGAGTTTGTTAAGTGGTTGAATGGTTAAGTAGTTAAATGGTTAAGTGGTTGATTATTCAACTTCAAATTGATATGTTTGGGAAACCAAACCTTATACCAATATGGCTTCATTTACTGATTTGGATACCTGGAAACAAGCCAGAAAGCTAAGAATGATTATTTCCGAAATGATTAAGAGTTTTCCGACGGAAGAAAAATTCAGATTATGTGACCAACTTATCAGATGTTCAAGATCAATCGGTAACAATATTGCCGAGGGGCATGGACGATTCCATTATCAGGACAACATTCGTTTTTGCATCATTGCAAGAGGCTCTCTTTCAGAAACACTTGATCATATTATAATTGCCAAAGATGAAGGCATAATATCGAAAGACTCATTCAATGTATTTTATACAGAATACGAGTTATGCCTGAAACTACTAAATGGCTATATTCAGTTTATTAAAAAAAGAAAAAATGACGAGTTGGGTAATTAAGCACTACCTTTTAACTTAATCAACTATTTAACTACTTAACCACTCAACTTAATCAACCATTTAACATAATCAACCAATCAACTACCTTTTCTCCCAAATATTTTTTAGTTTGGTGGCTGAATTTCTACAGAACCAATTTATAAACATGAAAAATAACCGCGACAGCGTTGCTTCGTCTGTTTTGAACTATTTGTTACAGTTATTAGGAGTTGCCCTATTTTATTTTCTGCTGCTATATACTACCACGCATTACTGGTTGCGGGGATTCGTATACAAAATAGCCAAAGTACGCTACGAACCGGGACCAAACTTTACCAAAGAACTTTATCTTCTGTTGCTCATATTAGTTATTTTCTGTTACCTGGCAAACCGTTTCCTGTTAGACGTTTATCACCGCAACAAAATCAAACAATTACTATTTTCTACTATTGCCGATTATTTTATCTGGCCGCTGCAACTGCTTATTATGCTGGTTTGGAACAACGCACATATCATTAATGTGTCAATGGATGTGAGCACCCTTTATAATGTGTACATTATAACGGCATTACTGATCATAAAAAATCTGATCGCTGTAAAATTGATAAGCAAAGGCGGTGGAATTAATTCCAAAACCAGTTCCAGGGCTGTCTGATTATCAGGAGAAAGGAATAATAACCCTGAACTTGCTGCATACCCCCGGTTCAGAGCGTACCTCTATTTTGCCATCCAATTGCGTTACGGCGTCTTTAACCAGGTAGAGCCCGATACCCGAGCTTTTTTTGTTATCGCCTGACATATAGAACTTATCGAATATTCGGTCCTGGTCTTTCGGACGGATACCCAGGCCATTGTCCTCAACCTCTATCACCACCTCCTTATCATGACGATAGGATTTCACCTTCACCCATTGCTCTGTCTTTTTGGCATCGCTGTATTTAATGGAGTTTGATACCAGGTTATTCAGTATCACCTGTAATTTAAGGGCGTCGCTTTGTATTTGCGTAAGTTCCAGTTCTTTATAAAAATGCACGCGCTTTCCGCCATTGTGGTGACTATTTTGCGCGATAACATTATCTACAATGCTGCTTAAGCTGCATTCGGTCTTGTTTACTCCTGTATGTTTACTCTTAATGAAGGTAAGCATCTCGTTAATAAACCGGTCCTGCCGCTCGAGACTTTCCTTTATCATTATGGTATACTCTTTTATTTGTTCCAGGTCGGTTTCATCATCCATCAGGTTGATCAATCCCATGATGGATGCCAGAGGTGAGCGAAGGTCGTGTGTCACATTAAATACAAACTTATCCAAGCCTGCATTGATTAGTTGCAGCCTTTCGTTTTGCTCGAGTATTTTCTTTTGCGATTTTGACAGGTTACGGATCATAATAGCTGCCGACGTTAAAGAACAGAGCACAATGATCAATGTAATGAGTACATTAGCAACAAGTACCTCGGTATTGATCTGCCTGCTGATATTGCCTAATGTTTCGGAAAATGCGTCTTCTTTGATGGTGAGCGCCGCCGAATTTTTATTAATAGCTGCTATCATTGCCCGCTTGGCATCTTCAGACATGGTTCCTTTTACAATCTCATCATGTGCCGATGCCCCGATCTGATCAAGATCATAGATCATCTCATCCCCTTCTGTCCATATCTCAATAGCCTTTTTAAACATGGTCACATTCTTAAAGGTCTCGAACAGCCATATCATATTATCAATATCTTCCGGGTGATTTTTACCGGCTAACAGACCTTCTTTTACTGTCTTATAGTCAACAGGAGGTGTGGTTAAACCCACCCGGGCAATATGATCGCCTTTGGGTATAGCAATTGAATTTTTAAATGCAAAGTAATCGGTTTTGTTATGGAGGTTGATGTAATTGATCAGATAAGCTGAAGCATCTTTCTGACCTTTGGAATATTCTGATTCGCCATTAACATATGCCCTGGCACCCGAAAGTATTTTTACAGAATATACATTGACGACAATTATTCCGGCAGCAGCAAGGCTCATCACTAATAATAAAATCAGCGACGTCCGCTTTCGGAATAAAAGCAGTCCATTAATTGTGTCTATTATTTTACCCCTCAAACCAGTAACAATATTAATTATTATGAAATTCTACAAGCGTCCGGGTTATTATATTTTCTGGAACAAGCAAGGTTCGGCAAAAAGTAATCGTACAAGCAAAAGCACTAAGTATCAGCAGCATATTGAGTATGTATTCCTTTATGATAAAACCCTCCAAAACAAAAAATGTGTTACCGGAGATAGCTAATTTATACTTAGCCAGCTTAACTTTTGTTGCGCATTAAGAAAATATTATTTCCACTGCCTGTGTAAAAAATATTTTGAACTTTCATTAATCAATCGTAATATTGCGATGAAATGGGACTGACAAAAACTGAGATATTCACAGATGAGCAAAACAGCCTGGCTACTATGATCAAGGCACTGGCCCATCCTGCACGGATAGCCATATTGCAGCACCTCATCAAAACCAATGCCTGCGTTTGTGGCAGTATTGTTGAAGAATTGGGCTTAGCTCAGGCAACCATATCCCAGCATTTAAAAGAATTAAAAAATGCAGGACTAATACAAGGGACCATAGAAGGTGTAAGTGTTTGTTACTGCATTGAGCCTAAAGCGTGGGAATTATTGCATAAAGAATTAGATGCATTTTTTGTGTCATATTCTGATAACAGCAAGTGTTGCTAAAAAAATTTATTTATATCAATCGTAATATTACAATGGATCGGTTGAAATGACTAAACGGTTGATTAAGTTAAGTGGTTAAATAGTTTTATTTTTTTAATTAAAGGATATGAACAAACAAGAATCCATACAATGGGGAGCATTTAAGCAGGCACTCTTACAAAACCCTTCACTCGATCTGCAATTTCAATATGCCCGGGATAAATGGGTAACCCCTTCCTATCATATTACTGAAATAAAGCAGGCGCCTATCACGTCAGTGGATTGTGGTGGGGTAAAAAACGAGTGGACGGAAATCATTATACAATTAATGGAGCCCGCTAATCAGCAACAATTGCGCGCAATGAAAGTGCGCAAGGCATTATCCATTATTGATATTGTAGAAAAAGTGATGCCTTTGGATATCAACGGCGTAGTAAGGATCGAATTTGGCAACAATGAGATTGATACCCGCCAGCTTTCGCCAACCGAATTTATATCGGACGAAGAAAATCTGATAGTTAACCTCCAGCCAGTTGCTGTTCAATGCAAAGCAAATGACAGAGGAGGCAGTTGTGGTGGGCCTGTAAAACAAAAAATAGAATTAAAGAATCTTACTGCTGATAGTTCCTGCTGTACACCTGGCGGAGGATGCTGTTAAATCACATAGTATGGAAATTACTGAAGCAATAAATCATAGAGACGGTATTATAGCATTGCTTTTATCTGAAAAGCTGCCGATTAGCGACCTGCCATCAACATTAAAAAACTTTTTGGTGATGACAGAGGATAAGGAAGTCACCGGAGTTGTTGGTTTGGAAACATATGGTAGTTATGGCCTTTTGCGCTCGCTGGCTGTCCATCCGGATTTCAGGAGGCAAAACATAGCTGGCAAATTAGTGGAGCATGTAGAAAAGCTTGCTGCAGCAGAAGGGCTGAAGTCTATTTTCCTCCTTACAGAAACAGCACCCGGTTACTTTTCACATAAAGGTTATAAGACCATTCCACGCTTTGAAATGCCTGCAGAGGTACAGCAATCCTCAGAGTTTAGCCACGTATGCCCGCAATCAGCAATTGCTATGAAAAAAGATTTATAATGAAAAACATATTAGTACTATGCACCGGCAATAGCTGCCGCAGCCAGATTGCCGAGGGCTATCTGCAACATTTCGCAGGCGACAAAGCCAAAGTTTACAGTGCCGGTATCGAAACGCATGGCGTAAACCCCAAAGCCATACAAGTAATGGCTGAGGATCATATCGACATATCCCACCACACTTCAAACAATGTAGATGAGTATACCGATATTCCTTTCGATTATCTTATTACCGTTTGTGATAATGCCAACGAGAATTGCCCCTACTTTCCGGGAAAAATGCAGCGCTTCCATCATAACTTTCCCGATCCTGCAAAAGCACAGGGTAATCCCGGGCAAATCATCGACGAATTCAGGCGTGTGCGGGATATGATAAAAAACTACAGCAAGGATTTTATAGCTGAACACCTGCAGGCATGAAAAAATACTTAGCCGAATTTCTCGGCACTTACGCCTTAGTATTCGCCGGCACAGGCGCAATAGTTATCGACCAGGAAACACATGGCAGCATCACCCACGTTGGTGTCGCCATCACTTTTGGTCTGATTGTAATGAGCATGATCTATGCACTGGGTGATATTTCAGGAGCGCATCTTAATCCGGCGGTAAGCATAGCGTTTGCCACTGCAAAAAAGTTCTCTCCAAAAGAGTTGGTTCCATATATAATCAGCCAGTTATCAGGTGCGGCGGCAGCGAGCCTCACATTGAAATATTTGTTCCCTAACAATCTTTTTCTTGGCGCTACCATTCCCGCCGGGAGCGATCCCCAATCATTCATTTTGGAATTTATATTGACGTTTTTCCTGATGCTGGTTATTATTAATGTCGCCAAAGGCAGCAAAGAACAGGGCATGTTTGCAGGTTTAGCTATTGGTTCGGTTGTCGCGCTGGAGGCAATGTTTGCCGGACCAATCTGCGGGGCATCCATGAACCCGGCGAGATCATTCGGTCCGGCGATTGTATCAGGACACACCGAACATCTTTGGATCTATTTGTCAGCCACGACTTTAGGGGCAATCTCCGCCATACCTGTTTGGAATTTTCTGAAGATCAATAGCCGTTAATACCAAATGACATGTGGCTTACCCCGACTGCAATTAATAACAACGCGGCCGTACAACCAACAACAAGCCCGATTGTTGCACCGGTATCTTGCTTTTTCACTGTCAAATCAACGCCCGTGTAATCGCATCGTACTACGTTGCAATTCCTATCAAACGAGAACAGCAGGTACCTGTCGTATTTGCTAAAATCATTTACTGTAACTGTTTGGATATTATGATGCAATTCAACTGAATGGTCGCTGAATGAATTATGCCTGTCATAGCGGTAAAGCCAGCGTTCTGATGTATCGCTTACTTGTTTTTCGGTGGGTATGCCGAATGTTTTTTGTACATCGTTCCGGGTTTTATAGCGGCCGAGTACTTCGTCCTGGGTGTATAATACCCTGGTGCAGCCGAATAGTGACACCATGCAGAGTATCATTATTCCTTTGATTAATTTTTCCATTGGTGATTATTTAGGTTAATTAATAATGAATAAAGAGACCGGGGAACAGCACCCCGGCCTCCCGCTAAAAATACCTACGGTTAAAACCTGTAGGCAATTCTTGCACTGATCTGCCCCGTGGTGCCGCCATTTGTCCAGCCCTCGTAGCGCAGTCCGAGCTCAAGCCCATTATTAAAAGAATAACCCAAACCGGGCGACCAGGCAAATGCATGCCCGCCACCACTTTCGGTAGAGAATACTATACCGGCCTGTCCTTCCAGGAAGAAATTATCTGCGACATAGCCTTTAAGCCCTGCCTTTAAAGGAATAAAACCTGAGGTAGATGGTATATCAAATCCTTTAAATAAGTCCTTCAGAAAGAATGCATTGTATCCGGCCGATAAGGTCAGATATGTAGTGGTACTTGTTGGTACTTCGAGCTTTAACGAACCTCCAAGTACAAAATTATAAGCTGTACTTATATTGCCTACAGGCAAGCCAGCTTCGGTGCCAATGCTGAATTTGGTACCTGTGTGTTTTCCCGTTAGCGAATCGGGTTTTGATTGAGCGAAACTGCATATTGCAATTCCGGCTGTAAATAATAGTGTAAATAATTGCTTTTTCATGATAATAAGTTTTAGCGTTAATAAATAATTGTTTTTATACCAGCTGATATTATGAATAAAGCTACGGCATGTTTTCCCGTCACAAAAACTACAAAATCAGATACTTATATCATTTTACGCAATCGATAATTATATATAACAGCTATTGTATTTCACTTGCAATAATTACTATATTTAATAATTATTATTTGCTTCAACTGCATTTTCTGCAAAAAATAAACCGGCAATTAATAAATAATACCAAAATCCCCTAAAATTTTAACTGATGAACACCAGTGATGTACAGACTATGCTGTTTAACCATGTCAGGTCACGCCTGCCGGGGCATTTGTCGCTGGTTGATGAAGTTGCTGAGTTACTTAATATCAGTAATGATAGCGCTTACCGCCGCATCAGGGGTGAAAAGACCATTGCGCTTGACGAGTTGCGGGTGATATGCAACAAATATCATATCTCACTCGATCAGTTATTGCTGATACAAACCAATACGGTCATTTTTTCGGGCAATAAAGTAGATAACGCCTCATTCGGATTTAATGAGTACCTGACTGATGTGGCCCACAATCTCGAATTGTTTCAATCACTATCCAATGCCCATTTGTATTATTACAATAAGGATATCCCGATATTCCATTTTATGCCTTTTCCGGAGTTACGGGCATTTAAATTCTTTTTCTGGAAACGCACATTGATGAGTTACCCGGAACTGGCAAAACAGCAATTTACCGGCGAAGAAATAGACGAAAAAAGCGCTGAACTGGCCCTGAAGATTATCAACGTTTATAACCAGATCAACTCAACCGAGATATGGAACGAAGAGAATGTGCATAGCACTATAAGGCAGATTGAATTTTACCGGCAGTCGAATGTATTCGCTGACAAGCACATTCTCACAAAAGTTTATGAGCAATTGGATGAACTGCTTAATCAACTCGAGCTACAAGCCGAAGCTGGTAAAAAGTTTCTATACGGTCATCAACCCGCATTTAACGCATCTGCCTATGATATTTTTGTAAATGAATGCCTTATCGGCGACAATACCATTTTTGTCAACAGTGATCAACGTCAGATCACCTGTCTGAACCATAACGGTCTTAATTTCACTTCAACACTGGACCAAAACTTTTGCGGTTATACCTTCCGCAACCTGCAAAATATCATCCGCAAATCGGCCCAGATCAGCCGTGTTGGTGAGAAGGACCGGACTATGTTTTTTAATACCCTTCACCAAAAAATCCACAGCAAAATGTCGAACATATCATAGATGGATGTAAATTGCGTTGCTTAACTACTACCATCTATGCGGTTCAAAAAAATCACCTTTTCTGATATTGTCACAGTTGTATTAACCCTTATTACTGCTGCACTGATATTCAGCATTAAGGCACGTACATGGGCAATAATGGGGTTGATGTCGCTCGGTTTTTATAATCCCAAAATACCAACAATAAAACCTGGTGAAAAACTGATGCCTGCCCCGGCTATGACCGTACAAACTGTTGACGGCAAAACGATAGACCTGCAGCAGCAAAAAGGCAAAGTGGTTTTTATTAATTTCTGGGCCACATGGTGCCCGCCGTGCCGCGCCGAAATGCCATCGGTAAATGAGTTTTACGAGAAAGTAAAAAATGATCCGGGTATTGTATTTCTGTCTGTGGATGTAGATAACCGGCTAAATAATTCGTCGGCATTTATGAAAAGCAGCGGATATAATATACCGGTTTATGGTGGTAACCTGGATGGTTTGCCAACTACTTTTTATTCAGGTACCATCCCTACAACATTAGTAATAGACAAACGCGGATTAGTGGTATTCAATCACGCCGGCAAAGCAAGCTACGATGGCGATGAATTTGCCAAATTCGTATTAGGGTTGACAAAACAATAAGAATCTTCATCCCAATTTCATTATTAACGCTTTCTGCATCATCCTCTGGCTAAAAATATCTAATTTTAACGCATGGTAGAATGTACACCTGCATTATTTAAAACATTTGAGGCACTGGTAGATGTGCCTGAAGACCAACTGCAATGGCTGATCGGCCAGAGCGATTGTATCGAATACGAAGATGGCGAATTGCTGGCCGAACCAGGTCAGCCTATAAAAGGTACGCACTTTATAATTAGCGGTAAACTGCGCCTGTATGTACCGATTGGTGGCGTAAAGCGAGAATTGGGCGATTTTAAACCCGGCAGTATCACTGGATACATGCCTTATTCGCGGGCAACTGTAAGTACCGGTTACGGGCGCACCATCGGCGTAACGCAGATCATGACCTTCCCGATGAATAAGATTGAAGAAATGATCAGGCATCATTTTGAGCTTACGCAGGCCCTGGTTCATGTGATGACCAACCGTGTCCGCACTTTTACCGCCTTGCAACAGCAAAACGAGAAAATGCTGGCATTGGGTAAATTATCTGCCGGCCTGACACACGAGTTGAACAACCCGGCTTCGGCCATTGTGCGTGACTCAGAATCGCTATTGAAACACCTGCAAATGGAACCAGCTACTTTTAAAGCCATGATTGCTATCCGGATGGAGCCTGACCAAGTGGATGCAGTCAGCAACGAATTTTTTCGCTTTTTAACAGCAAGGCAGGATGTTAATCTTACCATTCGTGAACGTGCAGATAAAGAAGATGAGCTAACGGATCTGTTTGATGAAATGGCGTTTAATTATGATCCTGAACTGGTAGAAAACTTTGTCGAGTTTGGCATAGGGCTAAAAGATGTAGAATCGTTCAGAAAACATATCCCTGAACAATTCCTTGAACCGGTATTTAACTGGATGAACACCCTGCTGGTTACTGACCGGATGGTACAGGACATTGGCGAATCGGCCCGTCGCATTGCCACGCTGGTCAATTCGGTAAAAACCTATACCCACATGGACCAGGGGCAGGAAAAACAATATGCCGATATACGCATCGGCATAAAAAATACCCTGCAAATGCTTATTTACCGGATCAAGAAGGGTAATATTAGCATCGTGAAGGAATTTGACGAATCCTTGCCACCGGTAAAAGCCCAGATAGGCGAACTAAACCAGGTGTGGACCAACCTGATAGACAATGCTATTGATGCAATGGAGCCTAACGGCAAGGGAGTATTAACCATTAAAACAGAAAAAGACAAAGAATTTGTGCAGGTCACCATTGCCGACAATGGCCAGGGTATACCTGAAGAAATATGCTCACGTATCTTCGATCCGTTTTTTACAACAAAAGAAATGGGAAAAGGTACCGGCATGGGTCTGGAAGTGGTGCAACGCATAGTTCAGCAGCACAACGGATCTATCAAAGTTATATCAGAACCGGGACATACCGCGTTTGTAGTATGTTTCCCTATTGATGGGTAGCTTGGTGAGCGGTTAAATAGTTGACTAGTTAAATGGTTGAATAGTTAAAAAATTGGTCAAATGAAAAATCAACTACTTACTACCCAGTTAACACAATCAACTACTTAACCACTTAACTATTCAACCACTTAACTAACTAACCAAACCAACTACCATGATCAAGCCCATAATATTTTCAATAGATGACGACCCTCAGGTATTGCGTGCCATAAACCGCGACCTGAAATCGCAATATAATTCCGAATACAAGATCATCAGCACTACTTCTGCAAAGGAGGCATTAGAAGCGCTTGTGGAGATGAAAAATGCCGGTGACCCGGTGGCGATGTTTCTTGTCGATCAGCGTATGCCTGAAATGGAAGGGGTAGATTTTCTGCAAAAAGCTATCAAATTATATCCTGATGCTAAACGGGTACTGCTTACCGCCTATTCAGATACTGTGGCAGCAATTAAGGCTATTAATGTGGTTCAGCTTGATTATTATCTGACCAAGCCCTGGAACCCGCCTGAAGAAAAACTGTACCCGGTGATTAATGATTTGCTGGACGACTGGCAAAGCCATTACACACCCGATTTTAAGGGC
Organism: Bacteroidota bacterium; assembly: GCA_018266915.1. Taxonomy (GTDB): domain Bacteria; phylum Bacteroidota; class Bacteroidia; order Sphingobacteriales; family Sphingobacteriaceae; genus Mucilaginibacter. Next base: position 35,446 of record JAFDZM010000091.1, on the reverse strand, counting down.
ATCAAGCTTATTGGCTATCAATACAACCCAAAATCGCACGAGATAAAGGACTACCTGGCAGGGAACCTTATCCCCTACCGATGGTTTGATATCGAAAGCAACCCGGACGCCAAAGCATTACTCGAATCCAACAACCTGGACAGGACTGCCCTGCCGGTGATTGTTTTTGAAAGCGGCGAATGCGCCTGCCAGCCAACCATACGTCAGATAGCCGAGAAAGCAGGTTTAAAGCCTGAGATAGAAAATGATATCTATGACGTGGTTATCATCGGTGCAGGACCTGCAGGCCTGGCTGCTGCCGTTTATGGTTCATCAGAAGGTTTGAAAACCCTACTGATAGAGCGCAGGGCACCGGGTGGGCAAGCCGGAACTAGTTCGCGCATCGAAAACTATCTTGGTTTCCCGGCAGGTTTAAGCGGAGCTGATCTGACACGGCGTGCCATAAGCCAGGCTACACGGTTAGGTGCGCAATTCCTTTCACCGCACTCAGTAAACGATATACGCGAGAAAGATGGCTACAAAAAGATCATCCTTGATGACGGGCCTCACATCATGAGCCGTTCGGTTGTAATTACTACCGGGGTCGACTACCGTAAGCTGGAGGTGGAAGGCGTAGATAACTTCACCGGGGCTGGCGTGTATTACGGTGCGGCCACTACCGAGGCCAGCGCCTGCAAGGATAAGGATGTGTTTGTTATCGGCGGCGGTAACTCAGCCGGGCAGGCCGCTATGTACCTGTCAAAATTTGCGCGACAAGTATTTATAATCATTCGCCGGGAGGATCTGACAGCAACCATGTCGGCATACCTGATCGATCAGATCAAAAACTCGCCAAATATCGAAGTGCTTCCAAATACAGAAGTATGCAAAGCTTGCGGCAACGCCCATCTCGAAAAGCTGACGCTGCTCAATGTAAAAACAAAAGAGAAAAAAGATTATGATGCCAATGCCTTATACATTTTCATCGGCGCAAAACCATTTACCGATTGGATAAAGCTCGACATCATTAAAAACAACAAGGAGTTTATCGAAACCGGCCGCGACCTGGCTGCTTACGACAATTTCAAAAAAATATGGAAGCTTCACCGCGACCCATACTTACTGGAAACCAGCTGCCCGGGCGTATTTGCCGCAGGCGATGTTCGTGCCGGAGCGATGAACCGTGTAGCATCCGCAGTAGGCGAAGGCTCAATGGCGATAAGCTTTGTGCATAAGTATTTGGCGGAAGTGTAAAATCTTTTCCACCACCCTGTCATTTCGAACGAGCAAACGGCCTGCGGAAGCGGCGCGAGGAGAAATCTTATACAAGCGACTCGCAGACTTTGCAAGACGTATAAGATTTCTCTCTATCGTTCGAAATGACATGGTTATTTCCTATCTTTAAGATTCAATAAAACCCTATGGAAGATAAAGTCTGCGAACATCTTGCAGCCATCAAAAAACTAAAGCATCCAAAAGAATATGTATGCGAAGAATGCATTAAACACGGCGGACAGTGGGTGCATCTGCGTACTTGTCAAACCTGTGGCGTTACGCTTTGCTGCGATAGTTCGCCAGCCAAACATGCTTCAAAACATGCACATGAAGCCGGCCATCCGGTAGTTATTTCTGCGGAGCCGGGTGAAAGATGGCTGTGGTGTTATGTGGATGAGGAATTTGCGGAATATTAATAATGCAGTGCTTGTTAGTGACAACCCAACAAGGGTAGAGAGCAAAAACCTAAAAGTAAAAAACTAAAAAATACTTTTTGATGAAATTGAAATCGCTTGCATTATTGCTCTCACTTATAACAGTTTTTTCGTGTTGTCAAAACAAAAAAAAAACCGATTGCCCTCCTAAAAAAGTTACAGCTAAAAAAACAATTCCTAAAATGTTATGGGATTCCACAAATACTTTGGAGAATAACGTTCAGACTTTAAGATTACGATTTATAAGTGTGGGATGTGCATGTCCGGAATGGGTTAGATTGAAAGATCAAAATTTGGAGAATGTTCTTAATTACTGTATATATATAGAACCGGCAGACACCTCAATGTGGAATCCAGAGAATGATTCTATTGCATGGAAGACGGGCATTATTGTTACCGGACAATTTTATGTTAAGCCCAGCTATCCAAAAGGAGCATTTGAAGGAATGGAAGATAAGCCTCCAATGGGAAAAATATTTCGATATACAAGAGCAAAGCGAGATACTCATTGATTTATCGATTAGGTAAAAACAACTTCATGGTCGATCACGTATATAGTCTCCGTTGTCACCAACAAGAGCGGAAAGGGCTACTAATTTTCAAAGCAAATTGTAATGAATGATAAGGCTTCTAAATCAAGATATTGGCCGGGATTAATTTTAAAATTGATAATTGTTTACAATTTAGCCAGCGGATTAGTTTACTTATTACTATTTATATTAAAGCATTATTGGGGAATTTCGTCAAAATCCAATATTTACTTTATTCCCGTTTATGTAATAATATCAATAGTGTTTTTTGGCGCGTTGGTTGGTTTCTATAAATTGGTTAACAGGGCTATTTTAGTTATACCCAAAATAAAAGGCAAAAAAAGTTAACCATAGTCTCAATCCAAATGCACCGTCATCGGCTGAAAACGAGGTTGCAACCTTTTCACCGATTCAGCCATACGTTTGATGAATAAATAATTGGTAGTTCCGCTAATTACTGCTCCTACAACAGGAATCAATCGTGCGGCTGTTTTTGAGCCCAGGCGCAGCAATATGCGTTCAGATCCGCGCTCTAATATATTTTTAGTGATCACAATACCGGCTTCTACCTGCATAGCTGCCGCCATGATCGATACAAATTCGTCGAAGGTGATATGATAAGTACCACGGTTATAATACATAATGCCCAGCGTAACCCTGATCTGCTGCGTAAGCATATTAATAAAATCGAAAGGAATGCCGATTGCCATTGTGAGCGCTCCGCCACCGCCTGAGATAACTCCGGTAGTAGCGGATAGACGCGCACATTGCTCTATAAATCGTTCCAGTCCCAACTTATCAACTCCCTGTTTAATACCAAGCTGGTCGATATTGGTAAATATTTTCCTGAAAGTATCCTGCTGCATGTCGTCAAAGCTGAGCCGGATATTGGATATGGTCTGTTTTAAGCTGTCCATAATGGTAATAATGTTATTTGTATAACATCATTTTTCGCTTATTGTTGTCAGGTGGCTGAATGATTAAACAAAGTGACAAACCAGCAACACTATAAACATTAAAGGAATATCTAACAACATAAACACACGGGCCAATTGCACACTTTTAGCGTCGCCGTCGATAAACACATGGTGTAAATCATTTTTGAGGTTTTTCAAGGTTTCCATAAGACAATATTTTTAATAATTAAATGGTTATCAGCAGGTTAATTATTTTTCCTGCTATTTATCATTATGACTGCCCTGGTTAACGAAGGTTTAAAAAAGGAGCAAAAAATATTGCAAAAAGCTCTAATTATTGAAGATGCAGTTAAGAGGTCCGATAAAGATTCCGGCAAACTGGAGATATTTTTTATTTATAGAAATTAGCAGTGATCACCCACTCGTAAGCCGTATAATTAGCACCGTTTAGATTAAATGGAATTCCTTCCGGATACTTATTGATTTGCGTAATAGTGAGTTTATTAGATGACAAGGTGTCGATGGCATAGATATTATACCCTTCATCGCTTGCAAAATTGATATAGCTTATATCGTTTTTCGCATTCATGTAATAACTTCCGTTTATCTGGGGACCAAGACCCGGGGTTTCCTGAAAGTTAGCAGTATCAATAAATTGAATCTGGCTCAATGAAGAAGCATCAACTTTTTGTACCCCTAATAAAACTCCATACTTATTATAGTATTCGTTATGACCTGATAACGGCTTCCATAATGCCAGCAGGCTGGTACCATCAGTATATGTTTTAATGTAATTATCGGGCGCTGTTTTAGGACTGGTTGCTGTCTGCGGATCAGTATTGCCGGGTTTTACTTTTGATTTACTGCACCCTAAAAACAACATTCCTATTAAACATATGGCGATCCATCCATTCCTTTTCATAAATAGCTTAATATTAATCTAATATACAAAATATTAAATAATTAGTTGATAGCTGATTTGCCATCAACTAAAATACTGAACCGACTTATCCATTTATACGTTTAAACACATAAGCAATAGTTTTGTCGAATTAAATTCATTTTATTAAACATAATTTTGAATTATATTCTACAAATAGGTAAATTTACTGTATGATAACTGAAACAGAATTAGTGCTCGATAAGGTTGACCTGAATATCCTTAGGTTGATGCAGGAAAATGCCCGCATCAGTAATGCGGATATGGCGCGTGAGCTGGGCATGGCGCCTTCCGGTGTGCTGGAACGCGTGAAAAAGCTGGAACAAAAGGGCGTGATACAGCAATACACAACCCGCATTAACCCGGCAGCGCTGCAGCAAAAAATGCTGGCCTTTATTTTTATGAAAGCAAGCGACGGACCAGGATGCACAGACACCGCAGAAGCACTGGCCAAAATACCCGAAGTACAGGAAGTGCACCACATAGCCGGCGATGACTGTTACCTGGTTAAGGTGCGTACTTATGATTCATCAACCCTGGTGCACCTGATGCGCAACAGCTTTAGCCGGATACCAAACATACTGAGCACCCGCACCACTATAGTACTGGAAACTGTGAAAGAGCAACAACAATTAGTAATACCTGAAAACTAATATCTTATGACACCTGTTACCAACAAATCCGCCTCACCCCTATTAGTCATCATAGCCTTTGCAACTGTTTATGTTGTATGGGGTTCTACTTACTTTTTTATACAGATGGCCATCCACGGCATTCCGCCGTTGCTGATGGGTGCTATGCGATTTTTCACAGCGGGTTCCCTGATACTGATCTGGTGTGCTATAAAAGGTGAAAAGCTATTTAACCGAAGCAGCATCGTTACAACAGCCATAACCGGGATACTATTGCTCTGCGGTGGGAACGGTGCCGTAATATGGGTCGAACAGAAACTGCCCAGCGCCATGGTCGCCATATTAGTATCGGCTGCGCCCATCTGGTTTGTATTGCTGGACAAGCAGAACTGGGGTGCCAACTTTAAAAGTAAATCAACCATAGCAGGCCTTATCGTCGGTTTTGCAGGCGTGATTTTGTTGTTTGGTGAACAGTTGGACACCATATTTGCCGGTGGCTCGGTAGCGTCAAAGCTTCCGGGAATGCTATTGCTGATATTGGGCTCTATCTCATGGTCGTCAGGATCATTGTATGCTAAGCATCATCCTGCAGAGGGCTCAGGTGCGGTAAATGTTGCCTGGCAAATGATCATCGCAGGGCTGCTCTTTTTACCTGGCAGCTGGCTAAACCATGAGTTTGATCATTTGAATCTTTCCGGGGTGCCAATAAAAGCATGGGCAGCTTTAAGCTACCTTATAATTTTTGGATCGATAGCTGCCTATAGTGCTTATGTGTGGTTGCTCCAGGTACGACCTGCCACACAGGTAAGCACTTATGCTTATGTAAATCCGGTTATCGCTGTGATACTCGGAATGTTTTTTGCCGGTGAGCATATATCATTATTGCAAATAACCGGCCTAATCATCATTCTGGGTAGCGTATTGCTCATCAATCTTTCAAAGTATCGTAAAGCGAAAACTGAATCTGTTACTGATAATGATAACACTCCGGTAAACATCTCTGATGGATCGTTACAGGAATGCGTGAAGTGATGCTCTCCTGTCATGCCGAATTTATTTCGGCACCCCACAGGACATTTACGTTTGCTTGGTCTGCTATATGCTAATAGCAGACCTGTCTATCTCATACCCTTCATATGGGGTGCCGAAATAAATTCGGCATGACGTAGTCTTTTATAGTCCCATCCACTCATCAACTAAAAAAATTTTAGTTAAACTGTAACACTACTGTATTTCAGTACGTAATGGCATTTATAAACTTAAATCACCCCGATTATGAAAATCAAATACCTATCCATTATCGCGCTTAGCCTGGCGCTATTTGTGGTCTCTTGCAAAAAAGACAAGGCTACCGGCCCTTCCCATAAAGATTTAAATGCACCTGTTGATGTGTATGCAGCTGGCTGGGTGCTGGGCGGGCCAAACGGTGCACCTATAACAGCCGCTTATTGGAAGAACGGGATACTTACCGTACTTGGTGATACAACAAGCAATGTCAATAATCTTGGTTCTATTGCACGGGGCATTGCTGTCAGCGGCAATGACGTATATGTTTCGGGGGTAGTTTATACAGCAAATTACGGATACGCTGTGGTATGGAAAAATGGTGTACAGATAAAGCTTTCGCCAGACTCAAACGCGTCGGAAGCGGGCAGAATAGCTATTAACGGAAGTGATGTTTACGTTCTTGGTTACATCCATGACATCTTATCGCAAAGCAACACAGATATACAGTACAGCGAAAATCCAATCTATTGGAAAAATGGTGTGCCCTACACTATACCGAATGCAACTGCTATCAATTCAATTTTTGCAAATGGCAACGATGTGTACATAGGTGGTTCCGTTAAGTCGGCATATGTATATCCTAGCGGTACCAATGCAGGTTTGCATGGGTCTAAGGCAGCTTACTGGAAAAATAACGAGCCGCTCGATTCATTAAATTCGGGACAAAGCAGTTTGCCCTATAATTCGTCACAAATAGATGCCATTACTGCAAATAATACCGGGGTTTACGCCGCGGGTTCCAGTGAATCTTATCCGCTCGAATATTGGGCAAACGGTCAACCGGCGGAATTATCAGGCGATGCTCCAAACAGTATTGTTACAGGTATTGCTGCCAATGGCAGCGATGTATATATCTCGGGCATTATATATTCTAATGGCGACAATCATGCGGTTTACTGGAAAAATAACCAGGAAACAATATTGCAAACCGATTTAACCGACCCACAAACAGGCAGCACTGCAAATGATATTGCGCTTAATGGCACTGACGTATATGTTGCAGGCGAGGCTAATCTCGTTGTCAACAATGCTCCTGAAGGCGCCTATATATGGAAAAATGGTGTTTACACCAAACTTCCCGGCGGCAGCAAGGGCGGAGCTGCTTTAAGTATAGCAATTGTACCAAAACCTTAAATTTTCAGTAATCTGAATACCAACAAAGCTTATCATTTTGATGGGCTTTGTTAGCTTGTATACTATTTTGGGAAAAAACAACACGGGTAACAAATGCTTTACAGAATAAAATAGCCATTTTATAACTATTTGATATTTTGAGGCGTAAAAAGCAGAATCAAGACAATTGTTTTTTAGCTGCCTCATACTCACAACATGAATTTCAGACTGTTTAAGATCCCTGTTGGTTTTTTAATCGTGGGTATATTATGGGCGTTGTACAGTCACCCTGTGCTGGCAAGTTTAGACAGGTACCTCAGCTCCGGGGCGCGCGAAATTGTAAGGAGCCTCAACCACCTGGGTTTTGTGGCCATAGCTGCTATAGTGCTATATTTCCAGATCAAAAAGCAGCAAAAACATATATTACTTTCCGAAGAGCAATACCGCAACCTGTTTGAACGAAACCCCAGTCCGCTATGGATTTTTCGTACCGACAATTTTCGTTTTGTAAAGGTGAACAAGTCTGCCACCAAAATGTATGGTTACAGTGAATCCGAATTTTTATCCATGCGTGTAACGGACATACGCCCTGAAAAAGAGGTAGAAAGATTTATATATAATGCTAAAAACGTGTCGCATGGCTTAAGTGACCAGGGGGTATGGAAGCATAAAACAAAAAAAGGCGAAATTATTTATGCATCTATTTTTACCAGTGACCTTGAATTTGAAGGTAACGACTGCCGCCTGGTAATAGCATCTAATATTACGGATTCAGTTATTAAAGAAGAACGCATTAAAGCACAAAATGCAGCCCTCCATGAGATTGCCTGGTTAAATTCACATGAAGTGCGCAAATCGCTATGCTCGGTCATCAGCCTTATTCAATTAATGAAAGACAGCCAGAGTGAACTTGAGCGCAGGCAATATATTGACATGATGGAACAATGCACCGGCGAACTTGACGAAATGCTTATAAAAACCAACAAACGGGTTGATGAATTAAAAGAGCACGATAAAGAGGTTCAGGAACCCGCAACACTCTGAGAGCTTACTATGCGCTCAATTTCTTCGCTGTTTACCGGCTTACTGATAAAATCCTGCACAAAAGAATATTTTGATGATGTTGCCTTATCATCGGGTCGCAGAGACGAGGATATCACAAAAACGGGTATATCCTTTGAAATTTCATCCTGCATTTGTTCCATTCGTTTCAAAAAATCCCAGCCGCTGAACAAAGGCATGTTCAGGTCGACAAATATCATGTCAGGCAGTTTTTCAGGTTCTGATTTATGTTCCTCGATGTAATCAAGCACCAGCGAACCATAAACGGTATAAGTGGTGGTATCAAAGTAATTCTTTCCCCGAAGAATATGTTTCATAAGGAAGTGATCGATCGGATCATCGTCGATAAATACAAGTTTTCGCATAGGTGGATGTAGTGTAACTTATAATTAATAAACTAACCAATAATTTGTTTTGATTAATTTAAAAGAATCTTTTTCACAGGTGTTAGTTATGTAGGGTAGAATAGATTACTGTTATTGATAATATAAATAATCCAATTGTCCGGTCTCCAGGTGTTCCTTTACCTCGCTTATAGCATTCAGCGCATGTTTGCGAAAAATAGCCTGGTTAAATGCATCAGGATGCTTGGATAAAAAAATCTCCTCCTGCTCAAGGCAATTCAACAGGTCCTCTTTGGAAGTTGCATGTTGTGAGCATTTTTGATAAACACTATAATAGGCCAGGTCGGCATCATGCATTGCCTGGAAACTTGCTAGATTAAATAACTCCTGGTATTTGGCGAGCTTATATTTTTCGATGCCGAGCTCACTATGCATTTTCTGAAAATATTCCGATGCCTTTTTTAAGTCTTTGTTAGAACGGGTAGTAAAAGAAGTCATAGTTACAATATGATATTGGTATTGTTTATACAAACTTACGGCATATTATAACACGATGAAACCCGTGTTTTAACGGTATTTTTATGTAGGTTTAAACCCGGAAAAACACCGTATAATCCGAAAATTTAAGCCATTTTTAGAACAATTAAGGCTCTTTTCAGGTTGGAAAATACGAGTAAATAATTGGATATTAGCAGCTTGTTCAATACACTTAAACAAACTTATCAATGAACAGAAATCTTGGCATCATTTTAATCATCGCCGGAGCCGTAATGCTCATCTGGTCGGGTATATCTTTTACCAAAAAGGAAAAAGTAGTAGATGTTGGCCCTTTATCAGTATCAGTAGATAAAAAGCAACAACTCACATGGCCGCCATATTTGGGTGGCGGGCTGCTTATAGTTGGGATTATATTTATTGTCTCTGATAAGAAAAGACGATAGACTGTAATCGGAATAAATAATTGCGTAAAGTCATAAAACAAAAAATGCCGTTCTTACCACGGAACGGCATACCACTAATTAACCAATTTATAATCCACAGATAAAGTTCAGATAGGAATATTTATTACCCTATGCCGGCAAGCCCGCTCACCGGGTGGATTTCCTCGTTTCTAATTGTTCAGGCTCTTCAGCCATCAGATATTGCATTTGTATTGCACTTTCCAAATCATCAAACGTGCTGGCATCAGGATGTGTACGCAGGATAGTACAGCCATCAGTTTCTACGAAATCTACCTTTGCACCATAACGCCATTGAATCAGGTGATAGTTCCAGGTAATGGTAGTAATTCTTGCTCCGTCTTTAAGCAAGCTCACTACATCATCTATTTGTGTTTTCACACCCTTTCCAAACCCGCTGCTTGCATCGTGCAGAAATACATCGGTAATGTGTTCAGCATCACCTGTCTTCAATTTCCATATACCGGAAATATAATAGTCCCAAGTTTCCATACAGAGTAAAATGTGATAATCCCCTACAGCACAATGCTAAATTATCACGAATAAAAATGAAAAACACCCCGTTTTTTCACGGTATTTTCATAGGTGTAAAATGTGGAAAACTAAAAAAGCAGGATAAGCTTGCCTTGTCCTGCTTTCAAAAACCTAATTAACTCATCAGGAGGGCATTTCGTCGGCGCTTGGCCCGTAACTGCCTGGTATAGGAACATTTAGTAAACGAAGATAAACACCTAATTGTGCGCGGTGGTGCACTATCTGGCAATAAGCCATACGTATTACTTCACTTTTAGGGCGCACACTTATTACATGGTCGCCATTGGCAAGTGTCCACTCCTTATTTAATAGTTCTTCATTGGCTTTACTCAATGCTTCGCCACCTTTTCTTACACTTTCATCCATAAATTGTAAAAGCTCATTAGTGTTATTAATAACGGGTTCTTTATGGGTGCTGGTAGCAAAATTCAGCCCGTCATCATCTATTGCCAGTTCTACCCATGAGGGAATGTCGGCGATATGGGTAGCCAGGCGGCGTACGGTCATGCTTTTTTCGTGCGGTTGCCAGTCGTATTTATCATCTGGTATACGTGATAACATTTTACGGGTGGTTTCAGCTTCCTGGTGCATTTCTTTTAATAATGATTCAATGGTTGTCATGGCGTGTTTCTTTTTGATTTATAATTCAAAGTAACCATACGCAAGTGACAGCCTTATGTCAGCAGTGTTTTCCTATTTTAAATTGAATTAAGTAAAACCCGAAAACCTGCTTGCGTAGAAACACTCTATTTTAACTATTAAGTAGGTAGAACATGCGGAGTACAGCATATTATTTGTAACTTTATGGCTCAACCATACGTTTTTAAGGGCAAATTTTAATTATAAAAACATTCGCCTGTAAAACCTTATTTTACCTTATGCAAGTTGCCTTAATTCTTGCATTTAAGTTATGTTTTGACATTTAGGAGACCAGGTAAACCCAGTTTTTAATTAAAATTGTTTTGCCAGAGCGATTACATTTTTTTGAAGCTAAGAGAATAGAGAAATGACTATAGATAAATCATTCTACCAACATATATTAGATAAGCAGCAGATCACCGGGGCTGTACCATCCAATAAAGAAATAGCGGAATGGGCGCTGCAGGTTATCCGTTTGCTATACCCCGAACAATCCAATCGCCTGTTTACTTATGTGCACCAGCTCGAATCTGAGTTCAAAAAACTGGAGCACATGCTTTATGATATCCTGAATGCTACACGCGGCACACTCGATGAAAAGAATGAGCAGTTATCCATAGCATTTTTTAATGGTTTGCCCGAGCTATACCGAATATTAAATAACGATATACAAGCAACTTTTGATGGCGACCCTGCAGCAAAAAGTGAGTTTGAGGTGATACGCGCTTATCCGGGCTTTTATGCCATTTCATTCTACCGTCTTGCACATGCATTGCATCAATTAGGTGTACCGCTAATACCACGTATATTGACTGAGTATGCCCACTCAAAAACCGGGATCGATATTCACCCTGCTGCGCAGATAGGAGAGTATTTTCATATTGACCACGGTACAGGGGTTGTTATCGGAGAAACATGCGTGATCGGCCAGCATGTAAAACTTTTCCAGGGGGTTACTTTGGGTGCGTTAAGCGTAACAAAAACCCCGGCACATGCCCAGCGCCACCCAACGGTTGAAGATAATGTGGTGATTTACGCCGGAGCAACAATACTCGGTGGCCGCACAGTAATCGGCGAAGGCAGCGTTATTGGCGGTAACGTATGGCTTACAAAATCGGTGCCGCCATACTCAAAGGTTTACCATACACATGAGGTGAGCCTGCTGAAAGAAAAAATTAAGGAATAGTTGATTGGTTAAGTGGTTAAGTAGTTGATGAGTTAAGTGGTGGAATATTTCTCATAATAAATCAATCCAACTAATCTACTATTTAACCGCTTAACTACTCAACATAATCAACTACTTAACCATTCAACATAATCAACCATTCAAACAAACAAAATGTCTACCATAATTGATCTGATTGGCAATACGCCCCTTGTAGAACTAAAAAAACTCAACCCCAATCCCAATGTAACTATCTATGCTAAGCTTGAGGGTAACAACCCCGGCGGAAGTGTAAAAGACCGTGCGGCGTTAAATATGATCCGTAGTGCGATTGAACGCGGAGATATTAGACCAGGCATGAAACTGATTGAGGCCACAAGCGGAAACACAGGAATTGCCCTGGCCATGATAGCTTGTATTTATGGATTGGAGATGGAGCTGGCATTGCCATCAAGCTCTACAAAAGAACGTACGCTGGCTATGGAAGCTTTCGGCGCTAAAGTTACTTTACTGGATGGCATAGAAGCATGCCGCGATTACGCAGAGGAGAAAGCTGCAACAGGCGAATATTTTATTCTGAACCAGTTTGCCAATCCCGACAATTATAAAGCGCACATTAAAACCACCGGACCAGAAATCTGGCGCAATACACAAGGTAAAATAACCCACTTTGTAAGTGCAATGGGTACCACAGGGACTATAATGGGTTGCTCCAGGTATTTAAAGGAACAAAACAGCAATATACAGGTAGTAGGCTGCCAACCTACTGAAGGGTCATGTATCCCAGGCATCCGTCGCTGGCCGGAGGCTTATCTTCCTAAAATATTTGAACCTGCCCGTGTTGATCGCGTAATGGACATTGCCGAGCCTGAAGCAGTTGAAACAACCCGGAAACTGGCAAAGGTTGAAGGTATCTTCGCAGGTATGAGCAGCGGCGGCGCAGCGGCGGCAGCCATAAGGCTTGCAGGAGAGCTAAAAGAAGGTGTTATCGTATTTATCGTGTGTGACCGTGGCGACCGCTATTTAAGCAGCAATTTGTTCGGATAAATAAAAAATTGATAAAAATAACTATAGTAAATTATGATATTAATATAATTATATCAAATATATAGTATACAAATTATCAATTTATCAAAAAATACATCTGAAAACATATTTTTTGCCGCCAATCTCCTACTTCGCCAAAAGTTATTAACATTTTTCACGAAAAATGGTATATTTTAATATAAATGTTGAAAAATTAGCATTAAAATAATAAAAAAATATTAGTCTGTTAACCCGATAGACTATATATTTGTATTGATTCTTAATTATCAATCTAAAACAAAACCCTCGTTCTTTATGATTTAATTATGAGTTCAGTTAATTATTGAGAAGAAGAGAGAAAGCCCCAAACTTTCTCTTTTTTTATTTCTTAACTTTTTGGGCCTGTGGTACCCCCTCTTTCTCTCCTAACTCAAACCACTTTTCGATCTTCAGTTTTTATCCAAACAATATCCCGCATTCTTCCAGATTGCTGTTTTATAATTGAGAAAATCAAACGCAGAAATCATGAAAAAAACAGTATTTATTTTGCCCGCAATTTTTGCTTTTGCGGTGAGTGCCAACGCACAGGACATTAAGGCTAAAGATGTACCATCGGCAGTAAAGGAAGCTCTGGCTAAAAAATATCCTAAAGCTGGGAAAGTGAGCTGGGAAAAAGAAAAAGGAAACTACGAAGCCAACTGGGGCGGTAAATCAGGCGAAGACACATCTGTTCAATTCACGCCTGCTGGAGAATTTGTTGAAGAAGTGAACGCTATCCCGGTTAGCCAGTTACCTATAGAAGTAGCAGCTTATGTAAAGTCGCATTACAATGGCACTAAAATAAAAGAGGCCGGTAAGGTAACCGATGCCACTGGCAAACATTTTTTTGAAGCAGAAATAAAAGGGAAAGATTTAATTTTTGACGAAAGCGGAAAGTTTGTGAAGGCAGATTGAGATTCCTCCGTGAACTTTATGAAATTTTCAGTGTCCTTTGTGATAAAATTATAACCACAAAGGGCACTGAGTTTTACACAGAGGATCACAAAGAATCACTATTAAGAATGCGACTTATTTTACTTCCCTACCCTTTGTTGCAAATGCTGCGGATAACGTGCCCCTTCAATTGTGATCGCTGAAGCTGCTTCTTCAATTTTGCGCAAATCATCAGTGGTGAGCGTTACATCAGCTGCCCCAAGATTTTCTTCCAAGCGGTGCAATTTGGTTGTCCCCGGAATTGGTACTATCCATGGTTTTTGTGCGAGTACCCATGCAAGCGCAACTTGGGCACGGGTAGCCTGTTTCTGTTCTGCTATTTCGCCAATCAGGTCGACCATAGCTTGGTTAGCTTTACGAGCTTCAGGACTGAAACGCGGAACTATATTGCGGAAATCGGCACTATCAAATTGGGTATTTTCATTAATGGCTCCCGTTAAAAACCCTTTGCCCAACGGACTGAATGGCACAAAACCAATGCCCAGTTCTTCAAGGGCTGGGATTACCTCTGCTTCCGGCTCTCTCCACCATAAAGAATATTCACTTTGCAAAGCAGTAACGGGCATTACAGCATGAGCTTTTCTTATACTTTGTACACCCGCTTCTGATAAACCGAAATACTTTACTTTTCCTGCCTGCACCAAATCTTTTACCGCTCCTGCAACATCTTCCATAGGAACGTTAGGATCAACACGGTGTTGGTAAAGCAGATCGATGCGGTCAGTCTTTAATCTTTTTAATGCAGCATCGGTTACGGCACGTATATTCTCAGGCCGACTATCCATTCCTTCCTGTACATTGCCATTCTTAAAGCCAAACTTGGTGGCAATTACCACCTCATCGCGAAATGGCGCCAACGCTTCCCCTAATAATTCTTCATTTTTAAAAGGGCCGTATGCCTCGGCTGAATCAAAAAAGGTGACGCCACGATCAAATGCAGCACGGATCAATTTTATAGCGTCTTGTATATCAGTTGCAGGACCATATCCATAACTCAAACCCATACAGCCCAAACCAATGGCCGAAACCTCAAGACCGTTTCCTAATTTCCTTTTTTCCATTATTTCTTTTGTTTACAATCCGATTGTTAATGAGTAACAATGCAATACAAAGGTAGTTCTGCTAATAGGGCAGCCTATAATGATAATCAAACAAAAGAGTAAGATTTTCAAACAACTTTTACCCGAAGCGACCGTGGAACGGTTCCGGTAATCCGTTTAAAATAATTGTTAAAGTAAGTAGGATATTCAAAGCCCAGGGCATAAGCAATTTCGGCTATGCTCCAATCGGTGTGCTGCAGCAATGCTTTGGCTTCGCTGATAATTCGGTCAGCAATGTGCGATGTGGTAGGTTTGCCGGTAATTTCTCTAACTGAACGGTTCAGGTGGTTAACATGCACCGATAAATTGTTGGCGTAATCCTGGGCGGTTTTTAAACGAAGCGGCCTGTCCATACTTTCTATCGGGAACTGCCTTTCCAGCAGCTCAAGAAACATGGAGGTGATACGCGATGATGCATTTTTATGCTTTACATAATTTGCCGAAGGCTGCATCTTCAAAGCCTCATGAATAATAAGGTTTATGTAATTGCGTATCAGGTCGTTCTTATAAATATAATCGGTGTCGCCTTCTTCCAGCATCTTTCTGAAAATGGTGCTGATAAATTCCGCCTGATCACTATTTAACGTAAAGGCAGGCGTCCCACCTATTTTAAATAACGGCGATTCCTGAAGTGACTCTGAGCGCTCATTAACAGCCAAAAAACCTTCGGTAAACAAACAGGCATACCCTGTTTGCTTTGGCGCAAGCAATTGTGCCGAATACGGAATATGCGGATTGGCAAAAAACAAAGTAGGCCCTTCAAACTCAATGCTCCTGTCAGCATAATGGATAATGCAATTGGCATTCAGAATGCACACCTTATAATAGTCGCGGCGGTTATAAGTCGGTGCCCGGCTAACTGATGATTCTATCTCATAAACTTTAAAGCCTTTGAGCTTTAAGTCGCGCGAGTTAGCATCACAAAGGTCAGAAAGTTCATCCGTTTTCATGTTTCAAAGTTAAGGAAAACAAATAAAAAGCATTAAATGATTAAGATTAGTTCTAAAACTATGGTATCCGGCCTGTTTTCTGTTCAAATAAGAGAAATCTTGCAGTTTTTATCGTTCTAATTAAACTTTTTTAAAAATAGTTTGTTTTGTTTTTATACCATCAGCAATGATAGTATGCCTTTTAAATAATTAATTAGGGGAAAATAGCCGGGTTTAATGCCCGGCTATTGTTTTTATAAAAAAACTAAAATCTGTAAAACGCCCCTGAATTTCATTTTTAGTTCAGATTCTCTACAGATATTTATATTGCATTTACCTATTTACAACCGCGACGGCTTTGAAACTCAATACCCCTATTATAGCCATCCTGAGTTTGTTTGCGGTTAATTCCTATTCGCAAACAGACAGCATACGATCGACTTTAAACAAATCGCAGGTTTCTGTTATCAGCAAAACTGATTCTGCAAAACAGCGTGACGCTATCGATATCGTGAATCACATTCTCAATAAAAACACCTCTGCTTCAGACCATGCTTCGTCGAGGCGGCTTAATTTTTCGGTTGTTCCCTCACCCGGTTATACCCTATCCACAGGCTTTGTTTTTGATGTAACCGGGAATGTCGCCTTTTACACTGGTGCAAATCATAAAGAGAACCTTTCAGCTATACAAAGCGATCTGGCGTATGATACCAAGGCGCAGAAACTATTTTATAACCGTGGTGAAATCTGGTTCCCTGATAATCAATACAGGCTGGTTGCCGATGTCCGCTGGGCCAAATTTCCTACCGAAACCTATGGACTCGGCACGCAAACCACTACTGCCCAAACCGACGAGATTAATTTCAATTATGCACGGGTCTATACCACACTATATAAAACGCTGGCTACTGATTTTTACGCAGGCATAGGGTATAATTTAGACTACCATTATAATATATCCTCGGCGGGCAACCTGGATAAGTCCATATCCGATTTTGACAAATATGGACTGACCAACGCTTCTACTTCATCCGGTATTAATCTTGATTTGCTTTATGACGACCGCAGAAATGGCATCAATCCGCTTGGCGGGCAATATGCCAGTATAACTTACCGGCAAAACATGACCTTTTTAGGAAGCGGCAGTAATTGGCATTCTGTTTTAGTCGATTTGAGAAAATATTTACGGTTGTCGGACCACTCCAACAATGTACTGGCTTTTTGGGCAATGGGCTGGTTCTCATCAGCAAGCACACCATATCTTGACCTGCCTCAAACCGCTGGAGACATGTACACCAACAGTGGCCGCGGCTATGCTGAGGGAAGGTTCAGGGGGAGAGATATGCTATACCTTGAAACTGAATACCGCTTCGGGATAACCCGGAATGGATTGCTGGGTGGTGTTGTTTTCGCCAACGGGCAAACGTTTACTAATTACCCGGCAAACACTTTTAATGGCATTGCGCCTGGTACAGGTGCTGGGATTCGCGTTAAGATGAATAAACATTCTGACACTAATGTCTGCCTTGATTACGGCGTAGGTATACATGGTTCACATGGCTTTTTTGTAAACCTCGGAGAAGTGTTTTAATCTGATTATTTTTTTAATTGTGTGTCGATCAGTTTCTCTAATTGATCAAGACTTTGATTAATATAACTGATATCTCCCGATATTTTGGATACCGTAATCCCACCTTCAATCATTGCAATCATCAATGATGCAAATGAGGACACATCTACATTTTCCTTTATCTCACCCGAACGTATGCCCTGGTGAATAATAGCCGAAATACTGCGGTGCCAGGAGTTTAGCGCCTCACCGACCTTCTTTTTGAGTAGCGGATGCGTATCATCTGCCTCAATCCCCGTATTTACAATCGGGCACCCAGCCGACAGGGTCGGATTGAAAAGTCCTTTACGATATACGTTGATGTAAGCACGCAATTTGCCCAGTGCAGTAGGATTTTCACTTTGCGCCGCCATTACCCGTTGCCTGGTCCGCGCCAGGTTATAATCAAAAGCGGCCAATGCTACTTCATCCTTGTTTTCAAAATTGCCATAAATGGCGCCCTTGGTAAGCCCGGTTGTCTCCGTCAGATCTGACATTGATGTGCCGGCATACCCTTTACGATTAAATACGGGGGCAGTCTTCTCAACTATAAACTCCCGTGTACGCTCTGCTTTTCCCATATACAAATATAATAAATTATACCGATGGGTATATTGATTTGGGTGTAATTTTTTGTAAGGTTTGGGCTGTATAACTAATCTACTAATTTTTAGTGACGAATAAAAGGATATTGGATTATAATTTACTAATGTGCAGGAAGTTTCTCAAGCAACTTCATTCCGTCATATGCAGTCTTCATAGCTACGGAATCATGATTGTCCTGGTCGTAAAATTTATAACTGAAATGCAACCCATTTCCCGGATTTTGTTGCAGGATATCACCCAGTTCAAAAATGCTGCGCACATGGTTGGTTTTACTTGTGGTATCGGTTTGGATGTGGTCGACATCCCTGAAAGGTGGCGTAGTATTGGCTATGCTGAAGTAAAGCCATTTGCCGTCAAACTTTTCATTACTCAGTATTTCCCGGGCTTCATTCAGCACCATTTTATCGTCCCACCACATGCTGGGGTCGCTGGCAATATAACCGCTGAACATCTCAGGATGATGCAGCAGAATATTGACCGTAGTCAGGCCGCCCAATGAATGCCCCATCAAAATACGCTCGGACGAGACCGGGTATTTTTCTTCAATATAAGGGAACAGCTCTTCCTTAATAAATGCAATAAAATTGTCGCCACCACCAGAAGGTCTGAATTCCCGCGTCCTTTTGCCTTTAGAATCCCGGATAGAATGGGTGGGCGTCAGATCGCGGCTGCGGTTGGTGTTGCGTATACCCACAACAATAGTATCCCTGAAGACTTTACTGCCGTCCGTGTTTTCCTTTTGCATCAGTTCACGGAAACCGGCATATTGCTCTTCTGCATCAAACAGGTAAACTACGGGGTATTGATGCTGCTTTAATTCAGGGTCGTCTTCGGTTTTGGGCAAGTAGATCCAGACATCTCGTTTCTCATGCAATATCTCAGAAAAAAGGCAATCGCCCTTGCATATAAAAACCGGTTTGCGCTTAAGCGTGCGCGCACTGATAAGGATCATCAGGAGTACTACGGCCAAAAATATCGCAAGCGCCATATAATGATATTGAAACCCTAAACTATTGATTTTTGATAAAATAAGGAAATTAACAGCACACTACACGGAAATAGCTTAAAGGTATATCGGCGAAAGGAGGCTCCGCCGGAGCCAAATGCATTTTTAGACAATATACTATAAACAGGCGACTCCTATGGAGTCAACTACCTTGTTGCCAATAGCTCCATAGGAGCTTCCTATTTATAGAAAAATTTACTTGATTTTTTAGGCTCCGTAGGTGCCTCCCTTTTGAAAGCGATTCTCAGGTGCATGCTTACCCTGCCGCCTTTTGCTCTTCCGAATCCTTATTTCCCTGCAATTCTTTTAGCTGCAATTCAAATACGCGCATACGGGCATGCAATATATCAACCTCGGTGCGCAGCATTTGTATTTCGGTGACCAGCTTGGGAGAATCCGTCTTATTTATCTTCTTTTCGCCCGTACCCAGGATAAGCCACTCTGGCGAGTATTTAAGCTGAAAGCAAAGCTTTTTGATAAGATAATAGCTTACTTCCTGCTTTCTATTGATGACTTTGCTAATAAAACCCTGGTCAACACCTATGGCGTTGGCCAATGCCAGCTGGCCGCCATGATCCTTTACAATTACTTTTAAGCGTTTTACTATTGCGTCGTCAGACATTGGGGCTGTTTTTCTGCAATAATAGTTATTTGGCAAGAAAATGAAAAAGGTTGAAAAAGTAAAAACTTAATCAACCTTTACAATCAATCAATCAACTGATATTATGATAATAGAATTCTAATTAGGCATGTACCTGGACCGGGGCACCCGATACTGAAGCCCTGAACTTGTTCACGCTGATAAGCAGTGAGCCAAGCTTGGCATAATATGCAGTAAGCGGCATTTCGCGGTTTTTGTAGCCGGCAACCAGTTTGTCCAGCTGTTTTATCAGGTTCTCTTTCGCCTGCTCTGTTTCAACATCACCGTAATCCGGGATGTTTAACGCCGACCTGATAGCAGCAATTTTCAACTCGGCCGAACGCAGCATAAACAGCGGCGGCACATTTTTATTGGCCCTTAATATGTCGTTAACTTTCTTTCTGTTTTGAATATCATATATGATGATCATTAAAACGATGAAAGACCCAGCTCCTAAAAACAAGTAAAAATAGTTCATAACAGCGTAAATTAATTAAGTGAAATGATTGCCCGATTGAGTGTTATTTAAACACAATAATAGTTCTACGCAATTATGATTTAACTAGTTACGCTGATTTTCAAAAATGTTATTAACATTTTATGGAAAATTCGAGGGGAAAGTGACGATCCAACCATCGGTGGTTACAGTCTCTTCGCCGGATGCGCTGATATCGCCAATTATCGGTAAACCATCTACGTAAGCGTCAATGGCGGTATGCAGTACATTCCCTAACACCTCTATTTTTAATTGATCGCCTGTTTGCGCCGGTACAGCCAGCAGATACGGGTGGTTAATATTCGACACGCTATCAACCAATGTCGTAGTACCGCTGTGGGTCAAATATACTTTTACGCCGTATGTCGAATCGTGTGTTACCGCAACGCGTACCAACTGTCCGTTAATATCTGATGAGTTAAGTTTTTGCATTGCGGTGCTGGTTACAGCAACCGTTGGCGTCAGCACACCATCATGATAATAAACATAGGGTTCCGTTGATGCTATCGTGAGATTGGTACTGGTAAGCTGAGTGATTTTAAAATCCTGTGTAGTATTATCCGGGTAAACTACGTGGATGTTCAGTTGTCCATCAGCAGTTCCGGTTAATGAGTATGTACCTGTTTGTACAGTTGCAGGATCGGGTCTAATGGTGACTGTGCTTAGGCCATCAAATGCAAATGCGGCAGCAGGCAGGTTTTGACCGGGTAATAATGGTTTGCCATTATTGTCAACTACAGTAAGGGTTTTAACGGGAAATACCCAGGTACCTTTTAATTGTGCACTTACCTGGGCAATATCAGCCTGGCTAAGGGTAACGTTGGATTTTGAGTCCTTTTTACATCCGCTCAATGCAATTCCTGCAACCAACAAAACAAATAATAGCTTTTTCAAAACAATTCGGGTATGGGTATCCGTTATATAATTTGTAAAGGCAAACCGCAGTATTATCCGGCTTGCCTTTATACGTGTAAATAGATCTATTGTTTCAGCGTATGTGCTTAAAGCTCACGCACTTTTATATTTCTAAACTCAATGTGGTGGCCATGATCCTGCAAAGCAACATGTCCTTTGCGGAACTCAGCAAAGCCTTTCCATCCTTTAAACTTGCTTTTCGCAACCAGCGCTTTCCAGTTATCGTCCCACATATGGGTTTGTACGGTTTGCACACCGTTCAGCCAAAAAGTAAGCTCACCATTCTTTAGTTTTATAACAGTATGGTTCCATTCACCTGCCGGTTTTTCAACCTCTTTTGCAGGGGCTATCATGTCATACAAAGATGCCGCCAAATGGTTTGCCTGTTTGTTGTCTTCTGCCTTTTTATCGTCAAGTAATTGATACTCAGGGCCGGTAAGATAGGTTGCGTCATACGCCTTATCTTCATGTACCAGGAAGATAATTCCACTGTTGCCTTCTGTCGCAATGTTCCAGTCGATAGACAACTCAAAGTTCTCGAATTCCTTATCGGTTACTATATCACCTCTTCCCTCTTTCACTGCCGGGTCAAGCTGCAGGGTACCATCCTTAACTGTCCAGGCAGGGCTTGCTTCCGATTTCAGGTAGCTGTGCCAGCCTTTGGTTGTTTTACCATCAAACAGCAGTTGCCAGCCTTCCTTTTTTTCTTTAGCCGTAAGGGCATTGTTGGTTTGGGCCATAAGGCTGCTACCGGCCAGCAACAGAGCTGGTAGAATAAGAATTCGTTTCATTTACTTAATTTTTAAAGGTATTTGTTTTAAAAAAGTAAATGTAAATAAATAAGGATTGTTTGAAAGGCTTGTGGGTAAAAAGTGCAAATGTGGAATGTTATTGTTACCTGGGCTACAATGTCATCAACAAAAAAGAGCGGCTTACCTACACTACGGCAATTGTACTATTGTCCGTTTCATGGCCCGGGCGCGACAAAAGCTTTACCAGGTAGTTGCATTGTTTTTGAAACGAAGGGCAACAACATTCTATATGTATGTGATCACCATCAACAGAAACATGAGGGTGTTCTTTATGAGTTGGACAATATATCGACTCAATAAACGACTTTACTTTTACTGCTTCCATAACCAATTGTCATTTAATGAAACTACTTAAATAACAATGGTTTTCTATACTGGTTTTCGTAAATGTTAATATTTTTAACAGCCTTAGAATAGCACCGCGATTCGAATATTTCTAAAATCAGGCTAAAGCAGGGATACTACTATCAGAATAGTGTGACTTTTGGTTCGGGCGCGATAACATATTTACCAGGTAATTGCATTGCCTTTGAAATTGCATGCAACAACACTCTACACATATATGATCTTCGTTATCTATTGAAACCTGAGGATGCACTTTATGGGTAGTGCAATAGATCGACCCGATAAATGCTTTTACTGTTGTTGCTTTCATATCAATGTGAATAATGAACAGGGGTACAACTGAGCAAACAACAAATTTTCGTAAATGTTTTCGTAAATGTTAATTTTTTTACAGTTCAGATTAAAAAGCAAGAATTATTTAAATACACCATATTCTCCTACAATCCGGGCAACCTTTGTCGGATTGTTTATATCCTTTTCCCATTCTGATACGTACAACAACCTGGGAGTCAGATAACGATTAACTAAGTACAAATCTAAACCTGGATTTTATATGCGTAAAGATGAAGTGATCCGGTTTTTACAACTGGTGATGTACTACGAGGTATTACCCCTGAATACCGAAGAGACAGACTACAGCACAATTGGGAAATATTGCCTCCGTACCGGCTTTGTTAACGCAACACCCGACGGAAATTATATTATATCCACTAAAGGATTGTATTTGCTGCACGGCAATATTGAATGGGATGATCAGCTTCCGTTATTAAGCACATACCCTCCCGTAACTGATAAGGTTATGAAAACAACTTACCTGCTTGCTGGCGCAGCCGTGGGTGGAATATTGATTTATGAACTGGTGATAAAAGTATTTTTCCAGTAATTTGGTGATTGATTAAGTGGTTGAATGGTTAAATAGTTAAGTAGTTAAATCATTAGTAACCTGACCATTCACTAATTCACTAATTCACTAATTCACTAATTCATTAATTCACTAATTCATTTCAATCGGTAATGTAAACCAAAAAGTACTCCCATCGCCTGGTCTGCTGTCCACTCCTATTTGTCCGCCATGTTTTTTTATAATTTCAGAGCTGATGTATAGTCCAAGCCCCAATCCTGAGTTATTAAAGCTATTGACTTC
Source organism: Bacteroidota bacterium (assembly GCA_018266915.1). Lineage (GTDB taxonomy): Bacteria > Bacteroidota > Bacteroidia > Sphingobacteriales > Sphingobacteriaceae > Mucilaginibacter. Next base: position 12,015 of record JAFDZM010000091.1, on the reverse strand, counting down.
AGCACGATAATAACGATCAAAAATATAGGGTAATTTCTCTGGCGCTACACCCGGCCCATTATCCTTCACTGAAATTTTCGCATCGCCATTTATGCGTTCCACACTTAAAAGTATATCTTTTGATTGCGGGGCATACTTAATAGCATTGTTCACAAAATTTACCACCACCTGGTCAATCCTGGCTTTATCTGCACAAACATATAATTCTTTATCACCTCCAACGATCAGATTATGTTTGTCGGCCGCATGTATATGATGACAGCATTCAATCAATAAATCGGCTACCACAAATTCGGTTTTAGCAAGCTGAAGATGCCCCTGTCCTATCTGACTTGCATTCAACAGCTCTTCAACCAGCTCAGTCAGTTTATCGATATTTCTTTTCGACCGGTCTATCAGCTTGGGTAGCATATCATTCGAAGGCTCAGTTTTCATCCTGTCCATTAATTGTATAGAGGCCTTAAGGGTAGTAATAGGTGTTTTCAGCTCATGACTGGCAATACCTATAAAATCATCCTTTTTCTGCTCCAATATTACCCTTTCGGTCACATTATAAAAATTGGCCACTACGGCGCATACCGATTCATCATCCAGCAGGTTGGTAATTGAATTCTCCATCCATATCCAGCGACCATCCTTGTGCCGCATGCGATGGATAAATGAAATATTTTTGCCAGGATGCGCCAACAGATCATCCATTTGGGCTTTCATCTCCGGCAATTCATCCGGATCAGCCAATATCCAGGGCTCCATCACTAAAAATTCTTCAGCCGTGTAACCGATGATCCGCTCAATGGATGGACTAACGTATACTCTTTTTCCTTCCCTGTTGGTCAGCACAATGCCTTCTGATCCTTTTTCTATCATCGCCCTGAATAAAGTCTGTACCTGGTTTACCCTCCGATAAGCAGACATAACAGCCGAACTTAAAAGAATGATAAAAATACTTTCTCCTAAAAAAACAGCTATTTTATAAACTGCCACCCCAGTGAAAGTAAATTCGCCTTTAGGTAAAATGAAAAAATAATCAGCTGCAACAGCGGAAAGAATAATTGCCACTATTGACGGACCAATACCTCCGGTTATGGTGCAGAAACAAATTATTGCAAAATATAGAAGAAACGGGCTGCTTACGCTGAGGGTACCTAAGATACCCAACTTTAGACCTGTAGCAATTACAACCAACACAACCGACAATCCATATCTGAAATAGAAAGGTCCGCTTTTGCGTTTTTCAGACCATATCAGAAACCCGTGTATAGCGCTTGTTTCGGTGAATAGAAGTCTGTTCGTTCTCATTTTGCTGGAGGCATTGGCAGATAAGGCGAGTTACAAATATAATCATTTAAGGTACTTAAATGTTTTACTCGCGGACAGATATACAGTATGGACAGAATTGTATAATTTCACAGGCCTGCAAAAACTGAAATTCTGCCAATAAAAATGACCATCATCTATCGGATTGCCAACACAAACGAAGACTTTGAAACAGGTAAAAACCTCTTTGAAGAGTATGCCAACTCTTTAAATGTTGATCTTTCATTTCAGAATTTTTCAAGTGAACTGGACAATATTAATCAACAATATTGTGAACCTGCGGGAGGTTTGCTGCTGGCCTTTTATGAGGATTTGCCTGTTGGATGCGCAGGCATCAGACGGTTAGATGAAGATACCGCCGAGCTTAAGCGCATGTACGTAAAAGATGAATATCGCGGGTTAAAAATCGGGGTAGAACTTTTACAGCGATCTATTGATTTAGCAAAAACAATAGGGTACAAAAAGCTCAGGTTAGATACGCTTGCCAACATGACCAAAGCCCAGCAGCTTTATCATTCATTTGGTTTTTACGGGATACAGCCGTATCGTTATAATCCGCTTGCCGGGACAATTTATATGGAGAAAAACTTGCTGGCAGGTGACGTTTTTTAATAAAAGAGCCTCGCACAAATATCGTTTGCTTATCTCAAGATTCTTTGGGTGAAATTCTTAAATCTCTCTCCGCCATCATGGCAAAAGAATCATTGTAACCGACCTTTATTTTATCGCCCTTAAACTTAAAACTATAAGACTTTCCCGAGGCTGCACCTGTTATGGCCAGTGAAGAATTGCCGGTATATTCAAATACCCTATCGGGCCTGTCAACAACTACCATATCGGAATTGTCATTAATAGTTTGCCGGCTTCTTGAAATCCTTGTTTCGTTTAGCCATGCTTTTCTTTTGTTTCCGCAGCAGCTCATTTTTGTTTTTTATTTATCAGTAAGTTTAAAAAGCACGCAAGCTGCACCAGAAAGGGCAAGCCAGGTGATAATACCCTGTAGCCAATTGTCGCAAAGCAAAGCGGCAAATGGTACAGCGACCCATAAACTAAGGCAGTAAAAACAATCGAGCAGGGTTCCGAAGAACCCATACCCGAAAAGTTTTCTGAATTTAATTACTATATCAAATGGCCCGTCTTCCTGCGACAGCAAATGCGCAATACGCCAAACGGCCAATGTACAGAGCGTAAATCCGGTAATGTTAACATTTATCATGGCGTTAACCGTTCCATCATCAATTGTGAATACCCCTGGTAAGTACTTGATAAGCCAGAATTATATCCATTGGTAACACGCTGGTTGGCAGTTAAGCTAAATGAATAAATTGTAAAATATTCAGTCGCCTTGATCCACCCATCGCCTGCCACTGTTGGGTTTACTTGGACACTTACCAGGCCTGGATTAGAATAATCGCTATCTGTACCCGTATAACCAGGGCATGCATCATGAACATTTAATAAGTTATGCCCTCCAGGAAATGTATGTGATCCTGTAATTGTAAAGTTCCCTTCAATATTTGCGATTAAATCAAGGGAAGTTCCCGGGCATCTCCCCATGGTTAGGGCATAATTATCAACAAATCCATATATATCATTCGCTTCAAACGAGAATAACATCGGCGTTTTCATTTGTGCATCTGTTAAACGATATAACCCGCAATCAGATTGTACTATTGTAGGGTCATTGAGAACCGCTCCAGTCAATTTGAAATTCAGGCCCAGGTTATGAATAAATAGCGGAACCAGGTCTGTAGCATTGGGGACCAGGTTACCAGTAGCATCATATCCATCTACCCTTACATAAAACCTCCCCGGAGTACGTACCCCAGTCAGTACATCATAAAGAGCTGTATTCAATTGCATGTAACGGTCCATGTTAGTAAACTCCCAATCAATGCCATCTGCAAATATTTCACGCTGAATGTTTATATAAGCCGGAACCGAGCCATTTAGTGTCCCTCCAACGTTCGGATAAAAAGGCCCTACGTCATCACCGATGTAATTGGGGAGGTTGCGTTTAGAGAATTTCGGTTGTTTGTAATTTTGGCTTACATACTGCCACCCTGAAGTCCCGTCACGGTTCACACGGATAGTATACCATTTGATTTTGTTATTTGCCGCACTTTTAGAAGTATCATACATGCAGCCTTTCATATCAATAGTACCACCCCATGCTGCGCATTCAATATTAAATCCGGCAAGCGGGCTGTTAACAGATATTACGCCAGTTGATTCCAGGTAATTTGAATCTCCATATCGGCGCAGGCTGGCTGCAGATAACGATGCTATTGTGTTTTGATTTCCACCGATAAATACATTTCCCAGGCTGCCGATCAGGTTGCCGTTGAAGCATGCAGATGGAACCTGTATAGTTGTTTCAGGCAGGCACAAATCAATTCGTCTTAAATTGTGGATATTATAATAAGGTGCGCTTTCATATAATACCTGGGAAGGAGAATATCCTACTACTTTTACGATAACATCCGGATACAGGACAATGTTGATATCTTCACCAGGGGCAACATCGACGGCATCTTCCAGGTAAGGGAATGTCATTCCAAAACTAAATTTGAATATGTAATTCCCGTTTATGTCAGTAATTGTGTCCCCCAGTAATTGCCTGTTGCCTGTTCCGGTATAGGCGCCGCCCAGCAACTCAGCAGCGGTACGGTCGTATTCTTCAAAAGTGAGTGTTAAATTGGCCCCGGGATCATTTAAGCAATGCCTATAATAAATGCCATCAATGACCTTTGCCACATCAATGTTATCTGACGATAGCGCAGATAAACCTGCCGCTGAAACGGAAGGAGATGAGACAAGTTTGAAATCAGATGCCGCAAATGATTGGCCTTGCTTGTCTGCGGCCTTCTTTTTCTTTTCCTCGGGCGCATTACGCACATATTGCAGGGCTGTTTTTGGCTGCATGGCCTCGTTGGTCAGGTCAAAAACAATCGGGCTAAAGTATGGCGCCGGATCTGGAGGGTTGGGATTTACCAGGTCGGGCACACGGTCTGGGTAATACTTTTTAATGTAACCGGCCAATAGCGGATTTTTCAATGCCTGTGCTAATGCAGCAGCGGTTTCGATAACATAAGGGAACCTGCGGCAGGGATTAAAAATACACGCCGGGCTATAAAGTGTTATATTTCCATAAATAATAAACTCGTTGATATTCACCGGAGTGGAGCAGGTGAGAATAAGATCGTTAAAATCCCCATCGCCAGCAGCATCATCGGATTGAATATCAAATTCGTAATTCCATCCTACCTGGTGCGGAAATATCAGTTTTGCATCTGATGTCTGCCATCCTGTACCAGGATCATTTTGAATATTAATGGACCATTGGCTTCCGGTTACATAAACGGAGGTGCCGGGTGCACCCGAATGGATACCATTCCCTGATGCTGCCCCCTGTACAATAAAACGTTGAGGGAAAGCAGCACTCTTCGATTTTACGGCAACTGTCCAATTGCCTTGCATTGCTATTATCATAACCCTTAATTTTATTTGCTTACTCTTGGTTCGGATTTTCGGCTGGCTCCGTCTTTTGTTTGTTGTTTTTGTTACTCAGAAAGAGAAATAATATCCATAGCCAACTATGAATAAATGCCTTAGGTCGTCTGGATATAGTTGGTTCAGGGGACAGTTAAGAGGCATGTTTCAATAAACATACTGCCAGAAATGTGGAACCGTCCCTTTGTTTAGTTTAAGTGTGGTAGAATATTGTATAGCTCTGAAGTAAAAGTAACACAGGTGCTAAAATCAAATACAACCAGCTAACAATCAATAACTTCCTAAAGAATAAGTGAAATTAGATCAAAGCAAAAGATGAGGCAATAGTGTTTCTACGCAAATTTTTGAGTGTTTTTACGGAGCTTGTGCTGAAAGGAAATTCAAGGAAACCTGGTCGGATTAAGATATATTTTAAATAACCTCGTCATCAAAAACCTCCCAGGTAAGTGGCTCATATAACTCACTGAGTTTTTTGAGTACATGCGGAGGTAGTTTTTTTTGTCTTGTCCTGTGCCTTTTGCCGTAACCATTGGGGAAACTTGATTTGTAGATATATTTCCTGGTTGAGAAATCAAAATCCGATGAGCGTTCATACCCGCCATCTGAACGGCTTGTACGGGTGGCACTGATCAGGTAAAAATCATTAGATTGATATTTGATCACATATAGCAGCTTATCCTCTCCACCATCATGCAACAAATCGAAATGAATAGATAGCAAGTCCTTCGAGATCGTAATATCTTTATATGGATCAGCATCATACATTTCCCTGCTGCGCAATATGAAATTATTCTGCTGTAATTTTAATTCGTAATGATTGCCAGCGTTAAATGCTATCATTAATATTCTTGGGTGAGTGTCCTCGCCGTGTTCTGTAGCGCTATGCCGCCCTTCTAATACCATTACCAGGTCTGCCGCTTTATCGTAGTTAAGATCGCCGGTTACTGTATCTTTTATTTTCCAGCCTCGCGGAACAAAATCCTCTAGCCTTTTGGCATATTTAGGGAGCGTTGGAAATATTGAAGGCTTTATTTTAGGGTGATGCTTAGCTTTCTGGTGATGTTGGCCGGAAGCAACCTGCATATTCATTATCTGAACAGCAATTAGCCAAATCACTACAAGGGGGGCTCGTTTCATTGGAAATTGGAAAGGTTTAATAATTATACGATGTTAGGTTGCTTAAGGTTTAGCTTAAACACTTTCCAAGTTAAACATAAAAACCCCTCAACTATAATAAAAGACTTTGAGAGATAAGGTTCGGGCAAAAGTTCTTATGCATGACTCATTTTACTGGTCATCGATTCTTGTAGCATTACCACTACCAGCATAGCCACTAATGATACTATCCAACCAAAAAGCACCTGGCTGCCTAATGTAGCTATATGGTCTTCGGTTGTTTGTAAAGAACGGCTGGCAACCACTACATAACCCTTATGCGTAGCCATCATTACTATGGCCTGACGCAGGCCCGCCCGTGGTTGCCAGGTTACGGTATTTATGCCATTGCTCCGGGTTTTATTTAATACTCCATCCGGCATCTCCGGTATTTTTCCATCGAGCGTAATGTTATTGCCAATTTCACTACCATTGGTATCATAAATTAGTACGTAAGGCGAAAGCGTAGATGCGATGTCCAGCGGTTGTGTTCCTGTTAGCAGTTTCGGATCGGTACCTTTATTAATGGCATTAACTGCGTCCTGCGCCAACTGGAATTGCGGATCATTAGCCGACTGTCTGAAATTTTGCTGCGCAATAATGTATACAAGAAAACAAAGCAGGGTCACCACAGCAGCATACCCCAGCCAATTTTTTGAGATGATAAGATACTTGTTCATGATCAATTAGTGAATTAGTGAATAAATTAGTTAAACTATAATTTAAAATAAAAGTACTTTGTTATTCAAAGTTAAAAACAAAAATGATTTTAGCAATAGAAAAAATTCCAAAAAAATTTACTCCGTATCTTCCTGTGACTGGTATGAAACAAGAAAAGCCTTAAAAAAGGCTTTCTTCTAAAAAAACTACTTGGAAATGATACCTGCTTTGTGCCCAATTTCACGCCACAGGATTTGCTGTTATTTTTGGTAAGATTATTAAGCTGCTTCTGTAAATTGCGAATTAGTGTAATTGTAATTCGGAATAGTTTTACCGCACTTGCTACAGGTGCATTTTGCGCCGTTGTCGTTCCACTCATGTGAGCACGGTGTTTTTGCATTTAGCTTCGCCGTGACTAAACCTATCACTGCTACTAAGACGATAAAAGAAAGTAAGTAAATCATGGTATTAGTGTGTTTTATGTTTTTCGTTTTATCTATAGGCAAAAGTCAGACCAAGCGTTTTTGAACCTAAAAGGCCATTCCGGAGTGTATAGAATTGTGGAAAGTGAACATTTTATTCCCCATTTGATACTCTTTCGCCCCACTTTGTGTATCCTCAAATGGGCAAAAAATAGGACCAGGCCACATATTTCCTCAAAAACAATCAAAAAGAACAAAGGGCAGGACACTGTGATTAAAATTTTAGTCAATTTATTTTGTAAGTGTTCCTGAAGATTTAGTGCATGGCCTTTTGCCGGGTTAAAACAATATTATTTTTTAATAAAGTTTTTGTCATGGCGGCTTTTTACTTTTACAACTATGATCATCCGCCGCGCTACACTAAATGACATTCCGGGCATTATGCAACTGATAACCGAAGTAGTACCCGTAATGAATGCAGGTGGGAATTTTCAATGGGACAACTCCTATCCTAATGCTGCTGTGTTTGAAAAGGATATTGAATTGGATCAGCTTTGGGTTGCAGATGCCAATGGTGATATAGCCGGTGTATCAGCCATTACGACCGACCAGGAACCTGAATACGCACAAGTGGGCTGGGACCTGAATGAAACGGCCATCGTAACACACCGTCTGGCTGTGAGTACCCGCTATCGCGGACAAGGCATTGCTGCTAAATTAATGCAACAAGCCGAAGACGAGGCCATCAGGCGCGGCATTAAAACTCTCCGTATTGATACCAATACTTATAATAACGCTACCCAGCAATTGTTTCCAAAGCTGGGTTACAAATACGCCGGAGAAATAGGTTTGGGTTTCCGCCCCAACTTACGGTTTTACTGCTATGAAAAAAGACTGGATTGATACCTGTAAAGCATAGAATAAGCCTCCTTTCTTCTCACTCGTCATATTCTAATCCTGATTAATTATTGGTTATTTGAAAAGATAATTTGTAACAAAATTTTTATAGAGTTTATATTCAATTGAAACACAATAAGATATAAATAAAAGCTATTCCAAGCCAATTTCACGCATTTTTAGATAACATTTGTATAGCATTGATAATCAGATATAAAAAATACTAAAAATTAAAAATTTTCTTTAAGGCAATAACCCCCTTAAATTGATTAAAAAAATCCATTATTTCTTCCTATAAGTTAATTATTATTGCACAATAATTAATTTAGACTATATTTGCATCTCCCCTGTGCACCCTTGCTTTTTTAAGTTTTAGTTACGTATATTTATTCCCCCTGACTATGGCGAATAACCTTTTCCAACTCATTATCAATAACTTCAGCGTGGGCACATGGCTGCAAACCCTCGTTTTTTATTTTATTTTGTTCGCCCTGGCTCACATCATACTGGTTCAGCACGACATGTCAATTATCAAATGGGGAAGCCGAAGGTCGTCGCTTGATTGATCAGATTGATTCTTTCTAAAGCAATTCTTTATAAAAGGCTTGGGCTATCAGATCAATAATAAAATTTGACTGGATTTTTGAATGTTAAATGCAGCGTAGGCAAAGAGAAACGTGTGCGAAAAGCGATGGATGCCCTGTTTTTAAAGAAGATTAATCTGCTGACTGTTACGATGAGCAAACCCTCTGATGATTTTTGATTGAATTAAATTACTAAAAAACAAGCCTGGCAATCTTAAATAGCCAGGCTTGTTTTTTTAATCAAACGCCTCATTATTTACGCATTTTCTTAGAGGTGTCTTTCTTCATGGTGTCGCGTTTCATTTTATGCTTTTTAGTGGTGTCCTGTTGCATAGTTGGATGAGCCGACACGGCAAGAGCTCCGAATGTGAATGCTGATAATAACAGCGCTGCAAATAACTTTTTCATAGTTTTAATTGAATTTTTTGGTTAATCAATAAGACAATTACAATAAGCAACGCCATTTGTAACAACATTGTTTAAATTAATTTTATTTATTTTAATGAAATAATTGTTTAAACATAAATACTTTCAGTTAAAAATATCACTCCAATAGCTGCGTTATCGATAACGCACCAGAATCTTTAAACTCAAAATTCTAATCTTTAATCACCAGTCTCTAATCACTAATTCCCTTGCATTCGATAAAAAACTTTGCTAACTTTATATATATCGATTTGTAATGGAAAAGTTACAGTGCCCGGAGTGTAAATGTGAAAATATTGCTGTCCATAGCAGGCGGCGTTATTTTCTATTTGCTGCTGTATGCTTTGTCTTCATTCTCCTGGGTTATTTGGTAATCCGCATGCCTTTACTAAAACCCGGCGAATGGAATGCCGGATTGATGCTGTTTATCATATTTAGTGAAACCGTGTTCTGCATCGGTATAATCCTCGCTATTTATTACATCGCCCTGGGTATCCTCAAAAAGCATACTACTTACTTCTGCCGTAGCTGTAAGCATGAGTTCGATCATATTCTTGTGGTACACCACAGTACCCAGGGCAAGTAATATTATTGTTTCATTTCCCAATCTCAATTTGAAATAACTAAAATTTTAATTATCTTAGGGTAAACCTTATTGCCCATGCCTAACCAAACTGAACTTTTTAAAAAGCCGGATAAAAACACAGGAATATCTGAATATGTCTGGGACATAAAGACCAAACGCTATAAACGTAATCCTGACTATCGTACCGATCAGATAGCAACACGTTACATTCTATGGGGAGTAATCGTACTGATCATGCTGATTGCCATAGTGTGGTGCCTGCGATGGACATAATTTAAAACCCATTCGTTAATTCACGCAATCAATAATTCAATCTCGTTGGTCGGGATTTATAATCCACGGCCCGAATAACAGCGGATTTGCAATCCGCAAGATAAAACTTGCCTACTCTTTCGTAACAATCCTGCGATAGCTTTAAATTGTAATCCAGACAGATAATATTTTAATAGATTTGGCGGCAACAATTAAAGCCAACATCATTTCTTTCGCTATGCGTAAAATAGTTTTAGCCGCTGCATGTCTTTCATTAACTCTCATCAGCGTTTTAAGTTGCAATAAAAATAAACCGGCAGAAAATAAAACGCCTGCCAAAGCAGATTTAAAACTGCCTGAAGGATTTTCGGCTACCATAATTGCTGATTCACTTGGTGCTGTTAGGCATCTGGCAGTGAATAACCAGGGAGACATTTATGTAAAACTAAATGCCCTGAAGAACGGGAAAGGCATCATTTTCCTTGCGGATACCAATCATGATGGTGTGATGGAACAAAAATCAGCTTTTGCTGACTATCCGGGCACAGGTATACGTATTAAAAATGGCTATTTGTATTCATCATCCAATTCCGGGGTTTACCGGTATAAATTAAATGATAAAGAGGAAGTAGCCGACACCTCAAAGGCCGAACTACTTGTGAAAGGCCTGGTGGATAAAAAGCGTGATAATTCCAAATCGATAGCGCTTGATGATCAGGGCAATTTATATGTAACTGTTGGCTCCTATAATGAAACCTGCCGTAAGGAGGGCTCGGGAGAAGGGATACCCGGCTGCCCGCTGCTTGATTCTGTTGGCGGGATATGGGAGTTCAAGGCAGATAAGCCTAATCAAACCTACAGTGATGGCGTGCACTATGCAAAAGGACTAAAAAATGTAGTTGGGATAGATTGGAACAGCAGCACTAATTCTCTGTTTGTGATGCAGCATGGACGGGGCCCGTTCGACGATAAATTCCCACAATATTATACGCCTGAACAAAGTTCAGAATTGCCTGCAGAAACAATGTATGAACTGCATAAAGGCGATGATGCAGGATGGCCATTTGTTTATTACGACCATTTCAAGAAAAAGAAAATGCTGTCTCCGGAATATGGTGGTAATGGTAAAAAGACCGTTGAAGATAAATATCTCAATCCTATTGCAGCTTTCCCGGCACACCTTGCCCCTAACGATTTACTGTTTTATACAGGCAACCTGTTTCCCGCAAAATATAAGAATGGTGCTTTTATCGCCTTTCACAATCAATCACCTCAATTAAAAAAGGGATTTCTGGTGGCATTTGTACCTTTTAAAAATGGGAAACCTTCCGGCGATTGGGAAATATTTGCCGATAATTTTTCAGGAGTCGACCTGAGTAAACCTTCCGGCCCCATAAAATACCGCCCGATGGGCATAGCTCAGGGCCCCGATGGTTCTCTATACGTTGCAGATGACCTGAAAGGAACGATCTTCAAAATAACTTATTCTACCAACGGTAAATAATTAAATCCAAAAAACGATACAAACAAATCACTCATTCACTAATTCGCTAATTCACTAATTAAAATCAGTACGCCCTGGCATTGGGAATGTCGTTAATAATGCACCTCTAAGTAATGGCATGAAATATTAAATTTTGCGGCGATATCTCAGTTGAACTAAATATACAACCCGCTCCTCTGCCGTTTTGTGAAATCATTTCACATTGGCCTCTTCAATATCCCTCTCTGCATCAATACAATGCATTATTTTTGAAATTTTTTTAAACTAAAGTTAATACAATTGGTTATTTAGTTAATCAATTGCTTAACTATGGAATCTGCCGAAACGCTTAAATCAATCATTGAGAACATGCTGTGTCCCGTCCACGATGTGCATCCTGTTGTAGAAATAATGGGAAATGAGCTCCAGATAGGCTGTTGTTGCAGCGAGTTTCATGAAGAATGTATGAATGAAGCCCGGGGCTTATTTATGCTTAATAAGGAATACCCTTATTGGGTATTGCAAGATTAAAGTTTCCTAAAAATTAAAATATTTATCCATATCAGAAAACAATGGCACAATACTTGTATTGATAATAACGTAGTTAAATTAATTAGATAACTGTAGCTGGGCGCGAGGCCTGGCTATTGTTATGTTTGGGGGATACCTTTTTCTTCTGTTGAATTGCAAGTTAAATATTGCGTAAAAACCGCAATCAAG
>JAFDZM010000090.1 GCA_018266915.1 Bacteroidota bacterium | reverse complement strand
CTTTTACGATGAAGTCGGCGCGTTTGCCATGGTGGCGTATCTTTTCAAGGTTTTGTTTGATGTCAGCGCTGATAGCTCTTGCTTCTGCAATGTCTCCTTTGTTCAATTCCTCATCCATCTCGTCCACAAGCTCAGCGCTCACTTCAGAGAAGTTATTGACAAAATTCAACGGGTTTTGTATCTCGTGAGCTATGCCTGCCGTCAACTCACCTAATGAGGCCATCTTCGCTGATTGGACTAGCTGGGCCTGCGTGGTTTTCAACTCGGCCAAAGTGGTCTGTATTTCTTCCTTTTGTTCCTGCAGAAGCCGGTTTGCTTTTTTGCGCTGATTACTGTTTCGCCAGAAAATGATCGCCAGCAATAACACTACCCCCAATCCGCCGCATAGTATATAGATGCGTAGCCTGTTTTGTGCCCTGGCTTGCTCCGCCTGCAACTCCTGCTGCCTCATTTTTTCATTGAAATCGAGATTAAGCAATTGTTTTACCTTATCCTGGCTAAACAGGCTGTCTTTCATAGCTGTACTCAATTTAAAGTATTTGAAAGCCAGCGGCAGGTTGTTCACCTTGTTGTAATAGTTATACAATTCCTGTGAAGCGTTTAATACCTCGGGTTTAAAATTGCCTTTGCTTGCCTGATTGAGGGCAGTTTGGGCATGACTTATAGCCGAATCGGGCTGCTGAAGCTTGAAGTAAAGTTTGGCGATATTAAGATTGGAGGCGCTCAGGTCCTGTAAATTGTTAATCTCTTCATCGGCGGCAATGGCCTCCCGGAAATACTGCAGTGCCTTATCGTTGTTGCCCCCGAGTTCTTCGATCCGCCCAAGGTCATTTTTAATGTTGCCAATTACAATTTTGTAATGAGCTGCTAAACATTTCTTATAGGATTCAGTAAGATAATACTTGGCAGAATCCAGTTTTCCCAGGTAGCTATATGCTTCCCCCAGATTTGATAGATTAATCGCTATTAAACTATTATACTCTTTGGGGCGCTTTTTATTTGTTTTGGCGAAATCTTGTAAGAGTTTCTTAGCTAACACGAAATAGGGCAATGCTTTCTGGAAGTCTTTTTTCGAAAGATAAGCCGCTCCTATATTGCTATTAGCGTTGGCAACCTGGAAGTCATCACCCGTTTGCTGACCTAATATCATCGATTTTTGATAATACAGTATGGAATTGGCATAATCGCCCAATTGGTCGTAATCGCTGGCAATATTGTTCAATTGGTGAGCCTGGCCTACTAACCAATTATTCTTTTTTGCAATGAGGTATGCCTGCTGGTCAAAAATAATTGCGGAGTCGGGCAGGCTGGTATAATAAAAGTTTCCCAGTTCCTTCATGGCAAGATACCTGGCTGTGTCAGTAGACGCCTTAATTAAATTGAGCCGAAGCGTATCTGATCGCTTGTGCTGGGCGTGTGCGACAAAACAACCAAATACCAACAAAATAAGTATAAAGGTCTTTCTCATAACTGGTTAAGCTATAGGTAATTTAATGGTAAATTCAGAACCAACACCCTCTTTACTATTCACCTCGATGCTGCCTCCATGTCCTTTCACCACTATATCATAGCTTAAAGATAAACCCAATCCTGTCCCTTCACCCGTGGGCTTGGTGGTAAAGAATGGCTGCATGATCTTGTCTTTAATAACATCAGGTATGCCGTTACCATTATCTTTTACTTTGATCAGGATAGAGCCATTTTGTTGTTCAGTGATAACTTCAACAGCCGGCTTGTAATCTGTCCCGGCAGTTTTTGTTTTCTGATTCACGGCATAAAAGGCATTGTTGAAGATATTTAATAACACCCTTCCGATATCTTGAGGAATAACATTAGCTGATGGCAGCTTTTCATCAAAGTTTGTCACCAGATCGGCATTAAAGCTTTTGTCTTTTGCCCTTAATCCATGATATGCAAGCCGTAAGTACTCATCGGCCAATTTGTTGATGTCTGTTGCCTGTTTTTGTCCGGTTGATGCACGGCTGTGCTCCAGCATCCCTTTTACAATTGCATCGGCCCGCTTGCCGTGATGGCGTATTTTTTCCAGGTTACCTGTTAGATCATCTGCTATTGCTATAACGTCCTGCGTGCGTCCCGCTCGAGCCTCTTCTTTCAATTCGGCTAAGAGCTCTACACTTACTTCGGAAAAGTTATTGACGAAATTAAGCGGATTTTGTATTTCGTGAGCGATGCCTGCCGTAAGCTCGCCCAACGATGCCATTTTCTCCGATTGGATCAATTGCGTTTGCGTTTGCTGCAGTTGTTCCAGCGTAGCTTCAATTTCTTCTTTTTGTTCTTGCAGCAAGTCATTGGCTATTTGGCGCTGCCTGCTGTTGCGCCAAAAAATAATGGCAATAAACAAAGCCACAGCAATCACGCCGATCAAAATATAAGTCCGGATGGTATTCTGATATTCAGTCTTAGCAGTTGCAATTTCCTGCTGGCGCTGGCGCTCCTCAAAATCTATGGATACCAGTTGCCGTACTTTTTCCTGGCTAAAAATACTATCGTTGGTAGCGGTTGCTATCTTGTAGTATTTATAGGCTTCTGGTATGTCGTTTTTTTGATCGTAAAGGCTGTATAATATTTTACTGATATTTAAAATGTCTTGCAAAAAATGACCGCTTTGTGCAGATTCGAGGCCTTTTTTGGCGTAAACTATAGCCGAATCCTGTTTGTTTAATTTTATAAAAATTTTAGCTGTGTTGATGTAGGTTATATTAAGATCCTCGGCATCATTGATACTGGTACCAATGGAAATGGCTTTTTTGAAATTTACTAATGCTGAATCAAGGTGACCACGGGCTATCTGTACCAAGCCAATGTCGTTATAATATACATTAGTAAATTCATGGAGCCCAGCCTTGTTGGCGTATTCCATATCCAGTTGAAAATACTTTTCAGCCAGGTCTTTTTTTCCAAGATTAAGATAAGCAACGCCCATATTCTCATACAGATAGACGGCAATTGTAAGATAGTTCCGTTCGGGGTTTTTATGGATGCTGTAGTAATCAGTTAATTTCTTTAGTCCCGGGATCAAATACTGCAGCGCTTTTTGGTAGTCGGCTTTTGAGTTATAGGCACTACCAATATTGTTATAAGCCTGAATGATACCATAGGTGTCATTATGCTCTTCCATCAATTTTAAGTTCGTTAAATAAAGCTGCATGGCTTTGGAGTAATCGCCTACCGATGTGAAGTTATTTGCCATTAAATTAAGACTACGGGTAGTTAATCTATAATTTTTGCTGGCTTGTGCTATTACGTAAATCTGCTGCGCCAACTCTATGGCTTTTGTGGGGGAATAATGGTCGTAAAGTTTGGCCAGGCTATAAAGATGATATGCCTTTACGGTATCAACTTTGTCAGTTTTAATAAGGGCATTTATACTGTCTATTTGTTTTTGTTGGGCGTTGGAAAAGGTGAACAGCAATACCAGTGGAAAGGTTAAAACGAGGGTCTTATTCATTAATGACGTATAGGAAATTCTGATAAATATAAGTAAATACTATTTCGGCTGTAAGCCAATTGATGGAATAGTAATGTATATCAGTTATGTAACTGGCAATCTGACAGTAAACTCTGTAAATTCACCTTCCTTGCTATCCAAATCAATCCTTCCCCCATGTCCCTTTGCTACAATATCATAACTCAACGATAGGCCAAGCCCTGTACCTTCACCAGTAGGCTTGGTAGTGAAGAATGGCTGCATAATCTTATCTTTAATAGCTTCCGGAATACCGTTGCCATTATCCTTTACTTTGATCAGAATGGAGCTGTTTTCTTTTGCTGTGCTTACTTCGACAGTAGGTTTGTAATGTGGCCCCGCTGTTTTTGTTTTCTGATTTACCGCATAGAAAGCATTACTGAATAAGTTGATCAATACCCGGCCAATATCCTGCTGCACGACATTCACCTTCGGCAACGAACTATCAA
>JAFDZM010000008.1 GCA_018266915.1 Bacteroidota bacterium | reverse complement strand
AATAATAATAACCCCTATTATTTTGTTGAAGCTAATCTAAAGGCAATGACATAATAGATAACAAATCGGTGGTTTAATTTTTCCTGAACATTTTTGTAACATCAGATTTGGATATTAGTCCAATTACCAAAAAATAGAACTTCATAATAATAGGGCCCATATCCTGATATAGTCATAGCCCTTTATAACACAAATCAATAAATCATCATGAAAAAGATATTAATAGGCCTTGGTTTACTGGTTGTTGCTGCGGGTTGTTCGCAGAATCCACCGCAACAAAATAACGTGACCATACAGAGCAGCGCCCCGGCGGGCTTTGATGTGAACAAGCTGGGCCAGCTGGTAAAAACCAGCACTGATCCGCAGACACTTGAAAAAGCGATCAACAACCCCAACAACCATATCAATAATCTCGACCTGGACAAAGACGGCAATATCGACTACCTGAAAGTAGAAGAACCCGGCCAGAACCAATTGGACGTGGTGGATGATGTGAACGACGCAGATTCGGTGACAGTAGCCCGGATACATGTTGAGCCTAACCAGGCCAATAACACTGCCAACCTGAACATACAGGGAAATCCAAACTATGTGGGTTATGATAATTATTACCATTCCTCGTTTACGTTCACCGATTTCTTGTTGCTGAGCTACTTTTTGCGCCCGCACCCTTATTATATGCCGATGTACCATTACGGGTATTATCCGTCATATTATACCCGCGTCCGTACGGTAACTAATTTCAGGCCGACTACTTCTTCGGCTATGTCGTCAAGGAGTTACCGCAGCAGTTTGAGTTCACCAAGCCGTTCGCAAAGGTCATTCAGTACCCGTAGTTCGCGTACTGTGCGTAGCGGAGGTTTCGGGCATTCTTCGGGCGGCAGCAGTTATCACAGGTCGTCAGGTTTTGGCCATAGCCGTGGTGGCTTTGGTCGCAGAAGATAATTTTACTAATCACAAATTTTGTTAACTAATTTAAAAACAATACAATGAGCATATTCGACAGATTATTCCGTATCGGCAAAGCTGAGGCAAATGCCGCCATAGATCATTTGGAGGACCCGGCTAAAATGGCCGATCAGATCCTGCGTGAATTACGATCAAACTATCAGCAGGCCATACAGGGCGAGGCCGAAATTAAAGCTATTGCCCTGCAGCACCGCGCAAGTGAACAAAGCGCACGCGAAAAAGCAGCCGAATGGGAAAAGAAAGCAAATGAATTATTGGACCGCATAGAAACCAAACAACTGGACGAGGCCCATGGCACCGACCTGGCAAACAAAGCGGCTGAGGCCTACCAATCGGCCACAGCAGAAGCCGACCAATTCGCTAAAATGGCTGAAAAGGAAGAAGGCGCCGTGAACGTGATGGACCTTAAGATCAAACAAATAAAAGACCAGATTGCCGAAACAGAAAGTCGCGCACAAATGATCAGCGCCCGTGCTAAAACTGCTGAAGTATCGGAAAAAATAAGTAAGACTTTATCCAGTGTAGACACCGACGGACTAATGGCTACTTTGAACCGCATGGATCAGAAAGCCTCGGCACAGGAATACAGGGCTGCTGCCTATGCGCAGATAGATGATTCAACACTATCAACTGAGCAGGAGATCAATAAGGTGCTGGGTCAGGGGTCAACTTCAAATGCGTTGGAAGCGATTAAGGCTAAGCGTACTAAGTTGCTGAATTAATATAAACCGGTATTGCTGATCCACATCAGAAGCCAGGCAAATTTTAACGAACTATTATAAAATATGTCATTTCGAACGAATCAGGGTTGGAATTGAGCTTCGGGGTGAGGAGAAAACTTATACTAGCGGCCCGCAGACTTTGCAGGGTGTATAAGATTTCTCTTCGCCCCTCCGCTCGGGCTCTGCAGCTCATCGAAATGACATTTTTCTCTTTAAACTTATTATTTAAAACCATTCATGTTTATAACAGACGATAATAAAAAAACCTTTAAGGCGATCATCCTTTTGGATGAGATGATCAATGGCAGTCACCAGTTTAAGACCGTTGACAATGGCGACGATAAGGTATTGGAACCTTTATTTATCGACCTCATGTCTAAGGGATATGTCCAAACCTCCGGCCTTAATTACCAGATGACCGCTAAAGGGCAGGATGTATATAACGTTTTTATGAAACGTTATACCGAGTATCTGAAAGTGTATGATATTTTTTCTTTTGTCGACCTGGAAAAAGGCGAGTTTGCATTCGAAAGCTATTTCGACTTCGACAGCGATGAGGCCTGGGCCAATTTCACCAATGACGAACGTTTTGACGATCTGCGGATAGCCGTAGCTATGTTTAAGAAGATCGATCCGGCTGAGATCGTTTTTATGTCTTTCATCAATGAAAACAGGTTTGATACTACCGCTGCAGGCTGGCAGATCGATTTAGTTTCGGACAATTCATGGAAAGAAATCGAAGATATCTGCAGTACTGCCATCAAACCCGAAGAAGTTGGCGAGGATGCCATGCTGGATATGATCAGCCAGGGCTCTGAACTGATGATCAAACTGCTGGAAGAAGAAAAGGAACAGGAGCAAAATAATAATACCGGCGGCGGCACCGAAACCGTTGTTGAAGAAGAAACCGTTGAATATTACCAGCCATACTATGACCCGTATTACGTTTCGCCGGTGTGGTTGCTGCCTTTGTTTTTGTGGTAACATTTGCGGGCGACTACTCAGTTCACATTGTCAAGCAATTTTCAGCACAAGCCATTTAGAGACTTGTGCTTTTTGTTTTTGCGGGCAACTAATTTGCCACTACCGTAAAATTCA
Organism: Bacteroidota bacterium; assembly: GCA_018266915.1. GTDB lineage: Bacteria > Bacteroidota > Bacteroidia > Sphingobacteriales > Sphingobacteriaceae > Mucilaginibacter. The sequence continues at coordinate 28,885 of JAFDZM010000008.1, read as the reverse complement.
ATTTATTGATAATCGGACAGTGTTCACGGCGTTGTGAGCGTTCATGGCGTGTGAACGTGAACACTTGCAGGTGTACCCCATTTCCTCACTGCACCCTGATGCACCTGATACTAAGCCCAAGAATTGGCGAATAATTACTCGTTCCGGCTATATCTGATTGGTTATACAGCAACGCCCTGGTGTATTGCTCTGTCGGATCTGACCAGAAATAGGTGTAATTACCCAAATCAGCAAAACCGCCGTAACCACGATTTCCGGCTGGTAAAGCTGTGAACCCACTGCTGTTTGTGGCCCCGGTATTAGGTGCATTCCAATGGGTGGTTCCGGCTTCCTTAAGCATGCCGCCTACATCAGTGCCATTTCCTAATAACACTTGCAGCAGGTTCCAATCGGTGTTTGTAGGCAGGCGCCAGCCAGCAGGACAAATATTTCGCTGATCTGTGGTTGCAGCCATGTTGTATATCCGGCCGTAAACTGCACCATTATTGGGGTCGTTGGCATAATTGCAAAATGCCCCTTCGGTTAAAGTTACCCACTCGTTATCATCGGTAACATTTGGCAGCGCATCCCCGTTTTGATAATGTGTCACCTTCAAATTCTCAACCATCCATACCTGTGTGCCGATTTTTACTGTATGATATAAGTTGCCATCGAGGTCTATAGTGTTGGTTAAAAACGATACGGATTTTCCATAAGCGGTCCCTGCGGCATTGGTGGCATAAGCTCGGACATAGTAAATGGTGTTGGTTGTCAGGTTGGCAAGCTGACTTTTGAACGAACCTGTGCCTAAGCTATCGTTAGTTTTATTATCTGCAGTTGTAGGGTTTTCAGAGGTGCTCCAGCAAATGCCTCTTGCTGTTACTGCCGATCCTCCATCAGATGAGACGCTGCCACCTCCTGAAGCGGAAATGCCCAGATTATTTGTGATATCAGCAGTAGTAATGGTCGGTGCTTTAGGTTTTGGCGTTTCTTGTTTTTTACAGCCTGCTATAACGACTGCCATACAGATAAACAGAATCAAAAGTGATTTTATATTGCGCATAAAAGTTTAGGACAAAATGTGATCGTTTAACCAAATATAGCTTTTTATCATCTGCACTCAAATAAATACCTATTTTGAGCCGTGGAAAAATTAGATACCGGCATTTTAAAAACCAAACGCCACTTTGAAATTCTCGACGGATTACGCGGAGTAGCAGCCCTGGCTGTGGTCACCTTTCATTTTATGGAGATTGTCTACTCCGATTATAGTAAAAACTTTATCGGGCACGGTTTCCTGGCAGTCGACTTCTTTTTTTGCCTCTCCGGTTTTGTTATCGCCTATGCTTATGACAACCGCATCGGGAAAATAGGCATGCTGGAATTTTTTAAATCAAGGCTGATACGCTTACATCCTCTGGTGATATTTGGTTCGGTATTGGGTTTGCTGGCTTTTTCGTTCGACCCGTTTGGTGGGCACCCCGAATTGTATAGCGCAGGGAGAATCATATTGGTTTTTGTTCTGTCTCTATTGCTCATTCCATTTCCTGTAGTGGCCGACAGGGCTTTTAACCTGTTTAGTTTTAATGCGCCTGCATGGTCGTTATTCTGGGAGTATATTGCCAACATTGTTTATGCGCTTGTTCTTTCCCGGCTCCGGAAATCTTTTTTGGTTGTCCTGGCAATCATTTCGACGGGTTTTATATTTTATATTGCCCATCGTTCAGGCAATTTGATGGGCGGCTGGAGCGGAGGAACTTTTTGGGACGGATGCGTCCGTGTTTCGTATTCTTTTTTAGCAGGAATGCTGGTTTATCGTTTCAATCTGATCATCAAAAATAAACTGGGCTTTATCGGTTTATCAGTTTTACTCTTTCTGGCTTTCTTATCTCCTTTTTCGAATAATTGGAACTGGCTGAGTGAGCCACTGATCGTAGTTTTCTATTTCCCGCTATTGGTAGCGCTTGGAGCAGGGGCGGTATTATCACCGGGAGTGAAAAAAGTTTGTGTGTTATCCGGAAAGTTATCCTATCCGTTATACATGACGCATTACGCCGTGATGTGGATGTTCGCTAATTATTTAGCTAAATACAAGCCGGAAGGTGGTCAGGTAACGCTTATTATTATAGCAGGATTGATTGTGTTGCCGGCATTTGCTTATTTGGTAATGGTATTGTACGATACACCGGTTCGCAATTACCTGAGCAAGAAAAGACAAAAAGGTTAATATCTACTCTTTCATTGATGACCGGGCAGCAACCAGTGCCAGGAAAGTGATCGCGGCAGCAAATGACAAATAATAACCTACATAGTTAAGGCCATAAAGCGTTGCCAGTTTTGTAGCCAGCGCCGGGGTAAGTGATGCACCCAATATACCCGCTAAAGTGAATGCCAATGATGCCCCGGTATACCGAACAGCTGCCGGGAAAATGCCTGCAAGCGCTGTACCAAGCGGACCATAGGTTAGCCCCATCAGGAACATACCTAATACCAGGAAACCTACCGTAATAGCCCAGCTGCCGGTACTGAACAAAGGCGAAAAACCCAGGCCAAAGAGGAGAATACTTCCCGTAGCTACAATAAGCATATTCGCACGGCCATAGCGATCGGCCAAAACAGCTGACAAAGGTATTCCGATACCAAAAGCTACTACCGATATCATTTGCGCTACCAAAAAGCTTGCTTTGGAATAATGCAAAGCGGATGTACCCCAGCTTAAAGTGAATACCGTCATCAGGTAAAACAGCAGGAAGGTGGTTACTGAAGCGAACGTACCTAAAATGATGGCTTTGGTATGTTTGATGAACACATCTGCGAAAGGTACTTCTACTCGTTCATTTTTTTCGATCACGTTTACAAAATCAGGTGTTTCGGCGATCTTTAAACGAACATATAATCCCACAAACACCAACAATGCACTCGCAATGAAAGGGATGCGCCAGCCAAAACTTAAAAACTGCTGATCATTCAATACTTTACTTAACGCCAGGAACGTCCCACTTGATAGCAAAAAACCAATAGGCGCCCCCAATTGCGGAAACATGCCATACCATGCTTTTTTGCCTTCCGGTGCATTTTCAGTCGCCAGTAAAACAGCTCCACCCCATTCACCACCAAGTCCTAAACCCTGTCCAAACCGAAACAACGACAAAAGTATAGGAGCCATTATACCAATAGATTGATAGCCAGGCAATAACCCAATAGCAACCGTTGAGGGGCCCATAGTCATCAAAGCTGCCACCAATGTGGCTTTGCGTCCTTTACGGTCGCCAAAATGACCAAAGAGTGCTGCACCCAATGGCCTTGCGAAAAAGGCCAAAGCAAATGTCGCTAATGATTGCAGCGTAGCTGAAGTTGGGTTGGCAGATGGGAAAAATAATCTGGGAAACACCAGCACCGCCGCAGTAGCATAGATATAAAAATCGAAAAACTCGATAGTTGTACCAATGAGGCTGGCAATAAGGATACGTCGTACAGGATTTGTGGTATGGCTTTGGCTCATGGGTTAATGCAAAACCAAATATAGAAAATATGTAATTGGGCGCGTTGCTGGAGGCGTATGGCGTTAGGAGAAAAAATCATAAACACAAAACGCCCTACGCCTTGCACCAAGCACAGCTTCAAATATTATCCTTCGCAATAACGCTCCAATCCTGGCTGCCATAGCCCTTTTCTATCCATTTATCCATTTCGGCAGCGATGGCGGGTATGGCAGCGAGGTGCGCATTGTGTTTTTCTGCTTCTGATAGCATCAAACCTGAATCTTTTCTGGCCATAACTAATTCCCATGATGGTTGCTCAAAATTACCGCTTAAGATGCGCTTCAGGCGTGCAGGCATTGCTGCTGCCGGGTTCCATTCGCTAAACAGACCTTGTATTTCAGCTCCAGAAATTCCAAGTCCTTTAGCTAACGCCAGCATATCAGAAATACCGACGGTCATTACCTGTAAAAATAAGTTCCCGGCCAGCTTCATGCCAGCAGCTTTACCCTCTGTTGCCCCCAGGTTAAGCAGCTTGCCGGTCATTTTGCTCAATTCGGGTTCAGCTTTTTTGATAACGTCCTGGTCGCCTGAAACCAACATATAGCCTGTACTTTCTAAAGCGTTCGGCGGCCCCATAAATACAGGCGCATGCAGATAGGTAAATCCTTTTGATTTCCATGCTTGGGTACGCGCAATGGCACCTTCTACAGAAGTGGTGGTATGATCAATAATTAAAGCGCCCGGTTTAAACCCTGCTTCGGCATTTTTTAATACTTCATCCACACTTTCGTCATCCCTTAAAGTAATATGGACAATGTCGGCTCCATTTACGGCATCCGTTACATTTTCAAATGCTTTGGCACCATCTGATTCCAACGTCTGTGCGCGTGATGCTGTCCGGTTCCAAACCTGCACTTCATCGCCTTTTTTACGCATGGCTTTTACGAAATTCGAGCCCAGCAGGCCCATTCCTAAAAATGCTTTCATACTGCAATTAACAAAAATTTAAGCGCTTCGTTCATTTATATTTTATTGAGGTTGATGCTTACTTTTTTATTTTTGCTAATGAGCAATAGTACTAATAACGGCTGAATGACCTTAAAGGAAAAATTAAAAAGACTGGCTCTTAAAAATCCGGCTTTCAATATCATTTACCGTGTATCGGCTAAGTGTAATTCTTTCCGTTTAATATTGACAAGTGCCAGGGCACGTTCTGAGTTTTTTACCCGGCGGAAGTATAAGGAAAACCATTTTCAGAAATCAACCTATACAGTAAAAAACCGATCGCCTTTGGTGTTTGAAGAATGTGAAAAATACCTTCAAGCTATTCTTTACCCTAAACTCCTTTCATTTGGATGTTCGACCGGAGAGGAGGCTTTTACCCTTGCAGAGTATATGCCAGATGCAATAATAAGGGGTGTCGACATCAATAAATGGTGCATAAAGAAATGCATCAGGAAAAATAGATCAGAAAAGCTACATTTTTATCATCGCCTTTCTGAGGAATTTAATACCGACTCTGGTTTTGACGCCATCTTTTGCATAGCAGTCTTCCAGCGTGATGAAAACCGTGTTTTTGATCAAATAACGAGCGGGTTTACTTTTCAGCAATTTGAAAAAGAAATCACTTTGCTGGATACTAAATTAAAACCCGGCGGACTTTTTATCATCCATCACAGTAATTTCAATTTTGCGGACACCAAAATTGCAGATCATTATACCCCACTTCCTTTCAAAGGGAACAAAAAACTCCTTCAACGCCCCTTATTTGACCAGAATAATTCCAAAATCAGCGATATAACCGAATGTTACCGCGTTTTTGTAAAGCAACTTCCTGATTAAAGTAATAGTGATTTATTGAGGCTTGTTTAAAAACTTTTGAACCATAGTGTCTAATGTCAACAGATCAAAAGGTTTGGATACGATACCATTCCAGCCATGATAATCTCTTTCCAGCGTCGATTTAGGGTAACCCGAAATCATAATAATTGGGATATGAAATGTACCGGGATTGCTCTTCAACTGAAGGCAAATCTTGTCGCCGTTTTCTTCCGGCAATTTATAGTCTAATAATATCAGGTCCGGTTGGTATTTGTTATAAGCATCAAATATGTTGCTGACTTTACCCAGCGTGTATACCATATAATCACCTGATTCAAAAAACGCTTTAAGCACATCCCGGATGTCTTCGTCATCATCAATGATTAATAAACGTTTTTGCATGATCAAATAGCTAAACACCAATTTTTTTCCCTTATATCTAACAACAGCAGCTATTTGTGATTGTTTGCTTCGGCAAACCTGAATCAGAACTATTTCGGAGTAAAAACAACCTTGATCCTAATTATTTTTGAGCCCCATTTTATGGTTGTCGAAATCCAGCAGGTATTCGTTATCGAGAAAATATTCAAGACTGACGATAGAAATATCACTTCCTGAATACGATGTCTTTTCTACATATGAGAGATAATCAGATGACGTTGTAGTAAAGCTATAATTAAAACTGTTGTTAGTTGTGATAGATACCCCTGTGTTAGCTGATAGCGAGGCAATATTTTTGGTTGCAGTTGGGTCCTGAAAATAATTATAGGGTTCCGTTCCCGTATCGAATATCATATATGCTGTAGAAACGGATTTGCTGCCATAAGTAAAAGTCGCCGGGAGAACAGGTGAATATCCATAATTGGGGTATTCGCTCAGCGTGTGCATGGTAAAGCCGGAGGATGAACTTAAGTCGGAAGAAGTGAGGCCCAATGTAAGCACATCGGGAACGTAAGTACCCGCCAGCGAAAAGTTACTTGTTCCAAGCGCAGCCATTTTAAAGCCTTTTGTCAGCCCTGTACCGGGATCGAAATAGCTAAACGGACTGGTAATGTAAGCGCCATTGCTGAATGTTACATCATATTCAGAATTGACGCCAAAGATGTCAAATGTCCCGGTGCTTTCTAAATTGCCCGAACTATCGGTGCCTTTGTAATACAGAAAGAAAGGCAATCGCTTTACAGTGATTGTACCATTATGGTCTCCAATGGTTACCGAGGCATAAGCAAGGTTACCATATACTGTTTCTGTGGTACTGTTATCGGCGCCATACTGAATAGTTGACTGTTGATTGGTTATGGTGATGCCATTTACAACAGTGGAATCGCCGGTAAAGTTAAAACCGTTGCTGGTGATCATTGATGCAGGCAGGATCTCATGAGCATCGATAACTAATCCGCCCGAACCTGTATCAAATATCAGGTATTGGTTCACAGTTTGGGTTCCAATTGTGGGGACCGCAATAAAGAGCAATTTGTAGATTGAAGAATCAGCTTCGTATAACCCCAGCTTAGTTGATGAAGCAATGGTTGCTGTATTTGCCGATGTTAAAGAGGTCTCAACTTTGTCCTTTTTACATGAGTCTAATACGACTAACAGGCAAACCAGGAAGATTAGATAGTATTTTGTTTTCATATAATTATTCATGCACTTATGTGATCGCCGGGTTAAAATGTATTATTGTTTTTTGTGGTGATGATGGCGCACACGGTGCCTGTTAAAATGAATAGCACGATTACGGATCATTTGTGCGACAGCTATATTAAAACTGAAGATGATCAGAAGAAAGACGGAGGTTATTTTCAAAGCTTTCATGAGCAAAAGTTAAATTATTAGCTAATGCCCTAATCAACGGCATGTGTTCAATGAAAATTATTGCTGAATAAGCGTAAATCGACCAATGGAGTAAATGTGTCGATGAATGATGATAGCGTTTTCCTACAGCCCGGTAAAACTGTACAAAACAAAAAAGTCTTTAGGCTTACGACTAAAGACTTCTAACTTAAGTTTTATATGAGTTTTAAGCTGGCTCCCACAACTCTATAGCGTTGCCTTCCGGGTCGAGGATATGCACAAACTTGCCATAATCATAAGTAGCTATCTCGTCAATAATAGTCACGCCATCTTGTTTTAGTTGTGCTACCAATGCTACCAGGTTGGCCACACGGTAATTGATCATGAATTCTTTTTTTGAAGGATCAAAATACTTTGTAGTTGCCGGAAAAGTATTCCAGGCTGTAACACCAATTTGTTCAGGGTCATCCTTCTCCCGCCATTCAAAAGTTGTTCCGTATGGGCCTGTAGGCAATCCAAGGTTTTTTGCATACCAATCATTCATTCCTTTAGGGTCATTACACTTAAAAAATACGCCACCGAGGCCGGTTACTTTTTTCATGATAAATGGTTTTTTTGTATTCAAGAATACGTGTTTTAATGAACAAATCAAAGGCTTTACGCACCTTAGTCTATAAGAAAATTTCTCTAACCTCCATTCAAAAGGCCTAAGTTTTGGACAAAACAAAGGGTCGATATATTATTCAACCAATCACAACGTTTTCTATGTTTAACAGAAAGAGCAACACCCACTTTGATGAGTTTAGAGGTCGACAAACAAACTTTAGCCGATTTGGCACTTTTGCCCAACAGTCAACAAAAGCAATCGGTATTTGCATTGCTGGGCAAAACACAAACAATCGGAGGCCACGAGAAGCTTTCTGCCATGTTTAATAGTCCCTTAAACGATACAATACAAATCAAAGAACGGGTTGCTGTTTTTATTTATCTGAATGCTAACGAAATCTATTTTAATATAGATAGGAATACCTGTGACTTTGCAGAATTTTACTTAAAGGGATACAGCCCTGATCAAAAGTCTCCGGCGTTGATGGGCCTTCTGAGCAGGGTCATTTATACCTTTAAGAATAAAAGTGACCGTTATGTCATCCGGCAAGGAATCCTCAGCGTTTTAAAATTATTGGAGGAACTACGGCAGTTTGCAGAACATTTGACAAAAGATGCTCCAGGAGTATTGTTATCATACAGATCAGTAATTATTGATTTTTATCAAAGGAATGATTTTGAATGGATTAGACGTAAAAATAAAGCAAGGCTTACAGCAGGAGAAATCACTATGGCAAACCATCTATTTAGAAATGCTGCCCGTAGCGACACCAAAAACCTGTTAGATATTATTTACCAGTTGGACGCTTACAAGACTGTGAGCGTAAGCAGTAAAGTTAGGGGCTTTACCATACCAATAATAGATGAAAGCAATAAACCCGTTTTAGCTTTTGAAGGACTATTTCATCCCTTCATTGAGCACCCCATAAGTAACAATGTTGATTTTAGCATTCAAAAGAATATTTGCTTTGTTACAGGCACCAACATGGCCGGTAAATCTACATTGCTTAAAGCTATGGGGGTGGCTGTCTACCTTTCACAATTGGGCTTTCCTGTTCCTGCTGCTTATATGAAGACCAGTTTATTTAATGGCCTGATAACTACGATTAACTTATCTGATAATATAGACCAGGGGCATAGTCATTTTTATAGTGAAGTGTTGCGGGTGAAACAGGTAGCGCAAATGGTTAATGAATCAAAGCACGTCTTTGTCATATTTGATGAGCTTTTCCGTGGGACGAATGTCAAAGATGCATTTGATGCTTCGTCGGCCATCATTGCGGCGTTTGCCGATGTAAAAAGTTGCTTTTTTGTAGTATCGACTCACATCGTAGAAGTGGCACATCAATTAGCAAAAAACGAAAGTATCAATTTCCGGTATATGGAAACTACATTTACTGGTGAGCATCCTTTCAATAGTTACCAACTGAAAGAAGGAATTACCGAAGAACGATTAGGTATGTGGACCGTTAACAATGAAAAAATATTGGAAATTATTAAGGGTGCTAAGTGAAGAATTAATCCCAAATGCCGTTCTGCGCTGTAAATATCACAGGCTCACCGCCGGTTACCATAATGGTGTGTTCGTGCTGCGCAACAAAACCGCCTTTATTACCGTGCAATGTCCAGCCATCGGCCTGGGTTTCGGCAATGGTTGACCGGGTGGAAATGAATGTCTCTATCGCTACTACCGAATTCTTTTTAAAACGCGCAATGTTAAACCTGTCGCAGTAATTAGCAATTTCATGCGGCTCCTCGTGCAGGCTTCGGCCAACACCATGTCCGGTCAGGTTTTTAATTACCGTGTAGCCGGATTTTTTGGCTTCAGTCTCGATCAGCCTGCCAATCTCCGATATCCTGACACCACCTTTTATGTTGCTTATCGCTTTCTTCAATATCTCTTTCGATGCTTCTACCAGTTTGCAATGACCGTGGATGTCTTGTCCTAATATAAAGGAGCCGCCGTTGTCAGCCCAATAACCGTTTAACTCTGCCGAAACATCAATATTTATTAGATCACCTTCTCTAAGTATTTTATCTGTTGATGGTAAGCCATGAGCAGCTTCCTCATTTACGCTTATGCAAGTATACCCGGGAAAATCGTAAGTTAATTTAGGTGCAGAACGTGCACCTAATTGTGCCAGCAATTCGCCGCCATATTCGTCAAGCTCTTTTGTGGAAATACCTGGTTTGGCATACTCCCTCATCCTCTTAAGCGTAATGGCTACAGCATCACTGGCTTGCTGCATTCCAATTCTTTCGTTTTCGGTGGATATAGACATCTTTGAATTATTATCTGTTGCAAAATTAACCATTAAAATATTCTATATCGTACACCAATTGTCAGTTTAGTTATACACTTGATGTTAAAGCATAGTACCTTTCACATGGCTTGAGATGGAAATCACATAAGCCCATATCGCTATCACTTCAGCTCCGGCCAGAGCTGTTCCACTCACCCAAACATAATGCCCTGCCGTACGCCTGTGACGGGTGCGTCGCCAGGCTTTTTCACGGTATGCCTTCACGTATACCGAATCATTCAACAAAGCGGTATCGCTAACTGCTGATGCGACAGGCTTAAAATAGTCCGACGCCAGTTCCCGATTGCGCCTGTAATTGCTAAAGCCACCTGGTTCCGATCCACCGAGCGCAAAATATTCCCTTGCCAAATTGTGACGGTTCTGCCTGAATTTTTTTAAACGGGCTCTATCCAGTTTGAATTTACGTGCATCGGCCACAGCGATCCTTTTTAACGAATCATCGTGCCGTTTTTGCGCCGCCGTTCTTAAGACTAAAAGACTCAGCAGTACGAGGGCTAAGGTTATGGATTTCAGAATAGGTTATATAGTTTTTTGTTATTACGCATCAATCCCATGCGATGTAACAGGCGGTAGTGTTTGTCTCTATGTTCCAAAAACAAGAAAAGCCCCAAGACTTTCGACTTAAGACTTCTGACTTAAAAAAAACCAACAAGAAACAGCCGAAGCTTATTTCTTCTTTTTGGCTGCTTAAGCCTGTGGATTATGGGCAAGGCAAAGGCCTATCCAGTAATTGAGATCGGTTTGGTTTCTCATCCCCTCGTCACTTACATAAACATATCCTTTCATTGGTTTGCCTGCAAAGTCCATTTCGCGGCAACCTTTTCTTTTTAATGCTTCTTCCTGGGCAGCCTCGCCAATGCGACACATCATTTCTTCCTTAACAATACCCGCACACATTTTTCCATTTATCATGTAACAAACGCCACCAAACATGTATCTCTCTTCGACGCCGGGTACATTTTCCAAAGCCTCTCTTATGCGATTATTTAATGTTTCGTTGTAAGCCATACACTAATATATAGATTTTCGGACATGTATAAAAGACTACTTATAACAACCAATGTTGGTGTTATAAGCTTACTATATAAAAACAAAAGAGCCACTTTAGTTTTCTAAAGCGGCTTAGTAGCCCCGACGGGAATCGAACCCATATCTAAAGTTTAGGAAACTTCTATTCTATCCATTGAACTACGGGGCCGGTTACAGATATGCAAATTTTTGGATGTGCAAATGTGCAAATTAAACGACTCTTATACAAGTTATTTAAGCACCATTAACGTATAACTGAACCGTTGTGAAGATCGTCTGCGGTAGCAACAAAACTTAACTTACCTTCATTATCTTCCGCCATCAGGATCATACCTTGTGAAAGGATGCCTTTTATTTCACGCGGCTCCAGGTTTACCAGTATGCTTACCTTGCGGCCGACAATTGCTTCCGGTTCATATTGTTCAGCTAAACCGGATACTACCGTGCGCTGATCGATACCTGTATCTATGGTCAGCTTAAGCAGTTTTTTTGTTTTGGCTACCTTTTCGGCAGTTAGTATTGTCCCAACACGTATATCCATAGTTGCAAAAGCCTCGTAATTGATATTGGCTTTTGCTGTTTGTACTTGTGTTACCTGTGCCGGTACTGTAGTTTGCTTTTTAGCATTAAGCTTTTCTATTTGTGCCTCTATAGTAGCGTCTTCTACTTTTTCAAACAGTAGCGAAGGCTCGTTTAACCGGTGACCGCTTTGAAATGCCTTCTCCTCCTCAAAACCAATCTGGTCTGATGGCCAGTTAAGCATAGTCAATATTCTCTTAGCTGTAGCTGGCAAAAATGGCTGCAAACAGGCAGCCAGGTGACCAATCAGCACTAAGCAATTGTGCAAAGCAAGCTTCGCATCATCCGGGTTGGTTTTAATAGTTTTCCAGGGCTCCTTTTCAGTCAGGTAACGGTTACCCAAACGGGCAATGTCCATTACTGTTTGCATACCCTGGCGGAACTTGTAAGTCTCCAGGCTGCGTTCCAGTTCGTCGTAGAAACGGCTAAGCTCTAAACTTATGCCCTCATCTTTTAGGGCAATTACTCCGTCGGCGCTCTCAATCTTACCATCAAAAAACTTGTGCATCAAAATCATCACCCTATTCACAAAGTTTCCGAGGATAGCTACCAGCTCATTGTTCACACGCGCCTGGTAATCTTTCCAGGTAAATTCGCTGTCGCTGGTTTCAGGTAATATCGAGGTCAACACATAACGCAATTCATCCTGTTTACCGGGAAATTCTTCCAAATATTCATGCAGCCAAACCGCATGGTTGCGCGAGGTAGAAAGTTTATCACCTTCCAGGTTTAAAAACTCATTAGCCGGTACATTCTGCGGTAAAACATATTCGCCATGGGCCCTTAAAATAGCAGGGAAAATAATGCAATGGAAAACGATGTTGTCTTTACCTATAAAATGAATCAGGCAGGTTTCATCTTCTTCTCTCTCCTGCTTCTTCCAGTATAATTTCCAGTCTTTACCGTGATCGATGGCCCATTGCTTGGTAGCCGAGATATAACCGATCGGCGCATCCATCCACACATACAATTTCTTGCCTTTAGCTTCTTCCAGCGGCACGTCAATACCCCAGTCTAAATCACGGGTCATAGAGCGGGGTTGCAGGCCGGATTTAAGCCAGGATTTACACTGTCCGAACACATTTACCTTCCACTCATTCTCTTTCGTGTCGATCCATTTTTCCAACCAGGGCTGATATTTATCCAATGGCAAGTACCAGTGTTTTGTTGGTTTTAATACCGGTGGTTTACCACTAAGGGTCGATACTGGGTTAATGAGATCTGTCGGATTTAACGAAGTACCACAGTTCTCACACTGATCGCCATAAGCATTCGGGTTACTGCAATTAGGGCAGGTACCCACAATATATCGATCAGCTAAAAACTGCTGAAAGTCCTCATCAAAATATTGCTCGGAATATTTTTCTACGAATTCGCCTTTTTCATAAAGGTTCAGGAAGAACTCCTTTGACAGATCATGATGAATTGCCGAAGATGTACGATGATAAATATCAAATGAAATCCCAAACTCCTCAAAGCTTTGTTTTATCTGCGCATGGTATTTATCAATAATTGCTTGTGGCGTAGTGCCTTCTTTTTTTGCTTTAATGGTGATGGCTGCGCCATGCTCGTCCGAACCGCATATGTATACAACATCCTTCTTTTTAAGTCGCAGATATCTCACAAAAATATCTGCAGGCAAGTAAGCTCCAGCCAAATGCCCAATATGCAGCGGGCCATTGGCATAAGGCAATGCCGAAGTAATCGTATATCTTTTAAATTTATTAAGTTGTGACATTGTATTAAATTGCATGCATTCCACCGGCTGGCGGGAGTGCAAAGATAATTTATTTGAGTCGGAAAGTCCGTAAGTCGGAAAGTCCGCAGACTTTTTTTAATTGTTTATGATAAATAAACCTGCTGTTACTTACCTACCTATGATTCCATACTTGAAAAAGGGAGATAAAATTGCCATTACCTGCCCGGCAAAAAAATTACCTAATCCAATGGATGATGCAATTGCCTTATTAAAATCCTGGGGATTGGAAGTAGTAATCGGTGAAACTGTTAATGCATCCTATCACCAGTTTGCAGGTGATGATGATCTGAGAGCAAGGGACTTTCAGCAATTTGTAAATGATGACAGCATAAAGGCGATCATAGCTGCCCGGGGAGGATATGGTACTGTCCGGATAATTGATAAAATTGATTTTAGCCGATTTGCCACTAATCCAAAGTGGGTCGTTGGATTTAGTGATATTACTGTATTGCATGCACATCTTTTTGCTAATTACAAGGCTGAAACCATACATGGGCAAATGCCGGTAAATATTCCCGATGCGTCTAAATACTCATTGGATACATTACGAAAGGCATTATTTGGTGAAGAATTAAGCTATCAGTTCAATTCACATGATCTGAATCGTATAGGTGAGGCAACGGGAGTTGTAATCGGCGGTAATCTGAGCTTGCTGGTTGCGATTTTGAATTCGGTATCTGATTATAGTTACGATGGGAAGATACTTTTTATAGAAGATGTTGGCGAATATTTATATTCTGTTGACCGGATGATACGTGCCCTCGACCGTGCAGGTAAGCTGAAAAACCTGGTGGGTTTAATAATTGGTGGGTTTACTGATATGAAAGATAATGATATTCCATTTGGCCAAACCGTGCCTGAAATTATCATGGAAGTCGTAAAAGGTTATAATTATCCCATATGCTTTGATTTCCCGGCAGGACATATTCCTGACAACCAGTCCATCATTTTAGGAAAAACGCTTAACTTATCAATAAAAGGAAAGCATGTTGTCGCTAGGTATAGTTAAATTTGATCAGGTAAATATTCTATAATTCACTAAATCACTCATTCAATAATTAAAAACGAATGGCACTTTTCAGCAATTTAGGTAATTACAAAAATTTCGGCTTATTAATCATCCGCGTCGGTCTTGGCATCATGTTTATTTATCACGGCTTTCCTAAACTACAGGGAGGTCCTAAAACATGGGAAATACTTGGAGGATCGGTCAATGTGGTAGGAATACACTTCCTACCTGTAGTATGGGGCCTTTTATGTGCATTAACTGAAACTGCAGGCGGCTTTTTGCTGATCATTGGTCTTGCTTTCAGACCCGTTTGTTTATTGTTGCTGATCAACCTGGTTATAGCTACGTTAGTCAGCCTGCATGGCAAGGAAGGCGGCCTCATGAATGCATCGCATGCTATCGAAGATGCTATTATGTTTGCCGGGATATTATTTGTTGGGCCCGGAAAATACAGCGCAGATAAAAAATAGATTACTAAAAGGCTTGAACAGCATATTGCTCAAGCCTCTTCTTTTCCTTTCTGCTCGGATTATTGATTTAAAGCATCGCCTAATTTGTTTAGGTAAGCATCGTCTATATCACCAGAATTTGCCGACATAAATTTATTAACCTTATCCGCATCCTGGAAGAAAGCTTCCTTTATGGACTTTTTTCGCAACGTGAATTTCTTGATTTGGTTTGTTTGTGTATCCATCACATAATAATCGGCATCATCAACATATTCGTCATAATCATTACCGTGTTGGGTTACACCTGTATTTACATAATCAGCACGTGTGAATTTGGTTTTGATCAGCTTATATATCTTATATTTTTTGCCAGAGGCAATTACCTGCGAATAATGAGATGGATCGATCGCCGGCACTTTATCAAAGGTGTACGTCTCGTCTTTATTGCTGAATAAAGTAAACGATTTGATCTGATCCCAGCTAAGTTGCATAACATTCACGTTATCCTTGGTTAACATTAAGCCGCCACCAATCTTATCATAATCAAATGTATAATCTTTGGCATGAGCAAGATCACCGGACGAATTGATGAAGAACCCATGTACAAAATTGTCAAACAGGTACCTGTTACCATGTACATTGCCCTTTTGATGGCCAGGCAACATATTTAAATCTATATTATCCGGACGTTGTAAAGTCATGCCCTTTGCCTCAAGCGATCCCTGGGCCTCACCGCCGTTTGAAGCGGAGCTTGCCGACTTCAATACAACCTGCCAGTTCGCGTTGTTAGCATTTGCAATTGAAGCACTTTCATACCCGGTTAATTCAAAGCTCAATTTCGAGTCTGGGTACACGGGGATACTAAAATTTCCTAAGGAATCGCTGAATGTGGCGAGCTTGTACCCTGCATCTTCAATAAATACGAAATGTAAGGGGCTACCCTTTTCGTCTTTAATGGTTCCGGATACCGTCGTTTGGGCGCTTGCCATCTGCGCTATTGCAAAAGTCAAAAGCAAAAATAGAATTGAATATTTCATAAGGTTTAATTTTATGAACTAAAATACTAATTCATAACAATAACAGCAAGCGTGCAGTACTAACAATCCTATTTTATCATGACCAAACAAAAACGCCGCCCAAATTGGGCGGCGCCGTATCTACTGTAGGGCATCCTAGTTCTTTACGTACTCGTCAATAATCGCTCGCGATGCAGTCGTGTAATAAAACCTAAACAATTTCAACGCTTCTGCGTAGGTATATTGCTTAGTCGGATCAAACGGTATCTTGTTCGGATCGTAGACAGGAGCAGCACCCAAAACTACGCCCTGACCAGGGTCAGTAAAATAGGTTTTTATATCTGCAGCAGTAAAAACAACCTGGAAATTCGAATAAGTCGCACTAGGTCCTGTACCTGTTTTGGTAAACGTAACAGTATAAGGTATACCAGTGTAATATCCTGAAGATACTTTGAATGTAGTTGGGTCCACCGGAAGGAAAGTATATGGTCCTAAATCCAGGTGATCATAAGCTGGCGTCCCTGTGGTGTCAGGCGCATTCCATCTTGTCCAAATCAATTCATACGAACCTGCAAAGTCATTACCAATAAAATGGTAATATTGAATGCCCATGTTACCACTTGTTTTTAGACCAGCGCTATTACCTACGATCTTTATCGGAAGCATGTAGCTCTTTGACGGATCCAGTTTGTTTTTATAAAATGTAACTGATATGGTAGCGTATTGCTGGCCTGCAGGTATAGTGACAGTTGTTGCAGTAAATACATAAGCGTCTGTCGGCATGCCAACGTAATTTACTCCAGGGTTAGCTGCACTATAGCCTGCTACGATGCTGGTGTCAACTGCAAGTTTAACTGTGGTGGCGGTTGTTGTCGGATTAACCGTAGCAATACCTACAGCAAACTGCCTGACAATTGTACCGTTAGCGTCGGTATCGGGTGTTTCAGTGATCGCCTCTGTGCTGAAGTAAGGCGTCCCGCCCTTCGTAAAATATACGAGATTGCTTCCGCTCGCAAAATTTACATACCTGTTGTCCTTAAGGCAGGAGCTTAAACTAAGCGCCGCTGCCGACAATAGTATGGTTGCTATTAAATATAATCTCTTTTTCATTTTCTTTTCTTTTTAAATTATTTAGCAAAGAATATTTTAGACGTGAATGGATTAATCGTTCCTTCTTTGCCCAAACTGGTAGCATTTGAAGTAAGCTCACTAATCGGGTAAAAAATTCTTGTTGGCAATGTTGATGATATAGCCGCAGGATCGATAGACGATGGTAATACCGGGAATCCTGTTCTTCTGTATTCATTATAAGCTTCAAGATTGTTGATTCCGTTCAACGCAGCCCATTTTTGGGTAATAATAGCTTCAAGTTTGGTTGCTGTAGAAGTTGAAGAAGCTGCATAGCTAACATTTTGTAATGGTTGGCTATAATATGTTGCTGCCAATGTTGTGGATACAGAAGCTGAAGCCGGTGGGGTGTAATTAAACCCTGGTGTTTGAGGGCTTCCCGGAGTAGCGGCTACATAAGAACCACCAGCCTGAACAGCTACGAAAGATGCTGTAATACCTGCATTATATAATTGCGCATCAGTAAGACTGCTGGTAATGTATCCTTTTAAAACTGCTTCAGCCTGTAAAAATAACGATTCAGCTCCAGAGAATAATATTACCGGTTGGGTTGGGCTTTGATCTAAGCCCGGGCCTATACTGCTGTTACCTGGGTTAGGTTCCAACGCCGGTGAAGTATCGCCAAAAATATTCCCGTGAAAAGTTACTGCCGGTGAAGCACTAGTTATCGGCGCATAAAATTGACCAAGCCTTGGGTCATTATTATCCGTTAAAAATTTAACTGCAAAAGCGTTAGCTCTGAAGTAAACTTCGTTACCTGCGGGGTTACCGTTTACGTCAACACCGTAAGAGTTCCAGAAAGGGTTTTGCTGGCTGGCGCCGCTGCTTGCCAATGTTTTTGAATAACCCGGGTTACAATCAGCTTCAATTGTACCATCCAGGTAACCATCCGCCGCAGTTGCTGCCAGGCCGGTAACCAATGGATCAGAAGCTCCTAAAACTGTGCTTACGTGGATAGCCAGGCGCAATTTAAGCGAATTTGCGAATTTGACCCATCCTGTCATGTTTCCGCCAAAAACAACGTCTGATGCACCTGGACTGGTAGCGCTGCTACTCGCTTTGATCAACGCTATAGCCGCATCCAGCTGTTTACCCAAGTCATGATAAATATCAGCCGCTTTATCATATTGAGGGAACAGAATAGTTGAAGGTTGAAATGCCTGAGAATATGGCACATCATTATAACTGTCAACTAATTGCTCAAAATCATACGCTTTCATGATCATGGCAATTGCTTTAAAGTTGGCATTTGCCGGATCAGATGAAATATTCTGAAGCGTATTAAAGTTGGTCAGGTTGGAGTAAAGGTTAATCCAGGGGCCACCTGTTTGCGAATCAAAAGTTGAATTGGTAAACTGGTATTGATTAATGCCCTGATTAGGTACGTAGTTACCGCTGGTTGTCCAGTAGCCACTCCATACACCATATTCATTATAGTTGGTGCTGACAATATTCGCAGCGCCAACCAATGCAGCCGCCAGCGTTAGCTGTGGGGTTGATACCGATGGGTTGTTTGGGTTCACCTCCTGGCTTAGGTAATCCTTTCTGCATCCAGTAATACTGGTCGTAAGGAGTACTGCTGCTATGATTGAAGTTGAAATATATTTTTTCATCTCTTTTCTTATTTTTAATTAAAATGTCACTTTAAGGTCAGCACCAAATATTCTTGTGCCAGGCAATTCGTTCGCATCGTTCACACCCCTGGTATTGCTGTTTACGTTTGTATCAGAGAACTCAGGATCTGTCCATGGATTGTTCTTTGGTACCCATATAAACAAGTTACGACCTGTTAAAGCAAATGTTAAACCTTTAATGTATTTATAGTTCTTAACAAATTGGTTCAGGTTAAATGCAAGGCTAAGCTCACGTAGTTTCCAGAAAGCACCACTTGATACAAATGGGCTGTTGGTTGATGAGTAAGCCGAACTTTGCCAGAAACCATAGTTACCGTTTACAACGTTAACGTTTGTGTTAGGAACATAAACGCCAGGAGAAGTCTGGATTACAGAGTTTGGATAAACGAATGGTAAACGACCTGCTGATGCAGAAGTAGCGCCAGCACCGGTAAAAGTTAATGTACCACCAATGTTATTCAAAACAACGTTTCCACCACGATACTCAGCTACACCGCTTAAGGTTACAAATTTGTAAGAAAGTGATGGCTGAATACCGAAATCGTATTTAGGTGTAGTTCTTCCGAATGTAGTAAGCTGGGATGTGTTGGTTGAAGGATAACCGGTAGAAGAGCTCACAACAACATGGCCTTGCGGATCCCTTACAAAGTCAGTACCTTCCAAAAGCGGGAATGGCTTACCAACTACTGCGTATTGGTTGCTACCCAATGACAATGAATTAACACCTGGCAGCAAAGAAATTACTTTTGAATCATTAATTGCAAGGTTAGCGCCTAATCTGAAGCCGATTTTATTCTGAGCTTGTGTTAAGATGTCGGCAGTAACCTGAATTTCCTCACCCGATGACTGAGTTTCACCAATGTTAAGTACTGAAGTATTGTAACCTGTAGTAATTGAAGTACCAATACCTACTGTTTGGTTCTTAACGTGCTGATCATACCAGCTAAAGTTAACATCAAAACGACCGTTAAATAATTGGAACTCTGTACCAAATTCTTTTTCAGTAGTCAACTCTGGTTTCAGCGTCGGGCTATAGTTGGTAGTTGATGCATTCAGACCACCCAATGAACCGTAAGGGAAACCTCCGGCCACATTGTAAATATTATAGATGTTATATGGGTTAACATCGATGTTACCTACGCGGCTTAATGATCCTGTTATTTTCCAGTAGCTTAATATTTTATTGTCTTTCAGAGCAGGTATTGCGTCTGTTGGCACAAATGCCACGTTAACTGAAGGGTAGTTAAACGAACGTTCAGCTTTTGATAAACGGGAGTCCTTTTCATTTCTGAAAGTTCCGTTTAAAGTTAACCAGCCTTTGTAGCTGATGCTAGCCTCAGCAAAGTAAGCTATCTGACGAACGGTATATTGAGTTTCAGCTGCGCTTACAGTACCGCCTACCGTATTAATATTATAGAAATTAGCTAACAATAAGCTGTTGCTGCTTGAAAACATTTCTTTTTGTTTTTCCTGCCATACAGTATTACCTGCAATTAAGTTGGTCTTGAAATCCTTAAAGAATGTATGGTGTAAATCGATGATCGCATCACCCTGCAAACGGCCTGCACCATTTGGCGCATTAGGTGTACCATCACCATATTGATAATAGTCAGCAACGTAACCCAATGATTTGCCCGATGTAAAACCAGAAGCAACGTTACCTGCTGAGTAAAAGTCACTGATAGCGTATGGAGAAAAATCAACTTCTTGTTTAGTTAAACGCTCCTGGTCTATACCAAAGTTATTTGATATGCGGTAGCTTGCGTCTAACCATTTAGTTGGAGATAATTTTAAGTTGATTGTTGATAATAAAACATCGCGTTGAATATCTCTTCTTGCATGCCTAACAATCCAGTAAGGGTTGATGGCGTAAGCATCCGGATAGTTGTTTGCATTACCCAGGTCACCATCAGGGTTCTGGTAAGACTTGATGTTATAAAATGCAGGTAACTGCAGAATTGAAGAGTACAAATCATTTGCACCGGCATTAGTTACAAAGCTCCCCGGAACATTGAATGGGTTGTTGTTAGCAATGTAAGTGCTGATGTTGGTTTTAGTATAACCTACTGAGTAGTCAGCTGAGAAGATACCATATGTTCTGTGTCCTCTAACACTGAATGCATTTTTAATGTTTTTATCGCCCGGAGTTATGCCAGTAGAATAAACATTTTGAGCTGACATGAAGAACGAGTTGTTCTGATCACCTTGCTGATACGAGATGTCGTTTTGCTCAGTATAACCCGTGTTAAAAAACGCCTGGATAGGGCTTGTTGGATACGGAGCGTATGGTACTTTAACAAGTGTACCGCCTGCGCTATCCAAAGGTGCACCTAAAACAACAGTCTGGCCATTATAACGCGGACCATATTGCTGGTTTTCGTAAGGGATGTAGCTTGTAGCGCCAGTATACGGGTCAACCGATGGATAAGCAACTTGTTCGCCTGTATAAGGATTAAGAGGCAATGGAGCTGTTTCACCACCGTAAGTACCGAATTGCGTTTGGAGTTTAGGATAGAAAGCAACTTTCTGGAACTGGAAAGAGTTACCATAAGTAATAGTTGGTTTTCCATCGCCGCTGCCTCTCTTAGTGGTGATCAATACCGCACCGTTTGACGCTTCTGAACCATACAAGGCTGCTGAACCAGCGCCTTTTAATATGGTAACATCAGCGATGTCATTCGGGTTAATTGAGCTAAGAGTTGCACCCGGTACCGGAACTCCGTCCACAACGATCAGGGCGTTGTTGTTACCCTTTAATGACCTGTTACCTCTAAGTACAATCGATACGTTAGGGTCAATACTGTTGTCAAGGGTATAAACTGCCAGACCAGATACTTTTGCGGTTAAACCATTCGCAACGTTGGTAACGTTGGTTTGGGTTAATTCCTTGGAAGTGATTTTTGCGGCAGCATAGCCCAACTCTTTCTCAGTATGCCTGATACCGAGGGAAGTGGTAATTACTACCTCACCCAATTGACCTGCAGAAGTAGCCAGGCTAACGTTAATCGTGTTCTGGCTCCCTACAGCAACCTGCTGGGTTGTGTAGCCCACAAAGGAAACAACGATTGTTGCTCCGCTTGGTACGCTCAGGGTAAATTTACCGGCTGTGTTGGTCTGGGTACCTACCTGGGTGCCCTTCACCTTTACTGTTGCTCCCGGAATGGGCAGGCCATCCTCTTTGGCCGTAACCGTACCAGTAATCGTACGGTTTTGTGCAAAAACCTGCGTTACGCATAACATCAGAAAGCACAAACTTACTAGTAGAAGTTTTTTCATTTCGTTAATAATAAGATCAGTTAATAGTTAATTAAAGCTAAAAGTAGTATTAGATTATTAAAAAGTCAAATAATTTGTTTCAAAAACCTGAAAATTTTTTAAAAAAGAGACTTTTTGAGAAAGTTTTTAATAATTTTAGTACTATGTATTGCATAATACAATTTAAAACATATATCTTTGCTGTATGATTGTTGAGAATACACAAACCCAAATGAGGAAGGGTGTTTTGGAATATTGCATTCTTTCCACAATAGCAAAGGGCGAAATATACGCTTCGGATATCATCGCCGAATTAAAGAAAGCCCAGCTGCTCGTAGTTGAGGGGACATTATATCCTCTCCTAACCCGTTTAAAAAATAATGGACTCCTCAGCTATAACTGGGTTGAGTCGACATCCGGGCCGCCAAGAAAATACTATGTCCTATCGGACGAAGGAAGAAAGGTGCTGGAACAGCTCGACAAAACCTGGCAGGAGCTGGCCTATGCGGTACAAATATCTATCGGAGACAGGAAAGTAAAATAATTAGCAACACCAAGATCATGAACAAAACAATTATCATCAATATAAATGGCATCGTTTTTCATATAGAAGAAGATGCATACGAAGTATTAAAAAATTACATGACGGATGTAAAACGTCATTTTATGAATTCGGACGACAGCCTGGAGATCACCACCGATATCGAAAACCGGATAGCCGAGATGTTTAATGAACTGCTGGCCAATGAGAACAAACAGGTTATTGTTGAGCAGGATGTAAAATCAGTTATCGAACAAATGGGTACCGTTGAAGATTTCGAAAAGTCGGAACAGGATACTGAGCCATCATTTGCCAGTACCTATTATAATAGCGGTACAACCCGCCGCTTATTCCGCGATCCGGATGATCACCTGATAGCCGGGGTATGCGCAGGCATAGCCAATTACTTTAATATGGATGTAGTTTGGATCCGCCTGGCTTTTGCATTGATCGTATTGGCAGGGGGCACAGGCATTATACTATATATTATATTATGGATAGTTATACCTAAAGCTGTTTCACGTGCAGACAGGATGGTAATGAAAGGCGAAAAGCTCAATCTGCAGGGTTTTAAGAGGAACTTTGAAGAGGAAATGGGCTCAATGCGAAATAACTTTTCAAATTTTAAGCACGAAGCCAAACCATTCGTTTACAAAACACGAGACTTTATTGGCGACTTCTTTTACCACCTGGGTACTTTCTTTAATGGCGCTGGTAAAGTCCTGTTAAAGCTCATCGGATTATTTATCCTACTATGCTGTTTTAGTGCATTGGTATTCTTTATTGTGGCTTTTGTAGCGCTACTTGGATTTGGTGAATTTGCCCCGTTTCATGATATGCCTTATGGCTTACTAAAACATCATCATGCTGAATATATTTATACAGCAGGGTTCATAGTTATTACCGTGCCATTGGTAAGTATTATACTCCTTACATTAAAAGGTATATTCAATACTGGTTCAATCAGCAAATCCGCCGGTACAACCATATTGGTTATCTGGTTATTTGCTATCGCGGTGTTTGTATATGATATTACCAGGATTGCTGCCGATTTTAGCACTTCGGCAAGCTACAGTGAGACTATTAATCTGAAACCAGCAAAAAACAATACTTATTATCTAAAGCTAAACGATCTTAAATACTTTACTGCTGAGGATAGCGCACGATTAAATATTAAAAGCCTGGCGCCTAATATGACCATTACTGATGATGACAATAATGATTTTGACCATTATCATCAGCGTGTGAATTTAAATATTGAAAAAAGTGACATCGATCAACCGGTATTGGTAGAATCATATCATGCAAGAGGAAGAAATTATGAAGCAGCTCTAAGCAATTCGCGCAACATTAAATACATGTATATGCAGCAGGATAGTTTAATAAAGTTCGATGAACGTTTTTATCCAAAGAATGAGGATCTGTGGCATGATGAGGAAGTTTCACTTACATTAAAACTTCCTATGAACGCTAAGATCATCATAGACCGCGAATTGAGCAATATAGCTAATATAAATGTTTATGAATGCAACGAGCTCAACAAGCATGACGGAAATAAATTGAACGAGGCTACCTTTGTAATGACCGACAACGGATTGCAGTGCAAGGTAGACACTATGGTAACTGATACTGTTTTAAATAAACATCTTTTGAGCGATAGCACTAAAAAGCTAAAAAAATGAAACCGGTGAAAAGATACATAAGCCTGCTATTGATATGCGGGCTTATGTTGCCTTTATACGATAAGTATACCTATAATAATATAGGTATAAAAAATGCGGCCCAAACCTGCCATGAAAAAATGCAATCGGTAAAGGGATCTGATTGTGAAACCAATAAAGGCGGCTTCTCCTTCTTTAAAGACATTATATCCAATATAGCACCGGTACTAAAAAACTTTGAGTGACATTCACCGACAAAAACAGGCCGTTCACCTATGCTAATATCACCTTTCACGGAAAAACTAAAAATAGCATGTAACCTTCGCGGGGGTTGTTGCATCTTACTATAAAAATAAACAAAACACGGGCTATTACCAGCTAAACCCAATTTTTGAGGATTTCCAAAAAAAGAGCAGCGCTCTTTAATGGGGTAGGTATTGCCTGAAATTTAGAACTACCAAATAACACCATCTATGCAAATGAACTATTAACACCCTGTTACCTGCCCAAAATTTCGGTTAGATAACCGGTAGCTGAAACCAAAATTTATTAACCTTTTAAAAAAGAGGGGTGACCCTCTACAGGAAATTATTTGCCCCAACTTTTACAAAACACAACATTATGAAAACACTTATCCATAAAATATATCTTACCCTGGTGCTCCTGGTAGCGGCAATTGGAGTCGTTCGGGCACAAGGGCCATCCGCAAATGTGAGCGGCTCGTTACTTGATGAACAGGGAAAGCCAATGATGTACGCTACTGCAAGCTTATTAAATGCACAGGACTCGACCATAGTAAAAGGCGCTATCAGCAACGAGCAGGGTGTATATTCTTTCGACCACATTAAACAAGGCCGTTATGTTATTAAGGCCACTACTGTTGGCTATCAGAAAGCGGTTAGCCAACCCATCACCGTTGCCAGCAACGGATCAGTTACTGTACCTGAGCTAAAGATGCAGCCCAGTGCACATAGTTTGAATGGGGTAAATGTAACTGCAGCAAAACCGTTAGTTGAAAGAAAAATAGACCGAACCGTAGTTAACGTAGCCAATAGTCCGCTTGCAGCAGGTAACTCGGCAATGGATATCCTTGAAAGAGCGCCAGGTGTTAGCGTAGATAAAGATGACAACATCAGTCTTAAAGGGAAACAAGGTGTAACAGTAATGATCAATGATAAGCTGACTTATTTAACTGCAGCACAGTTAGCCACTCTATTACGCTCTACCGATGGTAATACTATTGAATCAATAGAGATTATTACCAATCCATCTGCTAAATATGATGCTGCTGGCAATTCAGGTATCATCAATATCAAACTGAAAAAGAATAAACAAACCGGAACAAACGGAAGCCTTACCGCGGGAACAGCTTATGGCGCTTACTGGAAGGATAACGAAACTTTGCAATTAAATCACAAAGAAGGGAATCTGAACGTGTTCGGTACATTCAGCCATAATGATAACAAACGCCTTCAGAATATCGATATCAAACGTATCATTACGGATACTACCGGGAAACAAACCTATTTTAATCAATTCAGCCCGCTGATCTCTAATAACCATAATAACAGTTATCGTTTCGGTGTTGATTATGATCTGTCATCCAAAAACACCATTGGCTTTGTGATCAACGGTTATTTTGATCAGGAAGACGATAGTAACGATAACCGTACTTATATAGGTAAGAACTTTAGCACTGTCGATTCGTCTTTGCGTACAGTTACGGGCATCCATCAAACCTATAACAACTTTGCTGTTAACCTGAATGATATCTACAAGATAGACACCGCCGGCCAGCAGATCAGCGCCGACCTGGATTATTCAAGATTCAGAAATAATTCAAACGCACAGTATGTAACCGATTTTTATCTTGCCGATGGCAGTTTACAGCACCCCCAGGCGTTTTTAGGTAACCTTACACCATCCAACATCGATATCCATACAGCCAAAGTGGACTATGCTAAGCCGCTAACCAAATCAGTAAAACTGGAAGCAGGCTTTAAATACAGTGATGTAAAAACAGATAACAACCTGCAGCAAACCACCGTTCAGGGTGCGCAGGATACCAGTGTTAACCACTTTGTATATGACGAGAAAATAACTGCGGGATATTTGAATTTAAACAAGCAATTTAAAAACACCTCTATCCAGGCTGGTTTGCGTGCTGAATATACTCAGTCTAACGCTGTGGGCGATTCTATGAATGTGGTACAGCGTATACCAAGAAATTATCTTAATTTTTTCCCAAGCGTATTTATTAACCATACCATTAATGATAAGAATGAGTTCAGCCTGTCATATAGCCGTCGTATTGATCGTCCGCAATATGATAACCTGAATCCGTTTACCTATCACCTGGATCCATATACTTACCAGAAAGGCAACCCATACCTGAGGCCACAGTATACCAACAATTTTGAGTTTAACTATACCTATAATAAGAGCATTACTTTAACATTAGGCTACAGCCGCACAACCGATGTGATAACCGAGGTACCGGGAACTGATCCTGCTACAAAAATTGCATTTGTAACGCAGCAAAACCTGCAGGTGCAAAATAATTACAGCGCCAACCTGTATGCACCGTATACCATAACCAAATGGTGGGAAGGTAACCTGAATGCAACTGCTTTCTACCTGGGCTTTAAATCTGACAACCTGGAAGGAAGTAATCTTGATAAGGGCCAAACAGCTTACCAGGTAAGGGCAACAGAAACATTTACCCCATTAGCTGGATACAAACTGGAAGTAACAGGTAACTACCAATCAGCACTGACTTACGGATTATTCTATGTAAAACCACAATATTCTGTTGACGCAGGCATAAGCCACTCGTTCGCCAATAAGAAAGCCAACATCAAACTTTCTACAAGCGATATATTTAATACACGCCGCAACGATGTAACCAGCAACTACGGTTCAAATGATTTGGATATCCGTCAAAAACGCGAATCGAGAGTAACAAGACTGACATTTACTTACAACTTCGGTAGCACAAAAATAAGGGCCCGCGAACACCAAAGCGGTGCAGATGATCTTAACGGAAGAGTGAAAGCGAATAATTAAGTTGGCAGTCCCGATAGCTATCGGGATCAGTTTGCAGTTGGCATAGTTTCTAAATACAATACAGCCAACTGCAAACGCCAACTTATAAGTCTTACTGCTACTGCAACTGCCTGCTGCCACTTAACTCATTGCCCTACCATAAATACCGCATTACTGAACAATAACTTACCATTTTGCCAGAAACTGCGGAAAAGCGGATCATCTACCAAATAAACTACAGAACCACGTCCGTTTGATTGAACTCCGAATAACAACCCATCTTTCAACTTCTCCTTAGCTTTTTGACCGACAAAGCCTTCTACATAAGCATTCTTTTTAATGGTACCCACGTTCCAGCTGTCATCGCCAAGGTAGTTATATAATACATCATTCAGTTTTAAGGTGAAATAATATTTCTGCAGCCCGAATCCAAGCGGGTGGGTGTTATCCATCTCTACCTTATATATAGCTCCCGGCACGCTTGACCGTATCGCATCATGATCCCTATCGGCATAATTTTTTATCAGGTTGTCTTTGTTTTTTGAACTGGTATCATGCTTATCGATGATGCTCTTTATAGAGAATCCTTTTTTATCCGCAAGCATCGAAACGGCATTTTCCATAGCAATGAGCTTTCCGCCATCATGCACCCAGTTTTGCAGTCTTTCAATTGGCAGATCATCATAGTAACCGTCAGGAAAGATGATCACATCAAAATCATTGATGCGTTCACGGTTCAGGTCGTGATACTTAACTAGGGTAATGGGATAATTAATTTGCTGATCAAAAAAATGCCAAATCTCGCCCATCGCTTCTGATGAGCTTCCTTTGCCAGATATCAGCAACACTTTTGGCGGATGAAGCGATTTAATGACGCTTGATCCCAGGTCGGCACCCTTATCTACAAATCCAGATTTTAATGCCGATAAGGTTACATGGCAATCCTTAGCAGATGTGATCACCTTATCGTCAAAATCACCCGCATTATTTCCCGCTCTTGTGATTATCAACGATCCGGGAGCAAATTTTTGGCCGCCTGCTTCAAAAGAGGCCTGCGAGCAGCGCACTTTTATACCTTTCTTATACAGTTCAGCCAAAAACTTTACCTCGTAAACCGACTGCCATGGCGCAACATAAGCATACGCCTCTCCTTTAGTAACACCCGGGGTTGTTGCTTCTGCTGCAGATTTTGATTCTTCGGGTTTTATAGATTCTTTCAACCCATACGCTTTTAAACCATAAGCATAAGGTAACGACCATGCCGTGATATCATAGGTGTTGGAGTCGGCCAGGAAAGTCCTCGGTTCAAGCAATACATTTAATAATACCGCTTTGGGTTGATAAGCATTGATCACCAGGTCATGCGGGTCAATAGGCAGCTCTGTCATCTTACCGTTCACATAGTCAAACCCTAGTGCCGAACGTTTATTGGTATGCCCATATTTGATACCATTATTATGTAACAACTCGGCCAGCATAGCCAGGTTGTCCGGATTATCATTTTTGATGATATAAGTTTTATACTCACCCGGCGGGTTTGCCCGATTGTTGTCATAATATTTTTTGAACTCAGTTAACGCTCTTGATGCATTTGCCGAAACAATCTCTACCGTACTCAGGCTGTTTGAAAGGTGGTGTGTAATACGATCCGCTAATGTCAGCGTATCACCACTCCTTGTAGCTATAGCCAGGCCCGCTCCAATACCACCCTGCTCATAGGTCATCCTATGTTTGCATATAGGATAAAAACAATGTGAGTTAAGAGTAGATTTAA
>JAFDZM010000089.1 GCA_018266915.1 Bacteroidota bacterium | reverse complement strand
ATATTAAAATGGATCATAATACCATTTATGGAATAAGCACGCCGTATTCCAATTGCGGTCTGTGTTATGGCAATTATTCCGGCGCGTCAAGCTCTGATATTTACATGGGGTACAATAAAGTGAAATTCTTCCAAACATCAGGCGCAGAAATGGATGCATGGTGGGATCCATCAACCGCATTCCAGCCCAACGGATGGACCACCAATATATTAAAAGCAAACATTGATGTGAGTATACTGCCGGCTACCATCATTACAATGAATTAATTCAATTAACTGACTTATAATAATCAAAGCCTTCGGTTGAAAAACTGAGGGCTTTTTTGTATCTCAAAACCCTCTTGGCGCGCAGCGAAGAGAGGGTGGTCGGGCGAAGCGACGACCGGGTGAGCCTACACACTTGCTTGGTCTACGATTTAATTGTAGAAAGCTTGCCTATCTCATACCTTTCTGATGGGGCGCTGAAATAAATTCAGCATGACGTGTAATTTTGACGTTGTTCCCATAAACTGAATGCAGCCAATCCTGAGCAGTAACCTCAGGCGTACAAGGCCCATAACTAATAATGCGTATTTCCCTTTTCAGCGATTCTTTCCTCAAAATTTCCAACACATCCTGAAGCATCTTTCCCCTAAAAGGTGTGTACATAAAAAATACTGTTCCTAAGCTGTAATCAGTTTCCCTGGCGTCAGCGTTGATAAAGTCTACATTCTTTAAACTTAGCATTGACACACATTTCTCCGAATATCTACAAAAAGCAGGATCGAATTCGACCCCTAAGGTTCGGATGCCAGCCAGCAAGTTCACCAGCATAACCACTTGCCCTAATCCGGAACCTATATCGAAAAGGACATCATCTTTTGTAAAGCCCGCATCCCTTATTAAGTCGAAAACGATCTTTGCCGGGGTCTTTTGATAGAATACCATTTCCCGCTCCAATGGCCGGCTTTGTTCTGGCATGCCCTCGACGGAAAGTAAACGATTTATAAAAATATCGAGGTTGTCGTAGCCTTCTTCGTCGCCGCTACAGTTTTCAAAGTTTACATGTTTTCTGACCATTGCATCAAACCCCCTACCACTATACTTTTTTTGTCTAATCTCCTTCTGTAGTTTTTGAAATAATTCATTGTCTATCTCCTCGAGTTGGGATTTTAATTTATTGGCCTGATGTTGGAGTTCGGTCAATTTATTCTGATCCGGTTCAACACTTCTAAGTGCTTCGATTTGATCAAGGATATGAAACTCTAAAAAGTCGATGGCATCGGTACGGGCATCGAAATTCTTCTCATCGTAGAGTAATGAGTTATTTTTGATGTTTTTAATATGTGCTTTGATCTCAGGGGAAATCATTGTAATAAAAAGTTGGTCCGGATTTACAATCCGGGATTAACTAACAAAACTATGATGTTAACTTTGCTATGCTTAAGAATCTCGGTATGCCATCAGTGCACGAAGTTAAATTAATTGAATTTACAGATTTAAACTTCACGATGATTGATAGCCTGGTCAATGAGGCTGAGCATAATGGGCACGATTTCATACAAAGAACAATTGATGACTGGAACAGTGGTGCAAATAAATTTGACAAGCCGGGTGAAAGGTTATGGGGATTAGTTTTAGGAATCGAACTGATTGGCATAGGCGGCCTTAACTGTGATCCTTATACTGAGGATTTAAATACGGGGCGTGTAAGGCATTTGTATGTTCTGCAAGCTTATCGTCGCAAGGGATACGCAACTTTACTGATGAAGGTGATTATAAATAATGCGCGGCAGCATTTTACGGTCCTTCGCCTGTTTACCGATAACACGTCTGCCGCCGAATTTTATGAGAAGCTTGGTTTTCAGAATGTAAATACATATAAAGCAAGCCATATGCTGGCTTTGACCTAAATTTGAGTTAATGATAATGGTGGACCATTCGCAGATAACATATCTGCCTATTTATAGGCCGGATTAATAATGGTGTCAGCTACGAATTTCTACTTAATCTTTGATAAATGCTTCTATCTTATCAATAAGTTTTTGTTTAAAATCCTCTGAATCTTTCCAAACCACGTGCTGATAATTTCGGATATCAAAATGAGCTTTGCTGATTTCATCTTCTCGGCATGAATATATGATCTTTTGCCCTCGCCCCAGTGCATATCCCGCTTCGAAATAAACACCTCCTCTATGATAAGTAAAATCAGCAATTGTGAATCTTGCTTTCTTAATACCGGCAAGAATTGCGTCATTAATTGTTTTATCCGAATCAACATGAGTTTCACTAACAACATAAGATTTAAATCCACATAATCCCAAGGCGGGTTTTATGCTATTATCCAATATCGCAAACATATCGTCTGTGAATGCCATAGCTATAAAACACGTTATAGAGTCTTTACCTTCATGAATTTTGATCAACCTACTCAACCCTTTAACGGTAAGACGATAGCCATTCTGAGTTTTTGGTTCTGCTATCGACCCCGGAATCTGTTTAATTTCTATGTAACCTTGTTCAACTGCACTCTGAAGGTAAAATCTCCACTCTTGAATATTATAAAAGTACATTTTAGCCACTTTTATTTCAGACGGTGATTTGACAATTATCGTTTGTCCATCGTAAGAAGTAGATGCCTCCATATACTCTAAGATGCTACTTAACTTATCATCTGGAGTTAATTTAACATAGTTCTCATTAATAAAGTCAAATAGCTTTTGAGGATTATAAACTTTAGATTTATCAAATACTGATCCGTTACTTAAGACAGCCATTAATCCATGTACATGTGGCTTTAGATGATATTCGAGAGATCGTTCATCAACTTGCCAGCTAAAAGAAGTATCAATATTCGCGTCAATACATTTAATTCGGAAACTGGCTATAGCTACCGAGTCATTACCATATCTTGTTATTGAAGCTTTATAAGGTTTAAACAGTTCACTTAACATGTAACGAATTTAATTATTTATTTCAAGCAGATTTCATAGCGCCGCCTTGGTTACCTTGTTTATAATCCGTCAATGTAATTCAATGTTTCAAATAAAAGCCCTACCATTTCTGACAAGACTTTTATTTAAGTTGCTTCAAACTCTTACTGTTTCTCCGGCAACAAGATCAACTTGATCAAATTATTACCACTTAAATATTTATTAGCTGCATCCTTTACCGTTTGTACAGTTACCTTGTTCAGGTCTTTAATATGATGAAGCACTGCATCGGGGTCTTCACCATTTTGCGATGAAGCTGCCAGGTGTGCTGCCCAGAATGAGTTCTCTTTTAACTGAACTTCGGTAGATCGGCTTTCTTCGGCAACAAATTTTTGTACATCCACCGCTTCAGGACCGTTTTGTTTGATCTTATTGATCTCTTCCATTGTGGCGTTGATCAGCTTCTCTACATTTCCAGGAGCGCAACCAAAATAGACGATGATGCTGTAACGCTGGTTAGGTATTTTCACCATGTTAGCCCTTACCCCCGGCGCATATACGCCACCTTCTTTTTCGCGAAGTCGTTCGATCAGTTTGATATTCAATATCTCGTTCAGTGCATCTACCTGCAGGTTGTTATCAGCATTAAAATCATAATCGCCGCTGAACACCAACTGAACGCTGCTTTTATCACCTATGCCCTTATGCACCTCTTTGGTGAGTTGTCCTGCCGGGATGTGGATACCCAGATTCTTGTAGGTCTCATCACCTTTACCTGACGGTAGACTACCCAAATATTTCTCCAGCAAAGGTTTTATTTTATCCGCATCAAAGCTTCCAACTAACGTAAAAGTGAACCCATTGGCATCGGCATAACGGTCTTTATAAAAACTATATGCTTTATCCAGGCTGGCTTTATCCAATCTTTCTGTCGATGGTATCATCCGGCGGAAATTGTGGTTGCTCAGCACTGCCGAAACCGTATCCTGGAAAACGCTGGTCGGGTCGAGACTGCGGTTAGCCAATACCGACTTGGTTTGGGTGATATCCGACTGCCAGATATCCGCATCCTTGCGTGGCTGGGTAAAGTACAGGTACACCAGTTGCAAAGCTGTTTCCAGATCTTTTGGTGACGAACTTCCATTGATGCCCTCCGTGGTTTCAGTGATATTCGGTGCGATATGCACGTTTTTGCCACTCAGCATTTTTTCAAGCTGTATCTCATTAAAATCAGCCAGGCCGCTTCCGCCGATCACATTGTCCGCCATATCAGCTGAGGTAAAATCTGCGTCACTTGCCAGCGATGTGCCACCGAAGTGATAACCATTGATGAGTATCTGATCGTTTTTAAAAGTAGTCGGTTTTAACACCACCTTTACTCCGTTTGATAATGTAAGCGTAGTGGTAAGGATGGCAGTATCTTTCTTTTCAGATACGATTTTACCCGGAGTTGGCTCTTTAGCCAGTAGCGGTTTGTTGCTTACGTTATCTACATAAGCAGTCACACCTTTACCTGCGCTGCTGATCCACTCCAACAAGGTTTTGTCGTTTGGCAATTTGTCTTTTTCTTTCTCAGGTGCTTCAACAACTACAGCCCTGTTCTGATCGCTGATATATTTCCCTGCCAAAGCATTGATCTCGCTCAGCTTAATCTTATCTACATTTTCCCTAAAGAAGTTATATTCCCATGCAATTCCGGGGATAGCTTCACCATCAAGAAAGTTCTGCTGGTACTCCCGCACAAAGTTCACCGACTTGGTTTTGTCACGCTCTTTATAGGCGTTTTCCATTTCAGTCAATGCATCTTGTTTAGCACGGTCAAATTCAGTTTGTGTAAAGCCAAATTTGCGTGCACGCTCGGTTTCAGCTACTACTGCTTTTATCGCTTTTTCCAGCTCTTCAGGTTTTTTCGCAACGGCAATAGATGTAAACGCATCCGTATGGCCTAAGAAACCACCATAGGCAGCTCTGCCAAAAAGAAACGGCGGATCAGCTTGCTTGGTTAGCTCGCTCAAACGCTCATTCAGCATTTGGTTAAACAGGTTAACACGCATGCTTTGCAGATAATCCGCTTTGGTTTGAACAGTTGTACCCGGGTGTCTTACAACGATCTCGCACAAAGTATAAGGAAACTCTTTATCAGTAGCGATTTTCACCGCTGTACCCGGAGTAACGGGCATGGTGTATTTTGTTCTTGGTTTTTCGTTAGCCGGATTTTTCAACTCAGAAAAATTATCCTTTATCAATTGCTCCACACGCTTAGGGTCGAAATCACCTACAGCAACTACAGCCTGCAGGTCTGGACGATACCAGTCGTGATAAAAGCTTTTGATAGTTTCCGGCTTAAATGTTTTCAGGATATCTTCCTTTCCAATTGGCAGGCGCTCGGCATATCTTGAATTGTTCAGCAATACAGGTAAAATCTGGTGCTGTAACCGTTCCTGCGCATTTTTACCGCGCAGGCGTTCTTCCTCCAACACCACCCCGCGTTCATCATCAATTTCTTTTGGGTCGAAGGTTTGATAACCGGCCCAGTTAGCCAAAATATCAAATGCTTTTTCAAACACTTTAGTGCTGTCGGTAGGCACAGGCAATTGATAAACTGTTTCATCAAATGAGGTATAGGCATTTAAGTCCGCGCCAAATTTCACACCGGCTTTTTGCAGATAGTTCACCAATTCATTTTTGGGAAAATCGCGTGTTCCGTTAAAAGCCATATGTTCCGTAAAGTGGGCCAAACCCCTTTGTGGCTCAGTTTCCAATACTGACCCGGCTTTATTGACCAAATACAATTCGGCACGGTTCTTCGGCTCCGTATTTTTGCGGATATAATAAGTTAGACCATTAGGCAGTTTGCCAATGATTACATCCGGGTCAACCGGCAACAGGTTACCCTTCAGCTGAGTTGCAGCGGCAACCGGTTTACTTTTAGGCGATGAAACCGGCTTTTTCTTTACCTGCGCAAACGAAAAATTGACCGTAACGGATAAGGCCAGTGCGGCTATAAGGAATTTCTTATTCATTTTTATATTTTAAGATTAGATATTCAAGGACAGGTTTAGTTTCAAACGTTATTAAACTTTAATTATGATTTTTCTTTTATAGAGCACCCACATCACTATCCACACACAAAACACGGTAAATATAGCACTCGCGAGCGAAGCATTGATCGGTGAAAAGTAAGGTGCGAACAAGATATCATATAGCGACTTTCCCCCCAACTTTATCTTACCAACATAATGCGGAATAAAATCAGCCAAAATATAGGCGGTGATAGCATTAGCGCCAAAGGCAACAATTGGAGGAGTAAATTTCTTATAGCCGCGAACATCAATGATCCAGTAGCTTAATGCCAGTCCAACGCAAGCCAGTCCGCCGGTATATAAGACAAATGAGCTTGACCATAGTGCCTTATTAATAGGAAAGAACAGATCCCAAATCAGACCCAAAATAACCGCGATGGTTCCATAAACAAACATCCAGGTAACCTTGATGCTATCCTCGTGGTCTTTACGCTTGATCCATCCGCCAAGCCGGATGCCAAACAGGCCCGTTGCTACAGCGGGTATGGTTCCCAGCAAACCCTCCGGATCCCAGACCTTTGTTTCGGCCCAAAGGTGGTTGGGGGTGAAGACCAGTCTGTCCAGCCATGCTCCAAGGTTTGTTGTAGGCTCCAAATTAGTATAACCCACACCCGGTACCGGGATAAAATTCATGATGATATAATAACCTATAAGGAAAATGGCAAACAACCAGTCGCGGGTTTTTTGCGATGTCTTGACGTAAAGTACTGAGCAGATGAAATACACCACAGCAATACGTGTTAACACACCGGGGATGCGCATATGGGCAAACACCTCCGATACATTTATATGAGAAAAATCGACAAGGAAATAGAACCGGATGACATAGGTGATCAGCAATAATATCGCCATGCGTTTAAAAGCCCGCATGATCAGTTTAGAATGACTCTCCGTTTCCTTTCTGCTTTCCATAGCGTAAACAATCGATACGCCAACCATAAATAAGAAGAACGGGAATATCAGGTCGGTAGGCGTGCAGCCATTCCATTTTGAGTGCTCCAGC
This sequence comes from Bacteroidota bacterium, assembly GCA_018266915.1. Classification (GTDB taxonomy): domain Bacteria; phylum Bacteroidota; class Bacteroidia; order Sphingobacteriales; family Sphingobacteriaceae; genus Mucilaginibacter. Next base: position 2,197 of record JAFDZM010000089.1, on the reverse strand, counting down.
GGTGCATAAGAATGCTCGTTCCCTGGGTCGTTCACCAGTATCATGGCGGCGATAGTTAGCCCGCGGAAAACGTCGAGGGATAAAAGGCGCTTTTTTAGTACGGATTCGTTTGTGGATATTCCTGTCATTTGGGTTTTAGGTTATTAATTTAAAACAAATCGTCATTGCGAGGAACGAAGCAATCTCTACGTAGGACATTCAATGGACCGTGAAGGATAATCTGGACGTTCCTTAAGAAATTCATTCTCCCTGATTTGCATAGCAGAGAGATTGCTTCGTTCCTCGCAATGACGTGAAAATATATGTAATTAATATTTGTATCGTACAAACGCTTCCATCGCCTGGTACTCCGCCAAACCCAACCTGTCATAAGCTTGTGCCGTTTCCCTGTTACGGTCTTCGGCCCTCACCCAGAACTCCCTTGCGTCATCACCCGGAAACACCGCCCTGTCTTTCTGCGACTGGTGCTTGAAAATGGCGTTACGTTTGCGGAGCACTTCCTGCGGTGAAAGCGGCACGGCCATTTCTATTTCGTAAGTTTCAAACTCTTTCCATGCGCCGCGGTACATCCATACCCAGCAATCTTTTACCCAGTCTTCGGTTGTCCTTAGTTTTCTTAAGGCTGCTATTACAATGTTAAAACAAACCAGGTGCGTTCCATGCGGGTCGGCAAAGTCACCGGCTACAAATACTTGTTGCGGTTTTACTTTGTTTAGCAGCTCCATGGTTAGCTCCACATCCTTGTCACTTACCGAATTCTTTTGCGTTTTCCCGGTCTCGTAAAACGGCAATGCCTGGAAATGGATATGGTTATCATCCAGTCCTGCATAACGTGCGCCTGAGATGGCTTCTGTTTTCCTGATAAAACCTTTCACATTCCGGATATCCTGCGTGTCGATCTGGTTGGGCTGTTTGGTGACAAAGAAGGCCCTCATATCTTCATACAGGTTTTTCAGGTGGGTATTATCATCGCCTATACTGTGGTTAAAGTCGATAGCGAATTCCATATAACGCAGTACATCATCATCCCACACGGCTGTATTACCAGAAGTCTGATAAGCTACATGCACATCATGCCCCTGGTCTACGAGTCTTATGAATGTACCCCCCATCGAGATCACATCATCATCCGGATGCGGGGAGAAGATGATCGAACGTTTTTTAGCAGGCAATGCCCTTTCTGGTCTTTGGCTATCGTCTGCATCAGGTTTACCTCCCGGCCAGCCGGTAATGGTATGTTGTATCTGGTTAAAGATGTCGATATTGATATTGTATACCGGTCCTTGCTCAACCGCAAGCTGCGCCATACCGTGGTTATTGTAATCTTCTTCGGTCAGTTTGAGTATAGGTTTGTTCAGCATATCTGAAAGCCAGATCACCGCTTTCTTTTTTAAGATATTATCCCATACACAATCTTTTACTAACCATGGGGTATTAAAGCGTGTCAGGTCTGCTGCTGCATCACGATCTAAAACAAATTCTACGTGCTCTGATAATTGCAGATAAGTAGCAGGTACATCACCAGATATTTCTCCTTCTACCGCTTTTTTAATGATTGGCGCTTTCTTACCACTCCATGCCATCAGGATAATTTCTCTTGCTTTAAAGATCGTACCTATACCCATCGTAATAGCTTTTACCGGAACATTGGCTTTACCACCGAAATCACGGGAAGCATCATTACGGGTCAGGTCATCCAAAGTAACTAACCTGGTACCTGAATTTGGTGCGGAACCCGGCTCGTTAAAACCAATGTGGCCGGTACGGCCGATACCTAATATCTGCAGATCTATTCCGCCTAAAGCGTTGATCTTTCTTTCATACTCCAAACAAAAGGCAGGGATATCATCTTGGGGAAGGGTGCCATCAGGGATATGGACGTTAGCCTTATCAATGTCGATATGAGAAAAAAGGTTCTCATACATAAAAGTAACATAGCTTTGAACCGCATTGGGCTTCATGGGATAGTATTCGTCCAAATTGAAGGTGATCACGTTTTTAAAGCTCAGGCCTTCCTCACGGTGTAAACGTACCAGCTCGGCATATACGCCCAGCGGTGTTACGCCCGTTGCCAGGCCAAGCACTACCTGCTCGTTCCTGTCCTGTTTACTTCTGATCAGGTCGGCTATCCGCCTTGCTACCGATACCGAGGCTTCTTTCTGGTTTGCAAATACGCTCACCGGCAACTTCTCATACC